>DAONAJ010000004.1:0-105182 GCA_035400945.1 Spirochaetota bacterium
GGTACTTTTCCTCCCGTTCGGCCAGGGCGAGCTCCATCCGCTTCCGCCGGGTGATGTCCCGCGCCAGCCCGAGGATCTGCCGGGGCGCCCCCGCCTCGTCCCTGATGAAGCGCGCCGTAATCTCTATCCACAGGGCGGATCCGTTTTTATGCACCAATTCAGCCTCAAAGGTCCGGGACCGCCGCGGATCAATATCTTTGGTCCCCTCCAGGGCCACCTCTTCCGCCAGGATCTTCATTGCCGCATCCACTGATCCCGGCGTCAAAATCTGATCGATAGTTTTACCGAGAAGCTCATCAGGGGAATAACCGGTCAATTCTTCGCTCGAATAATTGGTGTACACGAACCTCCGGGTTGGGATGTCCATTGTCCAGATCATGTCTGACACGCTTTCCGCGAGGAGCCGGTACTTTTCCTCGCTCTCCGCAAGGGCCTGGCTGGCGCGCCTGCGATCGGTGATATCGCGGGATATGCCGAGGATGCTGACGGGCCTGCCCGATGCGTCGCGCAGAAACCGCATGGTCATCTCGGTCCACACGATGGAGCCGTTCTTGTGTATCTGTTCCAGCTGCAGGGTCTTCGAGCGGTCAGGGTCAACGCCGGGCTGGCCGTCCCGGGCAAGCTCTTCATTGAGGACCTTCCCGACTATTTCAAGGGACCGCGGCGTGACTATGTCGGTTATTTTGTTTTTGCGGGATTCCTCCTCGTTATAGCCCAGGATGTTGATGCTGGAGGGGCTGTTGTAGACAAAGGTCATGGTCTGCAGGTCGAGAACCCAGACGCTGTCGGACAGATTGTCCATGAGAAGACGGTATTTCTCCTCATTTTCCCGCAGGGCCTTTTCGGCCTGCTTGCGGTCGGTTATATCCATGGCGGCAAACACGATTCCCGAGTCGAGCTTTCCTTTTTTGAAGGGCACCGTGTTGAGGTGGACGTCAATGGCGCTGCCGTCCTTTCGTGTCGCCTTAATTTCAAACGATGCCCACCCTTTTTCGAGGATCTGCCTGGACATCTCCATAACGGCGCTTTTATATTCCTCTTCCGTTGCATAAAACATCCTCAGGCTCTTGCCGGCTATCTCATCCCCGGCATACCCGAACATCTCGCCGTAGGTATCATTAGCCCATACCACGAGGCGGTTTTCGATAAAGCCGAGACCCACCGGCGCGACCCGGACAATGTTGCGAAGCATTTCCTCCTGCCGCAGCAGGTTTTCCCGTGCCTCCACCAGCTCCCGGTTCTGCTGTTCGAACTCCTCATTGACGGACTCAAGTTCCTCGATGGTCGCCTGGAGTTCCTCGTTGGCGGCGATGAGCTCCTCGTTGGTGCGCTGCGCCTGGTCCTCGGCCAGCTTCTGAGCCGTAATATCGCTCAGTATTATCTTTACTCCGCTGAAACGGCCGCCTACGTAGGTGGGGCGGCCCGAAGTCCTGAGCCACTTGATGTCGCCCGACCTGGTGATACCCCGGTATACGCCGGACACCGACTTCCCTTCCCTGCTGAAATCAAAGTTCCTGATAACCTTCTCATGGTCATCGGGATGCACGAAGGTCAGAAAGCCTTTGCCCACCATTTCATTTTCCTCATAGCCTGCAACATCCGTTATGCGGGAACTCACGTAGGTAATGATGCCGTTTTCGTCAGCTGAAAGGATGACGTCCTGGATGTTGTTGACGAGGTTCCGGTATTTCTCTTCGCTCTCCCGGAGCCGCCGCTCCATCCGGTGCTTGTTAATGGCCGAATCAATATTGGTGAGAAGGTCACGGTCGTTGATGGGCTTGTTCAGGTAGCCGTAGGGCATGGTGTCGCGGGCACGCTCGACGGTGGCGTTGTCCGCGTTGGCGGTAAGGTAGATGACCGGGATATCGGAATCCTTCTGTATCGCGCGCGCGGCCTCGATCCCGTCCATGGCGCCGGCGAGGATGATGTCCATGAGGATCAGTTCCGGCGCCTTCTCCCGCGCCAGTACGACCGCCTCTTCGCCGGTATTCGTCATCCCTGCAACCTCGTAGCCCAGCTTTTCAAGGCTCTTCACCAGGCTGAGTGCGATGACCAGTTCATCCTCAACAATCAGCAGCTTCCCCCTGCTCATGAACAGCTCCGGTACCAGGCGAAGTCTGATGTCTGCAATCTGACCTGCATTATGTCCCCAAAAATAATTACGCCATCATTCCATTGTCACTGCCGGTCCGCCGAAACAATTAATGTACCAGAGTCTTAATAATTACAAGAAGATTTTACGCGTACCGGGACACAATACCGTCATGGACGCTGTGAACCGGGCCATTGGGCTTGCCGGCATTGCGGCGGGAAACAAAAAAGCCTGCCGCGCATACCGCGGCAGGCCCCATGGTCAGGCGTTGAAATTACTCAGCACGCCTGCTTGTTTTTACCGATGAATCTCCCCGGAATGTTCATGTTCTTCAATTTTTCCGGTATGGTTTTCACGATGGATTCTATTTTGTCCTCAAGGCCCCAGGGCCTTACGTTCTGGAGAAACTTCGGCTTGACCCAGATGATCAGCGCCGGCAGGACCGTGAGGGAAAGTGTTCCGCTCAGGATCATGGATAGGGTGACCAGGAGACCCGACACCTTGACGATCTTGAACGACGAGAACCCCAGGACCGCGAAGCCGAGGCCCACCGTCAGGGTGGCCGTAACGACGGAAAGGCCGGTTGTCTCCAGCGTACGCCGGTACGCCGCTTCGAAATCAAGCTTTTGCACGACATGCTCGTACTTGAAGCGCTCGATGAAATGGATGCAGTAGTCGATGCCGGCCCCCACCGCGATCGACGCGTTGATCAGGGTGCTGTAATTGATGGGGATCCCCAGGTATCCCATGACCCCCAGGGTTATGATGAGGGTAAAGGAGATGGGGATTGACGCGAAAAATCCGCCGGTGACGGAGCGGAATATGAACATGCACGCCAGGAGCACCACGATGACCGTCACCACGATCGACTGGATCTGGTTGACCAGGATCGCCTCGTTCATCATCAGGTTGATGGCGGGCATTCCTGAGATGACGATCTTTTCGACATAGGGGTCGTCGTCAGGGAATATTTTTTTAAACATGACATTAAAGCTGTTCTGGAAGTCGCGCAGGAAATCCGCCTTGTCGCTCCTCATGAACACCACGTACTGCATCAGCTTCATGTCATCGGTCACCAGGTAGCGGTACACGTCCTCACGGGAAGCCGCGAACTGGTTCAGGCAGACGCCGATGATGCTGCGGTCCGTGAGGGACCGGTCCTGTATCCCGTCCTCCTTCACGCTGGGGATCTTCTTGAAGGCGTCGTTATCGTCGTGGTAGAAAACCTTGTAGATCACCTTGAGGGTATCGGTGATGCTCATGATGTTCCCCACCGGCCTGACCGTCACCCCGTCAATGACCGCCGACGGCTCCTTGAGGTCTTTCAGATGCTTCCCGAGGAGATCGATCTTCCTGAGGGTCACCGGCTGGGTTATGTCAGTATGGAAAAAGTCGCTCAGGTAATAGAATTTCCCGAGGAATTCCTTCCCCAGGGGCGTGTTCTTGTAATTCCGCATCGCCACTATGTATTGTCGCGCCGTTTCCTTGGCTGCGGCAGTGTCAACGGTCGGTACGCGGTGGATGATGTCCTCGATCCCCGACTCCTGCGGCGTCATGGTCAGGTTCTTGCCGCTCACGTACAGGTAGTCGTCGGCCATGGCGCTCAGGTCGTC
Source organism: Spirochaetota bacterium (assembly GCA_035400945.1). Taxonomy (GTDB): domain Bacteria; phylum Spirochaetota; class UBA4802; order UBA4802; family UBA5550; genus RBG-16-49-21. Next base: position 3,706 of record DAONAJ010000004.1, read on the forward strand.
TTCCGGCGCCGACCTGCCCATTTCGCTCTTGCCGTTCTTCTTTTTCTGCTCGCTCTCGTAATAATCGTTCAGCAGATCGGTGAAGAGGGCGATCCTCTTTTCGATTTCATCCTGGTTACGCGCGGGGTTTTTCCTGAAATTATCCAGGTCATCGATGAAATAGGCATTCATGACAGCGTCGTTTTTCAGGTCAGGATAGGCGTTCTGGAGACCGCGGAACGCCGCGGTAAAATCGCCCATCCTGCCGGACAGGTCGTCCCGCGCCGCCTTCCCGTGAAGGTTGACCCTGTCGCGCATCTTGAAGACGATGCACATCTGCCCCGTGCCGGTAAGCTCCTTGTTGATGAACTTGTCCGCCTGGCGGAGGGGGTTCTTTTCCAGGAACATGAAGGAGATGCTGCTCTCCGTTTTCAGGAAGAACAGGCCGACGAAAAAGACCGCGGTGACGATGACGGCGCCCCAGAATACCTTTTTCGCGTGTCTGGCCGTGTTCTCGCCGCCCCGCATCACCATCTTCATTATTATTTTTTCAAACAAGGTCTCCGTGGTCCCCTTGGGGGGCGGCTGGAGGGCAAGCACCGCCGGCACGTAGGTGAAGGTGAGTATGAGGTTTATGAATATGCCGAGAGTCACCAGGTAGCCGAGTCGCTGGATGTCGACCACATCGATGAACACGTCGGAGATGAAGGCCGCCATGGTCGTGGTGGCGGACAGGAAAATGGCGGTGTCGATGCTGTCCGTGGTCTCCACAAGGACGGCCTTCACGTCCACGTCCCTTCTCCCGGCCAGCTTTTCATAATACCGTATCAGGTAATGGATGACGTAGGAGCTCCCCACGGCGATGAGGACGCAGGGCATGACCATGGTGCCGGAGGAAAAATCGATCCCCGCCAGGAGCATCCCTCCCATGAGCCAGATGATGCTGATCACCACCGCGGTCAGGGGAAGGTATATGCCGGTTGGCGTCCTGATGGTCATGAACAGTATCAGCAGGATTATGACCGCGGTAAGCGTCATGAATATGGACATGTCGTTGGTGACAAACTCCTGGAGGAGCGCCTCGGCCACGGGCATGCCGGCGATATAGATGGCCAGGTCCGCGGGCTTGTTCTTCTCCGCTATGGTATTGAAGATGTCGTATATTTTAGCGACATCGTAGATATTCGCCACGTTGTACAGCTTTGACTCAAGGTTGTTTCTCGAGAAGGGGTCCATGTTCCTGATGACGAAGCGGTACAGGTCATCGATGCAGTCCTGGTAGGTGATCTCCACGTCGGGCTTCTCGTAGGTGGCGTCGTTCTCGATCATCTTGTAGACCATGTTGAGGTATTCCTCGTCCACCTCTTTTTTCTCAAGCGAGGCGTAGAAATCCTTCTGGTATTCCTTGAAGGGCTTCAGGAGCTTGAGCATGAAGGAGCGTATCGCCTTCCTGTTGTCCTCCACCGTGTCCTTGATGTACTCGTCATCGACCTGGGTGCCGTCGATTTTCTTGTTATAGATATCCGCGCGGAAATAAAAATCCCGGCCCTGGAAGCGGTCCCTGAGCTTCGACTCATTGACCATGAAGGGCATTTCGCGCCGTATGATCTCCACCTTGTTGTCTATCCTTTTCTCAACCGGCACCATGATGGCGCATGCCTTGCCGTCAGCGGAAAAGAGGGTCCCCTTCAGAAGGTCGTTGACCATAAGCTCCTTTTCGAGGAAAGGAATGAGCTTCTTCAGGTCCTCGTCGCTCTTCGGAAGCCTTTTCATCTCTTCCGGGTCCGGGTCGATGAGTCCGGCCTTTTCCCGGGCCTTGCTGGTCAGGTTGCCGATAACAATGGTGTTGGTGCTCTTGTTGACCATGACATCGTCGGCGTTGATGATGCTCATGATCTGGTTGGGGGAGAGTTTGGAGGGGACCTCGACGGTCTCCTTTCTTCCGGTGGTGATGTTCCTGTAGGTCTTTTCGACCTTCAGGGCCTTGAACTGTTTTATCACCTGCTCCACGTAGCGGAGGGTCTTCACGTTAAAGATCCCCTCCTTTTCATTCTCTATGCCGATGAGGATCATGTCCTTCATGGAAAACTTTTTCTGCGTCAGATGGTAATACTTGATCACGTCCATCTTGCGGGAAAAGGCCTTCATCGGGTCAACGTTGATGGAAAAGTTGGCGCCGATCATCACGGCGAAAAAAACCGTGAGGACGACGATGCTGATGATGACCGCCTTCGGCCATTTAACGGATAACTGCACTAACCACTTCATTGTCTAGCCCTCTGTTGTATCATGTAGTATCCCTGCCCCGTACCGGAGAACCGCGCCGGCATATGCGCGCCTGCCGCCGGGGATAGGATCAGATTTCGGTTACCGGGAAAACGGCACCGGCAGGATTAATGAAAGAGCGCCTGTGTTCCAGGAGGAGAAAGCTCTGCAGATTCATAAATCCTCCAAAATTTCATATTCGACACATGATAACAGCAACAGTTTTTCTTTTTCATCCCCGCCGGCGGCAGAAGGATAAAACGCATGTATCAGCTGTTATTCATAGTGTCTATATATATGTTTAATCACTGAACGGCAAAATAGGGAATTCGATGATAAAAATCAATTCATATTTAATGAATGAAATCAAATATTTTACTCATAAAAGGCCCGAATAGCTTTTTCCCTGGCGTATTCCGGCATAAACCTGCCATCATAAACCCGGGCAGGGGGTTTCCGCCGTTCCACCGGTAAAATATTAACTTGACATGAAGATTTTCCATTATTAATATTTATACGGGTAACACATAAAAAATACAGATGAACGGTCAACAATTTCAGGCTTTGCGCAGAAGGGGATCCCCGTTGGTTCCCGGATGGCTTGATGACCGACAACCGGCCCTCCTTGCCATCCATGAAACCGGAGGGATCATGGACAGTCCGTACTGCGGATCATGCTGACAACAGGCTGACAGACGTGCTCTCTTTATTTAAAAAGAAAACAGTCACCGCAGCGAACATACCGTTATATTCGGGTATCGTCGCGATCCTCTGGACTATCCTCAATATTTCACTGCTGGCCGTTGACATCAGGGAAGACCTCGCATGGGTACAGAGGATAGCCCTCAACGAAGCGCGGGCATATTTCAACAAAGACCAGGCCTTCCGGTTCTGGGCAGCATCCCATGGCGGGGTCTATGTCCCGGTGGACCGGGACACGCAGCCCAATCCCTTCCTATCCCACCTGCCTGACCGGGACATTACCCTTGGCAGCGGCCGTGTCCTGACCCTGATGAACCCCGCCTACATGGTCCGCCAGATGAACGAACGATACAGCGCGCCGTGCGGGGTCGCCGGCCATATCACGAGCCTGAAGCCGCTGCGGCCGCAAAACGCCCCTGACCGGTGGGAGAGAAACGCCCTGGAAGCTTTTGAAAGAAACGGCATAAAAGAAGTATCGGACCAGGCAACAATCGGCGGCGAGCCGTACCTGCGCATCATGCGCCCGATGATCGCCGAAAAGCAGTGCCTCAAGTGCCACGGGTCACAGGGATACCGGGAAGGCTCCGTCAGGGGCGGTGTCAGCATTTCGGTCCCTCTCTCGCCCCATTTTAAATCTCAGAAAACACTCATCAGAAAAAATGCCGCCATCCATTTCCTGATCTGGGTCCTGGGGCTCGGCGGCATCGCCCTCTGGTCCATGCAGATCCGGAAAGACATGTACCGGCGGACCCGGGCGAAGGAACTGCTGAGCAAAAGCGAGGAGAGCTACCGGTCCATTTTCGAAAATTCCATCGAGGGATTTTACCAGACAACGGCGGAAGGCCGCTTTATCACGGCCAACCCCGCGCTGGCGCGCATGTTCGGTTACAATTCCCCGGACGAAATGATGGCACGCACCAGCGACATTGGACGGCAGATCTACGTGAACATCGAAGACCGCGAGCGCCTTAAGCGGATGCTTCAAGAAAAAGGGCGCGCCGATGACTTTGAAGCGGAAGTCTGCCGGAAGGACGGAAGCAGGTTCTGGATAACGATGAACTCCCGGGCGGTGAGGGACGAAGACGGAAAGACCTGGTACATAGAGGGGAGCGCCGTCGACATTACCGGGAGAAAGCTGGCGGAACTGGCCCTGAAGGAAAGCGAGGAGCGCTACCGCAACCTCTACACCAGCACCCCGGTCATGCTCCACTCCATAGACAGTTACGGGCGCCTGGTCAGCGTCAGCGATCACTGGCTCAGGGTCATGGGTTATACCCGCGACGAAGTGATAGGCCGTCCTTCCACGGAGTTTCTCACCGAGGAATCCCGCGCCTTCGCCCGGGAGATCGTCCTGCCGGAATTTTACCGGTCCGGATCCTGCACCGACGTCCCCTATCGGTTCGTCACCAAGAGCGGAAAGGTCATTGACGTCAACCTGTCGGCCGTCGCGGAAAGGGACGGTGAAGGGAAGCTGGTACGGTCCCTCGCCGTCATCGTTGACGTCACGGAGCGCAAGAAGGCGGAGGAAAAGCTGCGGCAAAGCGAGGAACGGTTCCGCACGATCATAGAGGTCACCGGCGCGGGCTATTTCCGCATCGGCACCGACGGGGTGTTCCAGTTCGTCAACGCGGCCTGGCTTCAGATGCACGGCTACTCATCCCGGGACGAGGTCATCGGCAAGCATTATGCCATAACACAGCCCGACATGGACATGACACGGGCCCAGGAACTGGTCAACGGCTTCATCCATGGGAACCAGCCGCTGGCAGGGGAATCATCAAGAAAGAACAGGGACGGCAGCATCGGCTATCAAACCTACACCGTGAATCCCGTGGTCCAGGCCGGAAAAACAACGGGGCTGGAGGGGTTCCTGATAGACATCACCCGGCAAAAAGAGACCATGGACGCGCTTAAAAAAAGCGAGGAACGATTTCGCGCGCTTTTTAACGCGATGACCGAAGGGGTTGCCATCCACAGGCTGGCGTCCAATTATAAAGGGAAAGCCGTTGATTACATAATCATGGACTGCAACCCGGCATTTAAAAGCCATACCGGCATGGACCGGGAAACGGTGATCGGCAGAAAGGCGACCGAGGCGTACGGAACCCCGACGCCGCCATTTTTTGACATATATGAAAAGGTTGCAACCACGGGCGAACCGGCCCGTTTCGACAGCTATTTCGAGCCTTTGAAAAAGTATTTCAGCATATCCGCCTTTTCGCCCGCACCGGGATTCTTCGCCACCGTGTTCGTGGACATAACCGAGCGGATGCAGGCGGAGGACAGCCTGAAGGCAGCCAAGGAATACGCCGAAAACCTGATCCAGACCGCCAATGCCATGATCATCGGGCTGGACGTGGACGGCAACGTCACCATTTTCAACCAAGCGGCTGAAAAAATCACCGGCTATTCCCGGGAAGATATGATTGGACGCAGCTGGTTTGAAGCGCTGGTTACGAAAGAACGCTACCCCCATGTCTGGGAGGAATTTGAAAAAACGCTGGCCAGCGAAACGCAGAAAAATTTTGAGAATCCCATAATAACCAAATCAGGGGAGGAACGCATCATCGCATGGCAGAACAGCGTTCTTTCTGAAAAGGGGCGCGTCACCGGGACCATCTCCTTCGGCATCGATATCACCGAGCGCAAGATTGCCGAAGAAAAGATAAGCGCCTCCCTCAGGGAAAAAGAGCTTCTCCTGAAAGAGATCCATCACCGGGTCAAGAACAACATGCAGATCATCATGAGCCTTCTCAGGATGAAGGCTGAAAAGGTGCGGGACCCGGACATCGCCCGGCTGTTCCAGGACAGCCAGAACAGGATCTTCTCCATGGCGCTGATACATGAGCGCCTGTACCAGACGCAGGACTTCGCCCAGATCGATTTCAACGAATACACGCGATCCCTGATCGAAGAGCTCTTCTGCATGTATGACATCACCTACGAAAGGATCAGGTACCGCATCGACATACAGGACATCTTCATGGGCATCGACCAGGCGATACCCTTCGGGCTGGTCATAAACGAGCTGGTCACCAATTCCATCAAGTACGCCTTCCCCGCGGACCTGACCGGCGGGGGGATGATCATCATATCAATGTCAGCGGTGAACGGTTCCATCGAGACGGTGATATCTGACAACGGCATAGGCATACTGGAATCCGTCGATTACCGGAACGCCCAGTCTTCCGGACTCACCCTGGTCCACATGATAGTTGAAAAGCAGCTCCAGGGGACCATCAGGCTCTCGCGGGAAAAAGGGACAACATTTTTCATAAGCATCCCCCGGGACTACCGTATTGCCCAGGACCACTGAACAGGCGTCCTCCATGAAAGAAAATCTGAAAAATACCTCGCGGATAATGATCGTTGAAGACGAGATCATCATCGCCGATCTCCTGAAGCACCTGCTCCGCCGGAACGGATATGAAGTGACGGAAATCGTTTCGACCGGCGCGGAAGCCATCAGGTGCGTTTCGGCCGACAGGCCTGACCTCATACTCATGGACATCCTCCTGATCGGCGACATGGACGGCATCGAGGCGGCACAGACCATCATGGAGCGGTTTTTCATCCCCATCATCTACCTCACGGCCCATGCCGACGAGGAAACGATACAGCGCGCGGTCAAGACCGGATCGTACGGCTACATCATTAAGCCCTTTAACGAGACCACCATTCACGCGACCATTGAAATGGCGCTGAGCAAGCACCGTCTGGAGCGGGAGCTCCGCCGGAGGAACGAAGAGCTGCAGAACCTCACGGCCCACATCGAAACAATCAGGGAAGAGGAGCGTAAAAAAATATCCCGCGAGGTGCACGATTACCTGGGGCAGGCGCTCACGGCCCTCAGGATCGACTCCTCCTGGCTCGAGAAGCGTCTAGCCGGATCCGGGACCGGCGGGGAGCTGGCCGCCAAGGCAAAAAACATGATGCAGCTGATTGACGAGACCCTGGAAAACGTCAGGAACATATGCTCCGAGCTGCGTCCCGGGGTGCTGGACCATCTCGGCCTTGGCGCCGCGATAGAATGGCAGTGCGGCGAAGTGCGGAAGAGGACGGGCATAAACTTTATCTTCAGCAGCTACCCCGATGAAATATCCGTCGACAACGACATCGCCGTGACCTTCTTCCGCATCTTCCAGGAGATCATAACCAACGCGGTCCGCCATGCCGGCGCCACGGAGATCGCCATCAACCTGGTTAAAACCGAATCGGAGCTGACCATGACCGTGCGGGACAACGGCGTCGGCATATCAAGCGAGCAGATGCAGGACCCGCGTTCCATCGGCCTGATCGGCATGAGGGAGCGCGCCCGGTACGCCGGCGGCATACTGCACATCATGGGCAAAAAGGGGATGGGAACCGAGGTCTCCATAAGCATCCCCTTGTAGCGGTTTCATCATCTTCCGCTGTCAAGATGCATAATCCTCGGGGGGATAAAAAGAGTTGAAATGGGACAGCGGTGTGGTATGATCAACATCCGGCGCCGGGAGAAGCAGCTCTCCGGGCGGGGAGGAATGGACGGTGAATAAAAAAATCAGGGTGATAATAGCCGACGACCACCGCATTGTCCGCGCCGGCATAAAGCAGATCATCGAGGAGTGCCCCGACATGGCACAGGTGGACGAGGCCGGCGACGGCCACGAACTGATTGCCAAGGTCCGTAAAAACAGCTATGACGCGATCCTTCTTGACGTGGCCATGCCGGGGAGGGACGGCCTTGACATCTTGAAACAGCTCAAGGCGGAAAAATGCCCGGTTCCGGTCCTCATGCTGAGCGTCTATCCTGAAGAACAGTACGCCATCAGGGCCCTCAGGGCCGGCGCATCGGGCTATCTGACCAAGGCAGCGGCGCCGGAGACCCTCATTGAGGCAATCAGAAAAATCACCGGCGGGAAAAAATATATAACCGAGACGATCGCGGAACACCTGGCTGACATCATTGACCGGGAGTCGGAAAAACCGCCCCATGAAAGCCTATCAGACAGGGAATTCCAGATACTGTGCAGAATCGCCTCCGGGAAGCCGGTTTCGGCGATAGCCTCCGAAATGTTTCTCAACGTAAAGACCGTGAGCACCTACCGCCGGAGGATCTTGGACAAGATGAAGATGAAAAACAATTCCGAGCTGACCCATTACGCGCTGAAGAACAGGCTTCTTGATTGATGCTGTAGGCCAAAGAACGACACACCGACATTACCGTTTCCTACAATACCGATCGCCTATTCCCCCACAAAAAAAACGTCAAATTCCCTTACAGATTCATCCTTTGTCCTATCGTCTGAAAGAGCATCCGTGAATATGTTAAAAATCAATAACCCATGACGCCCGTGCCATCACTGATCAAACCATGATCTTTCGGCATATTCAGTCGTGCTATTTAAAAAGGGGGATAAACATGAACACTCGCATAAGAATAACCATTGGCCTTTCGATACTTTTTATCACCATATCATTCATCGGAATTTTCAGTATCGTATCATTCAGAAGCCTCTTCTCCTCAAACGACCAATTGTATCAAAAAATGAAGCTGGAATCCTTTTACCTGGAACGCTTCATAGATCACCTGAAATGGGATAAGAACCTCAATGACATGCTGTTAAGCGGAAAGGTCCAGGACGTTCAGGACGATCCCCATAAATGCAAGCTCGGCGCGTGGTATTATCCGTACATACGGTCGGGTGAATTCAATGAGCTCCCTGAAAGTTTGAAAAAAACCATGCTGAAACTTGAAAAGCCCCATGAGCTCCTTCATGCGTCAGTCATCGACATCAAGGCCCGGATAAACGAAGGAAAAATCCAGGCGGCCCGGGGCATTTACGCTTCGCAAACGGAAAAGCACCTCGCCGAGGTGAAAGACATAATCAATGAAATCAACAAGAAGATCCATGCTATCGCAGGCGACAGGCGCCGCGAAATGGAAGCGAACGGGTCGAGAAACAACACAATGATCATAACTGCATTCATCATCGGCGCTGCAGTGCTGTTGGGTGTGCTCCTCATGGCTTTCCGTTCCCTCGGCATACTTAATATGCTGAAGCCCTTCAATGAACAGTTTGCACTGGCGGCTCTGGGTGATCTGACCGTCCGTTATCCCTTAACCCGGGTCAACTGCTCCAAGATGATGCAATGCGGCAAGACCACCTGCCCGGATTACGGGAAGGATGCCGTCCTCTGCTGGTTTGACGTGGGCAGTTACGCACCCAAGTTCGGCAAGGAGATCCACTGCCCCAAGATTCTCAACGGCATATATAAAACCTGCCAGGAGTGCAGGGTATACAAGACCGTCAACACCAATGAAGTGACGACGCTGGCGGCTTGGTACAATAAATTTGTTGAAAATCTCCATGCCCTGATATCGGGAATACGGACATCAACATTCGGTCTGAACGTGGTAGTGCAGCAGATTTCCGGGGACAACGAAAACCTCTCCCAGCGCACCAGTCAGCAGGCCACGTCCCTGGAAGAGATTGCCTCGACCATAGAGGAAGCGACTGCCACCATAAACCAAAATTCCGAGCACTCAAGGGAGGCGAATGAAAAATCCGAGGAAGCCGCCCGGGTCGTGCAGGATGCAAAGGATCTCTCGGCCAAGTCCATCCATCTGGCCGAATCCGGCGGAGAAATCGTGACCCGCGCTGTGGATGCGATCAACGAGATCAACAAATCCAGCAAAAGGATATCGGAAATATTGAAGGTCATCAATGACATCGCGTTCCAGACCAATCTGCTGGCGCTTAATGCCGCCGTCGAGGCCGCACGGGCCGGCGATCAGGGACGGGGCTTCGCCGTCGTTGCCGGGGAGGTGCGCAATCTGGCGCAGCGTTCGGCGGGCGCGGCCAACGAAATAAGTGAAATCATCTCCGATTCGATAAACAAGATCGAGCTCGGGACCGATCTGGTGGCCAAAAGCGGCGAGGCCCTGGTAGGCATCATCGAATCGGCGAAAAAGAGCGGCGAAGCCCTTGAAGGGGTCATATCCTCCGTGAGCATCGTGGGACAGCTCATCTCAGAGATCGCGGCGGCCAGCCAGGAACAGAAACAGGGCATAAACCAGATCAATGTCGCCATCTCGGAGATCGACAATACAACGCAGCAGAACGCCTCCCTTGTCGAAGAGACGGCGTCCGCCAGCGAGGAAATGGCCAACCAAGCGCAGTTTCTTCTCAGCCTGGTGGAACAATTCAAGACACATGAATCCGCCATGAGCGGGGATCCCGGCTCCCATTCCAATGAACTGCGTCTCAACCAACTCCGGGAGCCGGCGAAACCCGGCGAAAAGTCCGGGGTGGCGCCGGGCAATGGAAACGGAAGAAAAATCAAACCCCAGGTGGAACCGCATGTTGTTCATTCGACAGAATCCAAAGCGATCAGGGAAATCATGAAAAAAGAAGGCTTTAACGAATTCTGACGGTTTGCGGAGTGCTTGACAATTGATCCTTGACAAGCTCTATAATGGGATTACCGGAGGTGATGCCGTTATGAAGGTATACATCGTTGAAGATTCACCCATGATGGTTGACCGGATCCAATCGAAGATAGCCGACATTGAAGGCCTCGAAATAGCAGGCTCCGCAGCAGAAGAGGTCACCGCCCTGAACGACATACGCGAACTGAATCCCGACTTCATGATCATCGATATTCGGCTCAAGGCGGGGGACGGCATCAACCTCCTGAAAAAAATCAAGAAGGAGCGCCCCGGCGTCGGCGTCGCCATGCTCACCAACTACTCCTCCCCGGAATTCAGGGAGAAATGCATGAGCCTGGGGGCCGACTTCTTCTTCGATAAATCGAGGGACTTTGACAGGATCAGCGAGACCCTGGCGATGTGGAAACGGTGACGCCGGGTGATGGCGCCGCAAAAAAGATACTGCATGAATGCGCACAACGAGGAAGCAAACCATGTATTTCAGGAGCAGTGCGGAACTATACGGAAAACCGGTGAAGGTCATTCATGCCGGGGAATGGCATGTCTCGAACAGCGACGAGATGATCCTAACCATCCTGGGGTCCTGCGTCGCCGTCTGCATCCATGACCCGGTCAACCGCGTGTCAGGGATGAACCATTTCATGCTTCCCGGGCATATCTCTGAACCGGACGTATCAGGCGACAGGACGTCCCGGTACTGCATCACCGCCATGAAGATCCTCCTCGAGAATCTTACCGGCATAGGGGCTGAGCGGGACCATTTAAGGGCATCGATCTTCGGTGGCGGCTCCATGACCGATTCGTCAACGCACTGCACCTTTGGGGATGAGCCGCTTCCCAGCCAGAACGTGAGGATTGCGAAGCTTTTCCTGGAATTGGAGGATATCCCCCTCTGCCAGGACGATACCGGCGGGCCCTACTCCCGGAAAATATTCATGGATGTTCGGAGCGGCAGGGTTTACATGAAAAGGAAAACGGGCATGGAGGACCTGCACAGCCCGGTCTTCGCAGCCGCATCCCCTCCACCCGCAGCGCAGATTCCCCGATGATTTTTTTCCGCGGCCGATAATTGTAATGGACTCAGAGCGCCACGTGCCGTACAAATGGCCATGGATCTTGTCGAAATCTTCATCGTCGCCGTGGCCCTCGCCATGGACGCCTTTTCGGTGTGCATCTCCTGCGGCATGATCATCCCCGATCCGGACGCGCGGCACTACTTCCGTCTCTCCTTCCATTTCGGCCTCTTCCAGTTCATGATGCCCATCATCGGCTATTTCGGAGGGATGTACCTCGAAAGCTATATCAAGGCCTTTGACCACTGGATAGCCTTCGGGCTGCTCATGTTCATCGGCCTCAAAATGATCTACGAAGCCTTCTTCCATAAAGAAGAAACATGCGAACCAGCAAGGGACCCGTCACGGGGGATGTCCCTCATCGTGCTGGCTTTGGCCACCAGCATCGACGCCCTCGCCGTGGGCCTCTCCCTCGGCGTCCTGGGCCGTCCCATACTCGTCCCCAGCGTCATCATCGGCATCGTCTGCGCCTTCTTTTCTGTCATAGGAATATCCATAGGCAGGCGGGTCGGCGCCTTCGTCGGGAAACGGGCCGAAGCCGTGGGAGGCCTTATGCTCGTGGCTATCGGCATCAAGATTCTCGCAGAGCACACCATGGGGTGACAGGCTCCATAACTATTTAAAACAGGGCGGTGATGCCATGAATACAACAGGATATGATAACCGGACCACGCGCCTTCTGAAAACCGCCTTCATCCTGAGCGTCATAACCGTCGTCTACAATATCGTGGAAGGCCTCTTCTCGACCATATTCGGATACGCCGACGACACCCTGGCCCTTTTCGGCTTCGGCGTGGACAGTTTCGTGGAAGTGATCTCCGGCATCGGGATCGGCCACATGGTCTGGCGGATGCGCCGCAGTCCCGTCAGCGAGCGGGACCGCTTTGAGCGCCGGGCCCTCTTTATTACCGGCGGGAGCTTCTTTCTTCTTGCGGCCGGCCTCATTGCCGGCTCGGTCCTCAACGTCGTCCGCGGCATCAAACCGGACACGACCATCGCCGGCATCGTTATTTCGGCAGTATCCATCATAACCATGTGGTTTCTCTATTCATACAAGCTGAAAACGGGCAGGGCACTTGACTCGGCCCCCATCATAGCCGATGCCAACTGTACAAAAACCTGCTTCTATCTCTCCTTCATTCTTCTTGGTTCAAGCGTGCTCTACGAGCTCTTCAGGATCAGCTACATCGATACCGTGGGGAGCCTGGGGATCGCCTGGTTTGCCTTCAGCGAGGGAAAGGAGTCGATTGAAAAGGCACGGAGCAATTCCCTCTCATGTTCCTGCCATGACTGCGATAACTGCGATGACTGATCCCGCCGGCCTGGCGGGCGGGCAGCCTACCGCTTCTTTCTGAACCTCATAACGAGGATGGTAAAATCATCGTCCAGCATGGCATCCCCCTTGAACTCGATCAGCGCATTATAGACGCTGTTGCATAATTCCCCGGCGGGGGCAAGGCACCTTGACTTCAGGATGTCTATGAACCGCTCTTCTCCGAAAAGCTCATCGCCGGATCGTTCTTCGATAATACCGTCGGTATACAGAACGATAATGTCATTATCATGGAGCTGCACCTCGATATCTTCGCAATTAGCCGGAATGTAATCGCTTATCAGCCTCCCCCTGGTGTTTACGATTTCAGCGCTGCAGTCGGCGTGTATTATGATGAGGGGAGGATGGCCGGCATTGGCGAACGCCAGCTTACCCGTTTCCAGGTTTACGTGACACGATATGGCGGTTATGAAATTGCCGCCGGTCTTTCCCTTCAGGGAATCGCTGATGGCCGTCAGGTGGCGGGCAGGATAGGCCGCGTTCATTTCCCAGGATGCCAGGGACATTTTCACCATTGCAGCGGTAAGGGCGGCTGATACGCCGTGCCCCGAGACATCGCAGATAAAAAAACAGACGGAGTTACCGCTGCCGGCATCGTGGTGCTCCCTGCCGGGAATCAGCACATCGATAAAATCACCCCCCACGCCCATCATCGGAACGTATTTAAAATTAATTTCCGCGCATTCCATTGATGGGAGCTCATGGGGCAGCAGCGCCGTCTGGATCCTCCGCGCCAGCTCTATATCCTGAAGGAGGAGGTCCCGCGCCAGGGTAAGCTCGCTGGTTCTCTCGGCCACTATCTGTTCGAGGTTCTTTTTGAGGGAGTTCAGGTTGCTGTAGGTGATGGCGTTTTCCATGGCTATGGAGAACGCCGAGCGGATGTTGTTGATGAAGACGACCTCGTAGCGCTTCAACTGCTGGAGGTTCTGTTTTTCCGGCAGCACCAGCAGCGCGGCAAGCTCGCCCCTGTGCAGAACGGGCACCAGGTACTGGGCATGGTATCTTTCGAAAAGCTCCATCAGGGCATGCCGGATACCTTCGTAGCTCTCCTTGGATTCGACGAGATCCCTGTCAACCAGGTGGTTGGCATTTCCGAACCATTCCTTCACCACCGGATCAACATCGCAGGTCTTTACAGCTATAGAAGCAACCCTGAATTCTCCGGCGGGACAGATGACGAGGTCCGCTGATTTAAAAGAAAGGGATTTTTTTATAACATCGATGAACTGTATCACCAGTTCATCGAGTGTCTTGAGATACGAAATGCTGTCAATGAAAGAGGCCTCAAGCTTGTGCAGGTCATATTTCCGCTTGTTGAAAAGCTGGTCGATCATCGGCTGTATTTTCAGGAGATACAGGTAGTTTGCGTAGAACCAGACCGATGCTATGGCGAAGAGAGCCCCGGCTCCCTGTTGTATCAGATACGGGTAGAGGAAAATGAAGAGCAGGGCATTGGGAATGATAATGAGGGATGATATGACGGCCCACATGACGGTGACATGGAGGACGCTCCGGATCTCCATCAGCCGGTAGCTCAGGACACCATATCCAAGAAAGGCAAGGGGAATGAACATCATGTTACTGAGGGGGTAAAAGTCAATGCCATTGATGGCCGGAATATTGGTCATGGTGAGTAGGCCGATAATAATAAAAGAAAGAAGAATGTATTTCAGTTTCAGCCGCATGATCTGGTTTTTTTCAATGCGGAGTCTTCGTATGAAGAACACGATAAGATATATGACCATAACTGAACCGGATACTGAAATGATCTGAAAGGCGATTCCGCCCTTGGCGATATATCCCCACGAATAGGTGTAAAACCCGTAAAAATAGTGGTCGGAAAAGGTGGTCAGGGATATTAAAAAGCTTACGAAAAAAAACGCCGGGAGCATGAACCTGCTTCTGGTGCCGGTCATTTTATAAAAATAGAGGAGTGTCACGGGAGGCAGGTACACATAAAAGAAATGGACGCCGCGTTCAATAAAGAGAAGCAGTTCTTCATTGCCCCGGAAGACATGGTGGCAGATAAACACGGGATTTAACAGCGACCACCATATGCACAGCAGCGAGAACAATATATTCTCCTGCTTCAGCTTGCCCTTGGCGATTGAAATGACGGCCAGGGCGACGCCCATGACAAGCGAAAGAAGCGGCGGTATTATATAGATATTAAGGTTTCTGAATACAGATTCCATGATCACCAACAAAGCTTCCGGCCGGATAAGCGTAAGCGCACGGCATAACAGGCGCTTTAACTGTTGTAAGAAATTTTAATCATCATGTCTACCAATATTTGATTATACGTCTAACATGATAGAGGCCGTTGCCGGCAGTATTAATCTTGACAGGGGACTATTTATGCGGCCAGCATTAAATCAAATTTTTCACCGTTCCCCGGAAGAGGATTCTTCAGGGAACGCAATTTATGACGGCACACTCGGCAGGCTTCCAGGAATTATTCTTGACTCACCACCGCCGTATCTGGTAATTGTTTTACGATCGTTAAATTTTTTTAGGGAGTACAACCATGACAATTCAATCTGACGTTGAGGAAAAATACCGCAAGGCCGCCGGCATCATCGCCCGGGCCGGCATGGTGCCGTTCCAGGTAACGCCGACCCTCATCGATATCGTGAAGTTTTACCTCGACGAGGACGATGTTGATTTCATCATCAAGAACTACAGCGGAAAGACAACCCTGTCCGCAGACGAAATACGCGCCACTTCGGGCATGACGGACGACGAGATAGCGAAAAAAACCGGTTCCCTTGCGAAGAAGGGCATCATATTCAACCAGCCCAACACGAAGGGCGTCATGGTCTACCGCCTGCTCCCCCTCATCATCGTCGGCACCTTTGAATACACCTTCATGAACGAGCTCCCGAAGGGTGAGAAACTGAAGGACCTGGAAAAGATCGCGAAGCTCTACCAGACCCTCCTGGGGGAGCTGAAAGACCTCATCCAGGGCAATTATGACAACCTCCTCCCGGTATTCCAGCACCAGCCCCCCATCGACCGCACGGTCCCGGTCTTTACCAGCGAGGCGGGAAAGAAGATCAACATCATCATCAACCGGGACGTCAAGGCCGAGGAGCACATCATTCCTTCAAAAACCGTTGACGAGATAATCGACAAGTATGACGACATTGCGGTGGGCCACTGCTTCTGCCGGAACTACACAAAGGTACTGGGCCACAGCTGCGCCACCGGCGCCCCCACCGAGGTGTGCTTCACCTTCGGCAAATCGGCGCGCCATACCATAGGCCAGGGCTTTGCCCGGAGGGTCACCAGGGAAGAGGCGAAGAAGATCATGAAGCAGGTCGAGGAAGCCGGACTGGTGCACAAGGCCTTCCACAACAACTCGAACATCGAAAAAGAGGAAAACAGCATCTGCAACTGCTGCAAGGACTGCTGCGACACCTTCACCCTCTGGCGGAACGGCGCCTCCCCCATGATCAACTCGACCATGTACCTTTCCGTCATCGACGCCGCATCCTGCACCGGCTGCGGCATATGCGTGGAGCGCTGTCCCGTCGACGCCATAGCGTTACAAGACGACGGCATCGCGGTCCGCGAAGAGAAGTACTGCATCGGCTGCGGCGTGTGCGCGAGGTTCTGCCCGGCTGACGCCATATCCCTGCAGGAAGGGATGCGGCGCGTCTGCGTGCCGCCGCCGCGCCTGAGAACA
Source organism: Spirochaetota bacterium (assembly GCA_035400945.1). Taxonomy (GTDB): domain Bacteria; phylum Spirochaetota; class UBA4802; order UBA4802; family UBA5550; genus RBG-16-49-21. Next base: position 20,178 of record DAONAJ010000004.1, read on the forward strand.
TGATCCGCGCGTCTGCCGGGAAAAACGCCGTATACAACGCGCTTCAAGACGCCCTCCGGGAGGAAGAACTCCATGCAGCGGGACAAACATATGGCCATCTTCCTTGCCGGCATCCTGGCGCCGCTGATACTGCTGGCGTCCCTTGCCTCAGGGTTCGCGAAAAAAAGAACAGGGGCAATCCCCCGGGCCTTATCACCCTTCTGAACTGCCCGGGCTCCCGCGGCGATACTGCGCCCGGCAGCAAGGCCTTGTAATCCACACGGTACTTCAAGTAAATAGAATCATTCCTGAGGCTATATGTTAAAAAAATCATTTGCCCGGGAAAAAACATTTGCTAATAAGGACCCCCTCATTCGGTATATAACCATACTTTTGTCCCATGGGACTGGACCGTTCTGTCGAAACTCATGGGCGGCAGAACACATTAACCAGGTATCACCAATGAAGGCCATCAGCAGAGCATCCCTGTTCCTGTTTATTACCCTTCTATCAGCCGTGCCGGCCCGTGCGGCCGATATTAACCTTTCCATCGCCGCCAGTCTCAAGGTAGTTGTCACGGAACTCTCCAATGACTTCGCCAGCATGAAACCCTCTGTTTCATTCAGGAGAAACATAGGAGGCTCCGGGGCCCTGGCAAAACAGATCGAAAACGGCGCCCCCTGTGACGTCTTCTTTTCTGCCAACCAAGAATGGGCCGACTATTTGATAGACAAGAAACTTGGCGATACCGGCGCCGCTACCGCATTTGCCTTCAATGAACTTGTTTTCGTAGGAAGGCCAGGTCTGAAGGCCGCCAGCCTTGAGGATGTTGCCGGGCTGAAAAAAATAGCCATAGGCAGCCCGAAGATCGTCCCTGCCGGTGAATATGCCCTGGAGGCATTCAAAAAGGCGAACCTTGACCGGAAGCTTAAAGATAAACTGGTCATGGCAAATGATGTCTGGAATTGCCTGATGTATGCGGAACGCGGTGAAGTCGACGGGGCCTTTGTGTACAGGACCGACGCGGCTATCATGGGCAAAAACGTGAATATCCTGTTCGTCGTTCCGCAGACGCTCTACAAGCGGATAACGTACATAATGGCACTCACCAAAACCGGCGCGGCCAAAAAGGAAGCATCGGCATTCTATACATTCATGCAATCAGCGCGGGCAAAGAAGGTCCTGTTAAAATATGGTTTTGCGGTGAAGTGATGCCCATGTTCGGTTTCGGCCCGTCAGATTATTCGGCAATAGCGCTGTCTGTCAAGGTGGCCGTCACGGCCACGCTGCTGTCCCTTCCCTTCGCTTTTGCGGTGGCCTATCTCATGACCTTCCAGAGATTCCGGGGGAAGATCGTTCTGGACGGCATCGTCAATCTCCCCCTGACGCTGCCGCCGGTGGTGGTTGGATACCTCCTTCTGTTACTGCTGGGCCGGAACGGATGGATCGGCAGGACCATACTCCAGCCCCTGGGCATCGAGATCATTTTTACCTGGAAGGCTGCGGTGATCGCCACTGCCGTGGTGGGCTTTCCCCTCATGGTCAGGTCAATCCGCATCGGCATGGAGACGATCGACCGGGGGCTCATCCAGGCCTCGCGCACCCTCGGGGCCGGACGGCTCGACACCGTCACGACCGTTATCCTGCCCCTTTCCCTGCGGGGGATCGTTGCAGGATCAGTGCTCATGTTTGCCCGCGGCCTGGGCGAGTTCGGCGCCACGATCATCGTGGCCGGCAACATACCGGGCGTCACCCAGACAATCCCGCTGGCCATTTATGAATATGCCAGCTCTCCCCGGGGGGATATCATGGCCATGGCCCTGTGCGGCGTATCCATCGCCATATCCGTAATAGTGCTCGTTTTCCATGAATGGATCGGCAGACGAATGGACCGGGTGGGCTGACATGAAACTGCGCATGGATATACAGAAACGGTTCGGCGTGTTTCACCTGAATGCGGACTTTAAGATCGAGGGCGACAGGATCGGCATCTTCGGACCGTCGGGAAGCGGCAAATCAACCCTTATGGGAATACTCGCGGGATTACACTGTCCCGATGAAGGCGTTATCGAAATTAACGGCGAAACCATCTTTGACAGCCGAAGGGGAATAAACATCGCCGTCCCCTTCCGGCGTATCGGCATGGTCTTCCAGCGGCCCCACCTTTTTCCGCACCTGACTGTTAAGCGGAACCTCCTCTATGGATACAGGCGCTGCCCCGCTGAAAATCGCAGAATAACAGTGGAAAGCCTGATATCAGCCCTGGAAATCGGCCATCTGCTTGACCGGGGAGTGGCCAATCTTTCCGGCGGGGAACGGCAGCGGGTTGCCATCGGCCGGGCCGTGCTTTCCAACCCGAGAATACTCGTCATGGACGAACCGTTAACTGGGCTTGATGATAATCTTAAATTTCAGATCATTCCGTATCTGAAGAACGCCTGCGAAACATCCGGCATACCGTACCTCTTCATCTCCCATTCACAGGTCGAAACCCGGATCATGACCGACAGGGTCCTCACCCTGGAGGAGGGCCGCGTTACCGGGCAGATGTCGGGGGAGGAGCTGGCGCGGTCCCGCATGAAAGACCACATCGCCGGGTATATCAACCTCCTGAAGCTCAGGCGCGTCCGCGATTCCCACGGCATGGCCGTATACCACTGGGGGGACCGGGAGCTGTTTCTGTCCTCAGCCGACGACCATCCCGAGGCAATCTTCGAGCTGTCATCCGCGGAGATCATTCTCTGCAAACAACGCCCTGAATCGATCAGCGCGCGAAACATCCTCAGGTGCAGGGTGGCCGATGTGTTCGAAACAGGCAGGAGGCTCGGCGTGGAGCTGGCATTCGGGAAGGAGCGCCTCATCGCGGAGATCGTAAGGCAGGCTGCCGAAGACCTCGATATACGGAAGGGGAAAAAGATCTATGCGGTCATCAAGGCCTCGGCCTTCAGGAAGCTCAGGTGATTCCGCAAGACGTTGCTCGATGCTCCGGACACCGGGAGCATGTTCTGAGTTAACGCGCTGACTGATGATCGGCATTTCAGAGAGCTTCCCTGAATCGCGCGCCGATTAAGCTTGACAGCCGGTTAATCAATTCTAAAATTTATGTATACCCTTAAACATACCTTTCCCCGGGAGAAAAACCATGGAAGAGATCCGCATCAGAAGGCTGACCTATGAAAACAAAATGGACTCATACAGCCTGGACGACTACATCCGCATCGTGAAGGAATTCCACGGGAGCCTTGCGCCCGGTCTGCTGATTGGCGGTTTCATGGTGGACCTTGCCCTGAAAAACCTCCCCAAGGGGGAATTCTTCGACGCCATATCGGAAACGAAAACCTGCCTCCCCGACGCCGTACAGATCCTGACCCCCTGCACCGTGGGGAACAGCTGGCTGAAGGTCCTGGACTTCAGCAGGTTCGCCATCAGCCTCTACGACAAAAGCACCGGCGAGGGGATCAGGGTATACATCGATCCCTCAAAAATTGAAAAATGGCCCGAGATTAAAAACTGGTTTTACAAGCTCAAGACAAAGAAGGAGCAGAACTACCGGCTTCTCATCGACCAGATAAAGGAGGCCGGCGCCGGACTGTGCAGCATGAAAAAAATCAGGATAAAGCCCGAACTGCTGGGAGGCCATGCCCACGGGAGCCGCATCGCCAACTGCGAAAGATGCGGGGAGGCCTTTAAGATCAAGGACAGCCCCCTCTGCCCGGCATGCAGGGGCGGCGATCCCTACGGCGTTCAATAACGCGGGATTGAAATTATTCTTCTCTCAGAGGAGTCTCATGAAAAAAATACAATCAGAGCTGGGACGAGAACCGCATGTCAATTATATTGAATGGTTTAACAAACTGGAGAACTATGCCTTGAAAGAAGCAAAGGGGATTTTCCCCTGGAAATCAATGCCCTATAAGGGAAATGAATAGACCGGCCCGGTTCCCCATCCTTTTATTTCCATTTGATCATTTTTTTCTTGATATTTCCAACTTACCGGTAATACTGTTTTATCCTCACATGATTGTGTTCTTTATGCTGCTACCAAAATGATAGAGAGGGGGAGATTTGCATGAAAAATATCATTGATTACCGCAACATACACGACATGGTGAAGGTCACCATTGACAGGAACCCTCAGAAAACCGCTTACCGATGGATTCTCAATGACAACGGGGACACCGGCTCAGTCACCTGGAAGCAATTCTATGAAGAGGCACAGGCTGTCTCCAGGGGGCTGCTCAAACTCGGGGTAAGAAAGGGGGACCGGGTTGCCATTCTCAGTTTCACCAGCTACCAGTGGGTCATCTGCGACCTGGGGACCATGACCATCGGGGCCTGCACCATCGGGCTGTATCATTCCAATACCGCCAAGGAAACCGAATACATACTGAGGCATTCGGGCTCAAAGGTCCTCTTTGTTGAAGATGAGAACCAGCTCCGGAAAATCCTTGCGATCAGGAACAGGATCCCGGCGGTAAAACAGGTGGTGCTGATGCAGGGACACTACAGCGGACCCCTGAAAAAATGGGTGATTTCCTTTTACGATTTCCTGAAGCGCGGGTACACCGTCCGCGACAGGAGCCTTGCCCTGGCAATGAAAAACGTCAGGCCCGCCGACATCGCGACCATCGTGTACACTTCAGGGACAACGGGCGTTCCCCGGGGCGCCATGATCACCCACGACAACATGATCTTCACCAGCCAGTCGGTGCGCAACTGCGTGCCCATCGACGAATCGGACGAAACGCTGCTCTTTCTTCCCCTCGCCCACGTGTTCGCGCGGGTTGACATCTACGCGACGATAGTCAGCAATATCACCCTGACCTTCAGCCGCAGCATGGAGACCGTCATCACTGACCTGAAAATAGCGAAGCCCCACTGGTTTCCCTGCGTCCCCCGGGTGTTCGACAAGGTCTACACGCGGGTGACCGCGGCCGCCGAAGCCAGGGGCGGACTGGCGCTGTTCCTTTTCAACAGGGCCTTCGCTATCGGCTACCGCCACAGCGACCTCGTATTGCAGGGGAAGCCGATACCGTTCCTGCTGCGGAAGAAATACAACCTCATGTCGAAGCTCATCTTCAGCAAGCTCCACGAGGCCCTGGGCGGAAGGGTACGGTTCTGCGTCAGCGGCGCGGCGCCCCTGAACCCGGCCGTTGCCAGGTTCTTCCACGCGGCGGGTATCACCATCCTGGAAGGATACGGCATGACCGAGAACACCTCCTTTACCAACGTGACAACCCTTGACAACCTGAAATTCGGCACGGTGGGCCGGCCCGCTCCCGGGGTAGAGCAGAAAATCAACGATGACGGCGAGATTGTTTACCGGGGCAGGAACGTGATGAAAGGCTACTATAAAATGCCGAAAGAGACCGCCGCTGTTTTGAAGAAGGGATGGCTGTATACCGGCGACCTGGGAATGGTCGACCCGGAGGGCAACCTCATCATCACGGGCCGCAAAAAGGAAATCATCATCACCTCCGGAGGAAAGAACATCGCGCCGGCGCCCCTGGAAAGCCTGATCACATCGTCAAAATACATAAGCCAGGCCTGTGTCGTCGGAGACAGGCGGAAGTACCTCACCGCCCTCATAACCCTGGACGTTGACAACATCATGGAATACGCCAGGGCCAACGGGATCCCCGTCACCGGCATCCATGACCTTGACGGGCATCCCGGCATCATCAAACTGATGGACGCCGAGATGGCCCGGGTCAACGAGCAGCTCGCGAGCTTTGAAAGCATCAAGCGGTACGCGATAGTGCCGGAATTCACCATAGACGGCGGAACCGCGACGCCGACCCTGAAGCTTAAAAAAAGCGTCATCGTCGAACAATTTAAAAAGACCATTGACGCGATGTATGATGACTAGGCGCGGCGGCCATGCCCCGCACCCGTAAAAAAAGAAAGGAGGCCCCCCATGGCTCTCAACCCTCTCGTCGATTCCCGTGATGTGCGTTTTGTCCTCTTTGAACTGCTTGAAATTGAAAAGCTCGTTCACTACCCCGCTTACGCGGACTTTGACCGGGACGTGTACGAGGAAATACTCCAGCTTGCCGAACGGATCGCGGTCGGTTATTTCTATCCGACAAACAGGGAGGGGGATAAAATCGGCGTTACCTATGATCCGCAGAAGAAGGAAGTCAGGACACCGGATACATTCAAGCCCGCTTACAAGGCCTATGTCGAGGCCGGCTTTTTAAACATCACCGGCAAGGCCGATGACGGCGGGATGGGCATGCCCCTGGCAATAGGAAACGCCTGTGAAGAATTTTTCAGCGCGGCCAACGGGCCCCTCCTCGGGTACCCGGGACTCACCCGCGGCGCAGCGGAACTGATCAAGAATTTCGGCACCGAGGAGCAGAAGCGCCTGTATCTTGAAAAGATGTACAGCGGGAAATGGTGCGGCACCATGTGCCTGACCGAGCCGAACGCCGGTTCGGACGTGGGCGCCCTCCGCACGAAGGCGGTGCGGAGGGAAGACGGCACGTATTTGATAAGCGGGCAGAAGATCTTCATAACCTGCGGCGAACATGACATGTCCGAGAACATCATACACCCGGTGCTCGCCCGCATCGAGGGGGACCCGGCGGGCACCAAGGGCATCTCCATATTCATCGTGCCCAAGTTCCTGGTCAACCCGGACGGCACCCTGGGCAGCCGCAACGACGTGGTCTGCTCCGGCATCGAGCACAAGATGGGGCTGAAGGCGTCGCCGACCTGCACCCTGAATTTCGGCGACAACGGCTCCTGCGTGGGGTACCTGCTCGGCGAGGAACGCAAGGGGATGAAGGTCATGTTCCAGATGATGAACGAGGCGCGCATACTTGTCGGCCTCCACGGCCTGGCCCTGTCCAGCACCGCCTACATGCACGCCGTGACCTACGCAAGGACCAGGCTCCAGGGCGCCCATATCACCCAGATGACGAAGCCCGACGCCCCGCAGGTGGCGATCATCAACCATCCCGACGTCAAGAGGATGCTCCTCTGGATGAAGAGCTATGTTGAAGGCATGCGGATGCTCACCTACAGTCTGTCCTGGTACAGCGACCTCGCCGGGGTCCTTGACGGGGAGGAGCGGAACAGGGCCGAGGCAATGGTCGAGCTTCTGACGCCCATCCTCAAGGCGGGAAACACCGACATGGCGTGGCTGGTGACCGCCGAGGCCATCCAGGTGTACGGCGGGTACGGCTATATCGCCGATTATCCGGTCGAGCAGCTGGCCCGGGACTCTAAGATCCTTTCGCTCTTCGAAGGGACCAACGGCATTCAGTCCATAGACCTCGTCATGCGGAAAATCCTCATGAACAAGGACCAGTACAACTACCGAGCATGGCATGATGAGGTTGAAAAAACCATAGCAGCGGCGAAAGGCGTGGTTGACGGCAGTTATATAGACCAGGTCAGCCGGGGGCTGCAGAAATTCGACGACGTCGTCGGGATGCTGAAAAAACAGATGGCGGAGATGAAAATCTTCCATATATTTTCCGCCGCGACCCCCTTTCAGCAGGCCATGTATCTCCTCGCCCTGGCATGGCTTCACCTCCGGTCCCTGACGGTGGCTGAACCGAAGCTGAAGGCCATACTGGGAGACGCGAAAGGCGAAGCCCGCGCCGCCCTGGTGAGGGACAACCTGGAAGCCGCCTTCTACTCCGGCAAGGTGCTGTCGTCGCAGTTTTTCCTGAGATCCGAATTCCCGAAATTTTTCGGCAGGATCGAAGCGCTGATGAACAACGAAGCGGCGGTCATCAAGGCGAGCGATGAGATTTTCACCGGAGCCCTGATGGAATAAACCGGCATCCGGCAGGATTACTGCAGAGCCTTTTCCCTGGCCTTCTTTTTTTTGTAATAGCCTGACAGGGCGTTGAGTGATTGTACGGCGTTGCGCAGATCGTCATAGACCGGTATGCCCATGTCCGTGAGGATCTTCCTGGTTTCCCTTATCATTTCCGTGACCTCGATCGACTCGACCTCCTGCTTGAGGTCCGGCAGCACCGCGATGACCGGTTTCTTCGTGGCGTTGACGGCATCGTCGATGGCATCGGCCAGTTCCTTGAAGGGGGTCAGGGGCTTCACCGAGTCGGCGCCGAAGCTTATGGCAAGGGCCTTATAATGATAGAGGAGCTGAATGACGATCTGGACATCAACGGCATCGTCCTGGGCGGCCCTGACCAGGACGCCGTTCAGCACCTCCGGCGTAACATAGGGATTCGCGATGTCAATGGGGTTGCGCGCGCTTGATCCCGGCTTCGGCAGGAGCAGGTCGATCTGCTTCTGGATATCTTCCTTCAGTTCGGGAATGCACATGCCATACCGTTCAGCCATGTCCGCCGCGTAGACCCCGAGGGCTCCACCGCCCCCCACTATCGTTATGCGGCGGTATTCCCGGTGGGGCAGCATGGTCAGCGCGAGGGCGTAATCTGAAAGCTCATCGAGGTCAACGGCCTGGATCGCATTACACTGCCGGAACACCGATTCCCAGATGACGGAGCTTCCTCCCATGGAGGCGGTGTGGCTCTGCACGGCACGGCCGCCCGCCTCCGACAGCCCCCCCTTGAGTACGATGACCGGTTTCCGAGAAGCGACATCATGGAGGGCGTCGAAAAAGGCGGGCCCGTCCTTCACCCCCTCGATATACATGCCAATGACTTCGGTGTCCGGGTCGGAGCCGAGATAGCGCAGGAGCTCCGTTTCCCTGAGGTCAGCGCCGTTGCCGAGGCTGATCATTTTGCTGAAGGCAAGCCCCTTCCATTTCCCCATGTGGGCAAAATCGATTGAATGTCCGCCGCTCTGGGAGATGAAGGCTACGGGGCCGCTTTCTCGGGACAGGTCGGGGCCGGGAAGGAAGGTGAGCCCACCGCGCGGGGAATAGATGCCGAAGCAGTTGGGTCCTATGATACGGATTCCCTCCGCCGCAATCCTGGAGATCCTTTCCTCCAGCTCCCTTCCCTCCGGGGTGCCGGCCTCCCTGAAGCCCGATGACAGGATCTCAACGCCGGCCGCACCTTTTTTTCTGCAGGCCTCCACGGCTTCGGGGACCTTGGGGGCCGGGACGGCTATGATGCCTAAATCAATGCGGCCGGGGATATCCTCCACGCTCCGGTAGATGGTCAGGCCGTGGGTTACGCCGCCCTTGGGATTGACAGGGTATATTTTTCCGGGATAGCCGTAGGCGAGGAGGGAAATCAGGATCCCCCTACCGAAGCCGAATCCTTCAGTGGCCACGCCGATGACAGCAATGCTTTCAGGCTCGAAAATCCTTTTAAGGCTATCATGGGTATCGCCGGTCATGCTGACGCTCCGGTCGGGGGACTGGAACAGTAATGGGAATGCGCCATTATTACTGGCTTAGATATTCTTGTTTTTCTTTTTTTCCTGCTTGGCCAGCTTCTTTTCTTTGGCGGTTTTAGCAGGTTTTTTCTTGGCATCTTTCTTGGTGTCCGCTGCTTTTGACATCACCGTCTCCTTACTATTAATTATAGATGCTGTTCAACTGCCGTTAGACAGTAGATATCGCGCCGGAAAATATTTCAAATGTTTTTTCCCTTACAGTCTGCATGAATTGCTCGGTGCATGAATTTTTAGGGGGACGGGAGTTGTCCCGCGAGCAAGAAACAGGATGTCTCCGATTCCGCCGAGTCAACAGGGACGTTATACGAGGCGGTCGAGCGGGATAGCTTCCGTCCCCTAAATTAATCCGCAGGCCCCGGGGCTTTTTTCTGACGCTACTTGAGGCTTTCCCCTATCTTCCTTCCAAAATCGACACATGCCTTCACCGCATCATTGTCCGGGTTCCAGAGGGCCCTGATCCCGTCGCCGACCAGGTCAAAACCGGCGAGTTTCAGGCCCTCGGTGATCATCTTTACCGACTCGCCGCTCCAGCCGTAGGAGCCGAAGGCAAAGGCCTTTTTCTTTTTGAATTTAAGTCCCCGCATCTCTTCCAGGAGAGCCGCCACGGAGCTCAACACGCCCTGGTTGATCGTGGGCGATCCAACGCCCAGCGCTTTCGCCCTGAAGACTTCGGTTATGATGTCGTTCTTGTCGGTAGTGGAGGCGTTGAAGAGCTTCACGACGGCCGTGCCGTCAGTTTCCCGTATGCCTTCGGCAATCGATTCCGCCATGACGCGTGTTCCGCCCCACATGGTGTCGTACAGGATCGTGACCTGGTTCTCCCGGTAGGCGTCGGCCCACGACAGGTATTTCTCTATGATCTGCGCGGGATTGTCGCGCCATATGACGCCGTGACTGGTGCAGATCATGCCGACCGGCAGTTTGAGTGAAAGCACCTCGTTTATCTTTTTCGTCACCAGGGGGCTGAAGGGAGTAAGGATGTTGGCGAAGTATTTCATGCATTCGGCGTAGAGTTCGTCACGGTCCGCCGTATCGTTGAACATGCCGCTCGTGGCGTAATGCTGTCCGAAGGCATCATTGCTGAAAAGCACGCTGTCGCCGGTCAGGTAGCACATCATCGTATCGGGCCAGTGGAGCATGGGCGCCTCGATGAATACCAGTTCCTTGGAACCGAGACTCAAACGGTCCCCTGACTTGACGGTGACGAAATTCCACTCCTGGTGATAATGCCCCTTGAGGGACTTGACCCCGTTGGCCGTGCAGTATATGGGAGTATCCGGTATGCGGCGCATCAGTTCCGGCAGGGCTCCGCTGTGATCGGTTTCGCCATGGTTTGCGATTATATAATCGATCTTATTCAGATCGATTATTTTCTCAAGGTTTGCGACAAATTCCTTCGCAAAGGGGGCCCACACGGTGTCTATGAGAACGGTTTTTTCTTCCCGGATCAGGTATGAATTATAGGTCGAGCCGCGGTGCGTTGAATATTCATTACCATGAAATTTCCTCAATTCCCAATCGACCTTGCCTACCCAGGTTATATTGTTTTTCACATTAAAGGCCATCATGCACCTCCCCCTCTTTCCTCGGTATGATTTTTTATCCTGCCTGGAAGCAGGCAGGCATGAATTGTGCGTTATTAACCGTCAGACAACATTGTTGACTCCTTCTTCCATCACCGGTACATTAATAATACAATAGACGCCTATACTATTTAAAGGAGGTCCTTCATGTTCAAACCAAAACGAATCCTGGTAACAACAGACTTCACCGATGAATCAGATTCCGCTTTGCGCGAGGCGGTTGGGATCGGGGAGCAGTTCCGTTCCACCGTATACCTCCTCCACGTTATTCCCGAAATCGAGCAGTGCGCCGTTGACTACTGCCTGGCAGAGCAGGAAATCATCGCGGAAAAAAACAAACTCCGCAAAGAAGCCGAACAGATGATGGATGAGATGGTCCGCAGGGTCGCGCCGGACAGCATGGTGCAGATCGTCAAAGAGGTCCGCTTCGGCAACACCGTTGACGAAATCGTTTCCGCTGAGCGTGAACGCGCCGTCGACCTGGTGATGGCCGCCCCCCACAGGAAACGCCGCCACTGGCTGGGCGAGACCCATCCGCTGATGAGAGACCTGGTCAGCAGGTCGGTCTGCGAGACCATGCTCGTAAGATAAGCACCAATCCATCGCTGAAACGTCGCATCATGCCATGATATCCGGTCACTATCATGGTTTTTTGTGCCGCAGGGCACGATGCCTTTCCGTCATGAAATGGATATCGCCTCGGCGGGGCAATCGCCGGCGGCCTCTTTCGCCATTTTTTCATGCTGGGCAGGCACGGGATCAACATAGGCAACGGCGACATCGCCCTCCATCCTGAATACTTCCGGACAGGTCTGGACGCAGAGTTCACAGCCGGTGCACAGGGCCGGATCAACTTTTGCTTTCATAGGGTGCCCCCTGGTTATTTTTTAACAGTGAAATATATATCACGCAGCCTGTGGAGCATTTCATGATATTTTTCATGGACGCCGGCGCCGATCTCCTCGCGCTCGACGCGGTCGAACTCTTGTAAAAGTTCTTTCTGCCGGCTGTCCGGCAACAGCTCATCAGCCATGCGGAACAGAATATTGTTTTCTTTCATGATATGACCGTCAAGGAGTTTCACATATCCGCCGGCATCGCCTATGAATTTTCCGGCAGCCACGCCGTCGCCGGCCCTGAGTTCATCCAGGGCCTCGCCCATCCCCTTGACGAAAAAGCGCCCCTCGGCATGCTCAGCCAGCATGACGCCGATGGGGCCGTTCTCCTGTCCGATGCCGGTCTGTCGAAGCGCCGGGAACAGGAGCTTTTCTTCCTTGGCGTGGTGGCACCGGTCGGCAAAATTCTTGATGAAATCAATCATATCGGCAAGATGGCCGGGGTCAACCTTCTCGCCCTCTTCCATTTTGGCGCAGGCGGCATCTACAATCTGGAGCATCTCCAGTATCAATTCATGTTCCTGTTTTAAAATATCTGTCGCTTTCATGAACCATTCCCTCCTTCATCGGTATTTTTTCTTTGGACCGCATGTCAGTGAAAAAACCTTTCCGCGGGAAAAAATCCATTTCTCCGCCACACCCGTTGATAATCCCATAATACAACAAAAAACAAACCCGGTCATTGACTTCTGTCAAATCGGCGATTAATTTTTCGCGCTGTTGCGTTATGTTTGCATCGGTCCGGCCGGTTTATTTCACGTCAGCATTGTGCGGACAGTTTAAAGATTTAAAACATGCAGGCAAAAAAACGGTCTCTGGCTCCTTTTTTTGAAATCATACTGTTTTATCAGTTCTCCAAGCTGATTATCAATGTGGCTTTTTATCAAAAATCTCTATAACTGCTTGACTTTTATTGGCTATTTTGCTATATTGCCAAATATGCAAAAGTTTATCAAATAACAATGTTATGAAACCATTGTCCATGTTCGATCAGAAAACAGCTACTGTTCAGGGTCAGAGCTGCTGCGCTCCTCCCCGGGAAGGGAACAGGCTTTCAGCCGATACGGCTGCCAGAGAGCAGGCGGCCAGGGCCATGAACAATATGTTAAGCGAAAGGCCCCGCTGGCAAACCGGCATCATGAACAGCGCGTCAGGCCTCGTGCCGGTCGTTTCGGGAGCATGGTCCCGGGCAGACCGGTGGGGACAGATCCGGGCCCGGATTAGCTCTTTTAGAATGGACTACATCGTCAAACCGGGACTCTATGCCATCGGCAGGCCTGACGCCTCATCGGAAATATTTGTGTCGGCCAACTACAAGCTCAGCTTCGACATACTGCGCCGGGAACTCGCCGGCATCAACGGCTGGATCCTCGTCCTCGACACCAGGGGCATCAATGTCTGGTGCGCCGCTGGCAAAGGCACCTTCGGGACCGATGAACTGGTAAAACGGGTACTCGCCGCGAAGCTGACAGAAACCGTTTCCCACCGGCGGCTCATCGTGCCCCAGCTGGGCGCTACCGGCGTCAGGGCGGGCGAGGTAAAAAAAAGGACCGGCTTCACCGTCCATTTCGGGCCGGTCGAAGCGTCGGATATTAAAGAATACCTGGCCGCGGGACGTCATGCCACGCCGGCAATGCGCACGATACGGTTCGGCATGGCCCAGCGGCTTATCCTCACGCCCATAGAGCTGACGCAGGTCCTGAAAAAATTCCCCCCGGTGGCAATATCGGTGCTGGCCATCTTCGGGCTCCAGCCCTCGGGGATACTTTTTTATAACGCCTGGTCCGAGGGATGGCCCTTTCTTGCCCTCGCCCTGGCAGCGCTCCTCGCGGGATCTTTCGTGACGCCGGTCCTACTCCCCTTCATCCCCTTCAGGTCATTTTCGATGAAGGGCCTCGTTGCCGGCGCGGCAGCCATCGTGCCCCTGGTCCTCCTGACGCCGATGGGAGGTACATCATGGTTTTTAAGAACATCCGAGATGGCGCTCTTTCCGCTCCTTTCCTCGTACCTGGCCCTTCAGTTCACCGGGGCCACCACCTTCACGACCATATCCGGCGTGAAAAAGGAGCTGAAGCTCTGGCTCCCGGTATATATCGCCGGCCTGGCGGTATCGGCGATACTTCTTGTACTCTATAAAATCCAGTCATGGGGTATCCTATGAAATACCTGAAAAATGTTTCCACGCTCCGCTATGAAGCCGGCAAATGCACCGGGTGCGGCAAATGCGCCGAGGTCTGCCCTCACGCGGTGTTCGAGGTGAGCGAGGGAAAAGCGCGCATCACGGACAGGGACCGCTGCATGGAGTGCGGCGCCTGCGCATTGAACTGCGAATTCGGGGCCCTTTCCGTCGGCTCCGGCGTGGGATGCGCCGCGGCCCTCATCAGGGGGATGATCACCGGCGGGGAGCCGGTCTGCGGCTGCGGCGGCCCGGCGGGCGGGCAATCAACGGGCTGCTGTTAGAGGAGGCTCAAATGGAGCAAAAACTGCCGCCCCAGTACGAAGCCCGGGCCAACATACTCAAGGCGATGGGCCATCCGACGCGTCTTTTTATTCTTGAAGAGCTCCATAAAAAAGAGCGGTGCGTCAATGAGCTGACGGACATGATCGGTTCTGACGTATCCACGGTATCAAAGCACCTCAGCGTGCTGAAGAACGCCGGCCTGGTATACGACGAGAAGCGCGGTGTCAGCATTTATTATAAGTTATGCTGCCCGTGTGTTGTTGACATAGTAAACAGCATCCAATCTATCCTCAGAACAACCATGGAAAAACAAATGGATATTGCCCGGTGCTGCGGGATCAAACCCCAATAGTGATATGATCAGTCAGATGTCACAGGACGCATTAACCCGTGAAATAAAAAAGGCGCTCAACCCCTACTTCCGTTCAGCCCGTTATTTTCGCAGTGAAACCCTTTGGAGGGAGGGTGAAAAAACCGGGATGCTTGTATCAATCATTGAAGGCAGGGTAAAGATTTACCGCCTCATGCAGGATGGGAAATCAGTGACGTTGTTCATCATGAGACCGGGCGACGTGATCGGCTTTCTACCCCTTATCGACGGCGAACCGTACCCGGTAAGCGCAGAAGCAATTGAGGATGTGAATGCCTTGGTAATTACGCATGACCAGTTTATGGATGTGCTGAACGAAAATCCCCAAGTGGCTATTCCGCTCCTTCGTTATCTTTCAGGATATTTGAGGACCGCATTTGACCTTATAACGCGACTGTCTTCACGGGATGCAATGTTCCGCGTTGCGGCAGCGCTTATGGGACTCATGGAAGAATATAGAATAACCTCAAATTCAGAGACGATGACCATACAACTTCCGGTTTCATCAAAAGAATATGCCTCCCTTATTGGCCTTACTCCTGAAAGCTTTTCACGTAAAATTACTGAATTGACCGATTCGAACATTATCGAGCGTGTCGGTATTAATAAATACCGAATTAAAGATATCGAAAGACTTTCCCTGCTGTCCTCTCCGCGCATGGTTATCTAAAAACTGTATTTTTTCCCTCCGATTGATCGCAATCAACGTCGTTTTACCATATCGTTATTATTCTTGTATCATGACGATATGATCCATATTGGGAATTCGCCAATATCTTTATCAACTCTAGCGAGGTAAGAACCATGATAAATCCAAAAGACTTTCTTGAATTCGGACAGAAATTTCACGGACACAAATGCCCTGCCATGCCGATGGGCCTTCGGGTCGGAGCGGCCGCCATGAACAAGCTCGGCGTCGACCGCGCGAAGGACGGCCAGATTATAGCGGAGGTGGAACTCGGCGAGGACCACTGCGCCACCTGTTTCGCCGACGGCGTTCAGGTTATAACGGGTTGTACCCTGGGTAAAGGAAACATCAAGAAGCTCAATTACGGCAAGTGGGCGGTCACCCTGATCGACCGGGCCACCGGGCGTTCGGTGCGCGTGACGCCGAAAGCTGAGGCAATGCTTGCAAATAAGCAAAGCGATTTTTTTAAAAAATACCGTGAGAAGGGTATTCCTGCTTCACAGGTGCCCGACGAGGTCGTTGAGCCCCTGGTGCAGAAAGTAATAAACGCTCCGGAGGAGGTCCTTATCACAGTTGGCGAGATCTTCACGCAGAAACTGCCTCCGAAAAAGGATTCCTTCGATGGTTTCGTGTGCGATATCTGCGGTGAGATGACCGTGGAAGGATACGGAAGGCCCCTGGGCGAGAAAAAGGTGTGCCAGCCCTGTTACGAAAAGGCGCAGGGGAAGGTGTGACATGAACAGGGGCGTGATTATCGCGTTTTTCGTCGTGCTGGCGGTATCGGGCGTGTTTTCCATGTTCGGCAAGGGAGGTGGGTCCCTCTACACCCCGGTCCTTGTCCTGCTCGGATGGGGAGTCGGCGAGTCCATATCCACCGCGCTTTTCCTCAATCTCGTGACCGCGCTGGTCGCCACGATCGTGTTTACACGGAACAAACTGGTGGATTTCAAGTTCTCCCTGATTTTTCTCCCCGGAACGATTGCCGGTTCTCTCCTCGGGGCTCTGCTCAGCAGCCGGGCCCCCAGGGACCTTCTTCTCGGCATATTCGCCGTATTTCTTCTCGGCGCGGGCGTTCTGATGATCATGTCAAAGAAAGGCGGCGACACGGAGTCTTCACGGCCCCTTTCGTGGCGCCTTGGCGCGGTTGTCGTTCTCTTCTCTTTCGGAGTGGGCGTGCTGTCAAGCCTTATCGGAGTCGGCGGCGGGCTCATCATATTCCCCTTCCTCGTGCTCTATATGAAATATTCAGCCCGGATGGCGGCGGGCGCAAACGCGTTCATCGTCACCGTAAGCTCGATCGTCGGTACGGCGGGACATTTCGCCCTCGGTCATGTCACATACCTGCTGCTTGGCGTTACGGCGGTCGCCGCCGCCGTAGGGTCGGCTATCGGTTCCCAGGTCACCGTGAAGGCGAGCCCGTCGTTCATTAAGATCGCCTTTGCCTTCATCATGTGGTTTTTTGCGGTTGAGATTGTGCTCAAATTGGCGGGTGTCATGTAGATAACATGTCTTCACGATCTCTTGGGGAAAGGAGTATTGTGAAGACTATGATGTTTTTCTATTTAATTAGCGGCAATCTACTATTTACAAGGTTGCATCTTAATGAAAAATAAAATTCCAATCCTGTTAGTAGCGGCGGTCTTCGATTTAGTCTCTGTCGTTGTTCTGGAACAGGGAGGAGAGATACAGCGATATATTGTCAACAAAAACAGGGTTCTTCGGTATGCGGAAACGGGCGGTACCGATTACTGGACCAATGGTGTTGATAGTTTCTACGCCGGTTCCCATAATCCGCATGACACAAAGAGGGTGTATATAAAAGCGGAGGTAGCTTTCTAGTTTATTCAAAATTTTTAAAGAATTATTTATTAATCTCCCAGTACTCGGCAACCGCAAAATTTCTTTTTTCTTTTATTGAAACGGTATCCAGTTCAGACTGCAATCTTTCCCTGCTGAATCGCTCGCATGTCATCGCGAATGTTCTTTTACTGATATCGAAATCGATGGCTGAAACATCCTGCAACCCGGCAAGATGGCCCGTAATCGCATCCGGGCATCCCATTCAGAGGATGTCTCCTCTCATGCCCATCCCGTTAACGGTAAATTCAATTTTCATGGTAGCCGTGTACCCCAATGACGTTTTATTTATATATGGTTTAGGGTTGAATCCCCTTAAGCTCCCCGCAGGGTCCTCCTGCGGGTGCGAGGTCGCCATTTTCACAACAAGTTACTATTCATCCTGACATTATTTTACTGAAAGAAAATTTTTCAAGAAAATAATTCAGGATTTAATATTAACAGTTTCCTGAAATACTCCATCCATGGAGTTTTTCAGGGCCGGTTTTACGAAATGAATTCGTAAAACCTCACGTTTTTCTCGGCTGATGCCTCGAAAAACGGCGATACTTCCATGTATCGCTTAACAGTTTGCTATTTTTCAGCAAACTGTTAATAGATCCTTTAGAAATTCCTTGCTTTTTTTATTAGAGGAATGCTTTTCAGCCTGGGTTATGGTCAAGGATTGTGCGTTATATGATGCGGAGCTCAGATTTGAGCACTTGTGGTAACTTTCTTTTCTCTGTAGCTATTCATTATATATCAATAATTTTTAATAAATAAAAAAACAGTTGACGATTTATTACTATTTGACTAAATTGTCAAATAGTAACGGACAAGGTGGTTTCATTGGATAAGAAATTATGGTCCCTCTATGAGGCCCGCTCAAACATTCTCAAGGCCCTTGCCCATCCGGCGCGGCTTTTTATCGTTGAAGAATTGCAAAAAGGCGAGCGCTGCGTCAATGAATTGACCGATATGCTCAATTTTGACATGTCAACCATATCAAAACACCTCTCGATTCTAAAAAATGCCGGCATCGTTCATGATCGAAGGGATGGAACAAAGAGTATCTATTATTTAAGGGTTCCTTGTATTCTTGGATTTTTTGGATGCATAGAAGAAGTCATGGAATCAAATTTAAAGCAGCATAATGAAATTCTTATGATGTACAGGAAAAGATGAAATTTTTGCTGTTTTCTTGGTAATTTTGTCAATTCATCATGAAGTACTAATATCATAAATTGCATAAGCGGAGATTATTTATTATTCAAGGAGCCTGTGAAGATGAACTGGAAAACCGAATGGAAACCCCTTCTCTGGATCGTCGGCATATTTTTCGTATGCTTCTACCTTCCGGTGGGAACGCCCCGTTTCGATAACGCCGTGACCGAAGCCTTCGAGCTGGTGAAATGGTATGCCCGCGAGCACGTGGTGCTCTGCCTTATCCCCGCGTTCTTCATCGCCGGGGCCATCGGCGTGTTCGTGAGCCAGGCTTCGGTCATGAAGTACCTGGGACCGGCGGCGAACAAGGTCCTTGCCTACGGCGTCGGCTCGGTGTCCGGCTCCATCCTGGCCGTGTGCTCCTGCACGGTGCTTCCCCTCTTCTCCGGGATATACCGCATGGGTGCGGGTCTGGGCCCCGCCATCGCCTTTCTCTACTCAGGCCCTGCCATCAACGTGCTGGCCATTATTCTCACGGCGCGGGTACTGGGCATAGAGATAGGCATTGCCCGGGCGGTAGGGGCCGTGCTCTTCAGCGTGGTCATCGGCGCCATCATGCACTTCATCTACCGCAAGGAAGAGCTTGAAAAGGTCAACGCGGCCATGCAGATGCCGGAGGCAGAGACAAAGCGTCCCCTCTGGAAGGACGTCGTATATTTCGCCTCCATGATTCTCATACTGGTTTTCGCCAACTGGGGGAAGCCGCTTGAAAACGAGGGCTTCTGGTACGTCATGTACCTGTACAAGTGGTACATTACCGGGGCTTTCGGCATCATCTTCTCTGTCGTGCTGGTCCTCTGGTTCGAGCTTAAATGGTGGAAAGTCCTTCTCGCGGCGCTGCCCCCCGCGGTTCTGGCGGTTTTCCTTCCGGACTATCCCATGATATCCTTCGCCTCGGGAGCGATCGGCCTTTCGGTCATCACCAGCACCGACCGGGGCGAAACGAACCCATGGTTCGCCTCGTCCTGGGACTTTGCCAAGCAGATACTGCCGCTCCTCCTCTTCGGCGTTCTTCTGGCCGGCGTTTTTCTGGGACGGCCCGGGAAAGAAGGCATTATCCCCAACGAATGGGTCGCGATGCTCGTGGGCGGCAACTCGCTGTGGGCCAATTTCTTCGCCGCCGTTGTGGGCGCCTTCATGTACTTCGCGACCCTCACCGAGGTCCCCATCGTGCAGGGGCTCATCGGAAGCGGCATGGGCAAGGGCCCGGCACTGGCCCTGCTCCTCGCGGGCCCGGCGCTCTCGCTTCCCAACATGCTGGTGATACGGAGCTATATCGGCACGAAAAAGACAATAGTGTATTGCTCCCTTGTCGTGGTCATGGCTACCATTTCGGGAATGATATTCGGCGCGATATTTTAAGATAGGAGACGGTCCCAATCGGCATGGTTGCCCTCTATATAATAACCGGCATCTGCCTTCTTGCTTCGCTCATTGCCGATAGGGGCAGAACGGCGGAGGCGCTGAAAATAGCGTGGAAGCGTTTTTCCGCTGTAGGCCCCTATCTTGTGGATATTACCATACTGGCATCGGTGCTGATCTATTTTCTTCCGGCCGGCGATCTGGCCCGGCGGCTTTCCGGCAAGAAGTCGCTGGCCCTGGGATCGGCGCTGGCAATAGCGGCCGGCGCTATCGCCCTGATACCCGGCCTCGTGGCCTTCCCGCTGTGCGGTTCCCTTGTCAAACAGGGTGTTCCCTATACCATCGTTGCCGGTTTTTCCACTTCCCTGATGATGGTGGGCCTGGTTACGTTCCCCCTTGAAAGAAAAATGCTGGGAACGCGCGCGGCCCTTCTCCGCAATGCCGCCGGTCTCGCCATGGCGGTCGCCACAACCATTGCGATAGGCATTGTTTACGGGGAGATACGGCCATGAACGCGCAAACCAGGGCACGGATTGCGACAGGCGCGGCATTTGGATTGTTTATAGCGGTGTCCCATGCCGCCGGATTTAATCCGGGGATCTCTATCGGCCGCAATGCCCGTACGTTTCTCATGGATATGATCATGGTCCTTCCCTGCGCCTTTATTCTTATCGGTTTGTTCGAATCCTGGGTGGACAGGGAAAGGATCGAGCGCCATCTGGGCGCCGCTGCCGGCATTAAAGGGCATCTCTGGGCGATAGCCCTGGCGAGCCTGGCGGTGGGGGGACTCATCGTCGCGCTCCCAGTCGGTTACTCCCTTCATAAAAAAGGGGCCTCCCCGGCGGTGATTTACACGTTCCTCGGGGCCGCTGCCGTGTGCCGCTTCCCGATGGTGCTGTTCGAAGCGTCGTTCCTGGGGATCGGCTTTACGCTGGCGCGAATGGCGGTGGCGCTCCCGCTGGTGCTCGTTTTCTCGGGCCTTCTTGCCCGCCTGACGGCCGGCGGTGCGGGATTGTTCAGGGACGTCAAACCATGAAGCTCACAATTACTGTAATTATAACGGAGGTATATCTATGAAACTCGAAATACTCGGCACCGGGTGCGCCAAGTGCATCAAGCTGGAGGAGCTCACCCGTCAGGCGGCGTCGGAACTCGGCATTGAGGCCGAAATAACAAAAGTCAAGGACATCAACCAGATCATGAATTACGGAGTGATGATGACGCCTGCCCTCGTGGTCGATGGCGTGGTCAAGGTCGTGGGCAAGGTGCCGTCCCTGGAAGATATTAAAAAATACATCAAGTGATTTGACTATGATGAATTTGAAGGATGTGGTCATCAGGCTCGATGCGTGCGATGTCCAGCGGATCCTCGCCATTGACATGGACGAAAACCGGGAAGACGCGCTTATATTTATAAGGGATAATCTTTCAAAAAAAGTGAAAAAGGCCCTTGAACAGCATTGAACGCCCGTGTTTGAGGCCAGTTACCGGCCTCATCAGAAAGACGCGTTTATTAAATAACACAAGGAGAGTTACCATGGCTAATGGTTGTTGCAGTGAAGGTGGAATAAAATTGCTTTATCCCTGCTCGGGCGCGGCCGATGTAGGCGAGTTAACCGACAGGGCTGTGCGGAAGCTATGGAAGGAAGGCTTCGCGACGAAAACCTGCCTGGCCGGCGTCGGCGCGGACATTCCCGGGTTTGTCCAATCTGCGAAGGGCGCCGACGTCAATATAACCGTGGACGGATGCCCCATGGCGTGCGCTCGGAAATGCCTGGAGCGCATCGGCGTAACCCCGGTTTCAATAATGCTGGGGGACCTGGGATACAAGAAAGGCGAATCCCCGGTCACGGAGGAAACAATAAACAGCATTGCCGCTGCGGTGAAAGAGGCGTCCTCAACGTCGCAGAACAAAAAAACCGGCGCCGTTACTTCAGGAGGCGGGTGCTGTTCATGAGGCCCGGATTATGGACGCGAAAATCGTGACATTAACGGTTGATGACGAAATTCGCCTGAAGCGGATCGTAATTGATCGTGACAAAGATGACGCCCTTGAATTCGCCAGGGAATTGCTGGGCAGGATTTCGGCTTCAGCCAATAAGCGGATGAAAAATCATTTAGATCAATAAAAGCTAAAGGAGTACTATCCTGATGAAAAGAGCATCGAAACAAATTATTCCTGTTATCATGGCCATTGCCGTGGCCATGGCGGTGCCGTATCTGCGCTCCGCCGCCGGCTTCTCATGCCACGCGCCGCTTCTCCTTTTCGGCGGCATCCTCGGGTGCGGCGGATCGAAACAGCCGGAACCGGAAAGCACTGCCGCCGTGGTCAATACAGAGGAGAACTCGGCCGCGACAGAGGCAGCTTCCAATAAAAACAGAGGGCCCGTGGAACACAGAGTCACCTTCGTCGAAATCGGCTCGGTCAACTGCATCCCCTGCAAGATGATGCAGCCCATCATGCGTGAGATCGAGCGCGAGTATGCCGGCCAGGTCACGGTTGTCTTCCATGATGTGTGGACGCCCCAGGGAAAACCTCAGGCCATGAAATACGGCATACAGGCCATACCGACGCAGGTGTTTCTTGACAAGGACGGGAAAGAATACTATAGGCACGTGGGGTTTTTCCCCAAGGAAGAGCTCGTCAAAATCCTGAAAATGAAAGGGGTCAATTGATGATTATCGAGATATTCACCTGGCTTTCAGGCACCCTCTCGTCATCGCCGGGGATCGCGCTGCTGGGCTCGTTCATCTGGGGAGTGCTCTCCATCGTGCTGTCCCCCTGCCACCTGGCGAGTATCCCCCTTATCGTCGGCTATATCGACGAGCAGGGTAAAATAACCACGCGAAGGGCGTTCTTTCTCTCGCTCCTCTTCGCCCTGGGGATTCTCATCACCATAGGCGTAATAGGCCTTATCACCGGACTCATGGGGCGCATGATGGGCGATGTCGGCTCCTGGGGCAATTACTTCGTGGCGGCCATATTCTTTATCGTCGGCCTGCACCTTCTGGGCGTGATTCCCCTCCCCTTTCTCGAAAAAGGCGCCAGCCCGGATTTTAAAAGAAAGGGCCTCGCCGCGGCCTTCGTACTCGGCCTCATATTCGGCGTGGCCTTGGGGCCCTGCACCTTCGCCTACATGGCGCCCATGCTGGGTGTCGTGTTCAGCGTGGCGTCCACGAAGATCCTGTTCGCGGTGTCCCTCATACTTGCCTACGCACTGGGACACTGTTCAGTCATCGTGCTGGCGGGGACCTTTACGGAGGTGGTCCAGCGCTATCTCAACTGGAACGAGAACTCAAAGGGGGCCGTTATCCTTAAAAAGGTCTGCGGCGTCCTCGTGATTCTTGGCGGGATTTATCTCATCGTTTCTGTTTCCGCGTGAGGCGTTCAGCATGGACCGTTACGGTAAAATCGCGTCGATCGTCATCCTCTCCGCGTCCATCGCGGGAGCGGCGATATCCATCCTTCTTGTCCGGGAGTATTACGGGATTTCATCCGGCGTGGTTAAGGAAATCTGCACATCTTCACAAACCGGCCTCAATTCTTGCCGCACGGTTGCCGAGAGCGAGTACGCTGCCGTACGCGGGGTTCCCTTTTTCGGCGCGGTCCCGGTCGCGGTATTCGGGTTTCTTTTTTATGGTTTTGTCGCTGTCCTTGTTTTTCTGAACCTTGCCGTGAAAGATGAAAGCAATTCAGATCAACGATTCGCGCTGTCGTCGTTCCTTTCACTCATCGGTCTTGCCGCTGACGCGGCTCTATTTTTACTGTCGCTATTCGTTATCCGCGCAGTCTGTTCGCTCTGTACTCTTACTTATGCCGCGACCGTTGTTATATTCGCGGCATCCGTCGCACCTCTTGCGGCCGGAAGACCGATGCGAGGTCTTGCGACAGAATATGGCGCGTTTCTTGTCAATGAGCTGAAATCCTCCTGGTTCTTATATGGTATTATCGCCATTACAGTGTTGGCTATCGGGCTTGGGGCTTCCTATATGACAAAACTATCTTTCGAGCGCTATAACTCTGCCCGATACGCCGATGAGCGCGTTAGAAATCTCGTTCTTACATATCGCAATACAACTCCCCGATCAATTGATGTAAACGGCTCACCTCGTATGGGGTCCATCCGGTCGCCGTTACGCATGGTGCTTTTTATTGATTTCACCTGCGATCATTGCAGGGATGCGGGCGCCGTTCTGAATGAAATCCATGAACGTTATCCCGGTAAAATCTCCGTATATTACAAAAACTACCCTCTGGGCGGCCACTGTTCCGGGCTTGCAAAAGGAGCTGACGATCCTTCCGCCGGCGCGTGTATGGCGGCGGCAGGCGCGCTCTGCGCTCATCGTCAGGGAAAATTCCACCCGGTATATCGAGGACTCTATGAAATGTCCGCCTATGGCGCACTTTTTACGAGGGAAGCTGTCCGGGATCTTGTACGCTCCCTTGGCCTGTCAATGCCCGCATACGATTCCTGCACGGCATCCGCTGAAACACGGGAGAGGATCGCCCATGACATTGCCGAGGGAGACCGGCTTGGAATCACCGGCACCCCGCGTCTCTATGTGAACGGCCGTGAAATACCCAATGAATACATCACCACGCCTCTCTTGCTGAAGCTGGTTGATCATATTTTGAATTAAAACACAATTTCAGGAGATTATGATGAAAAAAAGAGCAGCAATACTCATACTCGCACTGGCAATCCCCTTTGCGTTTGTGCACTCGCCGATAAACGGACAGACTTCCTCGAAAACCGTGGTGTACTACTTTCACGGTCAGTTCCGCTGTTATTCATGCACCCGCATTGAAGAACTAACCCGCAAGGCGCTCCAGAAGGGGTTTGCCGGAGAACTTGCAAAAGGCACCCTGGTTCTGAAGGTGGTCAACATTGACATCGCGAAAAATGAGCATTATATCAATGATTATAACCTTCAAACAAGGTCGGTTGTCGTTTCAAAAATATCCGGGGGTAAAGAAATAACATGGAAGAACCTAGACGGTGTATGGACTTACCTCCGCGATGAAACAGCGTTCTCCAACTATATCATTTCGGAAGTAAAAAGATTTATTCGATAGATAAATGACTGCTTTCGCCTATTAAATATTCTGGTTGAAGTCAAGTAGCGGACCCTTTTATAATCCAGCGGCAGGTACTTGACTGCAAGAACACAACGCAGTAATTGATGAAGCGCAATCTTGATTACAGGAGAAAACATATGTCTGAAGGCCTATCAAAAAAACTTTCATTTCTTGACCGCTATCTCACCCTCTGGATATTTCTCGCCATGGCTGCCGGTGTGGCCATGGGTTATTTGTATCCCGGCACCGCTCAATTCTGGAACCGGTTCCAGTCCGGGACCACTAATATTCCCATAGCAATCGGTTTGATCCTGATGATGTATCCTCCCCTGGCAAAGGTGAAATACGAGGAGCTGGGCGATGTGTTTAAAAACTGGAAGGTCCTGGGGCTTTCCCTCGTCCAGAACTGGCTCATCGGGCCGGTGTTGATGTTTTTTCTTGCGATTTCGTTCCTGAGCGGTTACCCCGAGTACATGGTCGGCCTCATCATGATCGGCCTGGCCCGGTGCATCGCCATGGTCATCGTGTGGAATGACCTTGCTGACGGCGACACCGAATACGCGGCGGGTCTCGTCGCCTTCAACAGCGTATTCCAGGTTCTTTTTTTCAGCGTGTACGCGTGGTTTTTCATAACCGTGCTGCCGCCGCTCTTCGGCCTCAAGGGCAGTATTGTGGATATTACCATAGGCCAGATCGCCTGGAGCGTGTTCATCTATCTGGGCATCCCCTTCCTTGCGGGAATTATAACTCGGTTTGTTTTAATTAACGTTAAAGACAAGGAATGGTATCAAACAAAATTCATACCAAAAATCAGCCCCATAACCCTTATCGCCCTCTTGTTTACGATCGTG
This sequence comes from Spirochaetota bacterium, assembly GCA_035400945.1. Classification (GTDB taxonomy): domain Bacteria; phylum Spirochaetota; class UBA4802; order UBA4802; family UBA5550; genus RBG-16-49-21. The sequence continues at coordinate 45,856 of DAONAJ010000004.1, forward strand.
GTTATGTTCAGCTTAAAGGGCGAATACATAGTAAAGATTCCCATGGATGTGGTCAGGATAGCCATACCGCTTCTTATCTATTTTATTGTCATGTTTCTTGTGAGCTTCTTCATGAGTAAAAAGATCGGCGCCGGGTATCCGGTCGCAACCACCCTTTCATTTACGGCGGCCAGCAACAACTTCGAGCTGGCCATCGCCGTGGCAGTGGCCGTGTTCGGCGTCGGCTCCGGCGTCGCCTTCGCAGCGGTCATAGGCCCCCTCATCGAGGTGCCGGTGATGATCGGTCTGGTGAATGTGGCATTATATTTCAGGAGAAAATATTTTTCATGAGGTAATTTCCATGCCGGATAAAATTGAAGTCATCGGACCCGGGTGCCGGTTCTGCAAAAAGCTTTATGACCTAACAAGTGATATTGTGAAGGAAAAGGGTATCGACGCTGAACTATCACATATCACAGAATTGAAGCAGGTTATCCGGTATGTTCCATTAACTCCTGTTTTGAGGATAAATGGCGAAATAGTCCATCGCGGCAAGTTTCTGCCTGGAAAAGAGAAACTTGCCGCCATTATAGTAAACAAGCTGCAATTATGATAATTATCTTTGATCATTCTTGCCGTACAATGGCTGTGCTATGCTGAAAGTTCCTCCGCATCCTGATTATCCCTGCGAGCCGGGCCGTTATATGCGCGGGAATGATTTTTCACCGGTCGCGGTTGCGATCATCCTCAAGACCGATGAGGACAAGATCCCCCCAGAGATTGAGCTTCTGGTCCGGGCCGGAGTAGAGGCCGGCGCCGCCCTTTCCGGTACGGTGCAGACCCCAAACATCGGCTTTGAGAAAATGATCTGCAATATCGTGGCCAATCCCAACATCAGATATTTGATCCTCGGCGGTCCTGAATCGGACGGTCACCAGACCGGCGCAGCCTTGAAGGCCCTCATGGCCAACGGCGTCGATGAGAAGAAAAAGATCATCGGCACCGACGCCCTTCACCCTTACCTGTACAATATTCCTGCCGAATTCATAACACGGTTCAGGGAACAGGTTAGCTTGATCGATCTTCAGTTCCAGGGCGACCCGGAAATAATTCGAAAAGCGGTATGGTCCTGTTTTCAGGAAAAGCCGGTTGAATTCATGGGATATACCCTTCATGATCCCGGCGCGTATCCCGAACCTCCCTATTCGGGAAAATTGACTTGGCAGGAAACACAGCCCTGGCTTGCCGGCTCTGATAAAACCGAGCTTGACGCGATGCGAAAAGCAAAAGAGCTCATGGAACGGTTGAAACAAAAATATCAAAACAATATGTAATGATTGATAATATATATGGCAGACGTTTCGGATTTCAATTTAGTTTTCAGGACTGAAAAACAGCCTGTAGCTTCCCGCATTAAGCAGGTATACATAGAGTTGTCCACGCACTGCAATCTCTCATGCCGCAGTTGTGTGAGGAATTCAATTATTGATTTTAAAAAAACAAATTATTCTCCCGCCATGATGCGGAAAATCCTACCCATGCTGAAAAACCTCAAACTGGACAGGATCGTTTTGCTTGGCTTTGGAGAAGCACTCTGCAATCCGCACGCCAAGAGCCTTCTGTCCTCACTGCGTTCTCTTGATACTAAAATCTATCTCGTGACAAACGCGGCCTTTCTGAGCGATTCGATGTCAGCTTTTCTTGTCGGATTGCCCATTGACGAGATATTCGTTTCGTGGGATGACGATATTGAAAGCGGTAATAATGTCATTCGTCAGGGCATGAAGACCGATGTTTTTCGAAGAAATATCGAGGCCCTTATAAAAATAAAAACAGCGTCTGCCGGCCGCCGTCCCCGCATTGGCATGCAGATGGTAGCCACAAAAAGCAATTATCGATTTATCCCCCAAAACATTGACTATGGCCATTCAATAGGAATAGATACATTCATTATATCCAACCTTTTTCCTTATTCTAAAACCATGGAAAATGAAATATTGTATATGGTCGGCTCAAAACCGGTGATCAATCTTAAAAAATATCTCCAGCAACAGACCAAGAAATATAATATTCGTATTGCAAACCAGTCTGTTGATGTAACGCGAAAGTGCCCGTTCATCGAAAGGGGGACGCTGTTTATTACTGCCAATGGAGAGGTATCGCCCTGCCCTGAATTGGCCTATACCCACCCGGCTTATTATTTCGGTTCAGAGAGAATGCATAACAGGTTTATCGTTGGAAACATTAATACCGAAACAATAAAAAATATCTGGGGCAGCAAGCAATTTATGGAATTTAGAAAAAACTTTATCGGTTATGATTATTCCGATTGTTCTTTTTGCTATCAGCCGGAAAAGTGCGGTATGCGTACCGTCGATGCAATAGATTGTTATTGCAACACCACCCCTTGCGGTGAATGCCTGTGGGCAAAGGACATCGTTATTTGCCCATGATTAACTGCAGCATTAATGACCGTCAAGTTAAGTGTTGATTGTTGTAAATGACTGATGACATTCCATAATATATGAAAAATCGAATCTAGCATTGAGTTATGAAATTTATTGATAAATTATTAGTTAAACCTGAAAAACAGGCAGTCTCAACCAGGATACGGCAGGTATATATCGAATTTTCAACGCATTGCAACCTTTCGTGCCGGAGCTGTGTCAGACAATCAATAATTGACTTTAAAAAAAGTCATTTCACACACGCCTTAATGCGAAAATTGCTTCCCATGCTGGAAACCTTGAATCCCGAAAGAATTGTGCTGCTTGGCTTTGGCGAGGCCCTCTGTAATCCTAACATTAAAGAATATCTTGAGGAGCTGAAAAAACTCGGAACCAGATTAGTGCTCGTGTCCAACGCGTCTTTTCTAACCGAAGATATGTCTTCATACCTTGTCAGACTTCCTCTCGATGAGCTGTATGTTTCATGGGATGACGACATACAAAGTGCCAGCACAACAATTCGGCGAGGAGCTAGCTCCGGTATCTTTAGAAGCAACCTGGAGGCGCTTACCAGGATAAAGACGGCCTCCGGAAGCGCTCTTCCCATTCTAGGCATGCAGATAGTTGCGGCCAGGTCAAACTATCAGTTTATATCCAGAACCCTGGCATACGGCAGATCCATAGGTATAGATCGGTTCATTGTCTCCAACCTGTATCCTTACTCCGAAACAATGTCAGGGGAAATACTATATGATGTTTTGGTTAAAAACATAAAATTGCTCAAAATTCTTAGACGTGAAACAAAGTTTAATCAGATAAAAATTGCAAACCAGAATATGTATGTTAACCGTTCCTGCCCCTTCATGGAGAAGGGAACTGTTTTTATCACCGCCGAAGGTGACATCTCCCCCTGTCCGGAGCTGGCTTATACCCATCCGGCTTTTTATTCAGGAATAAAAAGAATGCATAACAGATATATCCTCGGCAATATTAACACGCACACGCTGGAAGAGATATGGAATTCCGAGGCATATATGGAGATGAGAGGCAATTTTCATTATTTTGAATATCCCGACTGCGCGTATTGCCAGCATCCTGACTTATGCGAAACGCGCACCGTAAAAGGATCTGATTGTTTCGGAAACCCCACGCCTTGCGGTGAATGTCTGTGGGCGAGAGGCGTGGTCCTGTGTCCGTAAAAGACCTTGAAAATTTATAAATTCTTTATAATTTATTTATAAGTGCATGGTATCGTCATAAGTAATTTTATCGCGCAGAGAGGTTTTATTGAGAAATCTTGTTATCATCGGCGGCAGCGATGCCGGTATCAGCGCGGCGCTCCGTGCGCGGGAATTGAATCCGGAGATAACGCCCACCATGATTGTGGCCGACAACTTCCCCAACTTCAGCATATGCGGTTTGCCCTACTATATCAGCCATGAAGTCGCAGACTGGAAAAATCTTGCCCACAGGACAAAAGAAGATATTGAAAATGCCGGTATCAATGTCTTACTCGAACACACCGCACAATCAATCAATACGCAATCAAAGCAGGTGACAGTTGCCGATGCTTCAGGGAATTTAAAAATTCTTGATTATGATAAGCTAGTTATTGGCACCGGCGCCGTATCGATGAAACCCCAACTTGCTGGTTTGGATCTTCCGGGGGTGTTCTTTTTACGATGGGTTCCCGAGAGTATCGCTATTGATGAATTTATCAAGAAACAGAATCCAAAAACCGCGCTTATCATCGGCGCCGGTTACATCGGCATGGAAATGTCCGAAGCACTTTCAAAGCGCGGTCTGACGGTAACAGTCGTCGAATTTCTTGAATCTGTATTGCCCTCGGTTGATGTTGAATTAGGGAACAAGGTCCGGGAGACACTTGTAAAGAACGGAGTATCAGTACATAATACTATTGCCATTGAATCAATCAGTAAAAATGGGAACAGGCTCATAGTCAAAGGCTCAAAAGGTTTTGAAATTTCAACAGACATGGTGTTGGTTTCAGTAGGAAGCGTCCCCAATACCGGCCTCGGCAAATCAATCGGTATAACTACCGGGATTAAAGGCGCTTTTAAGGTAAATTTAAAAATGGAGACAAACATACCTGACGTCTACGCCGCCGGCGACTGCGTTGAGACATGGCACAGGATTATGCAAAAATACACTTATTTGCCCCTGGGCACCGTCGCGCATAAGCAGGGCCGGATTGCCGGTGAAAATGCGGTCGGCGGCACTAGTGAATTTGCGGGTTCTTTGGGAACGCAATCGGTAAAGATATTTGATACGGTCGTGGCCCGAACAGGTTTGAACGACAAGGAAGCCGCGCAAGGCGGATTTATGCCTGTTAGCGCGGATTTTGAGACATGGGACCACAAGCTCTATTATCAGCCTGCCGAAAAAATTTTCATCAGGGTAACGGCGGATAAAAAGACAAGAAGAATTCTTGGCGCGCAAATGCTTGGCGCCTATAAAACCGAAATATCAAAGCGGATTGATATTTTTTCTGCAGCCATTTATCATGAAGTCACGATGGATGGATTCAGCAGTTATGATTTGAGTTATACCCCGCCCCTCAGCAGTCCCTGGGACCCCGTGCAGATGGCGGTTCATGCTATTGAAAAAAAATGTAATCCTGCCGATTCATGAAGCACCGCGGGAATTTTTACATCGTGTTCAGGCCGGAGAAGCAGCGCGTTTCGCCGGAGGTCAGACAGGTGTACATCGAGCTCTCCTCCCACTGCAACCTCTCGTGTATGAGCTGCGTGCGAAGCTCAATCGTGGATTTCAAAAAGGCCCATTTCACGCCGGCGCTCATGCGGGGACTCTTCCTGATGCTGGAAACGATGCGTCCCGAGAGGACGGTACTCCTCGGGATCGGCGAGGCGCTGTGCAGCCCCCGGGTCAGGCCGCTGATCGCCGCCCTTCGCCGGCTGGAAACGATGATCGTGCTCGTCACCAACACAGCGTTCCTCACCCCGGTCATGTCTTCATTCCTATTGGGGCTTCCGCTGGACGAGATATACGTATCCTGGGACGACGACATCGGCGGTTCGGGCGCGGTTATCCGTCCCGGGATGCGGGCATCCGATTTCAGAAGCAACGTCGAGGCGCTGGCCGGGATGAAAACTGCATCGAGGGGGGATAACGGCCGCTCCTCGGCATCAAAAAGATCGCCATCAGGAGCAGCTATCGCTTCCTCGCCGGGACCATCGAATACGGCCGCTCGATCGGCATCGAGACCTTCCTGGTCGCCAACCTCTACCCCTTTTCGGGAGCAATGACAAGCGAGATCCTGTACGACATCGACCCGCGCCCGCTGGTAAGCCTGAACAAGCTGCTGCGTCAGGAGATACGGCGATACGGGGTGAGGACGGCCAACCAGTCCACCCGGGCCAACCGCCGCAGTCCCTTTATGGAAAAATGAACTCTCTTCATCACATCCCGGGGAGAGATCGCGCCCTGCCCGGAGCTGGCCTATACCCATCCGGCTTTTTATTCAGGCCTGGAGCGAATGCATGACAGGTTCATCCTGGGGAATATCAGGACCGATACGCTGGCGGACGCGTGGAGCAGCAAGACCTTTGAAGAGCTGAGAAAAAACTTCCTGTATTATGACTATCCCGACTGCGCTTACTGTTACAGGCCCGACATGTGCTACAAGCGCACCGTCGAAGGATCCGACTGCTACGGCAACACGACGCCGTGCGGCGCGAATGTCTCTGGGCCAAGGGCATCGTAATCTGCCCCTGACGGGCGTTAGGGCAGGCTACAGGTATTTCTTCGGAATCTCGATCCTGTAGCGGGTGCCGTTCCCTCCCTCGACGGAAATGGACCCTTTCAGCTGCTGGATCATCATCTGGATCAAGTGGCTCCCCGTCCCCTTTGACGCATTATCATCAAGCGGCATTCCCGTTCCATTGTCTGAAACCTCAATAAACAGCCTGTCTGCTTCTTCGTGAAGGGTCACGGAGATCTCTCCCCTCCGTGCGTCTGGGAAGGCATACTTCAGGGAATTGGTCAACATCTCGTTCACCGCGATGCCCAGGGGTATGGCCGATTTCACTTTCACCCGTGCCTCGCTCAGCTTCATGTTCATTGCAATCTGGCCGCTGTCGGCGATATACGATTCGGATATCGAACGGCAGATCTGGCCCAGGTACTGGTCGAGGCGCACTTCCCTCACGTCCTCGGAACGGTAGAGGAGGTCGTACAGTTTGGACAGGGACATGATGCGGTCACGGAGCTGTTCAAGGACCTGCTTGGTCGCGGGATTTTCAATGCGGTGCGATTCAAGATCAACCAGCCCCACGATCATGACGAGGCTGTTTTTCACCCGGTGCTGGAGCTCGCGCAGCAGCGCCCCTTTCTCCTCCAGCGCCTTTGCCAGCTCCTCCTGGGCCTTCTTCCTCTTGCGGATGTCCCTGGTGGCCCCCTGGATACCTACCGGCTCACCTTTCTCGTTGTAAATCCAGCTGGTGGTGACCTCGATATCGATTTTTGATCCGTCTTTGGCGTACTGCTGAATGTCGAGGGTTTTGGAGCGGATCCTCTCGCCATGCGGTTTCTGGAGCTCCGCCGCGAGCTCTTTCATGACGCCGGGAAGATACTCGGCCACGATATACCGGTCCAACGGGATATCCCTGACCTCTTCCGGCGTAAAGCCGGCCAGCTCCGTTACCGAGGGGCTTACATACTGGAAGCGGCCGTCCAGGGTCATGGTCCAGATCACGTCGGAGGAATTCTCAGTGATCAGCCGGTACCGCTCTTCGCTCTCCATGAGCTCGGCTTCAGCCTTTTTGCGGTCGCTGACATCCTGGATCAGGGCCAGCACAAAGTCCACCGTACGGTCAGGATTGCGTATGCAGCCCACAGCAAGGCTCGTCCAGACTACTTCGCCCCCCTTCCTGATGAAGCGCTTGTCCATGGAATATGATTCTATGTCGCCCGCCAGGAGCTTTTCGAACTGCTCCTCGTCCGCGGCCAGGTCATCGGGATGGGTCATCCCGGCCCACGTTTTGTCTTCCAGTTCCTTCCGCGTATAGCCCATAATTTCACAGAGGCGGTCATTGACCTCAATCCATCCCTTTTCTACTGAAGTAATCGCGATGCCGATGAGGGGCATCTCAAAATAACTGCGGAACCGCGCCTCGCTCAGCCTCAATGCCGCTTCTGTTAGCTTCTGGTCCGTAATGTCCTCGGCGGAGCAGACCACATATTCCACTGTGCCGTTACTGTCAAGCTTCGGCGTCTTGACCACCTCCAGGAGTCGAAGGTCACCGCGCGCATCCTTGATCCATGTCTCCAGGTCAATGCGCTTTCCGGCGGCAAAGACCTCCCGGTTACTCTTGATGCGTTCCTCTGTTTCCTTCTCCGTCAGTAATCCCCTCAGGCTATGGTAGCTCACTTCTGCGGCGGAGCGCCCCATAAAGGCCGCGTGGGCTTCATTCACCAGGCCGTATGTTTCCGGATCGGACAGGTACCAGATCTGCGTTTTGATGGTGTTCAGCAGCAGCGACTGCTCCATGGCCGAGGCCTCGACCGCAACCCGGGCCTCCCTGCTCCGCCGCTGGACAAAATAAAAAAGGAGAAGTATGCAGGAGAAAAATGTTATGTTCAGTATTGCGCTTATACGCTCCCGGGCAATGATCTTATTCCACCTTGCCGCTTCAATATCGATGCCGAAGGTAGCGATTATCCGTCCGTCTTGGTCAAAGACCGGCGCCAGGGCCGATATCCAGGTTCCCCACCGGTCCACTGTCGGACCGATGACGACAGGATATCTCGACTTCAATGCCGCCCGGACCTCCTCGGTTACCTCATCATAAACATGGCCCGGGGGCGAGTATCCCGATGAGGCCGGCGGCTCTGAATCAACCAGGAAAATGGCCTTGTCCCCATCCAGTCGCATCAGGTAGTAGAACCGTGCGCTTCCAACCGCCTGCTTCATTACGGTAAGCTGCTCCTTGAGCCTCAGATAGTCGGGACTGGTCAGGTCTGCCCCGGTGCCGGTAAGGCGGGCTATCCGCTGCGTATTCATGGCGGCAACACCTGTCTTTACCAGATAAATGATGTCACGCCTCCGTTCCCGTTCCCTGTCATGACCCGCCCATGTGGTGATACAGTAGCCGGCGAAAACCACCGTGCCGAATACACAGAGAAGAAAGGCTTCACGGACTATCCGCTTCCGTTTCCCTTCGGCCGACAATACCGGCATTGATGACCGTCCGTAACGCCAGAAGGAAAGTCCGGTAATAAAAGCTATGACACCCTGGAAAAGATGAAGGGGAATCCGGAATGCGGCAATAAATGAAGCCTCATTCAGAACTGGAACCATGGTGATGCCATGATTGGGAACAGCAAACACAATGCCGATACAGCTTAACGCCAGACCCGATGATGCCGCAACCAGGGCAGCCCTGCCGCTCCTCGCACTAAGACGGTATTTCCAAAGGACCCACACCGACCATAGAAAGCCGGGGACCCCGATGACATATCGTATGGCGCCATTAAACATGCCAATCCCGCCATACAGACCTGCCAGCGCCGCAGCAGGCAGGAGAGCGATTATCCATCTCCCCGGAACACGGACGCCGAGAGCCGCGGTACCGGACCTGCCGAACTCCACAAGGTAGAGAAAACTGACAGCCTGAAGAGCAACACGCGCCGAGGCGAAAATCCGGGAATCGCCGAAGCCGAGGGGGATCATCTCAAGCCAGACGGCGGCACCGTACAGAAGTGAAAATACTCCCAGATATTTCCATGGAATTATTTCTCTTTTACGCTGTGCCAGGGGAAACAGCAACGAGGCCTGCATGATAAAGCTGACACCGCAGAAATAGAGGATGTAATCTGCATTTGATGAAAACAAATCAGTCATAGGGTATCAGTTTCTTGCACTTTTAATCGCATTATCAATATACTGGAGGACCTCCGATTCTTCCTCTTTGATTGATAAAAAAATACAAAAAAATGTACCGGAAAATCATCATTGAAATCGCTGTTTTTTATTAACGGGTCATTCTATAAAACTGTCAGGGAATTCCCCTCCCGATTAGTCCACGTTGAGCCGGTCCGGGCGCACAATCTGACTGCATAATAGGCTCGTTATGGGCTATCTCCGTGGCAGGCAGCTATTACTCAATCATTATACCATATCCTCGCCCGGTACATCTTCTTTGAGAGATATTATCTTCTCCCTGAGGTCTTTAGCCATGGCGGCAATGTCGCGGGAATGTCCCGTGATGTCCTCGGCCCTGGCCGCGTTGGTCTGAGACAGCTGGTTGATGTCAGTTATGGTGTTCATCACTTCGAGGGCGGCGGTCTTCTGCTCCGCCGAGGCCGTCGTGATCTCCTCCGAGCGCTCTTTTACCGTCATGACGGCGTTGTGGGCTTCCCCGGTGTTATCAATGGAGGTATCCATGGCGGCGTTGACCGCCTCCATCATCCGGTTTGACTCCTCAACGCCCGCCAGTATTTCGCGCATTATCTTCACCGTGTCCTGCACCGCGGCGGCCCCCTTGCCGATTTCGTTTTCGCTCTTGGCGATAAGAGCCGCAATCTCCTTGACGCTCGACGAGGTCTGGTCCGCGAGCTTGGCTATCTCATCGGCGACAACGGCGAAGCCCCGGCCGTATTCGCCCGCCCGCGCCGCCTCGATCGACGCATTCAGAGAGAGGAGGTTTATGCGGTCCGATATGTCGTTTATGATGCCCAGTATCCCGGTCATTTCCTTTGAGGTGGATCCTATCTCGATCATACTGGCGTCCATGCGCCTGATATAGCCCTCGCCGGTCCGGGCCGTCGCGGCGATGGCGTCAGTCCGCTTGAGGGTCGCGGCAATGCGGGCCTCCATGTCCCGCGCCAGACCCATCAGGTCGTTCATCCGCTTCATGAGGGCGTCCATCAGTTCCGACTGGCGCCGGGCGCTCTCGCTTACCTCCTCGGCCCCCGACGATATCTGCTCCATCGTGGCGGTGATCTCCTCTATCGACGAGGCCTGTCCCTGTATGTTTTCGGCGAAATGCAGGGCGTCGCCCGACAGGTCCCGTGACGATTCGTCCAGCCGGGCGGAGACGCTCCGCATCGATTCCATCAGCCTCTCATTTAACTCGCGCTGCTCCCGTTGCTGACGCTCGGTATCCGCGGCCCGGAGCCGTTTTGCCGTTTCATTAATAGTTGTCATCATCATGGCTATGATGAACGATATGATGACGGTGATGCTCATGGAAACCGTGATTACATAACGCACCGCGGGATCGACGATTTCGGACGGAAGGACCGTGAAAAGTATCGCTGCTTCGGCTATCGCCGAAACGGCGATGAGGACCCACTTTCTGCAGAAAAGGAGTGAAAAGAATACAGGCATGATCAATGAGAACTCGCTGGCTATGAAGCGCTGGGCCGAGCCCGAGGCTTCGGTTCCCTTGATGTTGAATATCAGGCTGAAGAGCACCCCGAAGGCCATTATGGTGACGGCAATGTTATAATAACCGCGGGAGACAAGCACCATGCTTACCAGCAGCAGCATGATAATGGCGAATACAATCACATTCAGCGCCTGGAACAATCCCCTCTGGAGAAGTATATTCATGATGGTGATGAACGCCACCAGAACCGGAAGGATGATGAGGAAAAAATACCAGATGACCCTGACCCTTCCGCGGAGATCATATGATTTCGGGTCATATCGTTCAAGGATGGCGTTTATGCCGAAATTCATGCCGCACCTCCCAATGGCAGGCGTTCTATCCGGAATATAAGGTTGAACAGAAATCAACAACTACCGTTAAACCATATCAGAAGGATTCATTCCTGTCAAGATTAAGAGGGAATGATGCGTTAATTATTGCATCAGAGGAACCGGCGGTACACGGCGATGATCTCTTCCACGGCCTTTACCCAGTTGAAGTGCTTTTTCACCCGCTCGATGCCGGCTTCCCCCATGTCGCGCCTTCTCCGCGGGTCCGCAATGAGGGCGTTGACCGCATCGGCCAGGGCATATTCGTCGCGCGCCGGGACCACGACCCCGGCGTCGCCCACCACCTCGGGCAGGGCGCCGCCGTCGCTGGACACGACCGGCACGCCGCAGGCCATGGCCTCTGCCGCGGGCAGGCCGAAGCCCTCGTATACCGAGGGAACGATGGCGAGCTCCGACTCGCTGTAATGGCGCACCAGGTCTTCGGTGGAGGTCTTGCCGGTGAAGACGATGCGATCCCGGAGGCCGAACTTCTCCATAAGGCGGTCCGTGACCTTGTGGTGCGGTGCGCCCCCTTCCACCGCGGTGACGGTCACCCGCCGGTCGATGCGGGGCATGGCCTTCAGGAGGTAGGCAAAGCCCTTCTTGCCGTCCTCGACATTGCCGACGAAAATGATCTTTCCCTTTTTCTTCTTCACGCCCGGCAGCGGCCGGAACACGCTACGGTCGATGCCGTTGTACACCACGGTCTGCTTTTCAAGGGGCACGCCAAAATCGCGGCGGATCATTTTTTTAGAATCTTCCGAAACGGTGATGATGTGATCCAGGCGCCTGGCCACGATCGACTGCATCAGGGTGGGATAGAACATCACGGTCTTTGCCTTGTTCTTGAACTTCTGGGTCCGCTCCAGCACGTTCACCAGGTCGATCGACAGGGGATGGTGGATGGTGGCGATCACCGGAATGCCGAAATATTTCATCATGAGAAGGCCGTAACCCACCGACTGGTTGTCGTGGATCACGTCAAAGCCGTGCTCCCCGTGGAGCTTGCGCAGGAGCATGTAGGCGCGCCACCCGAAGGTGCTGATCTCCGAAAAGGCGCCGGTGCGGCTGGCCATGTATTCGTAAAAATTGACGGGGCGGAGGATCGCGAAGGGGTCATCCGCCTCGATGATGTCCAGCTTTTTCCGGATAAAATACTGGTTGTTATGGATTGTGTGGAGGACGACGCCCTTCATCGTGAAGGGATAGGGTGGGCCCACGATGGCGTGGACCTCGTGGCCCTGGCGCACCATCTCGTCAGCGATATACTTGAGGTATATCCCCTGCCCGCCCGAATAGGGGTTCCCACGGTAGCAGAGGAGGCATATCTTCAGGGGCCGGTCCGCTTTCATCGCCGGGCCTCGCGGCGGACGGTGATCGGCGGCTGCTGCATCTGCTTCTTCCGCTCCCATTCTCCATGGAGGATGATTTTTTCCGGGTCGAGCTTCTTGACCACGCGGGCGGGGTTCCCGGCAACTATGACATTGGGAGGCACGTCCTTGGTCACCACTGCCCCGGCGCCGACGATGGAGTTCTCGCCGATGCGGACCCCTTTCAGCACGATGGCGGAGTCGCCTATCCACGCGCCCCGCTCAAGCACGATGGGGGCGCTCCCGCCGGGCATGCAGGTGCGGTCGTGGATATCGTGCCAGTCGGAATCGGACAGGTAGCAGAAATTGCCCAGCATGCACCCGTCGCCGATGGTAATGGAGGAGGCGGAGCTGATCCGCACGCCGTTCATGACCAGGACATTGTCTCCGATGGTGATGCTCCCCTCGATGTCCCCGAGCTTGATCGTGGAAAGGTTGGTCCGGTAGCCGTTGCCGGCGACAATGACCACTCCCTTGCCGAGACTGATATTGGGGCCGAAGACGACGACGTTCCAAATTCCCCACACGTTGGGCACGGCGGCAATATGCGTGAATTTCTTCTTAAAGGAGAGCTGGTAGTATACATGCGAACGGACCAGATAAAGGAACGCCTTGATATAGGTAAATACGGTCTTTTTTGCGTCTGTATCAAACATGGTCAACACCTGCACCGGAGATGCGCCGCGGGGGCCCTGGTTTAGTTTTCGGTTATTACAGCGGAGTCACGGGAATATGCGCTGTCACCGGTCTTCTATTCTCGAAAAATCCATGAGTGTCGTAAAATGCTTCAAAATGTTCTCCAGGACGGCAAGCCTGTTGTCCCTGAGCTTCACGTCCTTGTCCATGACCAGGACCTTGTCGAAGAACCTGTCGATGATCGGCTTCCCCTCGATCAGGAGTTCGAAGAGCTCGATGTAACTGCTCGACGCGATGCGCGTATCGATGGCTTCGGCCCGTGAATCGAAGAACCGGTGGAGTTCCCTTTCCTCGTCGCACTGGAAGAGGGAAGGATCAAAGGAGAGGGCATAGGCGGCATTCTCCTTCCTGAAGGCGGACACAATGTTGTTCATGCGCTTGAAGCTGAGGAGCATCTGGGAAAATTTTTCGTTCCTGCGGAACTGGTTGATGCTCTTCGCCCGCCGGTAGAGCTCAAGAAAATCGCTCGCGCCGGTCGACAGGCACGCGTCGATCTCATCATGGGACAGGCCGCTTTCGGTATATATCGTCTTCGCGCGGACTGCGATAAACTCGACGATCTTGCCCGCCAGGTCCTTGCCGCCCTTGTATTTGTCCGCCACGGAATCCAGCAGGTCTTTCAGCGCAAGGTTTATCTCGTTCTTGATGAGGAGTTCGACTATCGCATTGGACTGGCGCCGGAGGGCGTAGGGGTCCGCCGATCCCTTCGGAATGTTCCCGACGGAAAAGGAACCGAAGATATTGTCGATCTTCTCCGCCAGGGAGAGGACGATGGAAGTCATGCCCGTCGGCTGCGCCTCGCCGCTGAAACGCGGCTTGTAGTGGTCCTCAATGGCGTCAGCCACATCAGATGGTTCGCCGTCCTCCATGGCATAAATCCTGCCGATATGCCCCTGCAGCGAGGGGAACTCGAACACGACCGCCGTCATCAGGTCTGTCTTGCACAGGTCGACGGCGCGGGCGATCCGATCCCGCTGCGCGGCATCCAGCCTGAGGCGATCCGCTATATAGGCCGCGATCGCATGCATCCTCGCCACCTTGTCGTATATGGAACCCAGCTCCTTGTGAAAAAGGACGGTCTTCAGGGACTCGACGCGGTCCCCGAGCTTCAACTTGCGGTCCTCGCTGTAGAAGAAGCGCGCGTCATTGAACCGGGCCGCTATGACGCGCTCGTTCCCCGCCCTGACGTTTGCGGTTGGAGGATTGTTGGACACGACCAGGAAGGCGTCGGTCAGTTTCCCGCCGCCGTCAACGACGGAAAAATACTTCTGGTGCTCACGCATCTCCGCTATGAGAACGATGTCGGGCAGCGTCAGGAACTGGCGGTCGAAGCGGCACTCGCAGATGTAGGGCCGCTCCACCAGATAGGTCACGGTATCAAGGAGCTCCTCGTCATCGAGGAGCTTGCCCCCTGCCTGCTTCGCGGCGGCAGCGAGGTCCCTGCGGATCATTTCCTTCCGCTCGGCCTGGTCCACGATGACGCCGTTCTTCTTTAACACATCATCATAGGAGCCGATGTCCTTGATTTCGACCATCCGGTTGTTCTGTATGTAATGGCCACGCGTCATGTTCGATGAGGCGATGCCGTCTATCTCGAAGGGAACAACCCTGTTATCGAAGAGTATCACGAAGTAGCGGATAGGCCGCGGAAAGGTCACGGTCTTGTCGCTCCACCGCATCCTCTTGGGAAAGGGGATGGCGCTGACGATCTGGGTAATGATCGCCGGAAGCAGGGACTCCGTTTTTTTCGCTTCAAGCTTTTTCTTGGCGAACACATAGGAGCCCTTGTCTGATTCCCTGGTGAACACATCGTCCGCGCTGATGCCGTTTCCCTTAATGAAGCCCTCGAGGGCCCTGGTGGGCTTTCCCGCCGTGTCATAGGCCGCCTTCACCGAGGGGCCCTTCAGTTCCACTTCTTCCTCGCGCTGCGACGCGGCAAGATTCGATATGAGGACCGCTGTCCGCCGGGGCGTGGCGTAAACCTCTATGGAATCGAAATTGATGCGGTTCCCGCCCAGGTTCTCAACAAAGACCTTCTTCACGGCCTCGATGGCGGGGGGGATATACCCCGCGGGTATTTCCTCAGTGCCCAGTTCCAGCAGGAAATTAGCGTCCTTCAGCATGTGACTCACTCCGGTGCATGATTATGTACGCGCCCGGGACGTTATGCCCAGCTCTCATACATACGCAGATGCCTGTGTATAAAGGGAGGCCAGCGGGGCAATGAGTCAATACATTTTTTGGGGGAGCATTGATGTTCCGGTTTCACCGATGGCCCCTTTGCGCCTCACGCATCAGGGTGCAGGCAGAATACCGGTTGACGAAGCGTTCCTGAAGCTCTATCCTTGACTGAACAAACAGACGCGTCAGCCATTTTTCACATTGGCTCTTCGCCGGTTTATCACAGCATTTATTCACGATGTCGGACACTTACGTCCATAGGGGAGTGCCATGAAACAGACATTTATAATGTTATTCATCATTGTTCCCGCCCTGCTCCTTGCCCATAAGGTCTACAACAAGGACATGGAAACCATCATTGCCGAGGCAGACCTGGTCATGACCGCGAAAATCCGGAAGATCAGCGTCAGCAGCGAAACCTGCAGCACCGGTTATGAATATACACTGGAACCGCAGAGAATAGTGCTGGGGACCTTCAGCGCTGCAAAAATATTCTTTCATTACAGCATTCACTACTGGCGGGAAGACAGGGGCTGTCCCAGCGTGCATTATATAGTTCCTCCCGTACCGCGTGATGCGGCGAAAGGCCAAACGGTAATCGCGGTGTTTAAGAAAAACAGATCGGTGCCGGATGGCTACTGGGGCACTGGAATTTTTGAGATTGCCGAAATGGATTCGATTCAAAAGCAGATTGATAAACGTTACCGGCCGGACAGCAGGGCGGGAAAATGAATGAAAAAGGGGCGTATTGATCAGCCCCTTTTCTTGCGGAAATAGATGAAGGGATTGATGTTCCTGCCGCCCTGGATGATCTCAAAGTGAAGATGGGCTCCGGTGGAACGTCCCGTGTTGCCGCTGACCGCTATGCTCTGGCCTTGTTTCACATACTGGCCGGGTCTGACCATGATCCGGGAAAGGTGCGCATACAGCGTTTTCCAACCCCCGGGATGGGCGATAACCACAGTCTTGCCGTAGCCCCCCAGCCATCCGGTATAGGTGACCTGGCCGTATTTCGACGCCCGTACCGGCTGGAATATGCAGCGTATGTCAAGGCCGGGATGAAACTCGGTATGGCTCGGGTCCCAGGGGTCCCTCCTCCATCCGTATCCGCAGGTGATGAACCGGCCGAAGGCGGGCCACAGGAAGCCTGAAAAGGTGTTCAACGGCTTGGCGTCAGGAATAAAGAGGACCGTGTTCGAAGCGATAAAATCCGGGTTCCTGATATTGTTTTCTTCAATTATTTTTTTAAGGGACACCCGGTACCTCCGGGCTATCGAAACCAGCTCTCCCCCCTTCTGCATCTTCAGCAGCAGGCCGTCCTTGTTGGGAATCTTCAGGACCATTCCGTCCTTGAGGACGCTGTCAGCCGTGAGGTTGTTGGTGCCCCGTATGGTATCAACAGACACGCCGTACTTCTTGGCTATTTTCTGCAGAGATTCCCCCTTCTGGATCCGGTGTTCGCTGATCACGAGCTTCTGGGTTTTTTCCGGTGAAGAATAATCGGTCTGCTTCGACTGCAGCAGGTTCTTTTTGATCACTTCATCATCGGAGACAACCGCCTCCTTCTGTTTTGAAGGATAGATGGAAAAAACGACAATGATGGCCACCAGGGCAAACCCGAGGGCCGCGGCCAATTTTTTGCGATGGGCCGACATTTTCGGATGGGAAAGGATGGCGATCCGGGGCAGCGTGAACAGGGGCTTTTTCATCCGGGGTGCCCGGGGCTGGAATAAACTTATTTCGGGCACCTTCATCCTGAGGGTTTTGATGAAGATTTTGTTATCGCCGATATAGACAATGACTATTTCGTTTGAAAAAATCGAAATGGTGAATTTACTGATTTTAATCGTTTTTGAAAATATCTTTTTCATAATGCCGCAGAACTGATCGTTTCTACAGGACAGAAAATTCCCGTCATTTCATATTCGGCAGATTCGACAGATTTAATAATATGTTTAATTGTATCGGTATGCAAATCATGAACGGCATCAAGGGATCCCTGCGTTGATTGTGTCTGGCCATGGCGCCGGATCCCCGGCCCGGGTTATCGAGAACCGATATTCCTTATTTCAGAAGCATCGCTCTGCGAGGAGCCGCCGTGAAAGGATTCCTCTATGACTTTCTTGGTGTCTTTTTTATGACCCCCGGTAATATTGAAATTTCCTGAAACGACAACGCCCTTCTGCAGCAGCACAGAGGGTGCGGTGATATCGCCGAGTATTTTACCGGTCTCCAGCAGCCGCACCTCGTTGCGCGCCGAGATATTGCCTATCAGCGTGCCGGCTATGACGACAGATTTGGCGACGATGTCGGTCTTGACCTTGCCGGTCTCCCCCACAACGAGTTCCTCGTCGGTCTTGATCTCGCCCTCGAATTTGCCGTCGATCCGAAGGGACCCGCTGATATAAAATTTACCCTCGAAGACCGAACCTTCTCCGATGGTGCTGTTCATGCCATCATTTTTCGATGCCATATCATTACTCCACGTGCCAATATAGGAATTGAGTTTTTAAGGAAACTTTTACACCCTTTCAGGATGTTTCCCTGGGGGCACTCTTAAAGAAAAAACCGCATCTTTAATATACCAATGGTTAACAAAGCGGTTTTAAGATGTACCCTTAATCTAGTAAAAGCAGCGTAAAACAAAGTAAAGCAAAAAATAGCAAATGATAAAAATTTTTAACCGGCCGCCAATAAGAATCCCGCACGGCCGGAATGTTGCCGTTTTCCTTAAAACGTGACGGCAGTCCTCGGGATTTTCAGGTCTTCAAGCTGTCCCACCGATACCACCGACAATGTTCTCGTGCCGAAAATCCTGCCGCATATTCTCCTGAAATCATCCATGGTGACGCTGTTGATGCAGTCAACCACTTCGCTGAAGCTGAAGCTCCTGTTGAAGGTGATCTCGTCCTTGGCGAGCTGTCCCATCCGCACCTCAACGCTTTCAAGGCTCAGGGCCAGGTTGCCCTTCATGAAGTCCTTGGCGTCCTGGAGCTCCTCCTCGGTGATCCCCGCCGTTATCATATCGCGGCATTCCCCGGCGATCAGGTCGACAGCCCTGATGTAATTTTCCGGCAGCGTCGCGCAGTAGATGCCGAAGACGCCGCTATCGCTGTAGGACGAGTGGAAGGAGTAGATCGAATAGCTAATTCCTTCCTTTTCGCGGATGTTCTGGAAGAGCCGCGAAGACATGCTGCCGCCGAGGACCGTGCTCATGATGTAGAGGCCCCACCGGTCATTGTCGTCGCGCCTGATCCCGTCGGTGCCGAGGCAGAAATGGACCTGCTCGAGTTCTTTCTCCTGGTGGAAGTAGTTAATGCGGGTGGGTGAACCGGCCGGTTCGGAGGCCGACGGGGTCCTGCCGTTGGTCCGGGAAAAATATTTCGCCGTCAGCCGATCGGCCTCGGCCCGATCAAAATTCCCGGCAATGGCAAGGATGACGTTGTCGTTGCGGTACTGCTCCTGGAAAAAGTCGACGAGCTTCGCCCGGGTTGTGCCGCGTATGCTTTCATGGGTCCCGAGGATGGGGTGGCTCAGGGGATGGCCCTTGAGCATGTTCTCCATGAACATGTCATGGATGAGCTCATCGGGGGCATCCTCGTACATCCGGATCTCCTCCATGACCACGTTCTTTTCCTTTTCAAGCTCGCCTGCGTCAAAAAGAGAATCGTAGAAGGTCTCGGCGAGGAGCTGCATGGCCAGCTCGATGTAGTCGGACACGACATTGATATAGTAGCAGGTGTATTCCCGGTTCGTGGCAGCGTTGTGCTGCCCGCCGACGCGGTCCACGATCCGCGCGATGTCCCGCGCGGAATAATGCGCGGTGCCCTTGAAGAGCATGTGCTCGATGAAGTGGGCGTAGCCGTGCTGGCCTTCGTTCTCGTTCCGGGACCCGGACTTGATCCAGAGCCCGACCGAGACCGAAACCACGCCCTCGATCGGCTCGAGTATCACGGATAATCCGTTATCCTGTCTGTATCTGTATACCATCAACTGACCGGTTCAGCTATATCGCGTCCTTTCTGCTCAGGTCGATGCGCCCGCGGTCATCGACCTTGATGACCCTGACCTTGACCTTGTCGCCGATATTGACGACGTCCTCGACCTTGTTGACCCGCTTGGTGTCAAGCTTGGAAATGTGGATAAGCCCTTCCTTGCCCGGCATGATCTCCACCATGGCGCCGAATTCGAAAATCCGCCGTACCGTTCCCTCGTACACCTTGTTGATCTCGACCTCCTCGGTAAGACCCATGATGAAGTCCTCGGCCTTGGCGACCGATTCCTGGTCCGGTCCGGTGAGTGTCACGGATCCGTCGTCCTCGACATTGATGTCGGTCCCGGTCTCCTCGATGATCTGACGGATAACCTTGCCGCCCGGGCCTATGACCGCGCCGATCTTCTCGGGGTTGATCATGATGGTCTTTATGAGCGGCGCGTACGGGGAAAGCTTTTTCTCGGGCTTCGGCATGATCTGGTTCATGATGCCGAGGATATGGAGCCGCCCCTCCTTCGCCTGCTGGAGCGCGACCTTCATTATCTCGGGGGTGATCCCCTGGATCTTTATGTCCATCTGGAACGCGGTGACGCCGGTTTCGGTGCCGGTCACCTTGAAGTCCATGTCTCCCAGGTGGTCCTCAAGGCCGATGATGTCGCTCAGGATGGCGTATTTGTCTCCTTCCATGACCAGGCCCATGGCGATGCCCGCCACCGCGGCCTTGCAGGGGACGCCGGCGTTGAACAACGACAGCGACCCGGAACAGACCGAGGCCATGGAGGACGATCCGTTGGACTCGAGTATCTCCGATACCTGCCGGATGGTGTAGGGAAAATCGTTCTTGTCCGGTATCACGTACTGGAGGGCGCGCTCGGCCAGCATGCCGTGGCCTATCTCGCGGCGGCCCACGCCGCCGTGCCGGCCGGTCTCGCCGACGGAGAAGGGCGGGAAATGGTAGTGGAGCATGAAGTGCTTCTCGCCCTCGCCTTCGATGTCGTCCATGCGCTGGACGTCATCAACGGATCCCAGGGTCGTGACGCCCAGGCTCTGGGTCTCGCCCCGGGTGAACACCGCGGAGCCGTGGGCCCGCGGGAGTATTCCCACCATGATGTCGATGGGCCGTATCTCCTTCAGGCCGCGACCGTCCGCGCGCTCCCCCTTTTCGAGGATGCGCTTCCGGACGAACTCGCCGTCCATCTCGTCGATGATGCCGGCTGCCTGACCGATTGTGTCCGGGAACTGTTCCGCCAGCTCCTGTTTCGCCTTCTCTATGATGGCGATCTTGGCGTTCTCGCGCTCGTGCTTGATGCGCAATTGCACCAAGTTGTCGATGTCGTTCAGATACCGGCTCTTGATTTCTTCTTTAAGTTTTGC
This sequence comes from Spirochaetota bacterium, assembly GCA_035400945.1. GTDB lineage: Bacteria > Spirochaetota > UBA4802 > UBA4802 > UBA5550 > RBG-16-49-21. The sequence continues at coordinate 66,640 of DAONAJ010000004.1, forward strand.
GTCGCTGACGAACGGCGTGTACGACAGCGGCGCCTTGTTAACCGCTTTCTTCAGTTCCTCCTGCGCCGCGCAGATCTTCCTGATCTGCTCATGGGCGATCTCGACCGCGGCGATAATGTCGTCCTCGGAGATGTTTTTAGCCGAGCCTTCGATCATGGTCACGGCGCTCTTCGTGCCGGCGACGACGACGTCGATGTCGCTCTCATCGTCCTCGGCGAAGGTGGGGTTCACGATCCACTGCCCCTTCACCCTGCCGACGCGCACCGCGCCCACCGGGCCGTTGAAGGGCATCCCCGATATCGTGAGAGCGGCTGACGCCGCGTTGATGGCCACGATATCGTGCTGGTTCTTCTGGTCCGCCGAGAGCACGTAGATGATGACCTGCACCTCGTTTATGAAATCGGCCGGGAAGAGCGGCCGGATCGGCCGGTCGGTGAGCCTGCTGGTGAGCACTTCCTTGTCGCTGGGACGCGACTCCCTCTTGATGAATCCGCCCGGAATCTTTCCGGCGGCGTACGATTTCTCGCGGTAGTCGACGGTCAGGGGGAAAAAATCCTGTCCCTCCTTCACTTCCCGCGACATGACGGCGGATGCGAAGACGATTACTTCTCCATAGGAAACCGCGACGGCCCCGTCGGCCTGTTTCGCCAGGTACCCGGTGTTGAAGCTGAGTTTTTCCTTGCCAACCTCTACATTGAATTCAATAGACATACGTTTTACCTCTTAATGTTGCTGATCGCTCCGCCGGGATGCTGTTCGTGAAAATGGTTACGCTGGAATATAGAGGTCAGAGACTGCCCCGAACGCGCTCAGGGCACTGTCTGGCTCCTATATTCCGGACAACCTGCACAACCATCTTCATCGAATATTCAACATCTCCGAAGAGCATTAATCCGGGCCCGGTTATCTCCGGATGCCCAGTTCCTTGATAAGACCGCGATAGCGGCCAAGGTCTTTCTTTTTCAGATAGTCAAGGAGCCGTCTTCTCTGGCCGACGAGCTTCAGCAGGCCCCTGCGGGAATGAAAATCCTTCGCATGGACCTTGAAATGCTCCGTCAACTGGTTGATGCGCTCAGTCAGCAGGGCAATCTGCACATCGGGAGACCCGGTATCCTTGTCGTGAGTTTTGAATTTTTCGATAATCTCTTTCTTCTGAATCATTTTTGTTACTATCCTCCCATTGAGTATGTTTCGGGCAAGTGCGTGATAGTACGCTCTCCCCTTAGGGACTTCCCTGCAAGCCCCCTAAATCCCCCGGAGGGGGACTTTCTTGATCAAATCAATTAAAAGCCCCCCTCTGGGGGGTTTGGGGGGGACTTAGTCAGTCCCATTTATTATGTCCCGTTTAAGGAATTAAATACATTTAAATATTTAATATGCCATTTTTGAATATCCACATCCGCAATTGCAATAAGATTTTCATTTTCGTCCATAATAATGAATGTTTTTCCGCCCCGGTCATCGATCGTTACGGCCCCGTCTCTGCGAAACGGTGATCCATTCAGCACTTTCTCCCGGGCTTCCCCGCCGGCGACAATCCTGCCGTAATTGGCCAGGGCTTCCGCCGGGCTGATTCTGAAAGGCCGGTCAGGCCCTTCCCCCCTGACATGGGCGTCGAGCTCGTCAACGGTGACGGCATTTTCAACGCTGAAAAGGCCCGCCGCGGTCCTCCGCAGGCTTTCCAGGTGCGCCCCGGTGCCGAGCATTTCACCCAGGTCCCGCGCCAGGGAGCGCACATAGGTCCCCTTGGTGCAGTGGACGCGGAAGGTAAAACAGGCCGATTCCAGGTCCGTGTCGATTATCTCGAAATCATGGACCCGGATTCTCCGCGGGCGGAGCTCGACATTCTCCCCCAGCCGGGCCCGGTCCGAGGCCCGGCGGCCCTGCACCTTCAGCGCGGAATAAACCGGCGGCTGCTGGTGAAGCTCGCCGGTGAGCTTCGCCGCGGCCGCCAGGATGCCTTCGCGGGTAATACCGCCGGTGGGCCTTTCCGCGATCACGGTCCCCTCGCGGTCATCCGTATCGGTGCTCACTCCGAGACGCACCGTCCCGGTATAGCTCTTGTCGTCCTCAAGGAGAAACCGCGCCAGCTTGGTCGTCCGGCCGTTGCACACGACCAGGAGTCCCGAGGCAAAGCGGTCCAGGGTGCCCGCGTGGCCGGTCCGCGAGGCCCCGGTTATCCGCTGCACAAGGCTTACCGTGTCGTGGGAGGTTATCCCTTCCGGCTTATCGATGAGGAGTATCTGGTTCCTCAGATCCCTCCTGTCGAAACCTCCGGACATGGCCTGTTCCCGGTTACTCGTCGCCAGGTTCACCTTCCTGTTCTCCGCCGCTTTCATGCTGCTCGTGTTCCTTTTTCTCTGTATCCTCAAGCCTGTTGAGGAGGTCCACCATGTTCACTCCCTCCACGAGGGACGAATCGAGAAAAAAGGATATCTTCGGAGTGACCCTGATGCCGAGGCTCTTGCCGACCCGGTGCTGGATATAGGGGGTCGCCGACTTGAGACCCTCCAGTGTTTTCCTGAGGTCGCGGGGATCCCCCAGGACCGAGACGCCGATCTTTGCCGTGGAATAATCCTTGGCGAGCTCAACCCCGGTTACGGTGGCAAAGCCGATGCGGGGGTCCTTTATCTCCCCCCGCACCAGGAGCTCCGATACGATCCTCTTTATCTGCTCTTCAAGTTTTTCTCTTCTGTAGCTCATGGTTGTCTTTAATATATAACCCTCACCCGTGCTCCGCACGCCATCTCCCATTAATATCGGGAAAAAGGAGAGGGCTTCGGCAACAATGGCCTTTATCTTTCCCCCCTCTCCTTTTTTCAACGTATTCATGGGAGAGGGGGCTGGGGGGTGAGGGCACCTGTCTATGAAACTAATTGTTTGTGGGAATATCTATTTCCAGTTTTCTGTTTTTGAGTACGGCATCAATTCCATCATATCGTCTTGGCGATCTCGACCAGCCTGTAGGCCTCGAAGCTGTCTCCTTCCTTCAGGTCGTTGTAGTTGTCCAGGCTGAAGCCGAATTCCTGTCCGGCAATGACCTCCGATACGTCATCCTTGAACCGCTTGAGTGACTTGAGGGCGCCGTCGAAGACGACCACGCCGTCCCGGACGAGGCGCACCTTGCAGCTCCGCTCGATCTTGCCGGTATTCAGCATGGCGCCGGCGATGGTGCCGACCTTGGAAATCTTGAAGACCTGCTTGACGTCGCCTGAGCCGGTGACCTCTTCCCTGATTTCCGGGGAGAGCATGCCCTCCATGGCGGCCTTGATCGAGTCGGTAACCTCGAAAATGACGTTGAAGAACTTGATCGACACGTTCTCACGCTCGGCAATCTCCGACACCTTGCCGGTGGGCCGCACGTGGTAGCCGATGATGACGGCGTTTGACGCGGAAGCGAGCATGACGTCCGATTCGTTAATCCCGCCGGTGCCGGTGTGGATCACCTTGACCCGCACCTCGCCGATGGAGAGCTTTTCCAGGGACTCCTTCAGTGCCTGGCAGGAGCCATCCACATCGGCCTTGACGATGATCCTGAGCTCCTGCACCTCGCCCTCGCGGATCATCTCGTTCAGGGACTCGAGGGTGACCTTCTTCACCTTCTTGGCGGACTCCGCCCGCTTGTACTCGAGGCGCTTCTGCGATATCTGCTTGGCCATCTTGTCCGATTCAACGCCCTCGAAGGGGTCGCCGGCCGACGGCACGCCGGATATGCCCAGGACCTCCACCGGCGTCGAGGGGCCCGCCACTTCGATGGGCTTGCCGAGATCGTCGAACATGGCGCGCACCTTTCCGGAGAACACGCCTATGACAAAGGGATCGCCCACGTGGAGCGTCCCGTTCTGTATGAGGACCGTCGACACGGCGCCGCGGCCCATGTCGAGCTTCGATTCTATGACCGTGCCTTTTGCGAGAAGCTTCGCGTTGGCCTTCAGCTCCAGCATCTCGGCCTGGATGAGGATCAGCTCGAGGAGCGAATCTATGTTCTTGGCGAACTTGGCGCTGATCTCCGCAAAGAGGGTATGGCCTCCCCATGACTCCTGGACCAGGTCGTACTTCGCGAGCTCGTGCTTTACCTTATCGGGGTTGGCCTCGGGGAGGTCGACCTTATTGATCGCCACGATGATGGGGACGCCGGCGTCCTTCGCATGGTTGATGGCCTCAATGGTCTGGGGCATAACGCCGTCATTCGCCGCCACGACGAGGACGACAATGTCCGTAACCCTGGCGCCGCGGGCCCGCATGGTGGTAAAGGCCTCATGGCCCGGCGTATCGAGGAACGTAATCTTCTTTTCGCCGATCTTGACGCTGTAGGCGCCTATGTGCTGGGTTATGCCGCCGAATTCCTGGTCGATGATATTGGTCTGCCTGATGGCGTCCAGGAGCTTGGTCTTACCGTGGTCGACATGGCCCATGACCGTCACGACCGGAGGCCGGGTCAGGTTGTCTTCCGGACGGTCCTCCTCGACGTGCTTGATGACCGTTTCGTCGTAGAGGGATACCACCTTCACATTGGTGCCGTATTCTGATGCGAGGATCTCGGCGGTTTCGGCGTCGATGACCTGGTTAATGGTCGCCATGACCCCCAGGTGCATCAGCTTGGCGATAACGTCCGCCGCCTTGATGTTCAGCTTCTTGGCCAGCTCGCCGACGGATATGTTTTCTGTTATATGGATCTCCCCGGGCGCCTGCGCCTCGCGCCGCCGCTCTTCGGCGGTCTTCTTCCGGAGGACGATTTCCTTTTCTTCCTGCTCTTTCTTGTATTTTCTTTTGTCTTTTTCCTTTTCCTTGGTCTTCTTACGCTTCTTGTCCTTGCTTTCTCCTATTGCGGCGGCGGGTTTATCGCCGGCCGGTGCCGCGCCAGTCTTATCATCTTTCCGCGGAGGTACGCCGGGGCCGCCTTCTCTCCGGGGGGGACGGCCGGGTCCTCCCGGACCGCCTTCCCTTCTGGGCCCGCCCGGTACCGGACGGCCGCCGGGGCCGCCTTCTCTCCGGGTTCCCGTTCCCTGCGGACGGGGGACGCGCCGTTCTGCGGTTGACGGTGCCGCTTCGCGCTCCGGTTTTTTGGGCTCTTCCTTCTTTTCAGGTTCTTCAGCGGCTTCGGCTTCCTTCCCCTCCTTCGGGACCTGCACCTTCCGCTTCAGCTTTATCTTCTTGCCCTTCTTGCTCTCCTCTATCTGCTGCGCCTTTCTCTTTTTAATGGCCTCTATTTTTTTCTCAATGAGAAATATATTTTTTTCCTGAAGATCAGACTCCTCGGTCTCGCAGGCGATTTCCAGTTCCCGGCACACTTCCATCATATCTTCCATCGAGATATGATTTCTTCTGGCTATTTCAATGGCTTTCATGTATCAGTCTTTCTTCCTTGGCTTTAATAATTCCGGGGAACTGAATCCCCTCTGGCGCTCTCGCGCGAAAAACCGGAGCGGCCCCGTCCAGGAGCTTATTCGTCCTGTTTCGGTTTCTCCTGCTCCCCGGTCTCCTCTTGTTTACCTGGTGTATCCGTGCCTTCTTCAGAACCTTTTTCTGTGCCAGACTCCTCCTCTGATTCTTCTTCCGATTCATCAAAATCAACGCTTTCAGCGATAATCTCAAGTATTTTTTTGGCGGTTTTCTCGCCGATGCCGTCGATGGCCATGAGCTCTTCAAGCGATTTCTCGACGAGGTCCTCTACCGAGAAGACGCCGCCGTTTTCCAGGAGCTTGATGGTGCGCGTTTCAAGGCCGGGCAGTTCGGAGAGCGGGGTCTCGTCCTCGTTGACCTTCGAGAACAGCTGCTCCACGATGGCCCGCGATTCGCTTGAGGAGAGGAAATCCCGGTAGGCGTCCTCGGTCTTGATGTCGATATCGAAGCCGCAGAGCTTCGACGCCAGGCGGACGTTGTGCCCCGCCTTGCCCAGGGCAAGGTGCTTCTGGTCATTGTCGACCACGGCTATGACACCGCCGTCCGACTTTTCGACGATCTCGTGGACCTTCGCCGGGGTAAGGGCGTTGGCCGCCATGATCTTCCGATCCTCGAACCACTCGACGACGTCGATCTTCTCGCCCTCCAGCTCCCGCACGATCGACTGGATGCGGATACCCTTCATGCCGACGCAGGCGCCGACGGAATCCACGTCGTCGCGCTCGCTGGTGACAGCCACCTTGGTGCGCATGCCCGGCTCCCTGACGACCTTCACGATCCGGACGACGCCGTCATATATCTCGGGAATCTCCATTTCAAAGAGCTTTTCGATGAAGGCGGGGTGCGTCCGGGAAAGGATGATGCTGGGCCCCTTCGAGTTTTTCTGCACGGCAAGGATAAGGGCCTTGACCCGGTCCCCGACCTTGTAGTGCTCGAGGGGGTTCTGCTCCCGCAACGGGAGTATGCCCTCGGTGCGCCCCAGGTCGATATAGATGGCGTCCTTGGTCTTGCGCTGGAGGAAGCCGTTGATAAGCTCGCCCTCCTTGTCGACGAACTCGCCGTATATGATGTTCTTTTCAGCTTCTTTGATTTTCTGGATGATGACCTGCTTCGCCGTCTGGGCCGCGATCCTTCCGAAGGACTCGAGGGGGTCTTCCTCGACTTCCACATCGTCTCCCAGCTGGGCGTCCGGCGCGATCTTGACCGCCTCGCTGAAGGATATCTCCTCCGCCCTGTTCCGCGGGGTTTTGACGACCATCTTCTTGGAAACAATCTTTACACTGTTCTTGTCCCGGTCGAAGACGACCTTCACGTTGTCGATCATGCCGTACTGTTTCTTGAACGCGGACAGCATCGCCGATTCGACAATCTGCTCGATATATTCCCGGGGAATCCCCTTGTCGGTCGCTATTTCATGTAATGCCTCAAAAAAATTCTTGCTCATGGCTCCTGCACCTTTTTAATAATCAAGATTAGCGCTGATAATTGCGTCAAAGGGGACGACAACATCGCCCTTTTCGTAAGATACCGTCACGGTCGTATCGGTCATTTCGCCGATGGTTCCCTTGACGACCCTGCGGCTCCCGCCCTCTTCGTAGACGACCTTCACCGGGGCGCCGGGAAACCGCCTGAATTCGGAGCTGTTGCGAAGCAGCCGGTTAAGGCCCGGCGATGACACTTCAAGGGAGTAGTTCGGCAGGGCGTCCTCGGCATCAAGCCTGGCTGACAGCTCCCGCGAAAATTTCTCGCAATCGAGGTGTGAAATGCCGGCGGGGCTGTCAATTTTCACGTGAATCTGGGAATTCTCTCCTTTATAAAGAATTGAAGATTCATAAATCAGGTAGCCGAGCTTGCCGGCGGTATCCTTGATAAGCTCCAACATTCTCTCTTTAATATGCACGTCTTGCATCCATAGTAAAAGAGAGTGGGTGGCCCACTCTCCTGTCAATCGCTCGTCAATACATCCAACATCATCTTAACTGAACCACTATCAACCATGGGCATATAGATTGCAAGCTTTTTTTACCGGCGAACGCCTCCTTCCCCTCCGCAGATATTGGATGGAGGAGGAATAGCCTCTCAGGTGGCCGGAGCGGCCTTCACGGTATCGGAATCGATAACAATCCTGTTGCGCCCCGCCTCCTTTGCGCTGTAGAGGCGTTCATCGGCGATTTTAACCAGGTTTTCGGCGGTTGCAGCGCCCTTGTCCAGCTCCCTGTTGTCGGCGATTCCGCCGCTGAAGGTGACATGGATCGGATCGCCCTGGAACCGGTACCGCTCCTGGTCAACGGTATCCTTGATCCGCTGCAGAATTTCGCATGAATCATTCCGGGAGCAGTCCTTGAAGAGAATGATGAACTCCTCGCCGCCGTAACGGGCCACCAGGTCGTAGGGGCGGATACTTTTTTTCAGGTAATCCGCGAGCTGCTTGAGGACATAATCGCCGGCCTGGTGCCCCTTCGTGTCATTGATATTCTTGAAATGGTCGATATCGATCAGGGCAATGGAAAAGTTTTTATTCAAATTTCTCCGCCCGTGCTCAATGATCTTGTCAAGGTATTCAAAAAAATAGCGCCGGTTATGAACCCCGGTCAGGGGATCGGTAATGGTCCTGGCGCGCAGCTCCAGCTCCTGCTTTTTTTTCAACAGCGCTGACCGTATGCGGGCGCGCAGCTCAATCTCATTATAGGGCTTTTTGATGTAATCGACGCCGCCGGAGTCGAACCCCTTTTCAACGTCCTTCCCGGTGTCCTTGGAGGTTATGAAAATAATCGGGATATCAGCGTACTTCTCTATATGAGACAATTTCTTGGCTATCTGGAAACCGTCTTCCCCGGGCATGACCACGTCCAGGAGGATGATCGAGGGTACTTCGTGCTTGAGGACGTGCCACATCTCATCGCCGCAGGAGGCGCTCAAGACGGAGTAGTCATCGAGGAGTTTCGTGATGGTTGTGGTATCGATGCGGGAATCATCGACTACCAGTATCTTTTCGGCCACGTTTAGGTTATCCCTCCTGACACAGGAATCATGCCTGGAAAGCGGGCCCGCAGGTATCGGGCCGCATCGGTCACTACCTTTAGCAGCGTTTTGCCTTTGTCAAATAATAAAAGAATATTTTTTCATTAATTTAGAGGTTGTCCGTATAATACCGAGCGGCTGCACAGTGCCCGGGGGCATATGAGACTGTCTTTTAAGACCTCACCCCCTCGGTCCCCCTCTCCCACGGGGAGAGGGGGAGGCTCAAGAAAATATATTTCACAGGAAGCCATCTCCTTCCAGGAGAGGGCGCGCCGGAGGCGGGGTGAGGCCAATCCACCGGTTAAAATTTAACCTATCCCGTTTTTTCTACTTGCCACAATACGGACCAGGGAAGAATCTGATGTAAATCTGAAAAAGGAACCGCCATGTCCATTCTCGAAAATCTCAACGAAAACCAGAAGAAAGCGGTGCTGCATACCGACGGCCCCCTCCTCATACTGGCGGGGGCGGGTTCCGGCAAGACCCGGGTTATCACCCACCGGATCGCCTACCTGGTAGGTGAAAAGCGCGTCCCCCCGACGGGCATCTTCGCCGTCACCTTCACCAACAAGGCGACCGAGGAGATGAAGAACCGCATCATCAGGCTCATCGGCCCGCAGGGCGCCAGCGTCTTCATCAAGACCTTTCACGCGGCGTCCGTGTACATCCTGCGGCGCTATGGAGAGCGCATAGGCATCCCCTCGTCGTTTTCGATTTATGACGCCACGGACCAGGCGACGCTGGTAAAGGAGATACTCCTCCAGATGCGCCTGGACCCGAAAAAAATACGCCCCGAGTCGATCGTGTCAAAAATATCAGAAGTGAAGGACAAGGCGGAGCTGATCGACGGCGCCGACCCCGGGCTGCTGACGCAGAAGACCCATTTCTACGACTTCCATGAGATCTATGACGAATACCACCGCCTGATGGCGAAGAACAACGCCCTTGACTTCAACGACCTCCTCATCAAGACCGTCCAGCTCCTCCGCTCCGACGCCGACGCACTGCAGCGGCTCCAGCGGCAGTGGTCATACTTCATGATAGACGAGTACCAGGACACCAACTATGCGCAGTACCTGATAGCTAAATATCTCGCCTCGGCCAGCACAAACCTCTGCGTCGTCGGCGACGACGACCAGTCGATATACTCCTGGCGCGGGGCCGACATCCGCAACATACTGAACTTTGAAAAAGACTACCTGAATGCCGCCGTCATAACCCTTGACAGGAATTACCGCTCGCGCCAGCCGATCCTGACGGCCGCGTCGTCGGTGATCAGGAACAACGTTCACCGGAAGGAAAAGAACCTGAACGCCCACAAGGGCGAAGGCGAGCCGGTGGTCTGGTGCCGCACCAATAACGAGTACGGCGAGGCCGAGTTCGTGGTGAACACGATCATGTCGCTGAAGCACCGGGAAAACTTATCCAACAGCGACTTCGCCGTTTTCTACCGCACCAACGCCCAGTCCCGCGTGTTTGAAGACCGCCTCAGGAAAGAAAACATCCCCTACCGGGTCGTGGGCGGCATGAAGTTCTACGACCGGAAGGAAATCAAGGATATTCTGGCCTACCTGAAGTTCATCGCCAATCCCCATGACCTGGTTTCCATGCTCAGGATAATCAACACCCCATCCCGGGGGATCGGCCGGGTGACCATCGACAAGATCCGCGACCATGCGGCCAGGGGGGGCGAATCCGAATGGAGCGTCATACGGGAAAACCGCCTCGGCGAGAAGCTCCCCAAGGGGCTCATCGACTTCCGGGCCATGATGATCCAATGCCAGGAGACGTCCCGGGATATCCCGCGGACCAAGCTCTCCGCCTTCGTCGAGCAGGTTCTGGAGCTGTCCGGATACGTGAAGAGCCTCGAGGATGAGGACACAATGGAAAGCCGTTCCCGCCTGGAGAACATCAGCGAGCTCATGAACAGCGTCTACGATTACGAGCAGGCCTATCCTGAAGCGGCCCTTGACCAGTTTTTACAGGATATCTCCCTGTATACCTCCGAGGAGAACCCCGAGGAGGAGCCGGAAAACAAAACAAACGTGGTGACCCTGATGACCGTCCACAACGCCAAGGGGCTCGAATACCCGGTGGTGTTCCTCACCGGCCTGGAGGAAGACATCTTCCCCCACCGGCTTTCCTCAGACACGGAAGAAGGCATCGAGGAGGAGCGGCGCCTCTGCTACGTGGGCATCACGCGGGCCATGGAGCGCGTCTACCTTACCAGCGCCGAGCTTCGCCGGACCTTCCACGAGATATTTCACAAAGAGCCTTCACGCTTTATCTACGAGATACCGGCGGACCTTATTGAAATCCAGGAATACTACTCGAACAGCTACCAGAACGGCGCTTCATACCGGACCCCGTACGGCGTAAAAAAAACCTATGCCGAATCCCATTTCGATGATACCGACGAAACCGATACCGATGCCGAGAAAGAGCCATCGGAGAGCTCCGCCCCTCCCGTGCGCAGCGACTCCAGGTTCAGGGTAAGGGACAACGTTCTCCATCCCAAGTATGGCGTCGGCCGCGTCCTCAGCATCGAAGGGTCCGGCGACAACGTGAAGCTCACCATTCTCTTCGGCAGGTCAAGCAAAACCTTCCTGGAAAAATACACCCCTCTAGAGAAGGCGGAGTAGGGGTTGCCCGGTTTATAAAAAATGTTTCTCACGGAGGCGCCAAGGCGCAGAGAATAAATGGAAATTCGACATCCTTTAATAAAAATTTTCATGCCCCTGGTTCTCTCTCTGGCACTTCAGACAAACACATATCCTGCAAATACCGGGAAACCACGATAATTTGGTACAGGTTTATAATAACGGTCGACAGACGGCTCCCCCCTTGACATGCTCTGTCCGGAGCCTTTGATACCCGAATGATTCACAGTCAGACCACTTTTATCCGGAGGAAACCGCCATGCTCCTTTCAGATATCATGTCTGGGAGTAGTTTTTCCGAACGGGTCCAGGCCATTGCCCGGGAAACCCGAAATAAACTGGGGATCAACGTGCCGGTGTACCAGCTCGGCGTGGTGGTTCCAGATGTCGTCAAGGCCGCGGCTGAGCTTGAAGGCAGCGGCATGAAGCCGTTTCTTCTCATGGCCGGGGCCCCGCGATTCTGGAAGGAGCGGGGCTCCGACGGCGCCATAAAAAGCAGGATCGGTTTCGGGTACCACCGGGGCATCGAGATCGAGCTCCTTGAGCCGGGAACCGGTTCTGATTTCTACCGGCGGAGCCTCGAAAAGCAGGGAAGGCCAATCGTCCAGCATCTGGGATTTCTCGTCAGCGATGTGGACGCATGGGCAAAGAAACTGACGGACGCGGGATACCCGGTGTACGTCCGGGGGCGGCTCGGCGCGGGACCCCTTAGCATCGATTTCGCCTATATGGACACGGAACAGGAGGCGGGCCTGATCCTGGAGTTCATATGCCACCGGCTCTTCGGCATAAGGTTCAGGCCGCCGGTGGGATTCCAGCAGTTTCTCGGACGCATCGAGATTAAAACCGGGAAACGCTGTATAGACATGTAACAGCCACGGGGCAGGATAGGACATGCTGCACGCCGGGCGGCGCGTGTCACAGGATACGCCAGCCCGCACTGACCGTGAGCGACACCGCCTGCAGTGGTTTACGGGCCGTTGAAACAATGCTGTAGCTCACATCGACACCCACCAGAAAACCGCGCCACACATCATAGTAACAGCCGGCCGAAAGGCCGAAGACATTGAGGTACTCGGTTATGTTCCTGGTCACAATCGGAATATAGGGGTCCCGGGATTCGTAGCGTATCATGGAGAGGCCGTCCCCTATGCGGACGTAGACGGTGAGAGTGTTCCGGGTAAGGGTTACCGGATACCGGTACACGACCGCCGGATACACCTGCGCCTGGGAAAGGCTGGCATTGTACCGGAGGGGGTCTTCTTTGTAATTCATGGCCGCGTACCGCAGATGCAGCTCCGGCGAGAGGCCCAGAAAATTAATATAATATATGCCGGCGGTGAATGAAACAAGGTGTCCCGGATTATATGCCGCTCCATAATCGGCAACGGGGAAATACCCGCCGTAACCCGCAAAGAGAGCAATGTATTCGGTGCGGGTGGGGTCAATGCAGGAATAGCTGTCCCTCCGCCCCTTGTTGCTGCCGCTGTCTATCCGGGATGATTCTCTATTTTCCTTTTTTCTGATGAGAGCATCATCGGACCTGTTGCCTTCGGTGCCGCGGGGCTCGCCGTCTCTCAGTCCGCCGCCAGCTTCCGAAATAATTTTTCCTGACGCATCCCTGGAATCACCGGGAACTTCGGCACCGGCCGCTGCACAATTCAGCTGGAGCAGAAAAAGAAGGACTATGGCGGAAGTGGCTGTTTTTTTCATGGGACAACCCGCAATTGACACCTTTGTTCCCCTGTTTTTTCAAGGATGATCTATATAAGCCATAAATCGCTTACCATCCGGTCCTTTCAAGCCGAAAATTAATATTGATCATGCGCCTTATAATAAAACAACTGAACGGTCTTTTTGCCATTCTGATCGTTATGGCCCTGGGGGCCTCCTGTGCCCACCTGCCGTCACCGGGACCGGCTGCGGCAACCAGGCTGAAAAACCTCTTTGAACTGTGCGAATCGGACCTTGAAAAAGCGAAAAAGGTTATCATCGAGCGCGACCTGATAAAAATGCTTACCCACCTGCAGAAGATGGACCGGGGCGGCGACAAGTATTACCTCCTGGAGAGGGAGGGAATAACCTCCATGATCAAGGCCGTCACCGAAGGGGTGTATTCCGATTTCGTCCTGATCAACAGGGAAGGTACCGTGATTTACACCATGAAAAACGATGGGATCTTTGCCAGAAACGTCAGGACCTCCCTGGGAAAAACCGCCCTCGGCCTCTGTTATGCCAACAGGGAGACCAAGCCCTTCATAGCCAGCATGGCCTCGATGCCCCTGTACTGGGACGGGTATTACATCGCGGTTTCTTCGGACGTAAGCGCCCCGGGCACCATGCCGGGCATCTTCATTCTCATGGTGGACATGGAAAAAGTCCAGCGCCTGGTGGGAGAGAAATCCTTCATTGTCGGTCCCCTGGGAACCTACGAGGTCGCCGTGGACCGCAATAAAATACACACCTCCTTCTCCGATTTTGACCGGATCGACCTGTCCGTGCCGGTTAATGACCTTACCGTGCACCGCTTTGCCCGCTCGACCGGGGGGAGCGCGGAATACCGCCTCTTTCATTACAGCAACCTTCGGTGGGTCATTATTACTGAGTAATACTACATTATTTTATTGCCCTGGATCAGGGCGGGTAGGTGACCCGGGAGCCGGGTCGGCATTATTCCGAGGGGAGAAGGGTTGCGCACCCTCCTCCCCTCGGGCTCCCCACCTCCCCGCCGCCTCAACGCCGGCGGGGGCTAATGGTTGATGTTTTTTGTAATTTTTTAGTTTTTCTGTTTTTGGAAGTTTTTTGTTTCATTTGGCTTTTTAAGAAGGTAAGAAGTAATTGTTGGCTTTCGCTCCGGAAGCCACATCGTGTGGCATCCTCGCACCGCCGGGCGTCCTGCCCGGCGACTCGTTTCTATTCAGACTCGCGCCGCTCGCGTCATCCATGACGCAGGTTTTTATGGTAACTTATACTTAGAAGTCACCGGGCACGAGGCCCGGCGGTGCGGAAGGAAAAAAATTATTCCCACCTATCAGACCTCAATCATTTGCCCGAAGAGAGGATATATCAATACCCTCACCCGCGCTTCGCGCACCCTCTCCCATTAAGCTCGGAAAAAAGGAGAGGGTTTTCGTTAAGATATAATTAATGCATCGCCCCCTCTCCTTTCTTCAATTCTTAATGGGAGAGGGGGACCCGGGGGTGAGGGGCTTCAAATTCAAGAAGCTGCCAGGGACCTTGACAGGAGGTCCTATTTTGACGGGTGGGCGTGAGTAATTCGCACTCTCCATATGAAGCGACATGAAATTGTAATTAGGATTATTTGGACTTGTCCTGGGCGACTATCTTATACACCTTCTCGTGGACGTCGCCGAAGAGATGGGGAAACTCGAAGGAATCCGACAGCAGGGCCACCAGCTTTTTAGCAAAGTCAACCAGCTTGGCGTCGTTTATATACCTGATATTCGCATCGATAATGCCGCGGAGCAATCCCGGGTACAGTACCGCCAGGTCCGCCGCGCTCTTTCTTATGAATTCCCTGACTCCCTTGCCCGATATCTCCTCCAGGCCGGGCTCTTCGGATTCCATAAAGGATATGACAAATTGGCCGGGGCGTATTTTACGGAATTCTTCCATGTCGAAGTTGTTTTTCAGCAGAACGGTGATGTCGGCATTGCCGAAAATATTTTCCGCGGTGGTCGCGAGGCCCCCCTGGTTTTCCAGGGCCAGCATTGACTTTTCACTGTGGTCGAATCCGAGAATTCTCCGGAACCCGATCTTGTCAAGCACCCGTGCCAGCCGAACGGAACTGAGGTCGATGCCGATGAACCCCACTGTTGTTTCTTCCGCCTTGATCCGGTACTTCATCATGATCTTGATGATCAGGACCAGCAGGAACAACGGTATGTCGTCATGCTCCTGGGAGACCGTCGGTACGGCGAGATCGGAGAAAAGCATGTCATAGAGCATGATGGAGGCTTCATCGATGCGGGTGACGCGGACCGCGGCATAATTCTGCTCTATCTTCTTGAGCACCTGGATGACATCCTCCGGGTGTTCGAAGCGGACCGCGAGGGGACAGCCGTTAAGGCCGGAAAACCTGTTGAGAATAACGGCATCCCTCTCGGCGCTCACAAATTCACGGAGAAGGTGCACGCGGGCCCCTTCATCCGTTGATTTGATGCCGGCGATCAGGCCCACGTTCCTTGAAATGCTGGTAAAGCGCCTTCCGTCCTCTCCTTTTATCTTCTCAAACATGAGGTCGGCGGCGCCCAGAACCGAAGTATTGAAGTCGGTGATATTTTCCAGCGGCATTTTCCCGGATACGGAGAGAAGCCCTCCCACGATGCGGTCCTCAACGACATTTTTCACCGATATAAACTTGTACTTGTCGCTGGAGCTGCTGATGATGGTGATGAATTCCTCGAACCGCTTCAGGTTGTCGCATGCGATGCGGATGGTGTAGAGGTAACCATCCCCTGACTCCTCGATATGCTGGAGCTCAAGAAGGTCGCACTCCCGCTTGTACAGCTCGTCGATAAAGCTGGGAAAGCTCTTTTTTTTGATTATAACCGTGATCTCATTGATCAATCGCATGGATCAGGGGCCCCGTCATTAATCTTTGAGCCTGGTGAAGATCATCCTTCCAGCGGTCGTCTGCAGCACGGAGGTTACCGTGACGTCAACCTCGTCGTTCAGACGCCGGCGGCCGTTCTCGACCACCACCATGGTGCCGTCGTCAAGGTACCCGATGGCCTGGTTCTGGTCCTTCCCTTCCTTGATAAGGGCGACCCTCATCTCCTCGCCGGGGAGCACCACCGGCTTCAGGGCGTTGGAGAGCTGGTTTATGTTCAGGACCGGGACCCCGTGGAACTCCGCGACCTTGTTCAGGTTGAAGTCGTTGGTAACGACCTTGGCGTTCATGATCTTCGCCAGCTTCACAAGCTTCGCGTCAACCTCGTTGATGTCCGCGAAATCCATGTCCGTGATCTTCACCATGATCGACTGGTCCTTCTGCATCTTGTTCAGGATGTCCAGGCCGCGGCGGCCGCGGTTCCTCTTGATCGAATCCGCCGAGTCGGCGATCATCTGGAGCTCGTTCAGGACGAAGTTGGGAATGACCAGGATCCCCTCGATGAAACCGGTGTCGCATATATCGGCGATCCGGCCGTCGATGATGACGCTGGTGTCGAGTATCTTGTAGGCGATTTTCTCGTCCGAGCTCTCCTCGCTGGAGGAAACGATCTTGTCCAGGAACGATATCTCCTCGTAGTTGATGACGAAGAACATCATCACGAAAAAGCCCGTCAGGTGATAGATGAGTGGGGTGATGATGTGGGAGTATTCGTCCAGGGCCGTGATGTGCAGGGCCCCGTAGGCGAGGTTCAGGAGGTGCCCCAGGGTAAAGCCGATGATCAGCCCTATGATCGCGGCGGCAAATGTCCGCGCAGAAAAGGTATGCAGCACGTATTCCACCAGGATGAGGATCAGAAGCGAGACAACGCCGGCCGCCGCCGCAACGGCCAGAATGATGTAAAAAGGTTTATCAACAAAATATAATGAAGAAAATAGCATCGATAAGACAATAAATAATATCCTTAAAATGATAATCATAACGTACTCCTTGCGTAACGAGATCTGATACGATAAACGAGATATCGCAGGGGTTTAAAACAGAGATTACTTTTTCGTCATCACCGGAAGAGCGCACCCAGCAACAGGGGGTGCATCCCCTTACTTTTTCGGATGATGAGATGAGAGGGCTTCGGAAACCAGGTTACCGGCTTCCTCCAGGTCGATATTCTTAGACAGGGCAACCTCGTGCGTTACTAACTGATACGCGTTTTCATACAGCTTCCGCTCCATGATGGAAAGCTCTTTCTCGCGTCCCCGGCGGTACAGGTCCCTGGCCACTTCAGATACTTCATAAATAGAACCGCTTTTCACTTTGTCAATATTGTTCTGGTACCGTTCTTTCCAGTCGTCCACCGAGCTTATTTCATTCTTCGTAAGCACGCCGAGCACTTTCTTTATGTCCTTTTTGGGTATGATACTCCGTATTCCAATTTGTTCAGCGTTTTTAACCGGAATCATCACCTTCATGCCGCTGTTCAGGATTGTAATAATATAATATTCGCTTCTCTTACCTAAAATGACTTTTTTTTCGATGGCCTCTATTCTTCCCACGCCATGCATAGGATAGACAATATTGTCACCGACCTTGAACATATAAATTCCCTATACCTCACCCTCTCAAATGATGATGAATTATATCATAAAATTTAATAATTTCAAGAATAATTCTACGGAAAACAGGCAATCATACAAAAAAAAATAATAAAATAATTAAATTTATTCCCTGTACCTCCTTATCACACTGTTTTTCAGCGTCTTTAAGATGGCTTTTGTATACGGTTTCAACCTCCTGCTAAAATATCATATAAATGCCCTTTCCGGTTACTTCACCGGTATAAGGAGCACTATTAATAGTGTACATATATAATAAAAAATCAAACGAAAAATCTAAAAAACGGGAAATCAACGCCCCGATGGATTAAACCGGTTACTGGCTGTAATGTTTCCTTTCTTCAATCAAACCTTCTATCTCCATATAGCGTTCAAGGACCGATTTCATGATGTCATTGCCATCGGTGCTGTAATACTGCGACTGCGCCCCTTCAAGGCCGTAGCCGGAACCGATCTGGCACACGCCGGCCGGTTTCTCCGGGAATTGCGGGTCCGGTTTGCCCCTGTAAAATCCGTCCATGAACCTGCCCCAGATCGGCGCCGCCACTTCCGAGGCCGCCTGGTGCGTGCCCAGGGAAAGGAACGACTGGTCGTAGCCGACCCACACCACCGCCGTGATATCAGGCGTGAAACCGCAGAACCAGGCGTCTGACCAGTTGGAGGTGGAGCCCGTCTTGCCGGCGCCCTGCTTGGAATAGCCGCCCTTGATGCGGATACCCTCGGTGGCCGTGCCGCTATCGACGACGCGCTTCATCATCTGCGTCATGATCCAGGCGACCTCCTCGCTGATGACCTGGATCGTCCCGTTCTTGGCTTTCCGGGCCAGGATCTCGCCCACCTCGCCCTCGATGTTCGCCACCTCGTTGCCGTCACGGTCAACGACGTACCGCACGGCGAAGGGAATGACGTCCTTGCCGCGGTTGGCGTATATGGCGTAGCCGGTGGCCATCTCGAAGGGCGTCAGCTCCGACGTCCCCAGGGCGATGGTCGGGTTGGCGCCGAAATCAGTCGGCGGCACCTTGGTCATCTTCGAGGCATAATCTATGATCTTATCGGGCCCCAGGAGGTCGTAGAGCCTGATTGATATGACATTGATGGATGCGGACAGGGCGTTGCTCAGCGGCACCATGCCGCGGTATTCACCCTCGTAGTTGCCCGGCGTCCAGGTGTTGCCGATGGCGTCGATGTCCAGGATCGGCGCGTCGGGCAGCTGCGTCTCCGTGGTCACAAGCTTGTTCTCTATCGCCGCCCCGTACACGAAGGGCTTGAAGGAGGAGCCCGGCTGGCGCTTGGCCTGCACGGCCCGGTTGTACTGGTTCTGCACTTCGAATTTCGAGCCGCCCACCATGGCCTTGATGTAGCTGCTGAAGGGCTCGATGGCAATCAGGGCGCCCTCGACGTTCATGACCGAGGAGAGTCCCGTGATCTGGGAATGGTACGCCTCGAGGGCCCTGTTGCAGCCGGGCGTTTCCGTGAAGAACGACAGGATCTCGGCCGCGTCGAGAAGATCATCGGCCATCATCTGCTTGAACATGCTCTCCCCGTCCTGGCTTATGGAAACCGACGGGAGCGGGAATATCATCCTGAGGCCCTCGAAGGAATCGATCATGCCCATTTCCATGGCCATGGTCTTGGTCACCGCGCCTTTTACCGAAATCGAATTCTGTTTCTTCAGCGCTTCCTTCATGACGTTCTCGGCGTTCTTCTGGTCGCGCAGGTTGAGGGTCGTGTACACGCTCAGGCCGTCATTGTAGACCATGTCCTCGCCGAATCGGGAAATGAGGATCTGCCGCACGTAATCGGTGAAATAGGGGGCCCTGTCCTGGAACTTCGAGCGGGCCGTCTTGGTCGGGTAATCCATGATGATTGAATCAACGAAGGCGGGCCAGAACTCCCGGTACATCCGGTCGGCGCTTTTCCGGTCGAGGTATCCCTGGTCGACCATGCGGTTCAGGGTGTCCCTGTTTTTGGCCATGGCACGCCGCGGGTACTTGATGGGCGAAAGACCGTTGGGACGCGTGGGCAGGCCCGCCAGGACCGAGCTCTCTATGGCGTTGATATACTTGATATTCTTGTGGAAAAAGAACCGGGAAGCTGACGCGATGCCGTGGCACCCGTGGCCGAAATAGATCTGGTTAAAGTACATCTCCAGTATCTCTTCTTTCGTGAAGCGCTTTTCAATCTGCAGCGCCAGGATCGCCTCCAGGGCCTTGCGGCCGAAGGTGCGCTCCCCCGAGGTGAAGAGGCGCTTTGCCAGCTGCTGGGTTATGGTGGACCCGCCCTGGGAAATCATCGGGCGAAATGACTTTATCGAAAGAATTATGTTTTTCCCCATGGCCCGGATAATGGCCGGGGGGGATATGCCGAAGTGGTCGTAGAAGTCCTGGTCCTCTGCCGACAGGAAAGCATTCACCAGGCAGGGGGGAAGATCTTCGAAGGACACCGGGTAGCGGCGCTGCTGGAACAGCTCGGCGATCACCTCGCCGTTCACATCGTAGAGCCTCGTGGGAATGCTGGGCTGGAAGGCCTTCAGGTTATCAATGCCTGAATAATTCTTTATTTCCGCCGTGACGAAGCCGAATATAAGCCCTCCCGCAACGCAGATGGCGATGAAAACCTTAAGGGCGATTGTTTCAATTTTCAGTAAATCAATCTTTTTCATGGACACAATTCCTGAAAAACCCAATTGTTAATAATTGCCTGATATAAATCAACAAAATAACAATGCCGGGGTTTTTTTCTCCTCTACTATCAGCGGGCTTTCGGGCATACCCCCTGCAGGCAATCACACCCGCCAGGCAGGGTGAGAAACCGGTCATCAGTCTCTATGAGGAAACGATTCAGGACTATTACACTTCCTTTCTTACTATTTTTACCAGGTGAGCCACCAGAAATATAACCACAAAGGCAACGGCGCCCCAAATGAAAACATAGAACAGGGCCTGGAAAAGAAAAGCGAGCAGTTTTACCAGAAATGGAAGCACATAATAGAATAACAGGTACAACGCTGCAACGACTCCTAAATAAAAGAAGATCTTCTTGACTGAATCATCCATGACGACAACCTCTGAAACTAATAAAATATGCACCACTAATTAATTCCATGGTAATAAATCAAATATTTTTTAAGAATAATGATTTTTTCTTGATTTAACCCCAATAATCAGACCCCTTTCAACACGAAAGGAAGGCCTTGCCCCCTTAACCCCCTTCGGGGGGGTGGCTTGGATAATGCGGGTTTGGTCAGATTGCTCATTATCAACGATATCGACTTAGGGGGGGGATGACAGATAATCCCCATTGCAATTTATATGACGATTCCAACTGACAAGAAAAATAATTCCCGTCTCCTCCCCTGGATCATCATACACATTTCACTGGCTGTCTTTGCGCTGCTCTTCCTCGCCGCCGCAGTCATGGCCGCAGGGACCGATATCATACGGATATACCTGGAGACGTCCTACAAACACTACCCGGTCCTGCTCTTCACCCTGTGCGGGGTCTTTTTCCTCATGAATATCACGCTGGCGGCCTGGGGCATCATAGCGTCAAGGAACAATAGAGGATACATGACCAGACGTTCCGCCGGGGCCGTCACCCTGGCCATGGCCCTTATCTTCATGTACCTTGCAGATCCGTTCCTCAGAATGCTCCGCCTTCCGGCGGACCCGGCGCAGGCCTCCGCACGCGAGCGGTTCTGGGCCAGGATAGGACCCGTTGTCCAGTTCGGCCCCTTTACCGACCGGAAGACCGACGCGTCATCATCCATGGTCGTCTGGTACTTCGATCCGGTCAGGAACGCTGAACCGGCGGTGATTCGCTTCGGCAGGGAGCCCCTGCCGGCGAGAATGGCCGCGGTGACGGAGACCATCAGCGACGGCAGGAGGCACGAGTTCCATCTCACGGGTCTCGCTCCGTCGACCCGCTACTACTACCAGGTCCCGGGCTTCGGCAGCAAGGTGCGTTCGTTCCGCACCGGCCCAGCCCGGGGAACGGGCGGCTCCTTCCATTTTATCGCCGTCGGCGACACCGACAGTTCCCGGAAGGGCGGTTACGCCTATTCCTATCTGCGTAATGTTATGCGGGCCGCAATGAACACGTGCCGCGACCAGGGCCGGGAGCCCGACTTCCTGGTCCACGCCGGAGACATGGTGCGCACCGGCGCCGACCTTGATGCGTGGCACAATCTCTTCACGTCCCTTGACATGCTCGGCGAGATTCCCATCGCAGCCGCTCCGGGCAACCACGACTTCCTCCTGGACCGGGGTGCCAATTTCAGATACTTCTTCGGGCAGCCCGATTATTACGTCCTTGAGCACGGCAGCGCGCGGATATTCTTCATCCATTCCTTTGACGGTCCCGGCACCACCCTGGACGGCCCGGTCATCACCACCGGGAGCGAGCAGTACCGATGGATCCGCCGCGAGCTGTCGCGCACCGGCGGCTGGAAATGGACCATTGTTGTCATCCATATCCCGATCCTCTCAACCGGCGATTACGGCGTAAACGAACTTCTCGCGGCCCAGTATTTCGAGCTTTTCGGGAAACACGGGGTCGACCTGGTCATCTCCGGCCACGACCACAACTTCGACTCCTTTCTCACGGATGGAAGGGCCGACAGGGGCGGGACCATCTACATTGTAACGGGTACCGGCGGGTCGACCCTGGACTCGTACATCATGGACCGGTCCGCGCGCCGCTGGCTCGACTGGCGTCATGACAGGAATTCGCCCCGCGGCCTGTACCAGCATGACCGGTACACCGAGGCATACCACCGCTACGGCGAACTTTCCTGGGGTTACACCGATGTGGAGGTGGGGGACAGCGCCCTGTCGGTGTCCTACTACCGGTGGCTCGACTTTGACACATTCATCGGGATCACCGGCCAGAACAGACATCGGTGGGACATGCTTTACCTGACTGATGACGAACTTGCGCGGCACAACCTTCTGCGGGCAGTGCGGGTAAAACGAATTGACAGGATGCCATAGACCTGTCACAGATTCCTCACAGGGAGGAAGCCGCCATGCAGCTGAAGACCATACCAGACGCGATGCACCGTTTCAGTCACTTTGCCCGGGAGTGGCTGCCCGTAGATTTCGGGTTCATGAACGGCATGACGACGGTGCTCATGGCCTATTTCCTGTTCATGTTCCAGAAGCGCTACGGCATCAGTCCCTTCGACCTCTCCTTCGCGTCGGCGTTTTTCATCTGCTACAGCATCTTCACCGCCAACGTCGCGGTGCAGGTCATCAGCCTGGCGACGCACCGCGTAAAGCCCCTGCGCCTGGTCATGAACCTCCTGTTCCTCGCCCTCTTTGTGCTGATACACTCCTACCATCTTATCACGCACATACCGCTGGACTACGGCCTCATCATCGACAACTTCACCATCGGTTTCTACAAGGAATCATGGTACACCATCATCGGCGTTTTCCCGCGGGCGCTGTTCATCGGCCTCGGCATCTTCCTCGTCATTCTGATCATCATCCATTTTTTAAAGAAGAGAATACTCTGGTCGCCGCCGGAATACCGCCATCCGGCGGTAAAAACGGCCGCTGCCGCTGCCGTCTATGCCCTGCTCCTGCTGCTGCCGCTGCGGACCTATGACGAATTCACCGGGCTGCTCCGGGGAATGGTGCGCTACCCTTTCCAGGACCCGATGTCCCACATCAGCGTTACGGGTTATCCCTACCTTAAGACCTTCACGGCCACGCCGGGGCTGCAGAGGGGCGCGGCCAGACCGAACATCATCCTCGTAATGGTGGAATCGTACAACGCCAATGTCATCAGGCAAAGGACCCCCGACGGTAAGGAGATCACGCCGGTCTTCAACGCTCTCATCAGCCGCGGCCTCTATATCGAGCGCTTTTACGGCAACTCAATGCAGACCTGCAAGGGACAGGCGGCAACCCTGCTTTCGGTGATCCCCAGCATCCGCGGAAAAATGTTCACTTCTTTCCCGGCCCTGAATTTCAAGGCCCTGCCGTCAATCCTCGATGACGCCGGGTACGAAACGCTCTTCATGCAGGCGGCGGACAAACTATCCTTTGACAATACTTACGACTTCATGAAAAGGGCCGGCTTCAAGGAGATACATTCCGCCTTTGAGTTCCTGACAGAGGCGGACAGGGACCAGGTATGGGGCTGGGGACCGGAGGACGGCCTCTTTTACCGTATATTCCTGAAGCGCATGGATGAACTTCACAGGAAGAACGGCAGCAGGCCGATTTTCGCCACCCTGGCCACGACGTCCAACCACATGTGGTTTGATCATGTGCCGAAAGAGAAATGTCTGATGTACCCTGATCCCCGGAACATAGCGCAGAGCTACGCCAATTCCATCCACCTGTCCGATGCGGGACTTACTGAGCTCATGAAAGGGATTGCCGCGCGCCCGTATTTAAACGATACCGTCGTAATTATCACCGGGGACCACAGCTTTCCCCTCGATGAACACGGCATAAGCCATAATGAAAGGGGTTTCTACGAGGAAATTTTCCGCACTCCCCTTCTCATTCTCTGGAACAACCGCCTGGCCCCCCGTACCATCGCCGGGCCCTTTTCACAGCTTGACCTGGCCCCGACCATCCTGGACATGGCCGGGATATCCGGTTTAAAGACCCATTTTCAGGGCCGGTCGATGGTGTCACCCGGGCTATCGCCAAAACCGGTGTACCTCATCCAGCCGTACAACGGCCAGTATCTCGGCGTTATCGAGTATCCTTATAAGTACGTAAGGCACGGCGAAACAGGGAAGGAATATCTTTTTAACCTCAGGGATGACCCGCTGGAGAAGAACAATCTGGCGGTTTCAGGGAACGGTAAGGAACTGACTTCGCTGCGGAGAAGAATAAGGGATATTTACGTCAACCAGAAGACGCTCACGTCAAACAGGCTGTGGCCTTCCGGAAAACGGCGGTAGACCGGCGCGCTATTGCTTTGGCACAAGCTTGACTTTTGTACCGGTCGTGAGGTGATCGACCTTCTTCCCATTGACCATCATTTTGCTCTTTTCTTCCGCTATTCTGATCTTGGCGACGCCCCCATTGATGCTGATCAGCCTGGCCTCCGCCGCGTGGAGCCAGCCGCTGGTCTTCATGCCGAGGATCTCTCTGGTGAAAAACTTGTAGACGCTGACCGTAATGCCGGCAGTGATACCGGACGCGTCGTCAAGGCGTATCGTCACGGCCGGCCCTGACTTATGCAGCACCGAGCCGGTGTATTCAACCGCATCCTGGGCGACGACACACGATGCTGCCACTGCTAAGAAGAAAAGGAAAAAAAAGCCGGAGAATACTCTATTCTGTATCATTCCTGGTCCCCCTATTGCTGATTCAATGATGCCCTCCCCCCTGTCATTTCGACGAATGCAATGAAGAAAAATCCGGGTAAATCAAATTTGGATTTCTCCCTTCGCTCGAAATGACAGATGAGGAGCAAACGATCTACAGCGTCTTTTCCACGTTGTTCTCGCGGTAAATGATCTTGTTCGGATATATCTGGATATACTCAAAGGCCTTGAATTTCTTTCCCTTGACGGAGGTATCTTCTCCCAGCTGTGCCTGGATGAACATGACCGAGTAGACCGGCTTGCCATTCATGGTTCCGCTCGCCACTCCCGGCTCAATGCGGGTTCCGGCGGGGAGTTCCACCCCCATGACCGTGTGCTTTTCATTAATGGTGATCACCGACGGCATCTCCGGCTTTTCAAAAATGATGCTGTCGTTGTACTGCAGCAGCGTTCCCTTCTTGAAAACATAGGGGAAGGCCTTGCCGTAATTGACATCTGCGACAGGCTGGTCTGCGCCAAGGGTTACATAGGCCAGCAGGCCCTTGTCCTTTGTTTTTATCGTGGACCCGGCGGTGAATGTGGTCCCCTGGATCACTTCGCTTTTGGATAGAACCCGTTCATCTCCCTGCTGGCCCCCTTTTTTGCATGCCACGCAGGCAACCATAACAACAATCGACATGAGGAATAAACGTTTCAAAGCAAGCCTCCTGTGCGTGATTTGTTTTTATCTATCCATCCACACTGCACCATCTGTGGAATATTTCAACAACTTTCCGCACAACCTCAATCTGCGGCCTAAGCCATGGGATGAATAGCAGCCTTTCGAAGGAGCATGCGTGCATGAAATTATAGCACATGTCATCGCGGGGAGTGTAACGACGGCGCGATCTTGCGGATGATTCCAGCAATGGAATATGAGAAAAACATAATCTGCGGCAATGGAAGGACTGCTTCGCTTCGCTCGCAATGACACACCGTGACCCCCCGGAAAGACAGAGGGCCGTAATGTTTAATCCGCATTGATTACAACAACACCTATAAGTCATTATCAATACATTGTTACAAATCATCAGATTAATTACTATTCACAATTTATATCATCCTGGTTCACTGAAGTTAGCTTGACTGTAAGTTAAAAACCTGATATATTACCTCTAGTACCACGCTTCGAAAAGTGGAGGGATAACCATGCAATCTGCCGAATTGAGCTCCTTCAAGATAAAAACACCGCGGGGTCTCTCCGACCGGGTACAATGGCTCAGGGACTATTATTTCCGCGGCGCTGACCGGCCCTGGACCAACGAACAGACCTCCTGGACCACCGGAACAGCATGGGACACGGTGTACAACGAGATGACCTACTACATCGTGCCTGAGACCTATATGCTCCAGCAGACGCTCCGCTCTTCCTTCAAGCTGTCCGCCCGGGAGGTAAAGCTGAATCCCGACTTCTGGACATGGAGCCTCCCGGAGCGCCGGGCCTGGTTCACCAGGGAGGTCATGGTGAATTACCTTCCCCAGGAGCTGCTCCCCGGCGACCTCATAGCCGGCGGCCGCTTCAACGTGCAGTGCTCCCTCTGCCTTACCAGGAAGGAAAGCGACGAGTTCGATGCGATGATTCTGGGCAAAAAAGGGGCCCGCGCCCTGGTGCAGTGGTTCCATGACCACGGGTACGGCAACGCCGGCGCCACGAGCGGCCATCTTATCCCGGGATACGAGCGGGTCCTCCACCTCGGCTGGAAGGGAATCCATGCCGACCTGGTGGCGCGGTTCAACGCTCTGCCCGCTGAAGAGCACCGCGGGCCCCGGGGCGGCCAGCTCAGGGCGATGATGACGGCCGCAACCATGCCCCGCGACCTCGCGGCCAGGTATTCCGCCCTCTGCCGCGATCTGGCTGCGGGAGAGACCGCGACAGACCGGAAGCGCGAGCTTGAACAGATGGCGGACAACCTCGAGCGGGTTCCCTGGGAGCCGCCGAACAATTTCTGGGAGGCGGTCCAGGCCCTCTGGCTCACCCACATGCTCGTCATGAGCGACGAGAACTACCCGGGTCCGGGCGTCTCTTTCGGAAGGATCGACCAGTACCTCCTTCCCTTCTGGAAAAAATCACTGTCCGAGGGAATGGACCGGGAATTCGGCAAGGAAATCCTCCGATGCTTCTGGATCAAATGCAACCACGCCTATGACGCCATGATACGCACCGGCAACAACGGCATCACCGCCGGTTACGGTCAGCTCATAACCCTCTCCGGCATCGGCAGGGACGGCGCGGACACTACCAACGACCTGACCTACGCGATGCTGGAAGTCATTGATGAGCTCTCGCCGATACTTGAGCCGAAGCCGAACGTGCGTCTCCACCGGGGCAGCCCGGATGAGCTCCTGGACAAAGTAATAGACATGATATCATCGAGCCAGGGAGCCCCCTTCCTTCTGAACTTCGACGAGCGCTCCATGGCGGGGATGATGCTTGAGGGACGCCGGGCGGGCCTTGAGCATTTCATTAATAAACATACGGTCGCCGACTACGCCCCCGTGGGTTGCCTCGAAAACACCATGACGGGCAACGACCGGTCAGGGACCGTCGACAACAACATCAACCTATTGAAGGCGGTGGAACTGGCCCTCACGGGTGGGAAAGACCTTCTCCCCCACGTCGATGTCATGACCGGCAAGGTTGAGAAGATCCGGCAGGACGGCCCGAACACCGGCGACGCCTCGAAGTTCACGTCGTGGGAACAGTTCTGGAGCGCCTATATGACCCAGACCGCCTACATCATAAAAAAATGCGTCGACGTGCAGGAGGCGTCGGAATCAGCGCGGGCGAAATTCTTCCGTACCCCCTATCTTTCATGCCTGGTCAAGGGGTGCGCGGAAAAGGCCCTCGACGTGACCCAGGGCGGGGCCGAGATAAGCTTCACCACCATGGAAGCGGTGACCTTCGCGACGACCGTTGACTCGCTCCTGGCCGTCAAGTTCCTGGTCTTTGACCAGAAGAAATGCACCATGGCGGAGCTGGTCCAGGCGCTGCGGGACAACTGGGCAGGACACGAAGTGCTCCAGGCCCTTGCGAAAAACCGCGCACCAAAATACGGCAGGGACGATGACGAGGCCGATCGCATGGCCCTTGACGTGATGAAGGTCTGGACCGACGAAACCTGGAAGCACCGGACGAAATCTACCGGCCGCCGGTTCAGGCCCGGCATGCTGTCATGGAACTACTGGGCCGGTGACGGCTACATCATGGCCGCGAGCCCCGACGGGAGGCCCCGGGGGAAATTCCTCTCCAACGCCATCTGTCCCTCAAACGGCGCTGATATCAACGGCCCTTCGGCCAATGCCAATTCTGTGGGCAAGGCCCTGGGCGGAAATACAACTGACGGATCCGGAGACTGGGACAATTACATCAACCTGCTTCCCAACGGAGCGAGCCACACCATGACCTTCAATCCCTCCATGGTGCGCGACCCGGAGCACCGCGGCAAATTCAGGGCCTTTCTGAGGGGATATATCGAAAAGGGCGGAACCGCCCTGCAGGTAAACATGCTTGATCCGGAGGTGCTCCGCGACGCGCAGAAGCATCCCCAGGACTACCGCCATCTCCTGGTGCGCATCACCGGCTACAACGCATACTTCGTTACCGTGGGGAAGGAGCTTCAGGACGAGGTCATAGCGCGCCTGAGCCACGCGAAGATCTGAGCGGCTCCGGCACAATATGCGCAGGCAACAGGCACGGCCGTTTATATCAAAGACGAGGTTATCAGAAAGATGAAAGGGTCTATCAGGCAGAGAATCCTGCTGGTGCTGATGAACAGATACGTACTGGTCATTGTCAACATCATCCTGGCCGGCATCATCCTGTCAATAATCAGCGAGGTGACTGAGCTGGTGCTTACCCCGGAGAATGACACGGACGAAATGGTGCACCTGTGCAACGGCATAGCGATCATCCTGTACGGGTACGGCGTGGCGATAGAGTTCAGGGGATCGCTGATGAAAAGCTTCAGGCTGTACCCCGCCTTTGCCGACCCCATCCAGGAAATGACCGATAAATTGTGCCATACCTTCGGCATTTATTTTCTGCTCCTGGGCCTGGTGCAGGAAATACTGGTCCATATCGTCATAATGCACAGCCGCGTTCTCGATATTATCGGCAACGAAAATTACATATTCGCCATCTGCGTTGCCATCCAGACCATCGTAACGGTGCTGGTCATCGTGTTTACCTTTTCGCTTGTCGCGGTTGCCCGGCGGCTCCGACAGAGGGAGGCGCTGAGCCTCCAGGCGGAGGATAATTGAATCCCATGACCCGCGAACCGTCAATCACCGCCCTGACCGGGACCATACTGGAGATACAGCGGATGTCCACCGAGGACGGCCCGGGCCTACGCACCACGGTCTTCTTCAAGGGATGCTCCCTCCGCTGTCTCTGGTGCCACAACCCGGAAAGCCTCGAAATGAAGCCCCAGCTCCACTGGCTGGAGCCGCGCTGTATCGGGTGCAGGCTCTGCCTGGAGGTGTGCCCAAACGGGGCCCTTGCCTTCACCGACCGGGGCATCGTCATTGACCGCGCGGTCTGCCGCGGCTGCGGCGCCTGCGCCGGGGAATGCCCGTCAACGGCGCTGGAGCTTCTCGGCAGGAGCTGGACGGTGGAGGCCCTGGTCGCGGAAGTCATCAAGGACGCCGCCTATTTCGGGGAACACGGCGGCATCACCGTTTCGGGCGGCGAGGCGGCCCTCCAGGCCCCCTTCGTGTCGGCATTCCTGAAAGAGCTGAAGGGGAGGGGCATCCATACCGCCCTGGACACAAGCGGCCAGTGCAGCCGGGGATACCTCGACATGATCCTTCCCTATGCCGACCTGGTCCTCTATGACATCAAGGAAATAGACCCGATCCGGCACAAGCAGTTCACCGGGAGCGGCAATGAACTGATACTTGAAAATCTTCTCCACGTCGCCGGTTATATCGGCACCCATGTGCTGCCGCGGGAGCTGTGGATCCGCACGCCCGTGATCCCCGGCGCCACCGACCTTGAAGAAACCATAGCAGGCATCGGCGCCTTCATCGCGGACAATCTCGGCGGCAGGGTGAGCCGGTGGGAGCTGTGCGCCTTCAACAATCTGTGCCGCGACAAGTACCGCCGCCTCGGCATGGACTGGGCATACAAGGAGGCAAGGCTCCTTGACCGGGATACGATGGAACGCCTTGCCGGGGCGGCCAGGTCCTCCGGCGTCGATCCCGCCATAGTGCAATGGAACGGCTCGACGGAGATGGATGGAACAGAAAAGGGCGGCGGGAACAAAAAACCGACAACACGGGTTTGCTGATAGACTTTATGCATGCGGGGTATCGCCATGACTGCTTTAAAAAAAGAATTCAGCACTGAAGATATCGCGGCGCTTGAGCCGAATGAAAAGGTGGCCCTGGTGGCCACGGTCAATCCCGAGGGCCTGCCCCACGTTTCCCTCCTCACATCGCTGCAGGCCATCGGGCCGAACCGTATGGCCCTGGGCGAGTTTTCCCGGGGCCTGAGCAAGGAGTTTATGCAGAAAACCCCCGAGGTGGGATTTCTCATAATGACCCTTGACCGTCATCTCTGGCGCGGCACCGCGCGGTGGACGCACCTCATGAAGGAGGGCCCCGAATACCAGATGATGAACGAAAAGCCGATGTTCCGCTACAACACCTACTTCGGCATCAACACGGTCCACTACTTCGACCTGGAGGAGACGACGGAGCGGGAGGGGCTGCCCCTGGGTTCGATAGCCCTGGCCGCGGTGAAAACCGCCATTGCCCGGGGAGGGGCCCGGCGGAAGATACGCCAGATACTCAAGCCCTTCGCCCTGAGCATCGTTGACCGGATCGACTCGCTCAAGTTCCTATCTTACATCGACGGAGGCGGATTTCCGCGCCTGGTTCCCCTTCTGCAATGCCGGGCGGCGGACAGCGGCAGGCTTGCCTTTTCCATGGGCCCCTACGGCGACGAGCTCGCGGCCATCCCGAAGGGGTCCACCGTGGCCGTTTTCGCCATGACCATGAAGATGGAGGACATCCTGATGCGCGGCGTCTACAACGGAGCCCGGCGGTACCGCGGCGTTCGCCTCGGCACGGTTGACATCACCTGGGCCTACAATTCCATGCCGCCGGTCCATGGCCAGATCTATCCGGAGACCGAGCTCAAGCCGGTAACGAGCTTCTGACACCATGCGTTTGG
This sequence comes from Spirochaetota bacterium, assembly GCA_035400945.1. Lineage (GTDB taxonomy): Bacteria > Spirochaetota > UBA4802 > UBA4802 > UBA5550 > RBG-16-49-21. The sequence goes on from DAONAJ010000004.1 coordinate 97,477, forward strand.
CCCTGATCATCCCTCTGCTTCTCGGCGGCCCCCGCTATGTCCCGAAGCATGACTTCGCGCTGACCATTACCATCTATCGGATTAACAGCCAGAAGCTCTGGACCTATGCCCTTGACATGACGGGCATATCAGTGACGCGCCATTCCCCCGGCGGCGAGCCGGACCTCGTCGTCCACCGGCGCGCCCTCACCCTGAAAGAGATCAAAAAGCTGGACCGCTTCGTCGGCCGTTATCCCTTCGACAGCCTGGAAAAGTATTACATCAATGAGGGCATCCACGGAGACACCGGGACGGTATACTGCATCAGGATACACGGGGGGATAACGGACCACTATGTCTACTATGCCAGGCCGGGGCGGGTGCAGGAGCTGAACCGCTTCATCAACAGGCTCCTTCCGCGCCAGTACCGGCTGTGGGACGAGGAGCGATGAATCAGCGGCACAGGTACTCCGCCACCTTATAGACGAAGTACGCGATCAGGACGACGAACAGAATGATGAGCGCCATGTTCATCCGGCGGAACACCCTCTCCGGTATGTCGCGGTGCCTCCGGTGTATGACCATCACCAGTATGAGAAGGTATCCCACCAGGCCGGTCACGCCGGAAATGACAAAGACAAGCCTGAGGATAAAACCCGCTTCGCTGAAGAGCCCCAGGTCGAGGAACACCTTGAATCCAACGATCCACCAGAGCACGATGCTCGGATTGGTGATGGCAAGGGTGAATCCCGTCATGTATCCCACCGCGTGTTCGTTCTTCCTGCCGTTAGGCGGACAATCAGCGGCGGAGACATGGTGCCGGTATTCCCTGATTGAATGATAGAGGAGGAACGACAGCACGGCGGTGCCCAGGAGGTAAAAAACCAGCTGAAACCGTACCGACGCGAGGAACCCGCCCAGCCCGAAGAGGGTGAGGATTCCGTATATCAGGTCCGAGGTTCCCGATCCCAGGGCGATCATGATGGCAGGCTTCCTGAGTCCGCGTATCGCCTTTTTAATTACCTGCAGCTGCACCGCGCCTATGGGAATCGCCGAGAGAAAACCAAGGACGACCCCGAAGACGACGACAATGCCGTAGCTGATGACGATATTATATTTCATCTATTCTCCGGCATATACCTGGTTCTATTGACCCCCCTGTCCCCCCGAGGGGGCACGAAGCAACAATTGCAAGTCGGTTATATTTATTCAAATGATCAACATGTTCATTACATGCGGAAATACATGCTGATCTCCAGTTATACAAAAAGCCCAATGCGAAGAATATCATCTGAATCATAATGCAAATAATAATTGTAAAATAATTATACTGCTTTAGATTGAAGTGATAGATTATACATTACCCCTCAGAAAGATTCCACGTGCCCCCTCGGGGGGACAGGGGGGTGTACAGGAAAACATTGATGCGCATGGCACCCACGACATTTGAGCGGATCGTCCGCGGGATTCACCGGGAGATAATGGACTCCCTCGAACCCGGTCTCAGGGCCAAAGCTGAAGAGGTGACCATTGTCATTGAGGACCGTCCCCCCCGCAGTGAAGCCGGGCCCGGCGGCGAGGACGACCTCCTGGGGCTCTACGAGGGAATTTCCCTCACGGAACGCCATATCGATGACATGGAAGCCGTTGCCGACCGCATAACCCTCTTCCGCGTCCCCCTTCTTGACGCGTGCGGCAGCGAACGGGAGCTGAAAGAGGAGATACGGATCACCCTCATCCATGAGCTCGGGCACTATTTCGGGTTTGGGGAGGACGAGCTCATCAAGCGGGGGCTGTGATCCGCCGACGCCCCGTGTCAGTCAGGACGCTCCACCACTTTCACAAATAGGTTTATCGTCTTCCGCTGGCGCCATATCGTCAGCTTCAGCGTCTGGCCCGGCGCCATCTCGCCGACAATTTTCAGCAGATCCATATAGGTGCTGATATCCTTGTCATTGATTTTAAGTATGATATCGCCGACCCTGACGCCGCCCCGTTCCGCAGGGCTCCCCTGGATCACCTCGCCCACGAAGGCCCCCTGGTTCGATTTGAGCCCGAGCTCCTGGGCGTATTCCTCGGTGATCTGGGCGATGCTCACGCCGATATATCCGCGCTTGATCTTCTTGTGCGTCTTCAGCTGTTCCAGGATGGAGCGGGCCGTGTTGATGGGAATGGCGAAACCGATCCCCATGTATCCGCCGGTCTGCGAATAGATCATGCGGTTGATGCCGATCACCTCTCCATAAATGTTTATAAGAGGCCCGCCGCTGTTGCCCGGGTTGATGGAGGCGTCTGTCTGGATGTGGGACCCCCCCATCATGTCGACATCCCGTCGGCCGATGGCGCTCACCACGCCGACGGTAAAGGTGCGGTCAAGTCCGAAGGGATTGCCGATGGCCACGGCCCAGTCGCCCACCTGGACACGGTCAGAATCGCCCAGGTACGCCGGCTTGAGCTTCCCCGGAACATTTATCTTGAGAAGGGCCAGATCGGTCCGTTCGTCGGAGCCGACGATGGTCGCCTTGTACGTCTTCTCATTGATGCCCACCGTCACCGTGTCCACGCCGGCCACCACGTGATGGTTGGTGCAGACGTACCCGTCTTCGGATATGATGAAGCCGGACCCGAGGCCGCGGCGCCGTTCAGTCCGGGCGCGGCCGCCGCCGCCGAAGAACTCCCTCATGAAGGGATCATCGAAAAAGGGATTGGGCTGGACGCGCACTATCTGCTCGGTCGTGATATATACGACCCGGTCCTTGTACAGGTTGAATATTTTCCTGAAAGTGTCCTGTATCTCGACCGCCTGAGCCGTCTCGGCTTCCTTGCGGAGAGGCGACTGGCCTATGTCGCCGAACAGGGTTGAATCGCCTGACTTGAAGCACGAGAACTGGTACAGCGCGAACATGACAGTCAGCACCGCCAGGGGAACGATAAATTTAATTTTTTCCTTCATCACCCTCTCCTTTCATTATGCATAGAATCCGGTCATATTGATGCGGTTCCGGCATCCTGTCAGGGAAGCCCGCCGCTGAACTCTCTCTTTCTGCTTTTATTCTCCCGGTCCTTGTCCTTCTGGATCTCTTCCCTGAATATATACCGGTAATCATTTGAATCATCGGGATTGATCTGTTCCAGGTCGACCTTGTTTACCTCGGGCTTTTCCTTGCACCCGGAGAAGCCAATGGCCGTCACCGCCGAGAGAATAACACAAAGGATTTTCAAAATGAACCTCTTTCCTGGCACTTGGTATTAATAGAATTATAATTTAATTCAAGTATTTTATTGAAAAGATGCAAAAAAATGGCGTTAGCTGGCTGAAGGTACATTATTAAATTAGCAGTTTGCTGAAAACAGCAAAATGCTAATCGATACATGGATGTATCGTCGTTTTTCGAGGCATCAGCCGAGAAAAACGTGAGGTTTTGCGAATTCACTTCGTAAAACCGCCCCTGAAAAACTCCATGGATGGAGTTTTTCAGGAAACTGTTAGATATTTCATAAAAATGTCATTGCGAGGAGCATGGCGATGAAGCAATCTTGTCATTATTATCATATATATTCATGAAAAGATACTTTATTTTACACAATCAAATGCATGATCGCTTCGCTGCGCTCGCGATGACATGCAAAAAAATTATTTGTGCGGAGTGACCCCATGATCACACGAATTGACCACGTCGCCATCGCGGTGAAAGATTATGACAAGGCATACCGTTTTTTTTCGACGCTTCTGGGCGCCATACCGGGCTCCAGCAGCCGTGACGCCTCGATGAATTATCTCTGGCAGAACTTATACCTGGGCGACCTGAGCAGGCTCGAGCTCCTCACCGCCACCGGCCCGAAAAGCTTCCTCGACGGCTTTCTCGCGAAAAAGGACGGCGGCGTTCACCATATCACCATGCAGACGCCGGATCTTAAAAAAGCCGCTGCCGAGCTTGAGCGCAACGGTATCCCCTACTTTGGATACCATGAATACGGGAGCGTCTGGAAGGAACTCTTTATTCACCCGAAGGACGCTTTCGGGGTCCTGATTCAGATCGCCGAATTTACAGCCGACGACTGGCTTCCGCTGTCGGTGCGGATGACCGGATCAAAGAAATTCAGGGTTGAGCCAAAGAACGGAGGCTGCAGCCTGACTCTCCCCCATCCCGGCGGCGGGACGGTCACCATTGACCTGAACGCCGGTGAAATGGAACAGTTGCGAAAAGAACTCGTTGACAAATCGCCGGTTTCGTGATATTTTTTTACTAGCAGCTCCGGGAGGGAACAGCCATGGTCATTAAGACTGATTTAGAGAAAATACCACTAACCAGGGCCCCGATCACGCGGACCGCACCCGATACGGCGGTCCCGCGGCATGACAGCGGAAACCAGCGCGTAACATCCCGGAATATCACGGAGCGGCTCAGCATTGAGCGCTCCCTCGGCGACGCCCTGAGCATCGCCCAGATGTCGCAGAACGTGATACAGCGGGCCATCTCAATTTCCATGCGCCTCAAGAGTATCGCCGCCACGGCAATGGCCACCGGCAGCGTCAACACACAGGCGCTGACCGAAGCCATGTATGATATCCGGTCCGCCATGGGGGCTTACGGCGAACAGGTCCCCAATCCGGTGCAGCCTGCCAATACCCCTTCGGCAAAAATCGTTGAAATGCCCGATATCAGCGGCGCCCTTTCCTCGGTGCGCGATATTGCCGTCAATATCCGGAAGGGTGACTATAACCAGACCCGACAGACAGAAGAAGCCGGCAGAAACCTGGCAGGGTATCTTAAAAGCTACAGGATTGCCGAGGATAGGATCACCAACCTGATGAGAGAAACAAGCGCCGGTTTCGCTCCGGTCAACGGCATTCGATCAGCCGAGCTGGTGGGACAGATCAAGACAGCCCTGGAAGCAAATCCTGATTACGCTCTTTCCGTTCAGGGAAATATTAATCATGCAACAGCGGCACGGCTGATGGCCTGATACCGCTTCATCTGTGTGAGGAACCGTGCCGTTTTCTCTCCTCCCATCTTCGATCATGCAAAAAAATGGATAAAAAAATTTTTAAAAAAATAGATTTATCTTGACTTTAAATTAATTTTAATTTACATGATCAAATCATAAGTTATTATTCTCACCTATTAATTCTGGTTACAACAAAAAAGAGATCGATCTTAATCGTGAAGTGAAAAAGAATAATTTAAAGCTAAATTAGAAGTTGAAATAATTAATAGAACGCGATTAATTACCGGACCTTTGACATATATCAAATACGACTAAAACACAGCGATGACGATCAAACAGGGATTAAAACCAACCATACCGCTCACCAATGAATATCCATCTATTCATTCCGAAAACAGCAAATCATGCCTCAAAAACAACGATATTTCCCGAAACAGCTCTTCAAGCGCCGCCGTTCTTCAAACAATAAGCAGGTTTTACGATGCACTGGACAGCTCCCGGCAAAACCTCTCGCCGGAACCCGAGGTGAACGGCTGCTTTGCGGTCCGCCTTGCCCTGTTCCTGATCGAAACGATTAGCGCTAAAAAATTCTCCCTTAACGCCGCGGGCTGTTTCAGCCAGGTCTTTTACCGCCATTGTCTTGCTTCAGCTTCGCAGGCGGGCCTGACTGACGAAATCAACGACAACGAACTCCTGGTCATCTATATCAAGCAATGCCTGCAGCTGATGGAAAAAAGCGGCATTCTGGAAAGAAACCGGCGTCATGCCAGGATATGCGTTAACGCAATGTCCCCAGCGGTACTCTACCACAGGCTCTTCAATGCCTTCTGGAACAGCACGCCATGGGAGGACCTGTTCCCCTCGGACAGGGAATCAGCGCGGGAGCTCAAAGCCACCCGGGGCATCCTCAAAGACCTTCTACTCCGCCGGCACGGCGCCGTTGCCCTGGGGGCCATAGCGAATGAATATTTCGAGATGACCGGCTTCAGCAACCGGAACGATCTTTTCATGATATCCTTCCTTGACTTCTACTTCTTCACATGGCTCAGGCACTTCGGCATGGTGCGGTATTTGAATGAGGATGATCTCGCCCCGGTGCGGATAACCGTAACCGACAGCGGAAGAAAATCCCTGAATTCATATTAATAATTAATCTTGACTGCATTAAAATACTCTAATAAACATACCCGCGACGGCCATTTATCTGTCAATTTGAGGTACCCCATGAAGAAATGCAGCGTTATACTGGTGGCATTACTCTTTGCGCTTTCCTGCGCAAAATACCATGTTAAAAATGAAATCAGCCATGGTTCTAACCTTAAAAAATTGAAAAAAACCGGCATTATAATTCGGAAAACCCACAACACGCCCATTTCGCTCAAGCTTTTCAACAAGAACCTCTCCCAGTGGCTGGTGCCTTATCAAAAGGTCAAAGAACTGGTTCTCATCGAAAACACCAGCAAGAACCTGAACAGGTCAAAGATGGAATCTGACCGCTTTCTTCAATTCTCCGATACCGGCGATTTCCAATCCTATCAGTGCCAGGGCATCGTTGCCCATTATCTGGCACAGAACAAGGAGGAGCTGGATAAAATCAGAAGCGAGAATAATCTCGACAGCATCGCCATTTATGAGGTTGACGCGGGCTATTCGCTGGAATTGCAGTACACCGACTTCAGTTCCATGATCATCATTGTTGACAACAACAACAAGATCCTCTACATGGACAGGCAGCATGATAAGTATGAAACATTTGAAATCGACGCTAAAATCATGCGGGAAGAGCTTCTCGATCTGATAAGCAACAGGCTGATCAATAAAATTATCGATCTGAAATACGTTAAGGAAAAATGATGAATACTGTGGAGACGGCGGGAGTCGAACCCGCGTCCTACAATCCAGCCCTGCAGCCTCTACATGCTTGTCCTGTTCATTTGATTTAAGATATTCCACCGGGATCAGGCGCCGTTAGAAATATCCGAGTTCCCTGTTGTTTCGCCCTTATTCCGGGATCTTAGAAATCAGGCTATCCTCTGTTTATGACACTTTCAGCCGCCCCAGAGGAGCAGACCATCTGAAAGCGTGACAGTCAATTAAGCTGCCAGTGCAAAGTTATCGTTTGCAGTTACGTTAAGCCTGCCATTTTTAACGAGGTGACAGCACACTCGGCATGCAACTGTAAAACTGATAATGCAGTCGAAACCAAAATCGTCCCCTGCAGTGATAATATATAGAACAGCCCCGAGAACGTCAATACTATGTTGATAAAAGCCGTTTGTTTTTTACGAGAATCAATATATTCCTTACCACGCTGCGCTGCATTATTGTATAAATAACGTATTTATTGAAATCCAATTGTTAATTTTCATTGACATTATCCTCATATTATATAGAAAAATAGTTATTCTTGATCTATTCAGCTTTTCCCGAGGAATTTTTCTTTACACTGACTCGGCATACTATTAATAATCGCCTCATGAAGAAGAATACAGTTACAATGCTTATCCCCCTGCTGGCAATATCCCTCTTTTTCTGGGATATGACCGGCAGCACCGCCACGGGAGTCGGCCCCATGGCCCTTGCCGCCGATAATTCAGAATCGGAAATCCCCCTTTCCTTTAAAAGCGTCATAGGAACCTGGAGCCTGAAGTACTCGGGAAATTACGGCTATACCTTCAGCCTCAGCCCGAGCTACCGGGCGACCGTCATCCTCTACCTGAACATGGAGATACTTACCTTCAGGGGCGTTTACACCATTGAAGACGGGAACAAGCTCC
>DAONAJ010000005.1:0-66658 GCA_035400945.1 Spirochaetota bacterium
CAAGGACGTGGGGGGGGAAGAGAGCGCCCGGAGGATTGTCTCGGTGCCGATACCGGAAAACCTCCAGCAGACCAAGGTCGTCATCGTCAAGGGAACCGTCCGCGACAAGAGGAACACCGACAAGACCCTCTTCGCGGAACTGACCATTACCGATATCAACCAGGACGACCGCCCCATCACCGTCTACAGCAACAAGGATGACGGGAAGTACATAGTCATTCTCTCCAAGGGCAAGATATGCGACTTTTCGGTCAAGAGCCCCGGCTACCTCTTTTACTCCAGGAAAATAGACCTCACCGGCCTGCAGCAGTACAAGGAGATCAACGAGGACATCCTCCTCGAGCCGATCATGGTGGGCGCCAACATAGTCCTCAATAACATGTATTTCGAGTTCAGGAGCTACAAGCTTTTAAAAGAGTCAAAGTATGAGCTGAACCGCATCATAAGGCTGATGAAGGAAAACCCCACCCTGAAGGTCGAGATCAGCGGCCACACCGACAACATCGGGACCGACCAGGCCAACAACAAGCTCTCGATGCAGCGGGCCCAGTCAGTCGTGGAGTACCTGATAAACAAGGGGATCGGGAAGGGCCGCCTCGTCGGCAGGGGATACGGCAAGAAGAAGCCCATCGCGACCAATAAATCCGAAGAGGGGAGAAAGGAGAACCGCCGCGTTGAAATCGAGGTTCTTGCCATATAGGATGTTCAGGCAGGCACCGGCCGAGAGGATCTTTCACGAAATGGAACGAGACACGAAGGGACCCACAATTGAAGAGCTGCAGCGGCGCATAGCCCAGCTGGAGGAATCGGAAAACGTCTATCGGACTGCCATCTCGGACCTCTACAAGAGCCAGGAGCTGTACCGGCTCCTGGCGGAAAATTCCTCCGATGTCATCTGGGCAATGGACCTCGAGGGCCGCTTCACCTATATGAGTCCCTCTGTAACGGCCATGATCGGCTATACGCCTGATGAGCTCATTGGCGTCTCCATGCAGCAGCTTATCGTGCCCGAGTATATGCCACTTATAACCGAGGAACTTGCCCGGGAGTTGCAGAAGCCTGCGGATCAGCGGATCAAGCAGAAGATCCTTGAGCTCCAGGAGATTGCCAAGGACGGATCGGTGGTTGACGTTGAAGTCACGACCACCTGGATCCTGGACAAGAATGGCGATCCCGTGGGCATCCAGGGAAGCACCCGGGACATCCGGAAGCGCAAGATGGCCCTGATGGCCCTTGAAGAAAGCGAGGAGCGGTACCGGGCCCTCTTTGACCGCTCCCTCGACATCGTGTTTCTCCATGATTTTGAAGGCCGCTTCATCGACGCCAACAGCGCCGCGATCAATGCCCTGGGGTATTCACCGGAGGAAGTCAAGTCGCTCACGCTGCGGGATATTCTCGGCGACGACCAGATGCCGACGGTGGACGCTATTTTCAAGGAGCTGATGGAAACCGGGGCCCAGAAAAATCCGACTGAATTTATCCTCTACAAGAAGGACGGGGAATGCATCTTCGTCGAGACGAAATCATTCCTGATCTACCGCAACCGGAAGCCCTACGCGGTGCAGGGCATCGGGCGAGAGATCACCGAACGCAAGCGGATGGAGGACGAGCTGCGCCGGCACCAGGAAAAACTGGAAGCAATGGTGCAGGACCGGACCGCGGAGCTCAAGGAAATAAACAAGCACCTCATCCGGGAGATCCTTGAACGGAAGCAGGTTGAAAACGAGCTCAGGATCAGCGAAAACAGCCTGAGGGCCAGCAACGAGATGATCAACAGGGAGCTCGAGAGCGCGCGCCTCATCCAGAAGGCCCTCATGCCCAAGGAAGTGCCCCTCTATCCGCCGCTGGCAATCGATTACCGGTATCTGCCCCTCGAGGCGGTCGGGGGGGACTATTTCTCCTTCACGACCCTCGAAGAAGGAGGACTCGGGATTTTTATCGGCGACGTGACGGGACACGGCGTTCCGGCGGCGCTCTTCCTCTCCCTCGTGCGGACCGTGTCGAACCGCGCATGCCGCAAATGCGGCATGCGCCCCTCCCGGTACCTGGAAATGATCAACAACGAAGTATACCGCGGCATGCCGGATTATTACATGACGGCCCTGTACGGCCTCTTCAAGCGGCATGCAAACGGCATTACCTTCACCTTCTCCCGGGGAGGCCATCCCTATCCGATCCTGTACCGCCGCGATGCGGATTCAGTTGAGTTCATCAGGGCCAGCGGCAACCTCCTGGGGTGGCAGGAAAACAGGACTTTCGGCGAGACCTCGGTTGAGCTGCGTCGGGGCGACCGCATTTTTCTCTACACGGACGGCATCCCCGATACCATCAACGATGAGCGGGAAATGCTGGATACCAACGATAAAACCTTTCTGGACCTTTTCAGGGACCCGGCGGGCAGCACCATCAGCGAGATGCTCGACAGCATCATCGACGCGGTCACGAGATTCAGGAAGGGAGCGCCCCTGGTCGACGACATCATTCTGATCGGCGTGGAGATGCAGTAGAGGCTCTCCCGAGCAGGAACCTAGCGGGAGAAAACCTTTTTCAGAAATTCAAGCGTCCGCGCCTTCACCTCTTCAAATTCCCTGCCGCGGATGATGCCGTGGTGCTTGGCATAGATCCTGATGAGCTGTTTCTGCTCCGTGCCGAGACGGTCGAAGATCTCCAGGCCGCTCACCGGGTTTACCACCGGGTCGTCGGAGCCCTGCATGATCAGCGCCGGGTCCTTTACGAGGAGAAGACGCCCTTCCACGACCTTCATCAGCTTCCCGAGCTCGCTGACACCCGCCACGGGGTTGCGGAAGTAGTTGATGTGGGGATTTTCCGGCGTATTGGTCACGAAATCCATTTTCCCCCTGCTTATCTTGATCCTCGTCAGGAAGTTGTTCCACATGACCACGGCCGACGACAGGCGCGACGATATGTTCTGCAGCTTGAGGGGCGCGTTTATGGATATGACGCCGCGAAACCTGCCCGGCTTGTTCGCAGCCTGGAGGAGAGCAATGCCGGCGCCGGTCGAGAAGCCGCCGATGGCGATGGTCTTCATGGTGTTTTTCATGATGATGTAGGCCCGGCCCACCGAGTCGTACCACTTTTCCCAGTTCCGCGACGCCAGGTCCTCGGGCGCCGTTCCGTGGCCGCGGAGGCGCGCACCGTATACATTGTATCCTTTTTTATGCAGGTAATCCGCGAGTGGCCGGATCTCCTCCGGTGCCGCCATGTAGCCGTGGATCAGGATGATGCCCCTGCGGCTGAAGAAACGCTTCAGGAAAAAGGGCCGGCCGATCTCCTCCGGCTTGGTCTCCCCTTTGATGTAGAACTTCCGGTAATCGTCCTCAAAGAGCTTGCGGTCCAGGTCGATGAAACGCCGTGCGAGGGTGCGCCTTATCCACCATGCCGGCGTGATGCAGATCCGGTCAAGGGCCCTGGTGAGGGCCGTAAGGGGCTCGATCTCGTTCCTGAGCACTTCGATGATATTGTCCTTCCTGATGGTATGAAAATCGTACACCTTGGTGAACCGCCCGCGGTTCTTGTGGATGATGCCGTCCCGCACGGTGATGAGGCCGTCGGCCGCGGCGGACTCCACGAAGTTGGCGTATTTCTCATGGTAGTCGTCCGTCAGGAGGTAGAACTGCTTCTTCTGGAGGGCGGTGTGATAATTGGTTATGCCGGTCCTGCGCATGATATCAATGGCCAGGAAGGCGCGGTTTTTCAGATCATCCTCGCTGATCCAGCTTTTCCCGTGGCGCGTGAGAATGTATGAGAAGATATGGTCGTGGTTCACGGTGGTCATGCCGTAGATCGAGTTCATGTACTCATGCATCATCCTGAGGTCCAGGGCTGCGAGGGCTGACAGCTTTTTTGCCTCTTCAGCCGACAGGTAGCACGCCTCGTCGGCCAGCATCTCCTCGACCTGGGCGCTTGAATGAAGGTATTCCTTCGCGGATATCGGCCTGCCGAAATTGATGTCGATGTCGACGCCCTCCATGACCATGGTGCCCTCAACCTGGAGCTCCTCCTTGAAGCGGGCCGACATGTCCTTCACGAACCTGCCCACGACCTTGTTGATGGCGTTGTCCCGCGCCCTGACCGGATAGTAGGTCAGGTTCACCGGCACAATGAAGGTCTCTTTCCCTATAATCCCGCCGGCATCCGCCGGGTCGAAGCCGTAGGCGGCCGCGTACTGAGCGAGCTTTTCCGCGTCGTTCTTTTCATGGCAGCGGCGTATCTTCTCGCGCATGAACTGGGAGAGAAGTGCGATGCGGGCCGCGCCGGTATGGGGCGGTCTCCTGATCCCGGTGTTGTAGACCATGAATTTCCCCTTTTCGATGATCTTCTTGTCCTTGATCATCTGCCCCTCGGGGAAGATGATGACCGGGTGGCTGTCGGTGAGGAGCGCCCCGATAAGTATGGCGTTGCGGTTCTTGTCGGCCGTGGAAATCGCGCCGACCCTGTCCATGAACTCCCCCATCTTTCCGCTGAAAAATGAACTGTCAGCCAGGGAGATGGGATATTTCCTGACGTTTTTTTTCAGGATATAGGGCATCAGGAAGGTCTCCATCCTCGTGAAATGGTTCACGACATAGAGCACCGGCTGGTCGGGTATCAGTTCAAGGCCGTGGAGGCGGATGTCGGTTCCCGATGCCTTGAAGATGGTATCCAGCGCTATTTCAAGGGTCGTCAGAAGGTTGTTGGAAATATTCATCCGGTGTCTCCTCAACGTATCATGTTGGTCTCAGTACTTTTTTTCACGGTAGTCCCTAAGAATGTCGCCGTGGTCAAAGGCCATCGGTTCCGGCAGGGCATCGACGGGGAAGACCCGCGCTTCCGTCGCATCATCGGCCCCGACGGGCACGCCCCGCGCCCGGGCGATAAAGACCATCGATATGGTGTGCTTCCGCGGGTCCCGCGCGGGATCCGAATAGGCGTGAAACTGCCTGACGAGTGAAACGTCCAGACCCGTCTCCTCGCGTGCCTCCCGTACGGCCGCGGCCTCCAGGGTCTCGCCGTAATCGACGAATCCCCCGGGGATAGCCCACCCGAAGGGCGGGTTCTTGCGCTTGATGAGGACAATGCCGCCGGTCTCCGCGGTGCGCGAAGCATCTTCAATTTCAATGATGATGTCCACCGTGGGCGCTGGATTCCTGTAATGTTCGGTCATGACGGGTCAGTGTTTCAGCTACGGGTTTTTCTACCGGCCGGCAGGCGGTCCGCCTTCCTTCCGGTGTGATACTGCGGCTGTAAAGGGCTCTTTTCAAGTAAATTTTTCCGCGGGACCAAATAATTTCCTCCGCCGGCTGAACGGTCCGGAAATTGCCGTAATGGTATTGACAAAACAGAAAAATTTAGTCATTATTAATACGCGCATCGAATCTGGATGTGAAGAAAACGCGGGGAAAGCGGTGGTGCTATGGGAATGACGCCGGCGGAGGTGCTTTCATCATCAAGGGATTATGAAGACTTCAAGGAAAAGATCATCGCCCTCCGGGGAGATTTCCCCTTTGATGCCGCTGACATGCTGGACCTGGGCCGGGTCTATTTCATCCGGTATCCGGACACGTCTGACAACCGCAACATGTACAACATCAGCACCGGCTACCGCATAGTCCGGCTCTGCGTCCTGGAGAAGGTCCTCCTTGACATCGATGAGGCCCACCGTCCCCTGATCCACGACATGCTGGACGACATGACCCTCATTGAAACGGTGCTGGCCCGGCTGTACCGGGAAATGGGAATAGAGGGAATAGAACATTACCGTTCCATTGTAACCCGGAACCTTGACAGCATCAAGGCGGTGATCGACGAGCTCCCCCGCGGCATGATCAAGGAGCGCTTCATCGGCGGCATATCCAAGTTCTACAACGAGATGTATCTGGTGAAAAACGTCATTGAGCATCTGAAGACCGGCGGAGGGGTATGAGGGCTCTCAGGTTTCCCGGAGTGAAATTGCGGGTGCTTAGACAATGGGTTTCCATTAGAGACCGAAATCAGGGAGGTCCGCAAACATGAAAAACATCGGCATGCTGCTTCTCGCGGTTTTGATAATAGGAGGTTGTACGAAGAGCAATAAATCGACCTTTCCGATGGTGTTGACCGTGCCGTTCTTTGAGGATGTATGGGGCGGTGCGGCATACGGCGTTACCTGTGATTCAAGCGACAACGTGTATGTCGTCGGAAACGGCTATAACTCGCCCATGGATCAGGGGGGTGTTGCCCCGGCCTACTGGGGCATACGAAAGTTCAGCCCCGACGGCACGGAAGTCAAGGAGAACTGGTGCGATAACAGTGTCACGGCATTTCCCAACGGCTGGAACAGGCCCTACGCGGTAACAACCGACGGCGCCGGCAACGTGTATGTGGCCGGTACGATTATCGATAGTTCCAATCCGAGCACTGACTGGTACATAATGAAATTTGACAGCACCGGCATGGCGGACACGGTGAACTGGAATAAACAATACGGGACTATCGGAGAATGGGATGAGGCCTTCGGCCTGGGCATCGATTCATCAGGCGACATTTATGTTGCCGGTTATGGCACCAACGTGGACAATGTTGCAACCGGGGAGGACTGGTGGATCAAGAAGTTCAACAGCGGCGGGACGGCATACAGCACTGCCAATTGGGATATAGCAACTGATAATGGTGGGACATCATTTGAATATGTCCAGAGCATCGGCATTGATGGAGACGATAATATCTGGGCCATCTGCATAAAAGGGGCGGATCATCACCTTGCCCTGGAAAAATATGATTCTGATGGGAATGAACTCTGGTCTAGTACGCTGACGATTCAATACGATACCATCGGTAGTTATAATTCCAATGGACAGAGAGTCGCCTTTGATTCATCAGGCAATGTTTACTTTGTAGGGTCTGGAAAAGATGTGGTAAACGGGTCCAGCGGGAACGATTGGATTGTAAAAAAATTTAACAGCATTGGTGTCGAAGATCTGGCCTGGGACAAGGCCTTAGACGGCGGCGGCGACGCCGAGGCCTTTGCCGTGGCCGTTGATTCCGGCGACAATGTCTATGTGGTCGGTTACGGGGTTAATCTATATTCTTCCACAAGCGGCCGGGACTGGTGGATCAAGAAATACAGCAGCGATGGAACTGAAGTTGTTACCGGCTGGGATAAAAAGATCCACGGAGGCCATACCAATGCCAGCGCCATTGAAACGGCCTATGGTGTTGCTGTTGATTCAGATGATAATGTCTATGTCGTGGGGACCGTCGTGCCCTCTGCCGGCGGCAATATCTGGCGCATCATGAAATACGGAAGCGATGGCACTGAACTGTACAGCAAGTGACGATACGAAAAGGCCCTCGTTTCCACTGAAGTCGTGGAAAGAGGGCCCGCAATCCCGGATGGATATGCGTTTCCGGTGATCAGAGTCCGAGGATGTGATTCCTCACTGCGAGCGGTATCCTGAATTTGAGCTCCACGTTGCGGTCCTTCGCCGTTCCCTCGCGCTTGGTCTTGTTCGCGTCAGGATCGGCCTCCGCGACAGCCAGGCTTTCGGCGTCGCTGTGCTGCATCATCTGGCAGAGGATGGAGCCGGTGCCGTCGCCGTTATCCCTCACCGTGATATTCCGCCACTCCTGGGGCCATTCAATGATAGAGGCGGTGTTGATGTTCCAGTATCCTCCCGGCAGATCGCGGTAGGTGATGGCGTCGATCTTGTTTACATGGGTATGGCCGTTCACAAGGGCCACCACGTTTTCATACGAGCAGAGGGTCTTCATTAATTTCGACGCCGACACCTGGCTTTTGGTGGCCGAGAAGGAACCAAGGGGATTGTGGTGCGAAAAAATAATGCAGATCCGGTTGCGGTTGGCCTCGATTTCGCTTACCATCCAGTCATACTGGACCTTGTCCAGAACGCCTTGCGAGAGGGTCTCCACCGGCAGCCTCCCCTCCAGGTTGTAAATGGCGGTATCAAGGACGATACAGTGAATGTAATCAGCAGGATTGAAGCTGTAATAGCCGTAGGAATGTTCCAGCGATGACGCCGGCTGGGTGTCAAAACCGTGCCATGTCGGGAGGGTGAGAGAATCGGCATAGAGGTCGACCGTCTGGGGGAGCCTGCTCAGGTCGCTGATGTCGCCGATGATCGACTTGGTCACACGCAGGCTGTTGATGGTGCCCTGGTATTCCACGTCATGGTTTCCCACTGCAGCGTACCAGGGGACATCGAGTCCCACGGGGGTGAAATCCTCCATGGTGCCGGCATCGATGACGGCCTGGAGGGATGCGGACTTAATGCCGTCGGCAATCTCTATGAACCAGCGGAGCTCCGTCTTGGTCCCGGTATCGGTATGGTCCCCGGTGCCGAGGGCGAAATCAAGGGCATCGGATGTATTCGCCGCATTGATCGATTCCACGACCGCGTTCCATATCCGCGCGGAATACGGGTCCTGTTTCCTGGATATCGCCTGCACCATTGAATCCAGGCCGCCGTATGATCCTCTATTAATATTTTCAAGGCGCACCGGGCTGGCGTCATCGACGATATGCACGTCAGAAAACTGCGCGAAGTGGACAAAGTCCCGGGCGATGCCGGTGGCGCGAGCGGTATCCGGAACGGCGCCAAGATCGTCCCTTTTTGTAAAACTCGTAAACAGGCCGTTCCAGCAGCCGGTTATAAAAACTGCTGCGACAGCGGCCTGCGCTATGGCCATGAATATTTTTCCGTTACGGGCTATGCCGGTACGGTTTGATATACGTTTTTTCATGTAAGTAACCCCCGCCTCCCGAAGGGAGGTGAACTATTTTTTTGCCATCCAAAGGCGGCGTCGCAATAAACTCAATAAAAAATTGGACCTCCGGCACATTGTTTCTGTATATAGTGTTCATTGAGTTTTGAATACAGCCATAAAAACCTGTGTGTTATAATTTATACTGATCTATCTGAAAAAGTCAAGCGGGATATGAGGGCGGGACAGGCCACGGGCCGCTATCGCTTCAATCACGATCCGGTCGCCGGATCATCGGCTCCCCGGTCCAGGAAGTGATGATGAAGAAGCTGCAGGGAAACCATTCCCACCATGGTCATGTCGTCACGTTCGCTTATGTTCTTCCAGTCCTGGTTCCTGAACTTGTTCATCAGCTGTTCCACGCTGTCGGGATTGAAGTATCCGTACCTCTGCACCATTGCGGTGTCGAGCATCGAAGCGGAAAAATTGTCTCCGGCAAAGCACCGGCTGATGGGGGCCCGGTACGGCTGCTTGACGCGATGCAGCACCTGGTCGGGCAGGACATCCTCGAAGGCCTTCTTCAGGGCGAACTTCTCATTCAGGCCGTAGATCTTGTAGACCGGCGGTATCGTGGCGGCGAATTCAATGACGTTATGGTCCAGGAAGGGGAAACGGCCTTCGATGGAATTGCCCATCATCATGCGGTCGCCCTGCGACGAGAGCAGGTATCCCGACATGAAGAGCGTGGCCTCGAGGTACTGGGCCCTGCAGAGGGGGTGCCACCGCTTGATATCGGGATCAATATAGCTCTCAAGATCGCTGAAGATTTTCTCTTCGCTGAACTGCTCCTGGTAGTCGTCGGTGAAGAACCGCTTGATCTGGGAGGTGTTATGCCAGCGAACCAGCTGGGAATAGCAGCTGTTCCCCGTATCGGCCAGGTCCTTCCTGAAAAACATCTGCCAGAACCGCTCGAGACGGGGATCCCGCGCTATGAAGGGATAGAGCACTGAAAAGAGGCGGGGACGGAGCCTTGATTCCGGGGCCCTGGCCCAGAAGCGGCGGATCTTGTCCTCCTTGAATATGTCATACCCGCCGAAAAATTCATCGGCGCCTTCCCCGGTAAGCACAACCTTGATGCCGTTGCTTCGAACAAGGCCAGCCAGTATGAAGAGGGGCGCCGGCGCGGTGCGGATCATCGGCTTTTCCGAGAACCAGACCACGTCGGAAAAGGCCTCGCCGATGGATTCATAGGTTGCTTCAATAACGCGATGGTCTGTTTTCAGCAGGTCCACCATCTGGTTCTGATAGACCCGTTCGTCGAAGTTCCGGTCGTTGAAGGCGACCGAAAAGGTTATCAGGTCATTGACATGGTGCTTATTCACCAGCGATGTTATGACCGACGAATCAAGTCCGCCGCTCAGGTAGGCGGCGACGGGCACATCGGCCCGGAGACGCAGGGTCACCGCGTCAAACAGGAGTTCTTGGATGCGGGCCGTGTAATGGGAAAGGGGCCTTTCCTCGTAATCATGCTCATCGGGGAACTGCATGCGCCAGAACCTTTTCGCTGCGATCCCCTTCGGGGAAGCGGTCATGACATGCCCCGGGGCGAGTTCGTTAACGCCTTTGAACACCGTCCGGGGAGGGATGTTGACCCAGATGGTGAATATCTGGTTTATCCCCTCCGGGTCTATCTCCGGTTCAAAGCCGGGGTAGCAGAAAATCGCCTTCATCTCCGAGGCGAATACCAGGGTGCCGTCGGGAAGCAGGGAGTAGAACAGGGGCCTGACGCCGACGCGGTCACGGGCCAGGATCAGTTCCCTGTTCCTGTCGTCCCAGAGGGCTATGGCAAACTGGCCGTTGAACCTGTTGAAGCATTCTCTGCCGTATTCCTCGTACATATGGACAATAACTTCCGTGTCGCTGCGGGTGTAGAACCTGTGGCCCTTCTTTTCAAGGACTTCCCTTAATTCGATGTAATTGAAGATTTCTCCGTTGAAGACCACGCAGAGGCTCCGGTCTTCATTGTATATTGGCTGGGAACCGCCGCTCAGGTCGATGATGCTGAGGCGCGTGTGGGCCAGTCCGATGCCCCCCCCGACATGAAACCCGTGTTCATCCGGTCCCCGGTGGTTCAGGGTCCCGGCCATCTTGGCAAGTAATGCCCTTTCCACGGGACGGTTTGTTTTTACGGCATAGATGCCGGCTATTCCGCACATAATTGTATCATCGGGAGAATCAATCTGTTTATACCGGTCATCACGACCGCGACAGGTAGCGGTCAATTGCAGCAGCAGCCATCCGTCCGTCCTGGATGGCGTACACCACCAGGGAAGCGCCCCGTGAGGAATCGCCCGCGGAGAATACGCCGTCTACGCTGGTCATGGAGTTTTCATTTATTCTGATATTACCCCGTTCATCCAATTCCAGGCCCAGTTCGTTCACCAGGCCGGCATGGACCGGGTGGATGAAACCCATGGCCAAGAGCACCAGCTCGGCATTGAGTGTGAATTCCGAGCCGGGGACCTCGGTCATGACCGGTTTGCCGTCAGGCCCTGTGGTCCACTCTACGGTGCACGCGACGATCTGGTTTACGCGGCCCTGGTCGCCGATGAACCGCTTGGTTGACACGTTCCACATCCGGGCGCATCCCTCCTCGTGGGAGCTCGAGATTTTGAGTACCTTGGGCCAGAGTGGCCAGGGCTCCCTGTCGGTGCGGTGTTCGGGCGGCTTCGGCAGCAGCTCGAGCTGGGTTATGCTCCGGGCCCCCTGGCGGTTTGCCGTGCCCACGCAGTCCGATCCGGTGTCGCCGCCGCCGATAACCACCACGTTTTTGTCGTAGGCGCGGATTATCTCGTCGTCGGGGATCGTTTCACCTTTCACGACCCGGTTCTGCTGCACCAGGTAGTCCAGGGCCTGGTGGATGCCCTTCAGCTCCCTCCCCGGGATGGAGAGATCGCGCGCTTCACGGGACCCGATGGCAATGCACAGGGCATCGAATTCCCTGCGGATCGCCGCGACGGCGATATCCCTGCCGACGGTGATGCCGGTTTTAATGATGATCCCTTCCTCGACCATGATGTTCACACGGCGGTCGATGATGTACTTGTTCAGCTTGAAGTCGGGGATGCCGTAGCGGAGATAGCCGCCCACGCCGTCGGCGGACTCAAAGAGGGTCACGCTGTGACCGGCCCTGTTCAACAGGTCGGCGCAGGCCAAACCCGCCGGGCCGCCGCCGATGACGGCCACTTTTTTCCCGGTGCGGCTTTTGGGCGGCGACGCCTTCACCAGCCCCAACGAATAGGCCTTTTCTATCACGGCCAGCTCGTTCTGCCGTATGGTGACCGCCTCATCCCCTATGGCGAGGACGCAGGACGCCTCGCACAGCGCCGGGCAGACCCTGCCGGTGAATTCGGGGAAATTGTTGGTTTCCTGCAGGATATCATAGGCGCCCTTCCAGTCTCCGCGGTACACACGGTCCTGCCACTCGGGCATGATATTGGACACCGGGCAGGCCCAGTGGCAGAAGGGGACGCCGCAGTCCATGCAGCGCGATGCCTGGAGGCGCCGGGCATCATCGGGGAGGTGTTTCTCAACCTCGCTGTAATCATTGACGCGCTCTTCCACCGGCCGGTAGCCGGCTTCCTGGCGCTGTATATTCATGAAACCTTTCGGATCTCCCATGTCAGTAGGTCACTCCCAGTTGTTCTTCTTCCCGTATCCGGGCGAGCTTTTCATCTATCATTGAAAGCTTCAGTTCGTCCATGGCTCGCTTGTATTCGAGCGGCAGGACTTTTATGAATTTTGGCAGGAATTCATACCATCTGTGCAGTATGTCCCGGGCGACGGTGCTCCCGGTGTGTTTGACGTGCTTTTCGAGGTGCTCTATGATGAATTCCTGGTCTTCGTATTCGCGCACCGCCGAGAGGCTGACCATTCCCTTGTTGCAGAAATATTCGAACACGCCGTCCCGGTCCAGGACATAGGCGATGCCGCCGCTCATGCCGGCGGCGAAATTGCGGCCCACTTTCCCCAGGACAATGATGCGTCCCCCGGTCATGTATTCGGCGCAGTGGTCGCCGGTTCCTTCAACAACGGCGATGGCGCCGCTGTTGCGCACGGCGAAACGCTCCCCGGCGATGCCGCGTATGTACGCCTCGCCCGAGGTGGCGCCGTACAGCACCGTGTTACCGATGATGATGTTTTCCTCGGGCAGAAAGGTGCTGCCGGCGGGAGGCACCACGATGATGTGTCCCCCGGAAAGGCCCTTGCCCAGGTAGTCGTTGGCGTCCCCCTCCAGGCGGAAGGTTATTCCCTTTGCCAGGAAGGCGCCGAAGCTCTGCCCGGCGTTGCCCCGGAACATGCAGGATATGGTGTCGTCCGGCAGTCCCTCTTCGCCGAAGCGCTTTGAAACTTCGTATGAAAGCATGGTGCCGACCGAGCGGTTCGTGTTGTTGATGGGCAGCGAGATCTGCACCGGCATGCGGCCGTAGCGTTCGAGGGCCGGGCTTGAGCGCTCGATAAGCGTATGGTCGATCACGTCATGGATCTTGTGGATCTGGTCCTGGACGCAGTGCGTTGCGTATTCTTCCGCTTCCTTCGGCACGAAGAGAAGGGGGGAAGGATCCACGGTTTTTGCCTTCCAGTGGTCGATGGTCCTCACGGCGAGGAGGTCCCTCCTGCCCACCAGGTCGTCGAATTTCCTGATGCCCAGCTCGGCCATGATCTCGCGCACTTCGCGGGCCATGAAGGTGAAGTAGTTGATGAGGTGCTCCGGTCTGCCGGTGAATTTCTTCCTCAGCTCCGGGTCCTGGGTGGCGACGCCCACGGGACAGGTGTTCTGGTGGCACTTGCGCATCATCACGCAGCCCAGAACAATGAGGGTCGCTGTTCCGAAGCCGAACTCCTCGGCGCCCAGAAGGGCGGCGATCACGATTTCGCGCCCGGTCTTGATCTGGCCGTCGGTCTGGAGCCGCACGCGGCCCCGCAGGTCGTTCATGACCAGGGTCTGGTGCGTCTCGGCGAGGCCGATTTCCCAGGGGAGCCCGGCGTGCCTGATGGAGCTGATGGGGCTCGCCCCCGTGCCGCCTTCGAACCCGCTGATGAGTATGTTGTCGGCATGGGCCTTGGCGACGCCCGCGGCAACGGTGCCGACGCCGCTTTCGGAAACGAGCTTCACGCTGATGCGCGCCTTCGGGTTGGCGTTTTTCAGGTCAAAGATGAGCTGGGCAAGGTCCTCGATTGAATAGATGTCATGGTGAGGCGGCGGCGATATGAGGGTTACACCCGGGGTGGAATGCCGGGTCTTCGCAATGATCTTGTCGACCTTGTAGCCCGGTAGCTGCCCGCCTTCGCCCGGCTTTGCCCCCTGCGCCATCTTGATCTGGAGCTCATCCGCGTTGGCCAGGTAGTTGCTGGTTACGCCGAACCGGCCGGAGGCGATCTGTTTTATTGCGCTCCGGGTCGAGGTGCCGTCCGGCTGCGGTGCAAAGCGCCCGGGATCCTCGCCGCCCTCGCCGGAGTTGCTGCGCCCCCTGATGGCGTTCATGGCCGCGGCTATGGTCTCATGGGCCTCTTTCGATATGGACCCGAAGGACATGGCGCCGGTGGTGAGGCGTTTCAGGATGTTCTTTTCGTTTTCAACTTCGTCAATCGGGACCGGCGTCTGTTTCTTGAAGTCGAAGAGTCCCCGGATGAAATGGGGACGCCGGTTCTGGCTGTTTATGATATCGGAGAATTTTTTGTACATTGCGTAATCGCCGGACCGCGTGGCCCACTGGAGGAGGTAGATCGTTTCCGGGTTCCAGGCGTGGCGCTCGCCGTGCTTGCGGTACTGGTACATGCCCTGGGACTCCAGGAGCGCCGGCGCTTTGATATAGGCGGTCTCGTGCTGCATCAGGGCTTCGCGCTCCACTTCGGCCGTCCCGATCCCGCCGATGCGCGAATCGGTGCCGGTGAAATAGGCATCGATCAGCTCGCGACCCAGGCCGACGGCTTCAAATATCTGGGAGCCGCGGTAGCTCCGGAGCGTGGAGGTGCCCATCTTGGAAAGCACTTTCAGGAGGCCCTTGTTGACGGCCTTGATGTAGTTGTCCTCGGCTTTCATGTAGCGCACGTTTTTAATCTCTTCCTTCTTCACCAGGTCGCTGATCGTGGCAAAGACGCCGTAAGGATTAACGGCGCTCGCCCCGTACCCGAAGAGGAGGGCGAAATGCATCACTTCGCGGGCGTCGGCGGTTTCGATGATGAGGCCGACGCGCGTCCGCTTCTTGGTGCGGATCAGGTAATGATGGACCCCGGCGCAGGCGAGGAGCGACGGGATCGGGGCGTTGTCGCGGTCCGCGCTCCGGTCGGAAAGAATGATGTACGTGTAACCCTGGTCTATTTTTTCTTCAACGCTGGTGCAGAGTTTTTCAAGGGCGCGTTTCATGCTTCCCGGAGCGGTTTTGACCGGGAAGGTCATGGGGAGCGTTATGCTCCTGAACTCGGGGTTATCGTTGTTCCTGATGGTCTCTATATTCCTGTTGGTGAATATGGGGCTTTTGAACTTTATCATCCGGCAGTGCTCGGGAGTTTCGTCGAGCAGGTTTTTCTGCGATCCGATGTAGCTGGTCAGGGTCATGACCAGCTCCTCGCGGATGGGGTCGATGGGCGGGTTGGTTACCTGGGCGAAGCACTGCTTGAAATAGTTGAACAGGCGCTGCGGCCTGTCGGAAAAGACCGCCAGGGGCGTGTCGGTCCCCATGGAGCCGGTCGGCTCCTGGGCGGTTTCCGCCATGGTCGTTATGATGTCCTCGATGTCTTCGCGGCTGTAGCCGTAGAGGAGGTGCATTTCATGAAGCGCGTCATTTTCCATCGCCACCGGTACGTCGCCCTTTACGTCCAGGTCTTCAAGATTTACCCGGTTGAGCTGGACCCAGAGCTGGTACGGTTTCCGGGTATAGATCGAGCGCTTGATTTCTTCGTCCGGGATGATGCGTCCCTGCGCCATGTCTACCAGGAGCAGTTTCCCCGGCATGAGGCGGCCCTTGTACACTATCGATTCGGGCGGGAAGGTCTGTACTCCCACCTCCGATCCCATGACGATGAGATCGTCCCTGGTGATCACGTAACGCGACGGCCTGAGGCCGTTGCGGTCCAGGGTGCCGCCGACAAAGCGGCCGTCGCAGAATACCATTGATGCGGGACCGTCCCACGGCTCCATGAATGTCGAGTGGAACTCGTAGAAGTATTTCAGCTCCTCCGGTATCGGGTTCTTTTCGTTCCATGATTCCGGTATGAGCATCATCAGGGCGTGGGGCAGGGAGCGGCCGTTGAAATAGAGCATCTCCAGGGCGTTGTCGAAGGAGGCTGAGTCGCTCTTTCCCGGTTCAATGACCGGCAGCAGTTTTTTCATATCATCGCCGAACACGGGCGAAGCGAAGGTCGACTCGCGGGCCGACATCCAGAAGCGGTTCCCCTTCACGGTGTTGATCTCCCCGTTGTGGGCCAGCATTCGGAAGGGCTGGGCCAGGTCCCAGGAGGGAAAGGTGTTGGTGCTGAAGCGGGAGTGAACAAGGGCGACGGCGCTTTCCATCAGCGGATCGGAAAGATCGCGGTAATAGTGTCGCACCTGGGTCGGCATGAGCATCCCCTTGTACACAATGGTCCTGCTTGACAACGACGGGATGTAAAAGAGGCCCCGCTCCCTGAGGGACGAATTCCGTATAACGTTTTCAATCGACTTGCGGATGATGTACAGCTTCCGCTCCAGCTCGGCCTGGTCCTGGAGGGATACCCCCCCTACAAATATCTGCTTCATCGCCGGCTCGGAGGCGCGGGAGATCTTGCCCAGGACGGAGTTGTCCACGGCAACTTCGCGCCATCCAACGGTTTTCATCCCTTCCTCGCCGATGATCCGCTCCAGTTCGGCGATGCAATGCTCCGCTTCACCGCTGTCGCGCGGCAAAAAGACGATGCCGGTTCCATAGGACCCCGGGTCCGGCAGTGACGGCACATTTTTCCGGTACAGGCCGTCCGGTATCTGTATCAGCAGTCCGGCGCCGTCGCCGGTCTTGTTATCGGCGCTTTCTGCCCCGCGGTGCTCCATGCGCTCCAGCACTTCGAGGCCGCGTTCTATGATATCATGCGAGGCCTTCCCTTTGATGTGTGCGACAAAACCGATGCCGCACGAGTCGTGCTCGTAAGCGCTGCTGTAGAGTCCTTGATGTTCTGGTGCCATGTGCGTCATGTGCCGGAAACTCCTCGTTCAATCGATAATAAGCATTCGGGTTAATCAGCCGTCCCACGGTAATTCTGCCTCTAATATATGCAATATAATATATTTAAACAATTATTACATGAATGTAAAATTAATTGCTCCTGAATAATTATTTTAGTTACTCTTAATAGACTTGAATTATATTTGAATTGTCGTGTATATTCATTTCATGAATGCCGGTTGCTCCGGGTAAAACGGAAGCTCTACTCTGAGGAGCGTGACAGGTTCCTTTGATAATATACACATCAGGCATGTTATGCTGCAATGTTTTTTGCCGGCTATTGGAAAAAATACTTCGTACCTGAGCGGGTCTCTAACGGAGATGAATGAATGAAAACCCTTATGAAAATCTCAACCGGATTGCCCAGCCTTGACGATGTGTGCGACAGCCTGAGGCTGGGTGATAATGTCGTCTGGCAGGTTGATTCGTTATACGACTATGAGCAGTTCGTGCTCCCCTTCGCCAACAGCGCGATGAAGGAAGGCCGGAGGGTCGCCTATATCCGCTTCGCGACCCATGAGCCCCTTCTAGCGCCGCACCAGTACACGGTCCTCTACGAACTGGACCCGCAGCGGGGCTTCGAAATGTTCACCACGACCCTTCACGGCATCATCGGCCAGGAAGGCAAAGAGGTGTTCTACGTCTTCGACTGTCTGTCGGACCTGCAGTCCGCCTGGGCCACCGACCTGATGCTGGGCAATTTCTTCAGCATCACCTGTCCCTATCTCTTCAACCTGGACACCATCGCCTACTTCGCCCTGCTGCGCAACAGCCATTCCTTCAAGACCGTGGCCCGGATCAGGGAAACGACGCAGCTTTTGATCGATGTCTATAACGCGGAGACGAATTTTTACATCCATCCCCTCAAGGTGCTCAACCGGTACACGCCGACCATGTTCTTTCCCCACCTGAAAAAGGGGAACACCTTCACGCCCATCATTGACAGCATCGAGGCCACGTACCTGATCAAGCATATACAGAAACGGGGACTGGAGAGCACCCTGCGGATACTCGACTACTGGGACCGCACCTTCCTGAAGGCCGAGGACCTGGCGATGAGTCATAATAACAGGGAAGAGCGGGAAGCGATGGTGCGTCAGCTCTGCCGGATGATCATGGGGCGGGACGAGAAGATACTGTCGCTGGCCCAGGAGTTTCTCTCCCTCGAGGATTTCCTGGAGCTGAAGGACCATCTCATCGGCACCGGGTATATCGGCGGGAAGTCCGTCGGCATGATCCTTGCCAGGAAAATTTTATTGAAGAAAAACCGGGAGAAGTGGGAGCGGCTCCAGGAGGCCCACGATTCCTTCTATATCGGCTCCGACGTGTTCTATACCTACATCGTCCACAACGGCTGGTGGAAGCTCTTCATGGAGCACAAGACCGATGATGGTTATTATACCGCCGCCGCCAAGCTCCGGGAACTGATACCTGAGGGGAGCTTCCCCGACGAGATCAAGGGCACCTTCCAGAGGATCATCGAGTATTTCGGCCAGTCGCCGATCATTGTCCGTTCCAGCAGCCTCCTGGAGGACGCCTATGGAAACGCCTTCGCCGGTAAGTACGAGAGCCTCTTCCTGGTCAACCAGGCCTCCCCCGAGGTCCGGTTCGTTGAATTCGAAAAAGCGGTGAAGCAGATTTTCGCCAGCGTCATGGGCGACGACGCCCTGACATACCGGATGAACAAGGGCCTGCAGAAGCTCGACGAGCAGATGGGCCTCCTGGTCATGAGGGTGTCAGGATCCTATCATGGGACCAATTTCTATCCAGACATGGCGGGAGTGGGGCTTTCATACAACCATTACATATGGAACAGGGACATGGACCCGGCCGCGGGGATGCTGCGCCACGTCATCGGCCTGGGCACGCGGGCGGTCAACCGCGTGGAGGGAGACTATCCGAGGATCATCGCCCTCGACAATCCTCTGCTGAAGCCCCAGTCCGGCATGGGTGACGCGAGGAAATTTTCCCAGCGGCATCTCGACGTGCTCAACATCATCGAGAACAGGCTGGAAACCATTGATGCCATCGATTTCTTCAAAGACGGCCGCGAGCTGGTGAAGTCGTTCGTCGGCATCCACGACCTTGAAACAGAGGAAAAGATGCGGCAGCGGGGGGTCGCCGACGCCGAGTCGTGGCTGGTCAACTTCGACGAGTTCATACTGAAGACCCCCTTTGTCAAGGACATGCAGATGATCATGAAGATCCTCGAGGAGACCTATGAGAACCCGGTGGACATCGAATACACGGTCAACTTCACCGCGGACGGAAATTACCGGATCAATCTCCTCCAGTGCCGGCCGCAGCACTTCCGGTGCCATGATGATTCTGTGCGCATGCCGGAACATGTGCCGGCTGAGAGGATGTTCTTTAAAACCGAGGGAAACTTTCTCGGCGGCTGCATAGCCTCCGATATAAAATGGGTCATCTATGTCGATCAGCAGAAGTACAGCGAACTTTCCCAGTCCGAACGGTTCACCCTCGCACACCTCATCGGAACAATCAACCGGAAGGTCGATAACCGCAACGCCTTTCCCGTTATGCTGGTTGGGCCGGGGCGCTGGGGCACGACGACCCCTTCCCTGGGCGTACCCGTGAAGTATTTCGAGATCAACAACGCGTCGGTCATCGTTGAAATTGCGGTCATGCGTGAAGACCTGATCCCGGACGTTTCATACGGTACTCATTTCTTCCAGGACATCGTGGAGAGCGACACTTATTACATAGCGCTGATCCCCGATAAAGACGGCTTGAATTACAACAGGTCGATATTGGATAAGTATCCTGATATTGCCTCGGAACTTCTCCAGGGGGACGCAGGATTTTCCGATGTGCTCCATGTTTATGATGTGAATTACGCGATACGGCTTATTGCGGACATCAATAATCAAAAGCTGATCTGCTTTGAACATTCTGATTAGCCCGGGGACAGGCGATTTCATTGATTGATCCGGGATACAGGTAATAATTTATCAATATTCCCTTCTTTTTTTTATCAGTTGCTCAGCAGGTTTATCTAATGAGCAACGGCTCACCGAACGACAGTAAATCATAAAAGTTTACACGGATGTAACATGAAACACCATTAGCTGTGCTCCATTAATATTGACATTTTTGATCTAAAAATTTAGCTATGCTAATGTTTTAGTTATACTTATTGTTTATTTATTAAAACTAAAAATGATTTGTACTCACTCTGTTTCACGTTATCGTTCTCAGATCCAATACAGGTCCATCTGGCAACAGATACCGCGTTATTCAAATTAAATAAGGAGATGCATATGTCCAGCGTAATTAAAGATGTTATCGACAAGGTTAAACGTCAGGATCCCGAGCAAAAAGAATTTCATCAGGCTGTTGAAGAAGTTTTAAGTACACTCGAACCGACCGTCAAGAAACACCCGGAATTTGTAAAGGCGAACATATATGAAAGGATAGTTGAGCCGGACCGGGTCATCATGTTCCGTGTTCCCTGGCTTGACGACAAGGGAGAAGTGCAGGTGAACAGGGGCTTCAGGGTCCAATTCAACAACGCCATCGGCCCCTACAAGGGCGGCCTGCGGTTCCACCCCTCCGTCAACCTGGGGATCATCAAGTTCCTGGGCTTCGAGCAGATTTTCAAGAACTCCCTCACCACCCTCCCCATGGGAGGAGCCAAGGGCGGTTCGGACTTTGATCCGAAAGGGAAATCGGACATGGAAGTGATGAAGTTCACCCAGTCTTTCATGCGCGAGCTCTTCCGTCATATCGGCCCCGACTGCGACGTGCCCGCGGGCGACATCGGCGTCGGCGGCAGGGAAATCGGCTTCATGTACGGCTACTACAAGAAGATTCGGAACGAGCATACCGGCGTCCTCACCGGCAAGGGCCTTGACTACGGCGGAAGCCTTATCCGCCCGGAAGCGACCGGTTACGGCGCGACCTACTTCGCCGGCGAAATGCTTGCCACCCAGGGAAAGGACTTCAACGACAAGATATGCGCGGTCAGCGGCTCCGGAAACGTGGCCCAGTACACCGTTGAGAAAGTGAACGCCCTCGGCGGGAAGGTCATCACCCTGAGCGACTCCAACGGCACCGTCGTTGATGAAAAGGGGATAGACAAGGACAAGCTCGCCTACGTCATTGACCTCAAAGAGGTAAGAAGGGGACGGATAAAAGAATACGCAGAGAAGTACAACGCCAAGTACTTCGAAGGCCTGAGCGTGTGGGACGTGATCAGGGAGCAGAATCTGAAGGTCGACTGCGCCTTCCCCTCCGCGACCCAGAACGAAATCAACGCGAAAAACGCCGAGGCCCTAGTCAAGAACGGCTGCTACTGCGTGAGCGAAGGCGCGAACATGCCTTCGACGCCGGAAGCCATCAAGGTATACCAGGAGTATAATATCTTGTACGGTCCCGGCAAGGCCGCCAACGCCGGCGGTGTCGCAACCTCCGGTCTTGAGATGACCCAGAACAGCATGAGGCTCTCCTGGAGCCGCGAGGAAGTGGACGCGAAGCTGCACGGCATCATGAAGAGCATCCATAAGTCATGCCTGGCCGCTTCCGAAGCCTACGGTAAAAAAGGCGACTATGTCATGGGAGCCAATATAGCCGGATTCCTCAAGGTCGCAAAATCGATGCTGGCATACGGCGTGGTCTAACAGCGCCGCACCGTCAGCTGAATCGTTGCAATGTAGCCAAGGGCACATCCGGTACTACGGATGTGCCCTTGTCATATGGGCCTCTGCCATAATGGAATCCGTGCCTCGCGGATGGCGGTCGGCGCGGCACCCTCATCCATGCAGGGACATGACCCCGTTCTTTTCATAGGTATTTTTCTCACCCCGATGTAGCACATGGCGCGATCTTTTTGCTTGACTATAGTGAACGGTAATAAAGGATGACCATCAGATATTGAAGAAATAACAATTGTTTACCGTTATTACATAAGGAGAAGGGCGATGACTAACAATCTGAAACTGATGAAATGGGTCGAAGAAATGGCCGCCATGACGACCCCGGAAAGCGTTTACTGGTGCGACGGTACCAAAGAGGAATACGATCGCATAATCAAGCTCATGGTTGATGATGGGATAGCCACGCCCCTTGACCAGAAAAAGCTTCCCGGATGCTACCTCTTCCGGTCAGACCCTTCCGATGTGGCCCGGGTAGAAAACCGGACCTATATCGCTTCCCGCGCGCAGGACGAGGCGGGCCCGACCAACAACTGGATTGACCCCCAGGAGCTCAAGCTGATAATGAAAGACCTGTACAGGGGCTGCATGAAGGGCCGCACCATGTACGTCATACCCTTCAGTATGGGTCCGGTGGGCTCCCCCATATCAAAGATCGGCGTGGAGATAACCGATTCACCCTATGTCGTGGCAAACATGCATATCATGACCCGCGTGGGCAGAAAGGTCCTGGAGGTGCTCGGTGATAACGGCGAATTCGTTCCCTGCATGCATTCCGTGGGCAAGCCGCTGAATCCCGGTGAAAGCGACAACGGCAAGTGGCCCTGCGCGCCCCTTGACAAGAAATACATATCCCATTTTCCCGAGGAGCACACCATCTGGTCCTACGGGTCAGGGTACGGCGGCAACGCCCTCCTCGGGAAGAAGTGCCTGGCGCTCCGCATCGCCTCGGTCATTGCCCGGGAGGAGGGATGGCTCGCCGAGCACATGCTGATCCTCGGTATCACCAGCCCGAAGGGTGAAAAGAAGTATATCGCCGGGGCTTTTCCCTCGGCCTGCGGCAAGACCAACCTGGCCATGCTCATACCCACCATCCCCGGATGGAAGGTGGAGTGCGTGGGCGACGATATCGCGTGGATGAAGTTCGGCAAGGACGGCCGTCTCTACGCCATCAACCCCGAAGCGGGCTTCTTCGGCGTGGCCCCGGGGACCTCGATGCAGTCGAACCCCAACGCCATGAAATCCATCGACCGCAACACCATCTATACCAATGTGGCCCTGACCGCCGACGGCGATGTCTGGTGGGAGGGAATCGGGTACCAGGCCCCGGGCAGGCTCATCGACTGGACCGGAAACGAGTGGGAGGAAGGAAAATCGGACAAGCCCGCCGCGCATCCCAACGCCCGGTTCACCGCGCCGGCACGGCAGTGCCCCGGTATCGACCCCTCGTGGGAAGACCCCAGCGGCGTTCCCATAAGCGCCTTCCTCTTCGGCGGCCGCAGGCCGAGCACCATTCCCCTGGTGCACCAGTCCTTTAACTGGAACCACGGCGTGTTCCTGGGGTCCATCGTCGGCTCCGAGGTCACCGCTGCGGCCCTTGACCTGGCAGCGGGGACTGTGCGCCGCGATCCCTTTGCGATGCTTCCCTTCTGCGGCTACCACATGGGGGACTACTTCAAGCACTGGATTGAAACAGGCAAGCGTTCCTCGGCGGATAAGCTGCCGAAGATATTCTATGTCAACTGGTTCCGGAAGACGGCTGACGGCAAATGGCTCTGGCCGGGTTACGGCGAGAACAGCCGCGTGCTCAAGTGGGTCTTCGAGCGCTGCAACGGCGAGGGCAAGGCAGTGGAGACACCCATCGGGTACATGCCCGCCCCCGACGCCATCGATATAACCGGTCTATCCGGCGTCAGCGATGCCGATATAAAAGAACTCCTGACCGTTGACCGTGAAGGCTGGAAAAAGGAAATCAGCCTCATCAAGGAGCACTATGCCAAGTTCGGTTCACGGCTTCCGAAAGAGCTTCTTGAGGAACTCGCGGCGCTGGAGAAGAGGCTGGCATAAATCAAAGAATATTAATCAATACCCCCCAAACCCGCGTTCTCAGGATGAGGTTGATGCCAACGCAGGCACAGGATGTGCCGAATGCGTTGGCCCCGGAGGGGGGCTTTTTCGGGTTAGTTCTAATCACCCAAGTCCCCCTCCGGGGGATTTTGGGGGGAAAATACATGTTATTGCCCTTCTTTCTTCCGCGCCTGCTTGATCTTTTCCTCAAGCCCCTTGTTGCCGGTGCCGAAGACCATGGTGGCCTTTTTCCATCCTGAATAATTCCTGTGCAGATCCGTGGCGACTCCCACAGCTTCATAGCAAAGAACGATTCGCGTACGGTTATCGTCGTCGGCGATGCTTCTTTCGCCGCGGTAGGCGGAGAAGGCGGTCATGTTCCTGGCCATGATGTCCGTCCCGTCTCAGTAGATCCTGAAATACTTGATATTGGTTGATGATCCGCCGTCGGGATTGTCCACGACCAGGTCCCACTTTGTCCGGAATGCCCCGGTTATATCAAGGGTGCAGGTGATGGATGTGCTGTCCACGACGGTAACGGAGGTCGCAACGATATCCGGATAACCGGACAGCCTCAACCTGACGGAGACGCCGCTGTCGAAATGCGAGCCCTTGATGGTGACGGCGATTGGTTCGACATTGAACCCCTTGCTGGGCACTATCGCTGTTATTCTCGGCGCGATAATATATGGATCGCCGGCGCTGTTGGTGATGATTGAATCAACCATGCCGCTTTTGTAGGCAAAGGCCTTCAACACGGTGACATCTGTTATGCGCACCGAGGTCCCCACGGCGCCGTTCGATGCCGAGGGATCGCTTCCATCGGTGGTGTATTTTATGGTTGCACCGGCGGTCGCCGTGGAAAGCGTCACGGTAACCGTGCTTGTATAGACGCCTATGGGGGGAGTGAATACCGGCGGCGCCGCCTGCGCGTTGTCGATGTAATAAGAAGCGGTTATGACGGTGCT
This sequence comes from Spirochaetota bacterium, assembly GCA_035400945.1. Classification (GTDB taxonomy): domain Bacteria; phylum Spirochaetota; class UBA4802; order UBA4802; family UBA5550; genus RBG-16-49-21. Next base: position 24,667 of record DAONAJ010000005.1, read on the forward strand.
GTCCGCCATGGTCGACAGCGGATCAATCGCTAGCGCTTTGATGGTGGTGGAGCCGAGGCCTATCGTGAAGGATGAAGAATATGTAATGGCCGTGACGCTCGTCGCCGGGTCGGTGCCGTCGAGGGTGTATTTGATGTCCGCCCCCGAGGTGGCGGTTGTAATGGTTATTGCCGTATCACTGCTGTACTGTCCCGGGGGCGGTTCGAGCACCGGCGGCAGCACCTTGATGCTATAAGATGCCGCGGCGACCGGGGAATCGGCGAACCCGGCCCGGTAGGCGATGGCGTGTATCGGGTTGACGCTGTTTTTGCTTACCGTTATCGGGCCGGTGTACACGGTGCCGGTGGTGCTGGAAGGCATTGAGCCGTCAAGGGTGTACCGGATCTCGGCCCCCGGATCCTGGCATTTTAGAACGATCGCCTGCGGCCCGTCGTAGGTCCCGGCAGGGGGATTGAAGGTCGGCGCAGGCACCGTTCAGCCTGATATGGTGGTGAAATGCCAGAATTTTTCCTCTGCCAGGCTGTTCCCCTCGCGGTCAATGATATCGGTCGTGATAAGGACGTTGTATTCGACAAGGTTCAACAATAGTGCCGCTGGGGTAAACGTTACCTTGGTGGTTGCAGCGTCGTAGGAAAGCGAACCGGGTACCGGTATGTATGCGTCGTCCGCCACGACAAAGGTTGAACTGTTCACCGATGATCCGGTGAGGTCCGCCGAGAATACCGCCTGTATCAGGATCGTTGTCGGCACGTCAATGGCCCCGGCTGCGGGAGTAATTTCGGTGACATTCAATTCATTGTCTAACACGAGAAGGGACAGGGGAGAATTTTTCTCTGATATGATGCCGTTGCCGCAGCCGGCCAACAATACGGCGCAGAATATGTATGCTATCACTTTTTTTATTATCATCAGATTGTACCCCCCCGAAAAAAAGCCCGATGCTTTTTTATAATCAACATTTTAAAGAACAAACAGCCTCAACCTTGATTTGCAGTCACCTCTCTCTTGCAGTATTTCATTGAATTCCGCCGGCCACTGTAAAAAGGTATTACTTATAGTATTGATTATGTCAGGGTGAATCAAAAAAAGTGCGGGTTTTGGGAAATAAAAATCTAAAAGAGTATTGTTTCGCATCCTCGTTTTTTTATTTCCCGGAGAAAATCGCGTTTCCAGCGCTCGCCCAGGAACTGCTCCGCGGCATACACCGCGACATGCTGTGCGGTTAAACCGGTTTCGCGGCGGCTCCGCGACAGCCCCTGCACGCAGCTGGGGCACGCGGTGAGAATCAGGCCGTCGTTCCCCGTTTCCGAGGATTTCACCAGAAGGGTCTTCCGGCCGCGTATGGTTTCCGAGATGTCGGGCCTGGACATTGACATCGTTCCCGCCTCGCCGCAGCAATACGGAACCGAGCGGGGCGCGGTGCCGAAGAGCCTGGTGATGACCTTATCGCTGCCGGCCGCCTTCATGGGCGTGTGGCACGGCTCGTGATACAACAGCGGCAGGTGCAGTCCGGGTTCGGCCCGGTACAGCCCCTCGCGGTAAATGAATTCAGCGATGTCGGTAAGGTGGGCGCCGCTGAAAATATTCTCCACCTCGTATTTCTCAAGCATGTCAAAGCAGGTGCCGCAGGAAACAATGATGTCCGAAATGTCCATGTAGCCGATGATGTCGGCGATGCGGTGAAGGAGAATCCGGTTCTCATAGCTCTTGATGTTGGCGCGGTCCTCCTGGCCGTTGGCCAGGAAGGGATATCCGCAGCAGAGGTATTCCGGGGGGATGACGACCCTCACCCCGGCGCGGTAGAGGAGTGCGATGACCGCGATGCTGATCTCCGGGAACATCCGCTCGGAGCCGCAGCCGGGGAAGTATATGACGCTTTGCCGCACGGGGATATCGGGGTTTTCAAAAGAGTAAATGTTGTTGGCGCCCTTAAGGCCCAGGCGCTCCCGCAGGGGACGCTCGCCGGCATTGCCCGGAAGGGGCGAGCTCAGGATGGAGCTCAATTTAGGCACGATCTTCCTTGTCAGGGCACGGAAGGGCCGGTTCAGGAAATAGCCGATCCTCTGGGCGTTGAAGCCCAGCTTATACATCAGCGGGCGCACCGCCTTGTTGAAGTAATAGCCCTTGCGTCGCAGGTAAAAGAGGGCGAGCTGCGTCACGAGCTTGAAGCTCTTTTTCCGCCGCGCGACCAGGAGCTTCCGGATCATGAGGGTGATGTCCCCGAAGTCGATCTTCACCGGACACGGGACCGAGCATTTATGGCAGATAGTGCAGTGATCGGAGATCTCCTGCAGCTTGCGGAAATTCTTGAAGAAGGTCGTTGACGTCTGGGCGTCGTAGAGCACCGCCTCCATGACCAGGGCAACGCCGAGGATCTTGTTCCGCGGGTTGAAAAACATGGTCCCGCCGGGATAGTGGGTGTTGCACACGGCCTTGCATTTGCCGCAGCGCACGCATGAGGCCATGGAGCCCATGAGCTCCTCGAGGTCGGTCGCTTCGAGGATGAAGGCCTCCAGTTCCAGGAGGTTGAAGGACGGCGTGTAGATGCGCGACAGCGGGAAGTCCGACGTCAGCTTGCCTGGATTGAAGAGGTCATCGGGGTCGGTTTCCCGGTTGTACCGGTCGAAGTCGTCGAGAATGGCGCGGTCGATGAAGCGGAGCTTCGTGAGGCCGATGCCGTGCTCGCCGGAGATGACGCCTCCCAGGGCCACGGCCTGCTTCATGACGATGCCGGCGGTTTCGTCCGCCTCCTGCATCATGGCATAGTCATTGGAATGGACCGGGATGTTGACGTGGATGTTCCCGTCGCCCGCGTGCATATGCGTGGCGATGATGATCTTCCGCTTGCGCTCGGCGTTGATGACCTCGTTGATGCCGTCGATCATTTCGGTGTAACCGTGGAGTATTTTCGGTATGAACCGTACCACGTCTTCCCGAAAGGATATGGCGGTGGCGCCGTCCTGCACCTGCCGGAAGATGCTCGCGGGACCGGTGTCATCAAGCTGCTCCAGCCATCCGGTATAACGCTGCTTCACCTCGCCCAGGTGGGCGCGGCAGGCGTCTATGCGGCCCACGGTAAACTCCTGCAGCGCGGTGCGGTCACGCTGCGCCAGGTACTCGTCGGCGCGGCCAATGCAGCCCAGGGCGTTGGTGAGCTCTTTGCGGAGGTTGAGGCGCTCGACGAAATCGGCAAAGGCCGGGAGCTCCTCCAGAGGAATGACGATGTCCTCGTTGAGCTTGAAGGCGTTGGTGTGCTTCGCGATGGCCCCCAGGTTTTTTCGGTCGCTCCAGAAGAGCACGCCTTCCGCCTCGCTGCGCGCCACCATTGCCTCGGTGTTGTACGGCTTCACCAGGCTGATGATGCGGGCGCAGGCGGATTCGACGTCGGCTACCTCGTTTGATTCGACGTCGATGAGGAGCACGGCCTTGGGCCGTTCTATGCGCTCTGACTTGTTGCGGTAATTGATGGCCGAAACGTATTGTTCGTCGAAGTGCTCCAGCGCCGTCAGGTTCGCACCTTCCTCGCCCACGAAGGCGTTCTTGATATTCACGATGGCCTTGGCCGCGTTCTGCATGTTGGTGCCGAAGAACTCGAGGCAGATGGTGCGGCGGTGGGCAAAGGGCCGGTAGAGGATGAAGGTTGCGTCGATGATGATTCCGTCGCCCCCTTCCTTCTGTATGCCGGGCAGGCCGCCCAGGGCCTTGTTGGTTATGTCCTTGCCGAGTCCTTTCTTGCGGATATCGGTCCCGCGCAGGGTAACGGTCTTTACGGCCGCTCCGTTACGGGTGACGTCAAAGATGACGGTGTCGTCCTCGTGGATCTTGCGGTAGGGGTGATCCCGGCGCTTGACTTCAAGGACCTGGCCCGCGGCGTTCACGATGCGGAAGCTCAGGATGTTGTCGATGGCGGTTCCCCACATGACGCACTTCTTGCCCCCGGCGTTTTCCGCGATGTTGCCGCCTATGGTCGAAGCCCAAGCGGACGTCGGGTCAGTGGCGAAGATGTACCCGTGATGGCCGCAGTATTCGATGACATCGTCGGTGACCGCGCCGGCCTCGACCGAGATGACCGGGATATTGCGTCCCGCTTCCTTCACGGTTGTTATAGGCCCGATGGCCCCGAGTTTTTCGGTATTGATGACCAGGGTTTTTTTCAGGACCGGGACGGCGCCGCCGGTAAGCCCCGTGCCGCCGCCGCGGGGGATCACGGCAAGGCCGAGCTTTTTCGCCGCGCGGATGATCCCCGGCATTTCGCCGACCGAGTCGGGATATACCACGACATCGGGATACTCGACGCGCCAGTCGGACGCGTCGGTAACATGGGCCACGCGGTGAAAGGGATCGAAGTGGATGTTATCCCGGGCCGTGGCCTGGCGGAGCTCATAGGCTGCCCTGAAGCGGAACCGCTTTGTGGCGGCAAAGCCGTCGAAAAATGCCTGGTCGAGATTCATGGTGCGTTCGAGGAGCCTGGCTACCAGGGGGTTTTTATTGGCTCCGCCGGCGATGATGGCCAGGCGCTTCTTGTGAAGCTTTTTAAGGCGCCGGAGCTTGGCCTTATCTTCCAGATAGTCATTATAAATATAGGGATTTCTGTCTATGACAAAGTAATCGCCTATGGTTTCATAGAGGAGCTTGGCGCTGCGGCCGGTGACCCGCTGGTTGCGCAGGACATTTATTATGTCCCAGGTCTCCTGGTCATAGTATTTCAGTATGATTTCCCGGTCCGAAAAGGAAGTATAATTGTAGGGAATCTCGCGGTATTTAAAGTCTCGTTTCATATCAATCCATCGGCCTCAAACATGCGGCAGCGTATGCGAACCGCACCTATCCTTACTAAAGGATGTCCGGCCCTGTAGATTTGTTACTTAATTCCACCATGAACCCACCCGTCAAGTGAAATTAGAGTAAAATAGACCTCCATAAGGCAGGTAATTCAGCTGATTTTGTAGTTTTTCGTCCTCGCGGGGGAGTAAAAGTCAGAAAAGAATTGATTTTCTTAACTCCCTGTGCTATGGTACAATAAATAGCGACCAATGAAGGGACTATACAGGAGGATGGGGGAAGATGGCGAAGAAAGGAGTTAAAACGAAATCATCAAAACCGAAAAAATCTTCAAAAAGGGCCCCGGCGAAGAAATCGCCGGCCAAAATCTCCAAAGCGGTAAAAAAGCCGAAAGTCGCAGCTAAACCTAAGGCGGTAAAAAAGCCGAAAGCCGTAAAAAAGACATCCGCCGCATCCAGGCCGGCGCCAAAGGCCGATGCTAAAAGCAAAAATCTCCGGAAGCAGATGCTGGTCCAGATCTCCGCCCTGGCTGCGACCCTTGATGACGATAGCCTGAAGAAGCTCATCCAGAGCGCGGCCATGATGGCCCACAACGAGCGCGTTCTCAAGGAGTTCTCCTTGCGGAAGGAGCTCGCCGCCCCGAAGGCGCCGGCAGCCACCGCCGCCATCGAAGAGGGGAAGGACGGGACCTTCTTCATCTTAATCCTGAACGGCTACCGGAATTTCTTCTCCCTTGAGGAGATGCGGAGGCTGGTGAAGGTCTGCCACGGCACGGATAACGCAGCAATCGCGGCTTCCCGTATATACACCTGGCTGGAAGGGGGACGCTTCGACGTGCTGAGAAATTCCCGCATCGCCAGTTCCAATGATCCGGCCCTTATCGCGGTCTGGGAAAAAATTATAAGCACCTATTCTTCCACGGATTAAGGGCTGATTGTTTCCCGCAGGAAACGGCTGGATTTGCAGCAACAGCGGCGCACGAATGTGCGCCGTTATTGCATCAGCTTCGATTCAATGGTTTCCAGGGTGGACACGATCAGGGTGTCCGGGTAAAAAACCGGCACGTTGATCCGCACCTGTATTTCCCCGGACTGGGTCACGGGAACATTATTGAAAGGTTTTGTTTTAACCGTTATCCGGAATTCCTTGATGGGGAAGTCAAGCTTTGCCATGGTACCTTCGATGCCGACCATTTCCATGCTGTTTACCGCCACGAAGATGTTTCCTTTGAAATGACGCGATGTCTCTCTGCGGGGGTCCACCTGGATTCGGTAACATTGCCGTCCGTCATGTTGTATCTTTTCGGCCACGGTTATCAGGTAGTTGTCGCGGCCCTTTTCGTCAAAAACGGGGTAGAGGGGCATGGCCTTCATGACGCGGAATTTTGAAGGTTCCATGTCCCTGCCGTCTTTTTTATACGTGAGGACCTCGATATCTGGCTCCTTGTAAAAAAAGTCTTTCCGCTTTATGGTCAGCTCTGAAATGCTTTTCAGTTTTTTCGTTGCGGGATCATATTCCGAAACAACCTCCTTCCTGAGCGACTCCACGCCGCTGTATTTTTTATAGATCCCGCTGCCCCGCTCAAAGGCCAGGCTGATAACGCGGTCTGATTCAGCCGCCGTAACGGCATCGGCCTTTCCCGCCGCCGCCGGCTGGAGCGCCGCAGCCCCGAGGGCGGCGCAGAAACATGCTGTGAAAATTTTTTTCATGACTGTTGTCTCCGTTTTGTCTGTTGGGTTATGAACGGCGGATCACTGCAGCTTGAAGGTGACCGCTATGACGCCGTCCGAATATTTTGATGCGTGCTCCACGCTTGACCTGTCGAAGACCCTGAGCATCTTCTTGTTCTCCGGCAGCACTGTCGCGCTGAGCGTCTTGAGGCCGCGCTCCTTACCTATCTTCAGCAGGTACTCGACCAGGAAGGAGGCGATGCCTTTGCCCTGGTAGGCCTCTTCAACGATGAAGGCGAGTTCGTGCGTCTTTTCCCGGGGGTAATATGAATACCGGGCCTCGGCGATTATCTCCTCGGAGCGGTCCCTGGATATGACCCCCACAATGGACACCGTGTCGACGTAATCGATGTTGACGTATTCCTGCATCTTGGTGTGGGGCATGGTCTGAATCTTCGCGAAATAGCGGAGATATTTCGATTCATCGGAGAACTGGTAGAAGAGGCGGCGCATCATGTCCTCGTCGGATGGCTTGATGGGCCTGAATTTAACCTCGAGGCCGTCCTTGAAGGACTTTACGGTTTCCAGTTCGACGGGATAGTTTTTCGCGTTCTTGATGACATAGATCTGGTCCTTGTACACGTAGCCGAACTGCTTCGCCTGTTCAAGGAGACTCTCCCGGTGGTCAGGGTGGGCGATGTCGATGAGGGAGATGACGCGCTCCCGGATCGATTTGCCGAAGAGGTTGGCGACTCCGAACTCGGTCACCACGTACCGGGCGTATCCCAGGGTGGCCCTGACGCGCTCCCGGTTGCGGTCATGGGAAATGACGATGTTGCTGTTTCCCTCCGGGTCAACGGAGCGGACGGCGATGATGGTCTTCCCCCGCCGGGACAGGGCGGCGCCCATGGCGAAGATGAACTTGCTCTCGTAGCCGGACAGGAGGTTGTCTCCGGGATAGAAGATGACCGACTCGCCCGACACGTCGATCTGCTGGACGTTCATGATGCTCACCATGTTGGGAATCCGCCGGGTCACGTTCGGGTTGACCAGGCGCGCGATCGGATAGAACTCGAAGATCGGGTTGCGGTCAACGTAGTCGTACAGGGCCCGCGTGCCGTAGCAGTAGCTGGAGGTCACCTGGCCGCCCCGGTAGCGGCTGCGGTTGTAGGGCACCGCGCCTGCCTCGACCAGCTCCATGACCCAGTCTGATATGACGTTGGTGTAGATCCCCAGGTTCCGTTTCCCCTTCATGTGGGAAGCGATGGCGTCGTAGGTCCGCCCCGCGTGAAGAGACACGGTGGACCCGTCCTCGACGAGGTTCGCGATGTGCCAGCCGATGCGGTCAAGCTGGTCGTCCCATTTCTTCCAGGGCCGCTCCAGTATCGGCCGGTCGCTTTCGATCACGTGGTGCACCTGGTTGAGGTGGATCATGGTCTCGCCGTAGGTCACCGGCATGGCGGGATTGATCTCGACGACCACGACGCGGGCCATCTGGACCGCGATATTGGAAACGTCCACCGCGACGCCCAGGCTCATGTAGCCGTTGCGGTCCGGCGGCGAAGCTGTCACGATGGCGACGTCGATGCCCACGGCGCCGCTTTTCAATAACAGGGGGATCTCCATGAGGTTTGCCGGGATGAAATCGACGTTCCCCTCGTTGAATTCGCAGCTGATGGTCTCGCCGATATTGAAGGTCTTGAGGCGGTACTTGCGCTCGTGGCAGGCTTCCTTCGTGAGAAGGTCACCGAGGGTAATGAGCTGAATGAGCTCAAGATCCTGGACGTTGGTGTTCTCCGAAGCGACAATGGCGCCCACCGACCTGGACGGCATGGCGGGGCCGCTGCTCAGGAAGACCCTGTTGCCCGGCTTGAGGATCCCCAGCAGTTCGTCCGGGGAGATGAGTTTATTCTGGTATTCCCTGTCAGGTTTCATTGATCCTGTCCTCCGGCGCTCCGCTCAGCGTAATTTTATTGTTTGAACGCTTGTCACGGGAAGATGAACCACCCCATGAATGGTGTGAACCTGTATTGTCTTTCTGTCCTGTACTATCACAGCGCCGACAAGGCGGGAACCGTCATCGAGGTACACTTCCTCCAGCTTGTTGTAGTACTGCCGGATCTGGTCGTTGGTTTTCAGGTCCGGGACAGGGATGTCCATTTTCTCCACGCCTGATTTTTTCGAATCATCGCTCTTTTTCTTTATGTAGTTTGTCACGGTTACCGTGCCGGCAACGGACGCGGTGGCCAGGGCTGTTGCGGTCAGGCCCGCCACGATCTTGGCCTGGATCAGGGTCAGCTTGATGCCCGCCTTTCTGAAAATGACAAGCAGCAGGATAACGGCCCCGAGAGCCGTACCGTACGCGCCTTTACGCTTCAGCAGGGCGGTCAGGCTCGGGCGGGTCCTGTCGAGAATGTAGCGCTGGTCATCAACTGATACCGGATGGGACAGTTTGTATTTCCCCATCAGCGCCGTGAATTGTTCGGGATACTGGTTCATAGTAACTGCGCGATGTCCTTGATGCCTTTCCGGCCGAAATAATCCTGGATCCTCTTTACCACCTGGGCATAGCGGTATTCGACCTGGCGCCGCGACAGTCCCAGGGCCTCCGCCACATGGGTATAGGTGTAATTATAGGTGGCCACCATCTCCAGAATAATCCGTTCATCTTCGGTGCATTCGACCTTTTCCATGGCCTCCGCGATAAGGATCCTGGTGTCACGGAAGCCGTTGGTGAAGGTCAACCCCACGTCATCGAAATCGTCGACCGAGGCGACATTCATGTTTTTTTTACGGTAGTAGTTGTAGAGGACATTTTTCATGGTGCCGTAAAGCCAGGTCCGCTTGTTTTCAATCGTTTTAAACTTGTCGAAAAAAATGATGAATATTTCCTGGCAGATGTCGTCCGCGTCCTCCCTCCTCTGGATGCGGGAAAGGACGGAGCTGTAAACGGCCGGATAATAATCCATGTATGCCAAAGAAAACTCCTCCGCCTGTTTTCTTTTTACGGCCCGCTGATTCACTCTGTCTACCTGTAATTAATGTTTTTCATGTATGATAAAATGCACAAAAAAATTGCCCTGTTCCCGAACTTTTTGCCGTACGGGCCCCGTGGTGCCTGACTTTTATGCTGATATAAAAAAATCTTTCCACCGGAGGGTTTTGTCAAGAAATATTAAACTGCGAGGCGGTGATTCCCCGCACCCTGCTTGATTTATTTTATTTACCGGTAAAGATTTTTCTTGTAATTCTGCAATTACTCATAGTATGATAAGTTATTATGAAGCTAACGTATCTTACTGATCTGGCGAAGCGCATGACCTCCCGCATTACAAGCCGCGCGGCAGGGCCAATACGGATATCCCATCCTTCCCGGGGCGTGATGCGGAAGGCCGCGGCCATCATAAAATCCGGGGGTATCGTGGCTTTCCCCACCGAGACCGTGTACGGCCTCGGCGCGGACGCCTTCAATCCCCTTGCCGTGGCGCGCATCTTTGAAGCGAAGGGGCGGCCCCTCTTCGATCCCCTCATTGTTCACATCGCCGATCTGTCCCAGATGGCGCGTCTTGCCGTTTCCATTGACCGGAGGGCTGGGAGGCTCGCCGGAAGGTTCTGGCCCGGCCCCCTCACCATGGTGCTGCCGAAGAACGACCTTGTGCCTGACATTGTCACCGCCGGACTCGACACGGTGGCGGTGCGCATGCCTGACCACCTGATAGCACGGGACCTGATTATGGGATCCGGTACGCCCATAGCGGCGCCGAGCGCCAACCGCTTCGGGTACATTAGCCCCACCAAGGCGGCCCATGTCCTGGACCAGCTGGGGGACCGCGTTGACATGATAATTGACGGGGGCGACTGCGCCGTCGGCGTGGAGTCCACGATCATTAAGCTCACCGGCGAGAAAAGCGTTATCCTCCGTCCCGGCGGCGTTCCCATCGAGGAGATCGAGGCCGTGATCGGCCCGGTGGAGAGAGGGGAGGAGACGGCGAAGGGTCCCGAAGCTCCCGGTCAGCTGCCGTCCCATTATTCGCCGTCGATTCCGGTCTATCTTGCCGGGAACATCCGCGAGATTGACTTCACGCGGAAAGACGCGGGGTTCCTTCTTTTCCGGAAGCCCCCCTTTGACATACCGGAAAACCGCACCGAAATACTTTCCGCTGACGGGGACCTGAAGGAAGCGGCGGCCAACCTCTTCTCGTCCCTTCATCGCCTGGATAGGATGGATATCCGCGTCATCATGGCAGAGGCGGTGCCGGAGCAGGGCCTGGGCATAGCCATCATGGACCGGCTCCGCAGGGCCGCCTGGAAAGAGACCGCGATGCCGGAGGATTGATCGGAGAGATGGGGAACAAGGCATCGCAGCTCTTCAGGAATGACGTCCGGGCGGACGATTCCTTCATCCGCGGCCTGGCCGCAGCCCCGCGGTCGCTCAGCTTCATCCGCTCGAACAGGGGAATGATAAAATATTTCGTGGTTCCCTTTCTGCTGAACATTTTCATTCTTTCGTTAATAGTATTCTTCACCTATACCGCGGTCTATGATCTGCTCTTCCGCCTGGTGGCGGGCACCGCGTGGTACAACCGGTTCCTCGAAATTGTCCTGGCACCGCTGCTGGTGCTGCTGCTGGCCATCCTTATCGTGCTTCTCTATTCAATCCTGGGGAGCGTCATAACCGCTCCCTTCAACGACTTTCTTTCGCAGAAAGTCGAAGAGACGATGACGGGTTCGCGCTTCGATGAAAAGCTCACCCTCTCCGCCGCGATCAGAGACATCTTCCGGGTAATCGTCAACGTGGTCAAGCTCCTGCTCCTCGTCATCCTGGTGCAGCTCCTGCTCCTGCTCCTGAACCTGGTTCCGGCAGCGGGTAGCGTTCTCTATGCGATCCTCGGTTTCCTGACCACGTCTTTTTTTGTCGGGTTCCAGTTTTTCGACTTTCCCCTTGAGCGCCGGCGCTACCGGTTCGGCGAAAAGATGGCCGTGGCCTGGCGTTTCAAGAGGACCGTTGCCGGTGTCGGCGCCTCGATGTTCCTTATGACCTTCATCCCCGTCGCGGGGTTCCTCGGCCTGAATATCGCCACCGTGGCCGCCGCCATACTCTTTGTCGAGCGCGTGATGCCGGCGCTGCGGGGCGACCGCGGGGGGAAGCAGTCATGAAGCGGCCGCTCTTCATCGTGTTCGAGGGTATTGACGGATCGGGAAAATCCACGCAGTGCGACCTCCTCTTCAGGCACGCCGTATCGCTGGGGCTACCCGCAGTGAGGCTGGTGGAGCCGACGGACGGCCGGTGGGGCAGGAAGATACGGGCCATGCTCAGGGAGAAGGAGATGGCTCCGGCGGAGGAGCAGATGAGGCTCTTTATCCTTGACCGGCGGGAGGACGCGGAACAACACATCATCCCTGCCCTGAAGAAAAACAGGATCATCATCATGGACCGGTACTACTTTTCCAACGCAGCGTACCAGGGGGCGGCCGGCATGTCGCCGGAAGGGATCATCGCCGAAAACAGGAAAATGAACTTCCCGGAGCCGGACCGGGTGTATTTCGTCGACCTGCCGCCCGACCGGGCCATGGAACGGGTGACGGCGCGCAGCGACGGGGACAGGGAGGTCTTCGAGAAGGAACACTTTCTGCAGAAGGTGCGGGAGAATTTTCTTTCCATCGCCGACGAGAGGTTTCTTGTCATCGACGGGACGGGAAGCGTCGATCAGATATTCGATGAGATTAAGAATGATTTTGATAAATTGGTCATTTCATGCTAGGGTATAATACATCTTATCAATAGATCCTTGAGGGTTAATACACAATCATGCTTATTCTCAGCACCGCATTCGTATTATTCACGGTTATCGTTTTCGGCATTTATTATATTCCACAGCTTCGCAACTATCAGGTTTATATCCTGATCATTGCGAGTTTGTTTTTTTACTATTACAACAATCCGTTGGATGTAATAATCCTTTTGATATCTATAGCGGTAAACACTATTATAAGCTACGAGATCCACATGCATAAAAGGCATGCATTGTTATTTGCCGTACTTGGCATTGTTGCCAATGTGTTGATACTCTCGTTGTTTAAATATAACAGTATTATTTCCCATGCACTTAGCCTGGGCCAAATATTTTCAAATAAAGCGGTCAAACATATTGCCGTATTGTCATTACCGCTGGGTATTTCATATTTCACATTTCAGGGGATATCGCTTTTAGTTGACTCATACCGTCAGACGATGGGCGTGACAGATGAAACTATTAGAATCAGGACTTTTTCCAGTCATTTCATCAATTCAGCCCTGTTCCTGTCTTTTTTCCCAAAACAATCATCGGGACCAATAATTACCGCCCATAAATTTTTCCCGCAATTGGAATTTAAGTTTTTTCAAACCATAGACTGGCAGACAACTTTCAAATATATCATTGGCGGGTTATTTCTCAAATTCGTTATCGCTGATAATTTGAAGGATTACACGTTCTGGATGCGGTATCCAGAATTTACCGTTTTATCTTCGATTGATCTTATCATGCTGATGTATGGGTACGCATTCCAGTTTTTTGCCGATTTTGCAGGATACTCCCTCGTTGCCATTGGAATCGGGTATCTGTTCGGGTATACGCTTCCCATAAACTTCAACTATCCGTATATCGCCACCTCATGCTCGGATTTCTGGTCCCGATGGCACATGTCCCTGTCAAGCTGGCTGAGGGATTATTTATACATACCGTTGGGCGGCAACAGGAAAGGAACAATACGGACGAGCATCAATTTATTACTGGTAATGTTGATTGCCGGCGCATGGCATGGGGGAACATTAAACTTTTTACTCTGGGGAATATGGCACGGCATTGGACTTGCTGCAGGCAGAATACTGAAAAGGCTTTTTGGATTTCGCAGCAGGAACTCACCATTGCTGACCTTGATAAAAATAATAATAATTTTTCACTTTGTTTCAATCGGGTGGCTATTTTTTAAATTGCCGGAGGCCGCCCACGTGTATGCATATATTGCATCCATATCTAAAAATATTCATATCAGGTCTAACATGAAACTCATTATTCCCATGGTTTTATATTCATCACTGATAGTCATCTATCATGCTCATTATTTTGTTAAAAATTCCCCAAAATTAACCTTCTTGCACAGGTTCGATTTTGTATTATACGGATTGCTTCTGTTCCTCATCCTTCTTAATAAGGGAGATGAAAATGCTTTTATTTATTTCCAATTTTAAAAAGAATAGTATCGTCATGTCGTTCCTGGTGGTTGTTTTTCTGTTTTCAGTATATAATGCCATTATCATCATTACCAGTCCCCCCATTGATATTACCAGTGCGCCCAATCCCAATCTGGAAAATTTTATTATAGCCGAAGAATATATTTTTGAAAAAAAAGACACCCCGGTGGTTATTGCCGGCTCCTCTATTTCAAAAACCATGGTAAATGAAATAATCATTGATGATAATAATTTCTGGAACCTGAGTTTTTCAGGATCGACTCCCCAGCAGAGCCTGTATCTGATATCAAAGAGCGGAACAAGGCCTAAAATAATCCTGATAGAAATTGGCTGGAGTGTTTTAAATGGCGCCGACAACAAAAAGGACATAGATGCAATGACAGATCCCCGGTTGTGTGCGTTAAAAAGATTGCTGCCGGCGTTCAGAAGGAAATATCAGCCTGCAGCAGTAATTAATGATTTTGTAAACAAACATATTTTTAAATTCCGAAAGATTGATAAAAATGAAATACAGGAAATAATCCCTGAACCCTCGGCCTACAAAGTTGGTATGAATAATTACATGAAGCTTTCTGAATCAAGGCCATACGGAAAAATTGATTCAACTCTGCGGGGAATGAGTCATCTTGTTCATGAATTGGAAAAAAGAAAAATCAAGATACTATTCTTTGAGACTCCAATGGACAAAAAACTTGCGGAAACAGACGCGATCAATAGAATAAAACAGAATGCCCTCATGTATTTCCCTGCGGATCTATATGCTTGGATTTCTCCTCCATCAGATCACGGTTTTGTTACAACCGATGGTGTGCATCTAACCCATGCCAGCGCATGCAAATTCTTTGATTATTTAAAAAAAGAAACAGAACTCCGCACCCGATGCGGAATATGACAGGAACAATGATTTCTGTGACCGCGACAGGTCCCATGGGTGTTTTATCAGGAGAAATATTTTAATTTGACATATAGAAGGTAATAACCATAAATACATTGCTCAGGCGAGCCTGTCCAGTAAGGAAGAATGATGAGAAAAAGTATTATTGCAATACCGTGCCTGGCCGCCCTGTTCCTTGGGCCGCAACTGTCGGGACGTCCCCTGTACGCCGCTGAAAACCCCTTCACGATCCAGGAGCGGGGTTCCGCCAGCTACAGTGCCGGCCCCTTCGGCCAGACGATAAATCCCGCCTTCGCTGACCTCCAGAGCACGCCCCTTGTCGCCTACCAGTATTCCTTCAATGACGGGAGAAAGAGCGGCGACCATTTCATCCAGGCGGGATACTGGGGTTTCACCTTTCTCTACGGCCGCTTCCAGGACATATATCTGAAGAAGATAGACGCTATCGACCATGCCGGCGCCTCCTATTTTTCCTTCACCAAGGGGGTGATGATTAAAAATATCATCGGGTTCGGCCTTAGCTATTCCTTCAGCAAATCGTCGGTGAGAAGCTTCAAGGGATACCAGGGCCTCGACTTCGGCCTGCTCTTCAGGCCGTGGCGTTACGTTTCCCTGGGGTTCGTCATGGATGACGCGTGGGGAATCGTCAACGGCAACAGGATCAGGTGGCGGCAGATCTATTCGCTTTCCATAAGGCCCTGGTGGGAGCGCCTTACCCTCTCCATGGACATTGTCTATGAAAAAGGGGACAGGCCCTCCGGTATCGATTACCGGTTCACGGCGGATCTGCGCCTCTGGTATGACATCTCCCTTTTCGTGACCGGCGACCTGCGCCGGAATTTTCTCTTTGGCCTGTCGATGCCGTTATACTTTCACTCGTATCCTTCGGCCGGCATCGAGGCGCATTATTACCGCGGCATGCACGGCGGCGGGGCGCCGGACCGGAACAGCCTGGGCTGCTCCTTCTCCCTGGCGGCGAGCAGGTCGGCACTGGCGCTGCCGGGACGGGGCAGGTACCTGAAGATTGTCGTGGACGGGTCCGTAAACGAGATCGAGAAACGGAGCTTCTGGGGAACGGAGGCCACGGTTTTCTATGATGTTGCCGCTGCCATCGACCGCGCCGCCGGAGACCCGGCCCTTGACGGCATCATCGTGCAGATCGACGGCGCCGGTCCCGGTTTCGCCCAGGTGCAGGAACTTCGCCAGGGCCTGAAAAAGGCGCGCTCCCGCGGCAAGAAGGTGTACGCGGTCATGTCGGCGCCGGGCAACAAGGAATACTATCTCGCCTCCGCTGCGGACCGCATATTCTTCACTCCCAACAGCCCCTTTTACATCACGGGCCTCAGGGCGCAGGTCTATTTCTTCAAGGGGCTGATGGATAAGGTGGGCGTGCAGTTCGAATCCGTCAAGCGCGGCACCTACAAGTCCTTCAACGAGGCCTTCACCCGCGAACATATGTCAGAGGCTGTCCGCGAAAACATCACCGCGCTTCTTGCCGACCTGAACAGGCAGTATGTCGACGACATCATGGCCGACCGGGGAATCCCCCGGGAAACCATTGAGGATATTTTTACCCGGGGCTCGCTGGAGCCTGCCGAAGCGGTCAAAAGCCGCTTCGTCGATGCCATAGGCTATTCCGACGATGCCGTTGAGTCCATAGGCCGGGGCATTTCAGTGGTGGGCCTCTCTTCTTATCTGAAGGAAGAAAATGTCGATTACCGCTGGGGCCTGGTGCCGAAGATCGCCGTTGTCGTTATCGAGGGTTCCATCGTGAGCGGCGACTCCTTTGACACGGGTTGGTTCAGGTCGATCGGTGACGGAGCGTACCGCAAGGCTCTGGAGACGGCCTTCAGGGACCCGGCAGCAAAGGCGGTGGTGATCCGCGTCAATTCAGGCGGAGGATCGGCCGCGGCATCGGACGTGATGTGGGACGCCCTGGTGAAGCTGAAGAAAAAATACCGGAAACCGGTGGTGTTTTCCTTCGGGAATATCGCGGCCTCTGGCGGGTACTACGTGGCCTGCACCGGCAGCAGGATCTTTTCCAGCCGCGGCACGACGACCGGTTCAATCGGCGTTGTTTTCGGCAAAATAACCTTGGAGGAGCTCTACCGGAAGCTCGGCATCAGCAAGGACGTTATCAAGATGAGCGAGTTCGCGGATATATTTTCCGAATCGCGCCGTCTCACCGGAAAGGAGACGGCACTTCTGCAGAAGGGGATCGACTTCACCTATGACCGATTTACCGGCAAGGTCATGGAGGCGCGCAGGATAAGCGCCTCCGACATTGCCCGGGTCGCGGAAGGGCGCGTGTTCACCGGATCCCAGGCTGTTGAGAAACGGCTCACGGATGAGACCGGCGGCATAGTCGCGGCTGTGGAATACGCCCGTTACCTTGCGCGGATAGACGACCGCTTCGAAATCGCGAAGTTCCCCGATGAGCGGGGCCCTCTCTTTGAACTTTTCAAGCTGCCGGAATTTAAAATGATGTCCGAGCAGGTCCGCGGCCTGATGCAGCATGCCGGGTATTTGAAATTGAAGGATGAAAGGGCCCTGTACCTGTTCCCCTACCGCGTGGACATAGAATAACAGTGGAATGCGACACCGGGCGGGCCTGATGACCGTCCAGACGGCCGCAGCATTTATTTGATTGACAAATTGATAACAGGATAGTAGTATTCAGTAATTTTCGGGACGTTCCAGAAACGAAATACCAAGTGCCGCGCACAGCCATCTACGGCGGCGGGTTTCCGGCAATCAAACCTGCCGCAACGGGAGTAACCTATGAACGTGTTATTGGTTAACAGCAACCAGTCCTTCAAGTCGGCGGTGTCCAGTTCCCTGAAGGGGTATAAACCGAAGCTCTTTGTCTCCGAAGGATTAGATAATGCCCTGGCAGATATCCAGAAAAACAATATACAGGTGGCCCTCATCAACTGGGCGTCGGGCGATTTTGACATCGAGTCGCTCTGCCGTCGGATACGCAAAATCAAGTCAAACAGGTTCTTTTACCTCCTGGTCGTAACGACCAGGGAGCGGGAAGGCGCCATCGAAAAATTCCTCCAGGCCGGGGCCAATGATTTCATTTTCAAGCCCTTCGGCAAGGAAGAGCTCCTGTCGAGGATGAAGATCGCCGAGCGGATCATCAAGCTCGAAGAGGAAGTGCAGCGGAGCAAGAAGAAAATGCTGACCCTGGTGAAGGAAGACCCCGTTACCGGCCTTTTTAACCGCCGGTCCCTCCTGGACGAGGTCCTCAAGGAAATGGGAAGGGCCTCCCGTGAGATGAAATACATTTCCGCGATGGTGACGAGCATAACGAATTTCAAGGAACTGGTTGAGCTTCACGGCATTTCCATCATGGACGAGGTGCTCGTCGAATGCGGCAGACGGATGAAGGTTTCCTGCAGGCCCTATGACAAGATAGGGCGGTACACGGTTTCCGATTTCCTTATTTTTCTTCCCGGTTCAAGCAAGCACAACGCGGAAAAAGTGGCGAAGCGGATCATTGCGGCCTTTGCCAAAAAGCCTCTCGTGATAAATGATACAAGGCTCCAGGTCTCGCTGGCGGTAGGCGTGGCCGAACTGGATCCGAAGCAGATAGCAAAAAATAATTCCGTAGACAGCAATCTCCTGAATGACCTGGTCCTTGACGCCCTCATCAAAAAATCGGAACTGGCCGTGAAAAGGGCCATCAGGTTGGGGAACAATAAAATAGAAGTCTTTCTGGATTAAGCCATAACACCAATTGTCGTCGGCTGTCAGCAGTCTCTCTCGCTCCAGCAATCTGATTCCGCCAAAGCACTCTGTTATCTTTATAAAACAGCATGCCGCCGGTTCTCGCCCCATGATATAACACTAACACCATTGCCTGTCACGGGGCTGTCTGTCGGAGCTGGATATAATTGGATAACATGATTGATGGAGGAAGGATAAAAAAAGGCGGGGTTTTGGCCCCGCCTTCGCAGCAACTTATTTTTTCTTTTTGGCAGCTTTTTTCGCAGTCTTCTTTGCAGCTTTCTTCACGGTTTTTTTAGCTACTTTTTTTGTTCCCACGATTTTTTTTACTCCTTTTTTTTAAAAATTTTTAGCGCCCTTTTTGGGGGAGCCCTTTCTAAAAGATACATTTGTTGCCTTTGCAACAGATTTCTTTGCCGTTTTAATTATCGGTTTTTTTGATTTGGTTTTTTTAGCTACTTTTGATGTTTTTTTCCTGCCGGTGAGGCCTTCAGTCCACCGCTTAACAATTTGAAGAATCGCTTTCTTCTCCGTGTCGTTCATCGTTTCGTGATAAAAACCCTTGAGGATGTGCAGATCCTTCTTCACCGATGACGCGTTGTTGAAAAGCTTTTCGCTTCCCCGGTAGTCGACGATCCTGTCCGCATCGCCATGGAAGACAAGAAGCGGCATCCTGAGCTCCATTGCCCTGTCCAGGCATTCCTCGGCGGTCTTCATCATCTCGGTATACCAGCGTGCCGATACCATGCCGTGCACCATGCGGTCATTCTCATACTCGTCGACTACGGCCGGATCGCGGGAAAGACCGCTGGCATCCAGGCCTGTCGGCATGCTGAAGGACGGCGCATAGCGCGATAATATGCCTGCCAGCTTCGTTTTCCATCCCGGCACCTTGAACGCCGGGATAAAGCCCGGTGATGAAAGAATGAGTCCGTCTATGTCTTCCGAATAGGTGAGTGCGTATTTGCAGGCGATGACGCCGCCCATGCTGTGTCCCAGAAGAATGAGCCGGTTATTGTTGATGTCTTCTTTGATGAGATCGATGAAGATCTTGAGATCGTACACGTAATCCATGAAGGACTCGACGTGGCCAAGTTTTCCGCCTGATCTTCCGTGTCCGCGGTGATCAAGGGCGTAAATTGATACGTTGCTTCCGCTGAGTTCGCTGATAATGTTGTTGTATCTTCCCGAATGTTCGCCGACGCCGTGAGCAATTACGAAAATGCAGCGAGGTTTATCGACGCTCCAATTCTGGAAAAATATTTCCGTACCGCCTTTGCCGATAAAAGTTCCGATGCTGTGCGTGTACGAATTCATTAATACCTTCTCATTTTTTAGACTTGTGAACATTATACTATATTAATTTTTTCTTGTCTAGAAAAAAATTTATTTTCATCGCACTAAATTCATTTTTAACTCTTCTGTCGTCTCTCGCTCGTGAGCATGTTTTTTGTTCTACATGAACCGCTTTGCCGAGATATTCTATTGGAATGCGAAAATTATTTTGCGTGAAAAATTTTTTATGGTCACTGGCGATCCTGTGCGAAGGATAAATAAGATGAAGCCTGTTCGCGTAATATTCCGCGCTTGACCTGTCACCGATAAGAGCGAATCCGTGTGCGATAGCGCGGATTATTTTTTCATTTCCCGGTTCAGCATGGCCGAGTGAAAGGGCGGAAAGGAGCATTTTGATTCCTTCGCGCACGTTGCGGCGGCTTGCGACAAGTTTTTTTCCTTCGGAAACCAGTCGCTCATAATCTCCCGGCCGCACCTCGACGGTAAACGGGGCGGTGAGGATCATGCTGCTCTGTTCCTGCATGTTCCTGAACTGAAATTTCAGGCGGTGAAAACCTGGATAGATGAGCTTGCCGTAGTTAACATCAAAAAGATTTTCAGAGATGCGGCGGTGTCCCACGGCGATGCCGTCAAGGGTTATGCGGAGTGATTTCTCGTCTATGCCGCGAAATTCGTTTCCGCTCATTGTTCGTATGGTCATAATCGGCGTATCGCAGCGTATCAGGTTAACGCTGAAGCCGTTATGGCTTACCGGACAGGAGAAATGGACTTCCGCGGTAGGCGTTCCCCTCTTGAAATAGCGGGAAATGGCGTAAAAATAGGCTTCCGCCTCTTTTTCGAGGTACAGCTTGTCTTTCAACCGTATGGAATGCTTGATATTGGTGTAAAATCCCGCTTCACCGACGACCCCGGGGCAGATATGACTGGTTTCACGCAAGATCGTCGTGCCCCCCTCGCGGTAGAGGGAGAAATCAGATACGATGATGCCTTTTTCATCCATGATTTTGTTGAATTCATCAATAAGATCGAGGGCGAAATCAAAACTGGCGGGCTGAATTTCCCTGCTGCCCCAAATCATTACGGCTGGATAATTCACGATGTCGGCGCTCCTGAGGGAGCCGGCATGTTGGATGCTGATAAGAAGGTCCGGTTTCCACAGACGGGCTTTCCGTGCCCGTTCGTGATCGGAATCTCCCGACGATCCGGCGCGGCTCATTTCCACTTTCGCGCCGGCCGTGGTCAGCATATCCCTGAGCATTGTGGCTACCTGGAGATTGATGTCCTGTTCCGATACGCCGTTGGGTCCGATACGGTAGCGGTCGCGGGGGTCTCCGCCGCCGTGGCCCGGATCTATAAATATTTTCCTGTCCTTCAGCCAGTGGTGGTCGCCGGCCAGGGACGGGCCGTACCTGGCGCCGGTGCGGAAGTCGCAGGCAGCGAGAAGAAGCAACGCGGCCGCGGCGGCCGTCATGATCCGGTTAGAGCACCTGGATCGGTCCATGGGCCCTCCCTTCGATGAATTGCCGCACGTGGGCGTCGTCGGTGTTCCTGAAGATGTCCGGCGGTCCGGAATAGATGATTTTTCCCTCGTAGAGCATGGCAATGCGGTCCGCCAGGCGGTAGGCGGAGCGCATGTCGTGGGTCACGACAACGGACGTGACGCCGATGGTGTCCCGCATTTTCTTGATGAGCCTGTCAACGGCGCCGCCGGTTATCGGGTCGACTCCGGTCGTCGGCTCGTCGTAAAGCATGATTTCCGGATGCAGGGCGATGGACCGGGCAAGGCCGACCCGCTTCTGCATGCCGCCGGAAAGCTCCGACACCCGCTTCGATTCAACGCCGCGGAGGCCGACATTCTCCAGCATATCGGGCACTATTTTTTTTATCTGCTCTTCCGGCACGTCTTTTCTTCTCAGGCCGAAGGCGACATTGTCGTAAATGTTGAGCGAATCGAAGAGGGCCGCGCCCTGGAAGAGTATGCCGTATTTTGACAGGATCGCGTGGCGCGTTTCAGCGTCGGCGCCGGTGAATTCAACGCCGTCCACGAAGATCGAGCCGCTGTCAGGCTCGAGAATGCCGATAAGGTTTTTCAGGATGACCGATTTTCCGACGCCGCTTATGCCGATGATGCAGAGTATTTCGCTTTCATACACGGTAAGATCAAGACCATCAAGAACAACTTTCGGTCCGAATGATTTGTGAAGATCGTGTATGACAATTTTTTCTTTCATTTTTTTACTACTTATGAAAAAATATAACACATATTAAAAAAATGTCAATTATTTTCTGGATTATGTCGCTAAAAGTTTTCAATTTTATGATGAAGAGTTTTTCTAAAAAATCAGGTTCAAGAACATAATCGTTTAACAAATGTTATGTGGATATTGTGAAAAATATTCATTGCAAAATATCCAGAAAATACTCTGCTTCCTGATAACAGGAAAAAATAATCAATGTTCCGTTGGTCCGGGAAGGTAAAAAACAAGGTAACGGAGAAGATCTGCCATGGATAATCATGCCATAATGATTAACGCTATAACGCTCCTGTTTTTGCTGATATGGGGCGCCTATGAGAGAATTTCGGCCATCAGGATAGAGAAAAAAATACATACTCAGAAAACAGGGATAAACACAGCCTGATAATTTTTTATTCGACCATTTTGCTGGGATATGGCATCGGAATACCGATATCGTTATTTAATTGCCGCTCTCTACCGCATTTCCATTGAAGAAAAAGTGTTGATTAATCATTTTTCAGACCACTACGTAGATTACATGAAGAGAACGAAATTATTGATACCGTGGATTTATTAAATATCTATACGCGCAACATTTATAGGAGTTATTGATGAAAGTGCCATTAATCATTATCATGTGCGTGCTAGCAATACATCTTGCGGCCTGGGGAAATAATGATGTTTTTACGGCCATCGACAATGCTGATGTCAAGTCCTTCTCCCGTGCCGTCAATCGTTCGAATGTCAATAACTATAACGAGAAGGGTGAAACGCCATTAACGCATTTGCTCCAAAAGCAGGAATATTATAAAGTAATAAATAACTATCTGGCGGTCCTTTTCAGAAATGGCGCAGATCCGAATCTACCCAATAAGAAAGGCGTGCCTCCCCTCCATCTGGCCGGTTATGATCATGACATTTGTTCTTATCTATTAAAAAAAGGGGCTGATATAAACATCAGGGATTCATACGGCCAGACAATGCTCTATGATCTGCTGGTGTATACCGAGGTGTATGGCGGCTGGGGCAAGTTTTTCACGGATATAGACTTTTTTGTGAAGAATGGCGGCAATATCAACTCGGTGGATAAATACGGTACATCAGTGCTGCTGAGCATGCTTTCCCGCGTCATGTCGTACCCGGTATCCAAAAAAGGCGGAGGCGGGTACATCAGCCATGATTTTTCTCCGGGAATTGTATATCTTGTAAAAAAAGGCGCACATGTAAACATCATAACCAAGTCAGGAGAAACAGCATTGACTATATCCAGGAAAACAAATGCCGATCAGAACCAGATAGACACGCTGATTAAACTGGGTGCGGTGAAGTAATCCGCTTGGATTTGCATGAAACACGTTATCTTTTGGAATGTCTTTTATTGGATCAATCGCAAGATCGCTTCGCTTTGCCCGCGATGACATGGTTAGTGGCAAAATGTTTTTCGAAATGAATAATCATTATTATAAGGGGCCGGCCCATGCTTAAGAACTATCTTTTTATACTTACTGTCTCACTCCTGATCCTTCACGAGATGGACGCAATCCGCAGAAAGGAATGGAAACTCTTTGTCGTTTTGAAAGACATGACGGAAGAGCGCGGCTACCTGGTGTTTTCGATTCTCCATCTTCCCCTCTGCTTCGTTATTCTCTATTTCATCATGAACACCGGGAGCGCCTATTATAACATCTTTACCATCGTCATCAACGGCTTTCTCATATTTCACGGCGTCATCCACCTCCTCTTCAGGAACAAGAAGGCCAACGAGTTCAGCGGAACGTATTCATACGTGATCATATTCCTCATGAGCGTCCTCGGAGCCCTGCAGCTGGCATTATGATACTACTTCAAGAGCCGCAGCTGAGCCCCTGGGGGCCCTGTGCCTATCTTCCCGACCGGAACTGCCGGTTTGAATATTTTTTCGCCTATGACCTTACGGGAGCCGAACTGGAAAAGCTCTTCTGCCGCGGGTGGAGGAAGTTCGGCGAATACTACTTCAGGCCGAACTGCGGCGACTGCCGGCGGTGTGTTCCCATCCGGGTCCTTGCCGGGGAATTAACGCCGACCAGGAGCCAGCGTCGCGTCATTCGCGGCTGCGGTGAAATCGAAGTCAGGTTCAACGAGCTGGAATACCGGGAAGAGATATTCGAGATATACCGTGATCATTCTCTGAACCGCTTCGGCAAGGAGAGCGAGGAAAATGATTTTCTCGCGGCCTTTTACACGAAATCATGCCCGTCCCTGCAGTCGGAGTATTTTCTCAACAATGAACTTATCGCGGCCGGATTCATCGATGTCTCGAGCGAAGGCTTGAGCTCGGTGTATTTTATATATAAAACCTCCTTCGAAGAATACCGCCTCGGCACCTATAGCGTCATCAGGGAAGCTGAGCATGCCGCGCACCTGGGCCTGAAGTATTATTACCTCGGTTATTATATAGAAGAAAACCGGCACATGGCCTACAAGGGTCATTTCCACCCCCATGAAACCTTCAGCTGGTCCAGCGAGATATGGACCCGGGAAGGTGATAAAAGTATTGAAAAATAGCGCAATTCCCTGTTGTCTGGCTCGTACAGGAGACAGAGAATGCGCACTATTTTAACGAAATATGTGACGAAATCTTTCTTTCTTTGTATAATTAATATGCCAGTTACCGCTTATTCGGAGGACTGCCATGCCGGATAACACCGGTGCCGGATATAAGTTTGAAGAGGACCATAGCCTCAAGACCGAGAAGAGACTCGACGAGCCGAGGATGTACCGGGTCATTCTTCACAACGACCATTATACAACCATGGATTTTGTCGTTGAGGTCCTCATGAAGATTTTTCACATGCCCGCCGCGAAGGCCGTCCAGGTGATGCTGGACGTCCATAAGAAGGGGGCGGGCATGTGCGGCGTCTACACCTTTGACATAGCGGTAACCAAGGTGGGGCAGGTCCACCAGATGGCGAAGGCGCGGGAATTCCCGCTCAAGTGTTCATACGAGGAAGCATGATGGAAATAAACCATGAATTGAATAATATACTGATGGCCGCCTTCCAGGAAGCCAAGATGCGCAAGCATGAGTACCTTACGCCGGAGCATGTCCTGTACGCGTCGCTGTTCAACGAAACCGGAAGGGACATCATACGGGGAAGCGGCGGCGATATCGACAACCTGAGCCGCAAGATAAAGGAATTCTTCGATAAGCATATAACCACTGTTGACAGCGATGAGCCGGTGCAGTCAGAGGGATTTAAGAACGTCCTCGAGCGGGCCATATGGCACACGTCGTCGGCGCAGAAGGAGGAGCTTGAAATCAGCGACGTGCTGGTTTCGATATTCGACGAATCGGAATCCTTCGCGGCCTTTTTCCTCCAGGAGGAGGGAATAACCCGGTACAGCCTGCTGAATTATATCTCCCACGGCGTGTCCCAGTATCCTCCCGAAGGGGAAGGGGAGACGGATATGGGAGGTGAAGCCGAGGCGGAGCCGGAATTGAGGGAAAAGAAAAAGCCGGCCAAAAAGGCCGTCGAGGCCTTCACCACGGAGCTGACAGAGAGGGCGAAATCCGGCGAGCTTGACCCGCTTATCGGGAGGAAGGATATCATCGAGCGCACCATCCAGGTGCTCTGCCGCCGGATCAAGAACAACCCGATCCATGTCGGCGACCCCGGCGTCGGCAAGACCGCCATCACCGAGGGGCTGGCGCAGTTCATCGCCCGCGGCGAGGTGCCGCGGCCGCTTAAGGACGCCAAGATCTATTCCCTGGACATGGGTTCCCTGATAGCGGGCACCCGTTTCCGGGGCGACTTCGAGGAGCGCATGAAGAAGGTCATCGCGGAGCTGCAGGGCATGCAGAACGTCATACTCTTCATTGATGAAATCCATACCGTCGTGGGCGCCGGCGCCGTGTCCGGGGGGTCCATGGACGCATCAAACATGCTGAAGCCGCTCCTCTCCCATGGCAAGGTGAAGTGCATCGGCACCACCACCTACGAGGAATACAAGAAATATTTCGACAAGGACCGCGCCCTGTCGAGGCGCTTCCAGAAGATCGAGATACCGGAGACTACCATGGAGGAGACCCATGATATCCTGGCGGGCCTCCAGGACCGGTACGAGAAATATCACAACGTGAAATACACGGACGAGGCGCTGAGGGCGGCGGTCGAGCTCTCGGCGAAATACATCAACGACCGCTTCCTGCCGGATAAGGCCATAGACGTGATCGACGAGGCGGGCGCCTTCACCAGGATGTACCGCGAAAGCGACGACGAGGAGATAACCATAACGGTCCATGACATAGAAAAGGTCGTGGCGAAGATGGCCAAGATCCCGGAAAAGAGCGTGTCCTCGTCGGAAACAAGCAGGCTCAGGGACATCGAGATCGAGCTGAAGCGGCAGATTTTCGGCCAGGACGGCGCCATCGAGCATGTGTGCGAAGCGATCAAGCGCAACCGCGCCGGCTTCGGCAACCCGGACAGGCCCATCGCGTCGTTCCTCTTCGTCGGCCCCACCGGCGTCGGCAAGACCGAACTGGCGCGCCAGCTCTCGCAGGTGCTCGGCGTCAGGCTCCACCGCTATGACATGAGCGAGTACCAGGAGAAGCACACCGTGGCGCGCCTCATCGGAGCGCCTCCGGGCTATGTCGGTTACGAGGAGGGCGGCCTCCTCACCGAGGCGATACGGAAAACGCCCTATGCCGTGCTCCTTCTCGACGAGATAGAAAAGGCGCACCAGGACATCTTCAACACCCTGCTCCAGGTGATGGACTATGCAACGCTGACGGACAACACCGGCAAGAAGGCCGATTTCCGCAATGTCATCATCATCATGACCTCCAACGCCGGGGCGCGGGAGATCGGCAAGGCGCAGATGGGCTTCGATGACCGCAAGGTCACCGAAACGGCCATCAAGGACGCCGTGGACCGGATCTTCTCGCCGGAATTCAGGAACCGCCTTGACGCGGTGGTGAAGTTCAACGACCTTGACGAGGATATCATCGTCCAGATCGTGAAGAAATCCATAAACCTGTTCCGCAAGCAGCTCTCTGAAAAACAGATAACCCTCGAGGTGACGGACGAGTGCTACCGGTGGCTCGGCAACAAGGGCTACTCGCCCAGGTTCGGCGCCCGGGAGATCGACCGGCTGGTGCAGGACAAGATCAAGAAGTTCTTTGTCGACGAGGTCCTCTTCGGCAGGCTTGCCGGCGGCGGCACGGCAGTGGCGGAAATCGTCAACGATGACGTGGCGATACGGATAGACAAAGAAAGACAGTGATTGCACCACAGTTCATGGTGCGATTTCACTGATTCGGATTCTCGGCATGATGGCGCACGGCGAATAATCTTTCGCGGCACAAAAAAATAACATCCGCGGAAGTTTTTATATTCAGACGCAAGGCGTTCAGTGGCGGTAACAGGGGTGTAGGCCGTCATTGAAACCCGGAGAAAAAGTTATTAATGGGGGCCATATGGAACAGAGAAAATCTGCGTCTTCGTTGTTTCGTCATTTCTTTTTAAAGTGCGTGCTAAGCACGGACGGCATCGGGTACCTGGTCATCATACCGCTGGTTGTCGCCGTGTACCTGAACAGCGTCACCCTGGGCCCGGACCAGGTCCGCGCCTTTATCATGATGGTCGGCGTCACGGCCGTAATCTTCATTATTATCAATATCCTCTGGTACCGGTTTCTTTTTGGACCTTTGGCGAAATACTGCTCAAGCCTTGACCGCGGCAGGCCCATAGATGATCTTCTTAGAATAAGCGTGCGGGAGCGGTTCAACAGCACCAATGTCCTGTCGGCCGTGAGCATCGTTGCCCGCTGGACCGCGGGATTCCTCATGGTGGGGATAGGCGTGTCGCTTATTTCCGGCATCCGTTTCCAGCAGCTTCTCAACCTGTGGATTGCCGGCGCCTGTGTCATAACCGTTTCGCTGATACAGTACAATTACGCTTTCAAGGCGCTGGTGAAAAAATTCTCTGAGCTTGATATCTTCAGTGACACGGCGTCGGTTGTCTCGGGCAGAACGGTAACCCTTCTCGGCTCCCTGGCAGGCCAGATCGTCGCCGGCGCCATCACCATATGCTTCGTCCTCTGCGTCATACTCATCGTGACCGCCATATCGGTGGGACATCACGCCCTTTCGGACCTTTACGGCCTGGTGTCCAAGATCGACAATGCCGATTCGGCCGACCTGGAACAATATTCCCTCACCCTCCTTTATTGGATGGGTGGCATGACCATGTTCTGGCTCGTAATCGCGACAGCGCTCCTGTATAAAAGCTTCAGCGATCGTTTCGCGCCCCTCGCTGAGCTCAGGGAGCGGGCCGTCACCTTTGCCCAGGGGGACTTCACCGGCGGACCCATACGCAACCCCGGCGGCAACGAAATCGGGATGCTCGCAACCTCGATGAACATCCTGGCCGGGAAGGTCCGGAGCATCGCCGGGGAGATCGTCACCATGTCGACGGAGCTGGCGGCCTCGTCGGAACAGATGGCGTCCACGTCGAACGAATTCTCCGAGTCTGCCCAGCAGGAGGCCGCCAACGCCGAGGAGATCGCGGCCTCCATGGAGGAGATGTCCTCAAGCATCGGCGTTGTCGCCGGCAATACGGTGGACCTCTTCAACGACCTGATGCAGCTCATCGACCACATGCAGGTGCTGTCGCAGTACATCCATGGCATGAGCGCGTCGGTGAAGGAGACCTTCGCGGCCACCCAGGCCATCGCCGCGGACATCCAGGCGGGCGAGCAGTCCCTCAAGAACATGAATGAAACGATGAATGCCGTGACCCACAGCTCCAACGACATGATGAACATCGTCAACATCATAAACGACATCTCCGACCGCATCAATCTCCTCTCGCTGAACGCCTCGATCGAGGCCGCGCGGGCCGGCGAGGCGGGAAGGGGCTTCGCCGTGGTCGCCGAGGAAATCTCAAAGCTCGCCGACCAGACGGCGCGCAGCATCGGCGAAATCACGTCCCTCATAACGATGAGCAACGTGGAGGTATCGAAGGGGATGAAGGAAATCATCGGTACCACCGAGACTCTCCAGAGGATCATCCGCGGCGTCGATTCCATAGAGAACGGCATGAAGCAGATCAATGTCGCCATGAGTTCGCAGATGCAGACAAACAGCATGGTGCAGGAAAATGTCATCATGCTCAAGTCCAGGTCCGAGGACATCAAGATCGCGACCGGCGAGCAGAAAATCGGGGTGTATGAGATAACGCAGTCCATGAACACCATCACGCATCTCAGCGACAGCTATTCCGCCGGCGCGGAGGAAATCGCCAGCACGTCGGAAATGGTGGCGCAGACGGCGGCCGCGCTGAAAACATCGGTAAGCTATTTCAAGGTGTGACGGGACCGCTTGCCGGAGAGGCGGAGTCGACCAGGGCCACGTAGCGTTCCATGTCGAATTTCCGCTCGAGGCCCCGGTCGTTCATGTACCTGATTTTCCCGAAGACGCGGCGCTCGCCCCAGGCGCGGTCGTGCTTGCCGAAGCACCAGGCCACGCCGGCGAAGCCGTTGGGGTCCCTGCCGTCAAGGCTGTACTTGTTGTTGAGAAAGAGGGCCATGGCATAGGCCTCCTCGGGCGACGCAGTCCATTCCAGGATCTTTTTCCCCCAGTACATGCGCATGTACCCGTGGATTTTTCCCCGGAGGAGGAGCTCTCTCTGGGCCGCGTTCCAGTACCGGTCATGGGTCCGCGCGTGTTCCAGGTCGGCGGGATCATACAGGTAATCGCGGCGGTCCCGGCCGTGTTTCTTCAGCGTCTGCCGCGCCCACCCGGGGAGACACTGGAATGAATCGTACCGCTCGTTGTAGTGAACAAAATTCAGGCTGAGCTCCCTCCGCACGATGAGCTCTTCAAGAAAGATGTCCCGTCCCGGCGATTTCGTCTTCAGCACTTCCAGCGCTATGTAGAGGGGCGATATCTGCCCGAAGTGAAGGTAGGGGCCGAGGTTGGAGACGCACTCTTTCGACGGGTCGTTGCGCTCCTCCGGCACGGAATCGAGCCTGGCGGCTATGAAGCGGCGCAGCAGACGCTTTGCTTCCCGGGTCCCGCCCCTGAGCCACCGCACCGGCGCCACACTCCGGTCAATGCCGGTTTTCCTGATGATCGCGTCAATGTCATCGAGGTCAAGGGATTCGCAGTCGATAGCGGCTGAATCAACCCGAAGCGTTCCATGGCGCACCGGTTTCAGGTAGAAGGGGAGGTGCGCCATTATCTTCGGCCTGAAGGTGCCGGCCGTATACTCCTCCTTCGGTGATGCCGACTCGATCGGCACGATGGCGTCGCTCTCGACCTGTATGAGAGGGCATTTCATTGCCGAGGCGGCGCTGGCGCGCCACTGCCGCTGGATGCGGAGATAGCCGCGGTCGGTGACTGCCAGGGCCGCATCGCGGGCCAGCCTGACGGCGCCTTTCTCCGGGGAACAGGCCTGCACCGCCATGGCGATGCCGCGCCTGAGGAGGAGCTCAGCCGTGTCGCGCAGGCCCTCGAGCATGAAGCGGTAATGCCGCTCGTTCGCTTCCGGAAATGACGGTGTTACGCCGAAATAGACAAGAAGCGGCAGAGCCAGCTCATTGGCCCGCATGATGGCGTATTCGAGGGCATGGTTGTACTCGGCGCGCTGGGACTGCTGCATCCAGTAGAGGACATAGTTCCCCTGGCGGGCCGGCTTTTCATTCAGGTATGATATTCGTTCGTTATGGATCATGGTTTAATGGGCACGCCGGCCGTATCTTCACTCCGGCGGAAGGTACTCCTTGTGAATATTGGACAGTGACCTGAAAATATTGTTCTTTGCTTTTTTGTTCATACTCGCAAGCTCGCCGATGATGCGCTTCATGTCGGCCCTGCGTGTCGTGTCGCCGTAGGGGCACCGGGTCTTGTCTGTCGGGAATTCCCTGATCCGGGCGTATCGTTCCACTTCCTTTTCCTTGAGCAGTATCAGGGGGCGTATGATATCGAACTCTCCGCCGAACATGGGCAGTTTCGGCGGCATCGAGCTGATTGAGCTGTTGAAGGTCATGTTCAGCAAGAAGGTCTCCAGGGCGTCGTCCATGTGGTGTCCAAGGGCCAGCCGGCGGCACCGGAGCTCCTTGACGGCGCTGAAGAGCTCTTTCCGCCGGTGCCAGGCGCACACGAAACAGACGGTCTTTCCCGGGTCGCGGTTGAGGTCGATTTCTATGGTCCGGTGATGAAAGGCGATGTCCAGTTCGCCGCAGAATTTCCTGTAATAATCCCGGTCGAGCTCGACGGTGATGCCCTTCACCTGGACATGCACGGCATGTATGTCGTAATGTATCGGTATCCAGCGCCGGCGCACGGCGAGAGACTCAAGGAGCACGATGGAATCCTTTCCCCCTGATACGCCGACCGCTACGCGGTCCCCCGCGGCGATAAGGCCGTACCGGTTGATGGCCTTGCCCACGGTCTTCTGCACCTGGAGAAGATACCTTGATCCCTTGTCAGTCGTCATTGCGCCGGTTACTTGAATTTTTCGAAGGAAGATTTTTTATCATACCCGACGAGCTCAACGTAGCCCCTGCCGGTAACCGTTTTCCCGCCTGCGGCGCCGTCAACCGTCACGGCGCCTTCCCAGTAGGTCACCGGGTTGAGGGTCAGCTCCTGTTCCGCCAGCATGGGCTTCAGCCGCAGCCGCAGGTCCAGGGGCTTAACGGATATGATCCAGTCCGCCGGATACACGGCCCCGGTCTTCGGGCTTTTCCAGGTAGCGGTCTCCCTTATCTGGATATCGGAAAGCAGCAGGTGCCGTGTACTGCCCTCCGTGTCAACATAGGTCCCTCCCGATTGGGGCACGATAGCATCGTTATCCTTGATGAGATATAACATGAGTTCGGTATTGTTATCCAGCTGGATGCTGAACCAGTCCCACCCGATCTTTTTAGCCACCAGGCCCATGGGGCCGAATTCATGGTCCATCCACGCCTTGCCGGAGACTGTTTTCCTCTTTCCCTTTGCCGTGATGGTTCCCTCAGCCCTCATGCTGGTGTAGGAATAGTAGTAATTGGTGTTGACGCCTTTTTCGACGATGCCGCCGGGGCCGTGGAGGGCCGCCGCCTTGTCCGGTGTCAGCTTGAGGTCAACGGAGTAGCCGCACATGGAGGCCCTGACCATGTGGGAGCCGTCCCTTGCTTCGGCGGACCACCCGTCGATGAGGACATGGTACCGGTCCGGATCGGCCTTCCACCGCCGGGCGAGGTTGTTGACCTCGGACGCCTTGAATTTCTTCCGGTCCAGGTCGGTGACGGCGAAATGGCCCAGCATGGCCACTTCTTTGATCCAGTGTCCGGGGACCCGGAAGAGGCACGCGGGGGCCCGGTCCTCGCTGGTGAGGCGCTTGAAAAAGGTGACCTCGAACCCGTATTCGGTTCCGTCATCGGCCTTAAGATGGCCGGTATAATACCACCACTCGGTGTGCGCCGTGTAGTGGGCCGCGTCATCACGGGGAAGGTCAAGGGGCCTGACGGGCTTCGAGTGGTCAATCATATACTTCGGTGTGCACGATACGATCAGCACGAGCAGGATGATGGGCGACATTCGACGCATGGGTCCTTCTCCTCGATAACGATTAATGCCGACACCGGGATCATATCCCTAATCTGAGTGCCTTCTTAACCCTCAATTATTCAGGATAGCAAGCATTGCTGTCAAGAATTATGCCAGAAACATTGTCCGGTCACGGGATATGACCGGATGACAATAATATCCTGAAAATAATAAAAGTTATTGATCATTATAAATATTATTGTAGAATTGCTCACAAGTGGCACTAAACCCCTTTTTCAGGTGGATGCGATGGCAGCTGCATTGATTGTTGATGATTCCAAGTTCATGAGAAAAATTATCCGTGATTCCCTTGAAAGCGGCGGTCACAAGATTCTTGCCGAGGCGGACAACGGCGCTGACGGCGTTGAAAAATACAAAACTCTCAAACCGGATTTCGTGACCATGGACATCACCATGGGCGGCCTTGACGGGATGAAGGCGGTGCAGACCATCAGCGAATGTGATCCGAAGGCCAGGATTATCGTGATTTCAGCCCTCAATGAAAGAACGATCAAGATGAATGACCAGACGATACACGCGTCGGCATATGTCCAGAAGCCCTTCGACAAGGAAGAACTTCTGAAAATCGTTAAGGGCATCCTGGCATAGCCGCCCTTTCACGGCGAAACCTGTAACAATGAGCGGCGCGTATTTAAAGCTGTATGCCGCCACCGGGGCGGCAGATTCCGTATATTTCCTCAGTGAAGGTTCGGTCTACTTTTACCTTTCCAACGTCGACAAGTACGCCATCAGCGGCAGCAACCTCATCATCGGCGCCACTGAAATCATCATGTCGCGTCTCCTGGAAACGGACACCGGCCGCATTGAAACCGCCGTGGCCAACGGGAGCAGCGCGGTTAAAAAAATACCAATTGATAAATTCATGCCGGGCCTTGCCACCTATTCCTTCGCCCTCAATGTCGCCATGGTGCTGGCGAAACAGGTTCTGCTCACGGGCCAGATACTTAAGAAGAACATGGATGATCTCGAGGGAGAGGAGAAAAAAACCCGCGAGTACGCCGTTGTCTATTACACGATCATTGACCGGCTCAGGCAGGAGTATGACAAGCGGAGGCTCCCCTGGCTCAAGGAACTCATTGAGGAATACGGCGAAACCCTCACCAATAAAAAAGGTGAAGCCTATTGCAAGTCGACCGAGGCGGCCACGATGACCACCGTCGCGGCGCTGTCGGAGATGGACGTTGAATACCAGCGCGGATCGGTCATATGCGAGGAGAACGCCCCGGGGAGTGAAATGTACATCCTCAAGAGCGGGGCCATAGACGTGATCATGAAGGGGAGCAGGATCAGCTCCATCGACCAGCCGGGGACCGTGATAGGCGAGACGGCCCTCCTTCTCGGGGAAAAGCGCGCCGCCACGCTGAAGGCGAAAAATACCGTTGTCCTGACCAGGATCCGGAAGGAAAACCTCAAGAGTGTCGCGGAAAAACAGAGGGATTTTCTGACCAGCATCGCGACCACCCTGGCGCGGCGGCATTATTACAACGTCGCGCGCATCGAGGCGGTGAACAAGTCCCTGGCTGAGCAGATCTTCGATAAAGAAGCCGCCGGCGGGGACAAACGCGCGGTGCTGTCGCACCGGGCCCACCAGGAGCTCACCCAGCTCAGGAACAGGCTTGAAGACGTTGTCATGGAAAAGAAGGCCGATTTCCTGAACGATTTGATGGAAAGCCTCTGATGGAGGAGCCTACCAGTTCAGCGATTTCAACCAGTTCATCTCAGCTTTCAGGTGGTGTTCCAGGTAGGTGAAGATCTCATGGTAGGACTGCTCGCCTGACTGCGATTTATCTTCGTCGATTTTCTTTTTAATGGCCTCGACCTTGTCCTTGAGCATCGACATCCGCTGCTCGACAAACTGCTTCTTCTGCTCGTCGGTGAGATAATTTATGAACATGAGGACGATGTCTATGTCGAAGTGGATCATGGTCTTGTCGAAATACTGTTTCAGGAGCTTCTTGTAATACTTTTTCCCGTTCGGCATTATTTCGTAGATGTAGCGTTCGGGGTTCCCGCTGTCCTTCTCGGTGCCGACCCGCTTGACCCAGCCGTTATCCACAGCCTTTTTTATGGCATAGTATATGGAGCCGAATTTGATGTCCACGTAATCTTCAAGGCGTTCCACGATCTTCTTCTTTATTTCATACCCGTAAAGGTTTTCTTCCATTAAGAGACCCAGGATTGTGATTTCGATTTTCATAGTCAGCTCCCATGGTAATTAACTTGCGGTAATGATAATTCACCTCTGCGGTGCAATGAATTAACCTTACCAGGGAAAAACGGCCCGTTTAAATAAACAGTCTCATGAACACAGTCTTTTTATGGCAGGGTATTAGGTTACAACAGGGCATTTCTAAAATCAATATTAATATTTATATATCAAAAAAAAATGTATAATTTTAGCTTTATTAATATATAAATTTATTCATTTATCGGCCAAATTGTCATATTTTAACGCTATGGTTGGAAAAGAATATGATTTACTGGACAGCACCGCCGTTACACAATGTCATAAATATATTGCCTGGCGATATAATGGCTGGTTGCGGCAGAGGAGTGACCCTTGAAATTAAAGAAATCGATTCAAAAACTGTCATCCGGAGACCCCCTCAGGATCATCGCCATCGGCGATTCGCTGACGCAGGGCTGGATGGTGAGTAAAGGCTATCTTGATTTTTTCGCCGAGATGCTGAAAATGAATTATCCGGATTGCAACGTGACGATATTCAACCGCGGCATACCGGGGGATACGGCGCAGGGTGGATTGTTCCGCCTCCGCGAGGACGTGCTGGACTGCGACCCTGACCTGGTTTTCATCCAGTTTGCCCTCAATGACGCCTTTACCGGCGTCCCCCCGGTGCAGTTCAAGAACACGGTCAAAACCATGGTCGACCATATCAGGGCGGACACGGACGCTGAAATCCTCCTGCTGACATCGGTGCCCATTATGCACCAGGACGAGGATTTCATGGCCGAAAATTTTTACAGCAGGCTCATCGAGCTTTCCAGGGAGGAGAACCTTCCCATTGCTCTGGTCCACCTGCACTGGAAAAAGAAGATTGCGGAAGGGACAGATATACGGAACCTGGTCCAGATGGACATGGTGCACCCCAATGTGGAGGGGTATCGCCTGATGGCGGAAGCCATCATGGGCGAGTTCACCCGGGATAATTAATACCGATACCGGCATCGGCATGAAGCCGGAACAGATGGATTACAAAAGGGAATTAAAAAAACTACAAAAACGCCGGCGGGCCTATTATCCCGCGGTGACAAGGCTCATGGACCTGTATCATGCTCCAGGGTCCTCCGTGCTTCCCGTGGAATTGATACATGACCGGGACGCCCTCACGATCATTGAACTCATCGATGTCGGCTATCTTGACGGGGACGTCCTGGTCATCAAGAGGCGTTTTGACGACATTGTCGGCCTCCTGTACATCGGCGGCTATCCCCTGACGGAAAGCGGGGAGGAGTTTCTCCGGAGGGAGGGCCGCACATTGAAGGGAAGGATCAGGACCCTCCTTGACGGGTTCCGCAAACGCCGTTGATCGGCGCCTCACCACACCCCCGCCTGGCGGAGCCACACCATGGCGGGCACCACGACAATGATAAACAGCAGCGTGTTGACCACAAAGAGGGACGAAGCCAGCCGGGAGTCCAGGTCAAAGAGCACGGACGTCATTACCGAGTATATCGCCGCGGGCATGAAGGACTGGATCCGGATGACCGTTTTGATATCTTCTCCCATGGGGATTCCGAGGAGCAGAAGGCAGGCCAGCGCCGGGATGATCAGAAACCTCACCGCCGCCAGGGCGGCATGTTCGCGGCGAAGGGGGAAGATTTCCTTCATGTTCACGGTCAGCCCCAGGGTCCAGTAGTAGAGCGCCACCGATGCCATGATGAGGGGCTCCAGCGGCGGGTCCAGGGCGGGCCGGCGCAGGCCGGACAGGAGAAGGGCCAGCGCCGCCAGTGCCGCGTACAGCGGCATGTTCTGGTAGCTGACCAGGAAGTAACGCAGACCGGCGCGGTACTGCCTGCCGGCCCGGGCGTAGGAAAAGATGACCAGGAATGTATAGGGCACGAAATAGCTGATGAAGATCGAGGAAAGGCCGAGGCCGGTTTCTTTAAGGAATATATAGCAGATCAAGCCTCCCATGGTAAAGCCATGGTTTGCCAGGGACGAGCTGATTATGAAGGTTTTTCTGCCCGCCCCCACCAGGCCGAGCAGGGGCGCCAGAACGTTTCCTGCCAGCAGACCGGCCAGCACCATGAAAAGGCCCGCGGCCGGCAGAAATGCCAGCCCGGGGCTTACGGTCAGGCCCCAGATGGTCCAGAGGATCACCGGCGGCTCCAGCACCATGAGGTTCACCATGATGATTTTTTTCGACATGGCCGCGGGGTCCGCGAAATATTTTTTCATGACGATGCCGGCGGAGAAGGGGAGAAGGATGAGAATCTGGAACAGGATGAATTTCAGAATGATCGGCACGGGGTCACCTCTATGGTTGTACTGTGGCCGCTCCCCTGCCAAAGATCAATGTATTTATAACTGCCGGTGAAAATTTTTGCTGGATTATTTCCGCCGCGATGCTACTATCAACTTGTCATGAATAATTCCCTGGACGGGCACGTCACAGGCCATGCCGATATTCGCCTTGAATGAAGAAATAATCTTTCCGCCGGTCCGCCTGGCGGAGGAAAGCGGCATCCTCGCCGTGGGGGGAGACCTGTCGCCGGAACGGCTCATAGAGGCCTACCGCCGCGGCATCTTCCCCTGGTATTCCGAGGGAGACCCCATCATCTGGTGGTCGCCGGATCCCCGCTTCGTGCTCTTTCCCGGCGACCTCTACGTGTCGAAGACCATGCGCCAGGTGCTCAGGAGAAATATCTTCCGCATCACCTGCGACCATGACTTCCGCGGCGTAATCACGGGGTGCCAGGAGCCGCGACGGAGGGAGCAGGGCACCTGGATCACGGAGGAGATGCTGGAGGCCTACGTGCGCCTCCATGACCTGGGGATCGCCCACTCGGTGGAGGCCTGGCAGGGGGAGGAACTGGCCGGCGGGCTCTACGGCCTCTCCCTGGGGAAGTGCTTTTTCGGGGAATCGATGTTCGCCAGGGCTGACAACGCCTCCAAGGCGGCCTTCATCACCCTGGTGCGCAGGCTCACGGAACTGGGGTTCGTCATCATCGACTGCCAGGTGCACACCGCGCACCTGGAGAGCCTGGGCGCCGTCCACATCGACCGGGAGAAGTACCTGGATGTCCTGAAGGAGGGATTGAAGGGTGAGACGATGCAGGGGAGCTGGAAGGATTTGCTGTAGGCCCCGGCATGACGGACCCCTGTGAAAGATGCGATTACAGCGTTTCCATCTGCAGCGAATGAATGATCTTTCTGAATTGGATCCTGAAAACGGCATAGCTGTTCCGGCTGGTCTTGCCGCTGATAAGGACCGCGTACCCGTCCCTTGAGATGGAGCAGGTCTCAAAAATGTTTTTTTGCTTGTCCCGGGCCAGGATCCAGAGGCAGTCTACATCGCCGGCCTTTTCCCATCTCTTTTCCACGAGGCTGCATCCCGATTTCTCTATCCATCCTTCCGCGGTGTCCTTCATGTCCCCCCTGTCCAGGGCAAGCTTGACCAGCCGTACCGAGGAATTCCCGTCGCCGCTGTGGAAGGATTTGACGATGCCCAGGTATGTTTCAGCTTCGCCGATGGTGTCCTCCTCCCAGCCGCGGGGCAGCGTCAGTGAAAGCTCCGGATCGGTGAGGGTGATCACCGGCTGCGGCTGTGAACATACGTTCCCGTCCCATCCTTTGCTGCTTGCCGATGAGAGCTCCCTCCTGTTCAGGATGAGAGAGAGCTTGCGGACGGCTTTTTTATCGACTTCCAGAAAGTTGCCTTCATTCATCACCCATGAATCTATCTTTACCATCGGCGCCGCGCTGATCCGTTTTTCCAGCGAGGCTATTTCCGCCGGCCGGGGGGCGTCCTTGAAGATCACGCCGTTTTTTCTATAGAATTCCAG
Source organism: Spirochaetota bacterium (assembly GCA_035400945.1). Classification (GTDB taxonomy): domain Bacteria; phylum Spirochaetota; class UBA4802; order UBA4802; family UBA5550; genus RBG-16-49-21. The sequence continues at coordinate 63,131 of DAONAJ010000005.1, forward strand.
CAAGGTAACAAGCCGTGCCAGGGACGTTTTCGCCTCTTTCTGAAGATATTGCCTGGTGGCGAACTCCCGGTTGACCCTGGCGCAGTCGAACCGGTCAAGGGAAACAAGAAGGGAGTTCATTTTCAGCGAATACCCCAGCGCTTCGGACGGAGCCCCGGTACGGGCCTGCTTCAGAAAGGCCCGGTACAGGTCCGCGTATTGATAGAGCGACTTTTCGCCGTACCGGTATTGCTCGAAGAGCTCGACGCATTCAACGGCGTGACGGAAGAGGCCGTCGATTTCATCCTGGGCGATTGTACCCTTGAGGTGATCCCTGCCTTTACGGGCATCTTCATGTGCTGCAGAGCGCTTCTTGGCGTATGTATCATGGGAAGCGCTTATGTCTGCCCTGAGGGAACCGGCTTTCGCGTTAAAACCGGATTTGAGCTCACGGATGATCCCCATGTCGCGCTTGGTCAGGTGAGTCTGATCGTCCCGCTCCAGGGCAAGCCCCGCCGCGATGGAGCTGATGAAAGAGCCGACCCTGGACAGAGAGGCTTCGTACCGCCGGTGTATCCGCGGGTCCTCAGCGGAGGAAAGGCGCGAGCATTCTTCCGCAAGGGCGCCGGCAAAGCGGAGGTATTCCTCGCTCCTCTGGAGACGGTACCGGTACCTCTCTACAATGGCTTCGCTGCGCATTGTCCTTCCTTCTGCAACAACGTAAATGCATTCCATCGATTTTTTCCTGTATGCGTCAATGAGAGCGATGGTGTCATTGAATTGCCTTCTGGCCTCAAGGAATTCTTTCTCATTGGCAACCGTCAGGTTGTCCCCCTCTTTCTTTCTGAGGAGACGCACCCGCTCCTCTTCATGGAAAAAGCGCTTCTTCACCGCTGTGCTGTGGCGGCTGACGGCTGCTGCCATGTTTTTTTCGAGGCCGCTGAAGTACTGTTCATCCTCTCTGCCGGTAATGGCGCTGACGGCTCCCCGGCGGGCCCTGTCTATATCATCCATGATGGCGCCCGCGTCGACAGGGGCCGGTATATCCATGATCACGGCGCCGGCGGGCCACCGTTTCACCTTCCGCGCGGCGGCCCCGGCGGTACCCTGCTGCGGTCGTTGCCCCCTGAACAGCATCGATTCCAGGTCAGAGGGGTTCCGGTGATAATACATGACACGCTCAAGGGAAACCGCGCCGTGGGCGACAGCCGGATTGTGCAGCATGGCCATGATTTTTTTGCACGCGCTGAAGTCCCTCGCCAAATGAGCCTCTATCCTTTTCCAGGCCCACGATGCCTCAAGGGCCCCGCTGTCGCGTTGAATATCGCGGGCGCTGCATTCGGCGAGATATTCGCCGGCGATCCTGATGGCGAGGAGACGCAGTTCCCTCCCGTTGGCCCGGTAATTTTTTTCCTTCAGTGCAAGGGACATCCTGGCTGCAACATCGGCGACGGCATGATCGACCATCGGTTTATTTGAAGCCATCATGGTGCCGATGAAATATTCCATGACCAGGGTCTTCCATTCGTCGCCGGTTATATCCTTATCCATGATCCGACGGACCAGGTCGGGGTCTTTTTGGCCGAAGGATGCCTGTATCATGAAGCTTAAACGTTTTTCAGCAGCCTCCCGCGCGGCCGCAACCGCGGGGCCCGATCCCCCTTCATGCACCAGGGCCTCAAGATGGTGAAGGGCGAAGAGGGGAGGCACGGTGCTGCGGGCCTCGGCGGCGATGTCCTCGCCGGTCATGGTCCTGGTTTCGTGGGTCAGGGACCCGTCGTCGCGCATCTCGCTTTCAAATACAGCGATGATGTCCCGGGCCCTGTTCATTTCATTTTCGATGATGCCGAGGACCTGCCGGTCCAGGACAGGCTTTTGCTGGAACTGCGCTTTTTCGGCCTCGAGGCCCCTGAGGCGGACCTCCCACCACTGGTGCCGCTTTTCAACAAAGGCTCCGGCGCTGCCCAGAAAGACCAGTATCATCAGGATTGACGCGGATATACGGATTGTTTTCATGCCAGGACTCCCGGTGCGAAGTTGCGGTTTGATACAGTTATGTCGCTATCTATAGTATCGTGCCGGGACTTGAAACTGTTTAGCCCTTTGCTGAAAAAAAGAGAGGAAGGAGGCCGCTCTCTATCCGGAAGTGTCGACGCGCCATTCGCCGGAATATACGTTAAAGCGGCCGGTTCGCAGGAAACCGACCAGGGTCAGGCCCTTGTCCCTGGCCAGGTCCACGGCGAAGGCCGTGGGGGCCGAGGCGCCGGCGGTGACCCGTATGCCGGCGCGGGCCGCCTTCATCACCATCTCGTAGCTGAGCCTCGATGAGAGGATGCAGTAAACCGCCCGGGAAAGCGCCTTTTCCAGGATAAGCTTCCCGGTGCATTTGTCCAGGGCGTTGTGCCTGCCGATGTCCTCGGCAAAGGCCAGCAACTGCCCCCCTTCATCATAGAAGGCCGCTGCGTGGGTCGCCCCGGTTTCAATATAAATCTTCTGCCTGGACGAGAAATCCTTCTGAAGATCGAAGAGCATCCGGGAAGTGAACCTGACATCATCAGGGCCGCCGGTCCCGGAACATGAAGGGATGTAATCCCCGTCCTTCGAGACAATCCCGGCGGAACTCCTGATTATGCCTATTTCATCGGAAATGCCCTCCGGTGATCCGGGGATGTTAATGGCGACGGTTGATCCGTCAGGCTGGTCGAGGTTCTTCACGTCGTCGGCCGAACTAATCCTTCCATTGCTGAAGCATATGCCCAAGGCCAGTTCCCTGTCCATGCCGGGCGTCCTCATGCAGTAATAGGCCGTTTTGCCGTTTATGATTATAACAAGAGATGATTCGACGGCAAGGGTGTCGGTGACTGACCGGTACGTGCCGTCGGTGAAGGCCAGAACATCTTTTTTTTTAGTTTCCAGAATCACACCTCGTGATTATTAGCTGCCGAATCCCTGAATCATTCATGAATGCACCGCCGGTGTTTCATGGCAATCATTTTATTCATGACAAAGGCGATGCCCATGGACATCGCCTTTTTTTTGCCCCGTGTCTGCGGGAGTTATTTATTCGGATTCTTCCTCGGAGGTTTCTTCCTCAACATCCGCCTCCTCGTCGCCTCCCTTGTCATTATCGATCTGTTTCATGAGCTCATTGGCGATATCATTGGCGTTTCCCGCGTTGATCAGCTGCTTCGCCGTCTTGGCGTATTCAAGGACCGTGATGGCCTTGTCTATGGTAATGCCGCTTTCCTCCAGCTTTTTGCAGCCGAAGAAGCCCGCTACGGAAATCGCCGCCAGCATGATTATAATTTTATTGAGCATGGTTTTTCTCCTGTTGTGTGTGCTGTGCTATTTAGCTTTCTCTATCCGGTCCAGGGCCTTCTGGTGGCGCTTCATCTCCTTGTCGCGGAGCTGTTCGGCCTTTTTCCTGAGGGCCTTGTCCCTCTTTTCATCGGCGATCTCTTTCAGGCGGTCGATCTTGGCGATGCGTTCGTTGTGCTTGTTCATTTCCTTGGTGAGCCTGCTTTTTTTGTCCTGCTTCTTTCCTTTTTT
>DAONAJ010000005.1:66758-102976 GCA_035400945.1 Spirochaetota bacterium
TCCGCAGCGCTTCCTTCTTGACAAAATGTCGTTTTACCGCGTCAAGGAAGGCGGCGCAGCGGCTTATCTCTTCAAACACCGGGAGTCCCGCGTCCTCCCAGGCGTTGCGGAACTGCTCGTTCAGCGGGCTCCTGCCGACCTGCCACACCGCGACCGGCTTGCCGTATTGTTTTTTTAACTCGCCGATAGTGGCAAGGAAATCGGTTTTTCCAAACTCCCAGGCGAAGGTTTCCAGCACCAGGGAATCCACGGCCGGATCCTTCATCAGGGCCTCGGCAGCGCCGACGTACACCCTGGCGGCGCCGTTCTGCTCCACCGCGGGCCACAGGTCCACGGGGTGCGACGGGTCCATCCACGGCGGGAAGAGCTCCTTCAGCGCCGCCATGGTCTCCGGGGAGAGATCGGCCAGGCGGATGCCGCGGTCTTCCAGGAGGTCGGCGGTGACGATGCCCGCGCCGCCGGAAAAGGTCATGACTGCGGTGCTGCCGCCGGGCGTGTAGGTGTCGGTCTTGGAAAAGCCCCGCACCATGTCCATGAGCTCGTGCATGTCGTAGACCTGGATGATGCCCGCCTGGCGGAAGGCCCCGGCATACACGGCGGCCGAGCCGGAGAGGCTCGCGGTATGGCTCATGGCGGCCTTCGCCCCGGAGCCGCTCCTCCCGGACTTGAGCACCACCACGGGCTTGTCCGTGGCGCGGGCCAGCTCCATGAATTTCCTGCCGTCAATGATCGACTCCAGGTAGCAGCCGATGACGCCCGTGTTCGGGTCATTGATGAGATATTCCAGGAGCTCCGTTTCGTTCAGGTCGCACTTGTTGCCGATGGAGCATACCTTGCTGAAACCGATGCCGCCGCGGTCCATCATCATGAGGAGAAAACCGGCCGAGAGCATGCCGCTCTGCACGATGAGGGAGACGTTGCCCGGCTTCATGAGGGAGGTCCATTTATCGGAGTACATGAAGGAGAATACGTTCCGGGAATGGCCGTCAAGGTAGCCCATGCAGTTGGGGCCCCACAGCCTGATGCCGAGCTCCCGCGCGAGTGCAACGCTCTCCTCCTGGAGCTTCTTCCCTTCCGGACCGACCTCGGAAAAGCCGGCGGATTGTATGATGATCCCCCGGGCCCCCCTGGCGGCGCAGGCGCGGATGGTGTCCGGCAGGAATTTTGCCGGGATGAAATAGACCGCCATGTCGAAATTTTCCGGTATGGAGGCTATGTCCGGATAGCATGGAATGCCGAGTATCTCCTTGTACTTGGGATTGACCGGGTAGATGGCGCCCTGATAGCCTGCCTTGGCGTTCCGCAAGAGATGAAATCCGCCTTTCAGCTGGCTGTCGGTGGCGCCGATAATCGCCACTCCCCCGGGTTGAAAAAAATATTCGAACATATGGCCGCCCTGTATCCGTTATTGCTCCCTCGCCCGGCTAATTTCCCGAACAGACCTTTTTGCCGAATGTGCCTTCCACGCACTTGCCGGCATTGATGCAGTCAGCGTCGTTGTTGCACGGCTTTCCGCTCTTACCTGAGCCGCCGAAATCAAATTCTTTTTTCTTTACGCAGGCGCCATCGGAACACGTCAGCCCGAAGGAGCATTCATTATCCATAAAACATTTCTCTCCCTGGCCCTTGCCGACAGCAATTACTGTCATTGAAGTTAAAGCAAGCAATAATGCAGTGATGATTAAGCAGATCTTTTTCATTGATTTCCCCCCGGATGTGCTATTTTGGAAAGACATTATGAAACTGCGCATCTCCTGTCAATTGAATATTATACTGCGAAATTCTTCTTGTATGTCCACCCTTCGGAGGACAGGGGGGGATTGCGTCCTTACAGATTTATGAAAACACGTTTCCGGTAGAGAACATACATGATGACCCACCAGAACAGAAGAAAGGCAGCGGCATACATGAGCGATGCTGCGGATGGCCCGAACCACGGTTCGACCCCATGGGTGAAAATAAAGCTCTTGACAGTCGTCGGCGCTCCCTGGTCCGGGACATGAAACGATATCATGGCCTTCCCCGCCATTGAGGAGAGGAGATACACCAGAATGGCGTTCCTTCCCAGGACCAGGAATGGCACGGCCGGGAGTCGGAATTGCCCGGCATCGAAGAAAAAATGGGCGATGTAAAAAATAATTATCGCGAGGCCTCCCATGAATAATACGTAGCTCGGCGTCCAGAGATTCTTGTTTATCGGAATGATGAGGCCAAGGGCCGCGCCGGCCGCCGAGAGGAACAGTCCGGAGCAGGGGAGGATCCACCACCGTGCCTTTCCCGCCATGGCGGCATGGAGCACGGATGCGGCGAAGGCGCCGATCATGGTACTGGCAATGGCGGGAATAGTGGTTAAAAGCCCTTCCGGATCGAAGCCGGGCGCCGGGGCATGTTCATAGGTGTGGCCGGGGAAGAGGGTGCGGTCGATGAAGCCGGGGAGGTTGCAGCAGGGTTCGAGGGACCCCTGGCCGAAGCCCTCCGGCGTTACCCACAGGAGAAGGGCTCCGTACCCTGTGATCAGGGCTATGGTTATGAATATTCCGGTCCGTTCACCGGCATAAAGATATATGATTGAAGCAAAACAATAGCAGAGGCCGATCCGCTGGAGCACTCCCGGTATCCGCAGCGTTTCAAAATTAAAAAAGGGGAAGAGGTTCAGGAAAAGCCCCAGGGCTACCAGGATGAAAGTACGCCGTGCGGCCTTGACCATCAAAGCCTGGCGTGCTGTTCCCGCACCGAGAAGAGCGGAAAAGGAAACATGCATGCTTGCGCCCACGGCAAAGAGGAAAAAGGGAAACACGATGTCGGCTCCAAGCCATCCATGCCACGCGGCATGGCGGAAGGCCGGGAACACGGCGTTCCAGTTTCCCTGGTTGTTGACCAGGATCATGACGGCTATGGTGATGCCGCGGAACAGGTCCAGCGAGACGAGCCGTTTATCTTCACTGCCGGTAGTATTCATGCTGTACTATGTCGCTTGGATATTACTAGCCCGATTTTTTCCGGCAAAGTCAAATAAAAAAAATTTCAAAAAAATCGATAACTTTTGTTGCCGATGACATCTCGTTTTTGTATATTTCGTCGGTTGTACATAAAAATAGATCGGGTCGCTTCAAGACCCCTCCCAACCCCCCCAAGGGGTTTTTCATTTGGCACGGGCTCTTTTTTTGCTCATGCCCTGGTATACCGGCGGGGATCGAGGGAACTTGAAACAATGACCTTAATGATATGGATGGATTTATGATCATGAATACCTCAAAAAAACCGTTAATGCTGTACCGCATCTGCTTCCTGTTTTTCATTTTCCTCATCGGCCTGTTTTACTGGCGGTGCGCCAGCCATCATGACCGCGGCGGGGGCGGCGGAAGGACCGTTTCTTCTGCTTGCGAGAGCAGCCATGAGCCATTAAAGGAAAACAGCGAGTTTTCCAGCCCGAAGAAAGTAACCATCAACGGCTTCGACGGCCATGCCATGGAGCCTTTCATTACGAGAGACGGCAGTTACCTGTTCTTCAACAGCCTCAATGACGGCAAGGATACCAGCCTCTATTACGCGCGCAGGGTCGATGATGTTACCTTTAATCTGATAGGAAAGATAGAACGGGCAAACGGGAATTCTCCGCACCTTGACGCGGTCCCCAGCATGGACCTGGAAGGCCGGTTCTACTTCATTTCAAAGCGCCGCTACAATTATGACCATGCCAGCGTTTTCAGCGGCAATTTTCTGAACGGCGCGGTGCTGGACCTGGATGTCCAGCCCGGCAATATCTACAAGCAGACCCCCGGCTGCATGGTCATGGACGCCGAGATCAGCCCTGACGGCACAACCCTCTACTTCGCCGACGCCCATTTCAAGGGCGGCAACATCCCGGATAAATCCGATATAGGCATGGCGCGCATGGTCAATGGCGATCTCAATGTCAGTGCCGCCACGGCGGAAATCGTGAAGAATGTCAATACCGAGGACCGGCTGGAATACGCGCCGTCGATCAGCAGCGACGGCCTTGAACTCTTCTTCACCCGCTTCAACCAGTGCACGTCACTGCCGGAGATACTGGTGGCGAAGAGGAACTCCCTGGCAAAGCCCTTCGGGAAGCCCGAGCGCATAGCCGTCATTTCCGGTTTTGCCGAGGCCCCCTCTATTTCCTATGACCGGAAGACGCTCTACTACCATTACCGGGACGACGGCGTATATACGATCTACAAGGTTTCGCGATAACGGCCCGGATCACTTCACCCGCACCGGCGTGACGCCCCAGATGTCCCGGGCGTATTCGGCTATGGTGCGGTCCGTTGAGAACTTGCCCATCCCGGCCACGTTCAGAATGGACATCCGGGTCCATGTCTCGGTATCCAGGTAGGCGCTGCCCACCCGGTCCTGGCACCGGATGTATGATTCGTAATCGGCGAGACGCATGTACTGGTCGTTGGGGGAGAAAAAAGCATCCACGATGGGACGGAAGAGGTCCGGCTGGTCCCTGGAAAAAAAGCCGCTGCCTATCATGTCCACTGCCTGGCGCAGTTCCTCGTTCGCCTCATAATAGCGACGGGGATCGTATCCCTGTGATTTCATCTGCGCGACCTTGTCCGCCGTGAGCCCGAAGATGAAGATGTTGTCGTCGCCGACCTCCTCCCGTATCTCGATGTTGGCCCCGTCCATAGTGCCGATGGTAAGGGCGCCGTTGAGGGCGAATTTCATGTTTCCCGTGCCTGAGGCCTCTGTCCCTGCGGTGGATATCTGCTCGGAGAGGTCGGCGGCGGGGATTATCTTTTCCGCGTTGGACACGCAGTAATTGCGGATGAATACGACCCTCAAGGCTTCTCCGACCCGGGGGTCGTTGTTCACCACCTCCGCGACCGAGTTGATGAGCTTGATGGCGAGCTTGGCGAAGAAATAACCCGGGGCGGCCTTGCCGCCGAAGATGATGGTCCGCGGGGTAACGGGCGCCTTCCCGCTGATGATGCGGTTATACAGGGTGATCACGTGCAGCACGTTCAGGAGCTGCCGCTTGTACTCGTGCATCCGCTTCACATGGCAGTCGAAGATCGAATTGACGTTGACCCGGATCTTGTTGTGGGTCCAGATATACCCGGCCAGGAACTTCTTGTTTTCCATTTTAACCCGGCGCCACTCCTCACGGAAGTCCCTGTCTTCGGCAAAGGGAACGAGCTTCCTGAGTTCGAAGAGGTCCGTAGTCCAGCCTTCGCCGATCCTCGACGATATGAGGGACGAGAGTTTCGGATTGCACAGTTTAAGCCAGCGGCGCTGGGTGATGCCGTTGGTCTTGTTGTTGAACTTGTCGGGCCAGAGTTCGTAAAAGTCCCGGAATACGCTCTTTTTCAGAATTTCAGTATGGAGGGCTGCGACGCCGTTGACGGAGTGGCTCCCGGCGATGGCCAGAATCGCCATCCTCACCTGTTTTTCCGCTCCTTCGGCTATGATCGACATCCTGGCAAGGCGGTCATTGTCGTTCGGGTACGCCTCCCAGATATCCCGCAGCAGGCGCCGGTTTATTTCGTAGATGATCTGGATATGGCGCGGCAAGACCCGCTCGATCAGGCTTACCGGCCACTGCTCCAGCGCTTCCGGCAGGATCGTGTGGTTGGTATATCCGAAGGTCTTCACCGTTATATCCCAGGCCTCCTCCCAGTAAAGCCCCTCCTGATCCACGAGGATATGCATGAGCTCGGGAATGGCGATGGCCGGGTGGGTGTCATTGAGCTGGATGGCCACCTTGTCCGGGAATTGATCGAAGGAGCCGTGGTGCTTCTTGTATCGGCGGAGTATGTCCTGCAGCGTCGCGGACACGAAGAAGTATTCCTGTTTAAAGCGCAGCTCCTTGCCCTGGATGACGTTGTCGTTGGGGTAGAGCACCTTGGAAATGATCTCCGAGTGGTCCTTGTCCGCCACGGCCAGGTGGTAATCGCCGTGGTTGAAATAGTCCAGGTTGAAGTCCCGCGTCGACTTGGCGGTCCAGAGGCGCATGGTGTTGACCGTGTTATTTCTGTACCCTGGGATCGGCGAGTCGTAGGCCATGGCCATGATCTCATCCGCATCAACCCAGTCACTGCGGAACCGTCCCTTTTCGTCGTAGTACTGGTTGACCCTGCCGTAAAATTTAACCGGATAAAGGTATTCCGGCCGCTCGAACTCCCAGGGGTTGCCGTAGCGGAGCCAGTTGTCCGGCGTCTCAACCTGGTAGCCCTGGATGATCTGCTGGAAGAAGATGCCGTACTCGTACCGTATGCCGTAGCCGTAGGCCGGCAGTTCCAGGGTCGCCATGGAATCCATGAAGCAGGCCGCCAGGCGCCCCAGGCCGCCGTTGCCGAGGCCTGCGTCCCACTCCACCTCCCTGAGCTCTTCCAGGTCGTGGCCGAGGTCGCGGAGGGCCTGCCCGGCCTCGTCGTACAGCCCTTCGTTCATCAGGCAGTTCCCCAGGGCCCTTCCCATCAGGAATTCCAGCGACAGGTAATAGACCCTTTTGGCATCAACACGGTAATAGGCCTGCTGGGTCTCGATCCACCGCTCCACGAGGCGGTCCCGGGCGAGGAGCGCCAGGCTCTTGAAACAGTCATGCCTGGTAGCGGAAAACTCGTCCTTGGCAAGGGAATACTCCATGTGGTGAATGAAGGATTTCTTCAGGGACTCTGAGTCTCTCCCCTGGAGCTCGTTGGTCGTGGTGGTCAGCTTTGAACCTGTTGTTTGTTTTTTGGGCATGGGATTTCCCTTCCTTGCAGCACAAGAGTTACGATGACCGCTTCCGGTGAATCCGGTAGGAGAGGTAGGGAGCAACAGCTACAAAGAGCAGCACCAGCACCCAGACCTTTCCCTCACAGATATTATAGGCGTCAAGAAGGACCGACCAGGAATGGCCTGCCACATAATGGAAAAAGAGGAATTCGAAGGCCACGGTGAACACAAGCCACATGATGCCGACCGCGGCCGCCTGGCGGGCTGATTCGAGCTTCCACCTGAAGCCGATGGCCCAAATATATATTCCGAAGAGGATAATGCCGGTCAGGGTGGAGAGCTGGTGCGCCGCCAGTTCTCCCAGGGCGTTCTTGTAGGTCATATCGCGGATTGCGCCGTTTGCAATAGCGATGAAAACAAGCGGTATCCAGAGAAGGGCGTATTTGAATATCATCATGGCAGCCTCACATAACGTACTCGCGTGATGTACAAGGAGAAACGGCGTTCCGCCGCGCTTCAAAGGAAAACACGGCGTTAATGATGTTACAACAGCATACGCATTTGTAAAGAATTATTTGGCCATGGCTGCGGCAGGTTTATGCGGTGACGGCATCGGACATGACAACCCTGTTTCGCCCGAGACCCTTTGCCCGGTAGAGGGCCTCGTCCGCCAGCCTGATGAGCTCCTGGGGCTCCGTGGCGGGACCGGGGACCATGATTGCGCTGCCGACGCTGACGGTGACGAAGGGGCCGGCATCGGAGCTCCCGTGTTCTATCCGGAGACCGGCAATGCCGGCGCGGATCTGTTCCGACGCGTCGCGGACGTGGTCCGTGTCGGTATCGTAGAGCACCACGATGAACTCTTCGCCGCCAAAGCGGGCAACGATGTCAAGGGGGCGCCGCTCGTAGCGGGCCAGGGCGCCGGCGATCTGTATCAGGCACCGGTCGCCCGCGAGGTGCCCCCGGTTGTCGTTGTAGGGCTTGAAATGGTCGACGTCGATCATTATCACCGCCACGGCCTTGCGGTCACGGGCGGCCTGACGCCAGAGCCTTCCGTAATTTTCATTGAAGGTGTGTCGGTTATATATGCCGGTAAGGCCGTCATGCTCGGCCATTTCCTTCAGGATCTTCCGGTGCAGGTAATTCGACCGGATGGCCCGCTCGATGATATAGCATCCTCCCGTGCCGATCACGTTCATAAGCACCAGGAACAGGCCGCTGGATGCTATGACGGAGCCGGACACGCCGGTCAGAATGGCAGTTGTAAAATACGCCGCCATGACCAGGCCGCAGCAGGCCAGGCTCATCCGGAACAGGAGGCCTGACAGAAAATAGACGATGGCGGTGGTGAGGATGAGCGACTCATACCTGATATAGCCGGCATTGTGGTAATTGATATGGAAGATGGCGACTATCCCAAGGCCTGCCACGAGGGACGACACGAAAATGAGGGGGAATATGGCCGATTGGAACCGCTTTACCATGGAAGCAAGCCCTGATGCGACGACCACCGGCAGAATGACGCCGAACCGCACTATGGTCGTCCAGATGACCCTGCCGGAAGGGATGAACACATGGTCCATGATTTCAAAGGCGACAATGAGGATGAAGGCGGCGATAAGGGCGATGATGAACTGGGGCCGGATCAGCTTGCAGTAGGATTTCCTGAATTCAGACTCGATCCTGCCGGAAAAGAGCAGGAAGGGGAATCCCTTCCGCAGCTCGGCGGCATAGGGAGATGTAGATTGATACGTGCCGGGTTCTTCTGTTTGACGCCTGCCGAGCATCTGGGCCACCTGTCCTGTAAGCTGGTACACAGTTGGACCGGCAGCGGTGATCCCGGTCAAGAACAATTCTCGGGTACCTCCGCACCCGTTCCGTCGGCACGGTCGGGGACGGTGTTCCCTGTCGTATCCTTATAAACCGCTTGTCGATCGGAATTCGCAAATTTTATTGTCACCGGCCGGAGACCGGTGTATATTTATCCCATGAGCGGCAAAATCAGGGTGGGCATCAGCTCATGCCTCCTCGGCGAGAAGGTGCGCTATGACGGCGGGCACAAGCTCGACCATTTTCTCGCCGACACGCTGGGCAGGTTCGTCGAATACGTGCCGGTGTGTCCCGAATGGGAGGCTGGCTTCGGTGTCCCCCGGGAGGCCATGCGGCTCACGGGCGATCCGGCGGCGCCCCGCCTGGTGACGCAGAAGACGGGGAAGGACCTTACGGGCAATATGAACCGGTGGATCGTCGGGAAGCTCCGGGAGCTTGAGAAGGCGGACCTTCGCGGCTTCATCTTCAAAAGCGGATCGCCGTCAAGCGGGATGGAGCGGGTCAAGGTCTATGACGAAAAGGGGAATTCCCGCAAAAGCGGATCCGGTCTTTTTGCCATGGCCTTCATGAAGCGCTTCCCCCTCGTTCCGGTGGAGGACGAGGGAAGGCTTCATGACATGATCTTAAGAGAGAATTTCATCGTGCGGCTCTTTGCCTTTGACCGGTGGAGGGAAGTGTGCGCCCGTGACGGCCGGCCGGCGGCCATTATCGGTTTCCACGCCAGGCACAAGTACCTGCTCATGGCGCACAGCCCGGCAAAGCAAAAGGAGCTGGGGAAGCTGGTTGCGCGGGTCGGGGAGATGGGCCGCAGGGACTTCATCGAGCGCTATGAAACACTGTTCATGGAAGCGCTGAAAAATCCGGCGACGGTTAAAAAAAACATTAATGTTCTCGAGCACATGGCGGGCTATTTCAAAGACCGCCTTGGTGCCGATGAAAAAAAGGAGCTCGCGGAGGTGATCGGGCAGTACCGGAGGGAACTCGTTCCCCTCATCGTGCCGGTCACGCTGATCAGGCATTACGTGCGCAGGTACGGCGAAGAATACCTGGGCGGCCAGTATTACCTGGATCCCCATCCGATGGAGCTCAAGCTGAGGAACCATGCGTGAAGAAACCGTGAAAAACAAAATCCGCCTTATGGTTGAATCTCAGGCGACCGGGGTTCTGGCCACGGTCATGGACCGCCAGCCCTACACCAGCCTGGTGGCGTTTTCCTATTCGCCGGACCTGAAGCAGATCTATTTTGCGACGCCGAACAACACGACCAAGTACCGGAACCTGACCGATAATCCGAATATTTCCCTCATCATCGACAGCAGGATATGCAACCCGAAGGATTTCAGCAGGTCCCAGGCGATCACCGTTATGGGTGAGGCCCATGAACTGTCCGGCGATGACCGGTCGAGGAAGCTGGAGGACCACGCCGCCCGTCTGCCGGGCCTGGCTGGATTTTTCAGCTCGCCGTCGATGGCCATGTTCCAGATCGACGTGCGGGCCTATGTCGTCGCTGACGGGCTTACCGAAGTGGCGGTGTATCATCCCTGAAGGCTGATCTTTCCTGCCGTTTTTTCTCAATAAAAATCTCCATGTCATCCGGCATGGGGCATTCGAAGGACACGAGCTCCCCGGTGACGGGATGGCTGAAGGACAGCCTGCCCGCGTGAAGCAGGTGCCGCGGCGCCTCCATCCAGGGCAGGGGACCGAAGAGGCCCCTGCGGGCGCGTTGGACGAATTCCAGGAACTGGTCATCGCTCCTGCCGTAAAGCTTGTCCCCAATCAGGGGGTGGCCGGCGTGGTCCAGGTGCACGCGGATCTGGTTGGTACGGCCCGTGGCCGGGAGGCAGCGGAGCAGGGTGGCGCCGGCATAGCGCTCGATCACCTCAAAGCGGGTAAAGGCGGGACGGGAGCCGGGCGTCCCCTCCGGCACCACCTTTTTCCTTATAGAGACAGCGCTTCCTTCGTCGGGGCCTATGGCTCCGCCGATTTCGAAGGCGTTATCGGCGACCACTCCCCGAACCACCGCGCGGTATTCCTTTTCGACGGTCCCTTCCTCGAACTGCTTCACCAGTGTCCGGTGCGCGCTGTCTGTCTTGCCAACGACCATGATGCCGCTTGTTTCCCTGTCCAGGCGGTGCACCAGCTTGACGGGGCCGCGGTGCCCCGCCGCGGACATCCGCTGGCGGAGAATATAGATGAAGGTGTTCTTGATGAAATTGCCGTCGGCATGGGAGGGGAGGTTCCCCGGTTTGCCTGCCACGAGAAAGGACTCTTCCTCGTGGATAATTGTTATCCCCGTGTCAACCGGCGGTTCCCTGAGCTCGACCGTGTAGGAGACAACATCGCTTTTTTTGAGGGGATATTCCGGCTTTGCCGCGGTGCCGTTGACGGTCACGGATCCTTCGAGAATGTTTCCGATCCAGCGGTCCCGGTCGTGATACTTGAAACGGGCACAGAGGAAATCGACGAGGCGCTTGCCGGCGTCGTTCGATGTGATCCGCGATGAAAGGGTTGTTTTTCCCGGCATGGTATTGTTATCCGCAGCGGGTCCTGTATTTGTCATCTTTGACTATATGCGGAAGGCTGATATTTTTTTCAATAATTTTACGCCTGCTTTGCAATGTCCGGCTTCAGAAATATATTGCATGCTGCATGAATAAAAAATGCTTGCTTTAGTTGTCGCGTCGATATAAATACAAGCAATTTAAGATAGAACATGTTTGATGTTTAGTATCTTTCATTATGAGTGCAGCGAATCTTATACCCCCCCTGTCCCCCTGAGGGGGCACGAGGTATGTATTTCATATGGGGCATTTTATATAGTTTTCAAAGATATGAAATTTTACTATCAGCAAGTTTTGTGATGCATGCCCCCTCAGGGGGACAGGGGGGTATCAAGACTACATTGTGGCGGGTTTGCCGGAAACTTAAGGGGAACTCCTCGCATGGACATTTGGAAAACTACATTATCCCTAATCATCAGGAGGCACCATGAACAGAATAGTATCCGTTAAAATCTTGAGGCTCACCCTGGGCCTGTTCTTCATTGTCCTGGGAATCATCGGCGTGGTTCCGCAGCTCCAGGAGAGCGTTTTTACCCTGAACGACAATTATTATCTGGAGATAATTTTCGGAGCCGTTGACCTGGTGTGCGGCATCATCCTTATCGTCGGCCTCCTGGCCTTCGCCCGGAAAAAGGCCATAGCAACGGCAAGCGCCGTGGTGTTCTTTTTCTGGCTGCTGAGGATAATCCTCACCAAGTTCGTCTGGGGCCTGACTCTGGGCAACAGCGGCATCCAATTCCGGCCTGTATTCTCCGTGTGGATCCTCATCCTGGCCGTTGAACTGGTTATCGCCGCGGCCCTCTATGTCGTGTACCAGGCCTATGAATAGGACCGCTATTTCAGGTTCATGACCGCCATGAAGGCGTCATGGATCGCCTTGTCAATCTGTGCCGGCTTCACCGAATCGCCGATGACCGTGAAGGGTATCCCGCTCTTATCGATGGCGTCGGCGATTTTCCTCACCGAACGCGATCCAACGGCGTTAACGATTGCATCGAACTGACGTGATTCGCTTCTGCCCCCGTGTTCGAAGGCGACCGTGCCGCCCCTGAGGGAGGTCACCTTCGCGCCGGTAATGACCTCGATGCCGTAGCGCTTCACGCTTCCCATGAGGACCCAGCGGGTGGAACGGCCCACTTCGGCCGCCGCTTTCGGAAGCATCTCGAATACGGTCACCTTCTTGGTGCCGCGGGTGCAGAGCTCCCGCAGCCTCTCGACCGTTTCCGCCTCGTACAGGAAGAGAAAATGCATGGCTTCGGCGGGGAGGGTCCCTTTGGCGGCGAGGAACTCGGCCGTTTCGAGACCCACTGCGCCGCCGCCGATGACGGCAATATTCGTTCCCAGCATCGGGTCGTTCGCCAGCACATCCCAGGCGGAAACCACCTTCGGGTCATCAATGCCGTCGATGCGGGGCTTGACGGGCTCGGCCCCTTCAGCCACGAACACATGGTCCGGTTTTCGTTCATTGATGAGGTCCATGGTCACTTCGGTCTCGAGGTTTACATCGATGTCGTACTTATCAAGCATGGCGTCATAGTAGGCGATAAGCTCCCATATCTCGTGCTTGTGGGGAGGCGTGCCGGCGATCCAGAGCTGGCCGCCGATCCGGTCCGCTTTCTCGTACAGCTCCACAGTGTGGCCCGCTTCCGCGGAGCGGACTGCGGCTTCCAGGCCGGCGGGACCTGATCCGATTACCATGATCTTTTTCTGGGCTTTCGCCCTTGTTATGTTGCGCTCGCCTTCGTACCCGGCCCGGGCGTTGGCGATGCAGTAGACCGCTTTGCCGCTGAAAATGCTGTCCGTGCACCCCTGGTTGCAGGCGACGCAGGGACGGATCTCGTCGAAGAGCCCTTCCTCTGCCTTCTTCGGCCAGTAGGGATCGGCTATGAGAATCCGCGCCAGGTTCACGATATCGCAGTAACCGTCCTTGATAAGCTGTTCGGCGGAAAACGGATCGGTGATGCGGTTTGATGCGCTCACCGGCACCGATACCTCTCGCTTGACGTTCAGTGCAAGGTACGAGTAGACCGACCGCGGCGCGTCCATGGGGAGCTGGGGCACCGGCGCCTCGTGCCAGCCGCCGGTGACGCTGATGAGGTTCACGCCGGCCTTTTCGTACACCCTGGCAAAGGCCGGGGTCTCGCTGCTGGTGTTGCTCCCTGCCACGAAGTCGTTCCCCGCCATGCGGATTGATATTGGATAGTCGGGCCCGAGGGCCGCGCGCATCATCTCCAGTATCTCCCGGGGAAAGCGGACCCGGTTCTCGAAGCTCCCGCCGTACTGGTCGGTGCGCTGGTTCTTCAGGGGCGACAGGAACTGGGTGATGAGGTACCCGGCGGAGGCGATGATCTCAACGCCGTCGAAACCGGCCTCCCTGGCGCGCACCGCCGCCTTCACGAAGCCCTCCTGCGTCTCCCGGATGTCGTCCAGGGTCATTTCCCGGGGAACCAGCTTTGAATATTTTGAATAGATCGGGGAGGGCGCGACGGGGTCAGGCCCGCCCACGAACTTAGAATAGGAATAGGCGCCGGCGTGGAAGAGCTGTATCCATGACAGGGCGCCTTCCTTCTTTATTATGGATGCAAGTTTGGCATAGTCCGGGATCTTGTCGTCGGAGTCAAGGACCAGGATAACCTTGCCGCTTCCAACCTCATCGAAGCCAACGGGCCCCACGGTGACAATCCCGGCGCCGCCGCGGGCGCGCTCGGCGAAGAAATTGAGATACTTGTCATTCAACTTGCCGTCGTAGGAATACATGAGTCCCAGGGCCGGGTAGGCTATACGGTTCTTGACGACGGTCTTGTTGATGGTTATGGGGCTGAAAAGATTGTCAAACATACATCCTCCTATAGGTTCTGCCGTGTGAAAGGTTATTTCAATTGAGTTCCCATTGATTTATATACTTCTTTCGCTTCCTTCACGGTCTGCTCGATGACTTCCTTGACCGTGGGTAGGTCGTTGATGAGTCCCTGGACCTGGCCGGTCAGGTGCACGCCGTATTTCAAATCGCCCTTCTCGGTGGCCCATTTTATCTTGTCGAAGGCGGTGGCCATGTGGGCGAGCTTCATCATGTTTTGCGGCTGGGCCAGCATTCCGAGCATGAGCTTGAAGAGCGGCAGCTTCATTTCCTTCGCTATCCGCGGCCCTGCGACCATGGCCCTGAAGAGGTTGATGCCCTGCCTTATCGATTTTTCGGCCTGGGGGGTTTTGAGCACGCGGCAGTACAGCCCGTCAAAACGGTTTGAATAGATCGTGTCGTCAATGGTCGCTTCCAGCTGGGCCTTCTTGGTGATCTCGTGGACAGGGCTTTCCCTGGTCATGGAAAGACGGGTGCCCATGCCGATTGCGTCAGCTCCCAGCGCCAGGGCCGCGGCCAGGCCGTGCCCGTTGGCGTATCCGCCGATGGATACCACCGGTATCTTTACCGCCTTGACGATGGCCGGAGTAAGGACCAGGGTTGTCACCTGGCTCCCATGGGCGGCCGCCTCGTTCCCGGTCACCTGCAGGGCGTCAGCTCCCTGTTTCTCCGCAGCGAGAGCATGCTTTTCCGTTGTCACCGTGGCGATGACCTTTCCGCCGTACTTGTGGGCGCGCTCGGCGATCCAGTCGCATTTCCCGAGGGACACGTTGATGACCGGGACCTGCTCCTCGAGGAGCACCTCCGCGTTCTCCCGCGCACCCGGCATGAGCAGGGTCGCGCCGGCGCCGAAGGGCTTGTTCGTCAGCTTGCGGATCTTTTTGATCGATTCCCTGGTCTGGTCGGTGTTGAGCGGTCCGGTGGCGAGCCAGCCGATGCCGCCGGCGTTGCAGACTGCTGCTACCAGCTCGGGTACGCTGATCCAGCTCATCCCCGGCAGGATGATCGGATATTTAATTCCGAAAAGCTTGGTGATTCTTGTTTCCATCATATATTCTCCTGGTAAAAAAATTTAATTTGCCGTTTTCACTTCTTGCCTTTGCAAGCCCCCCAGCCCGCGTTCTCAGGACGGGGTTGATGCCAACGCAGGCACAGGATGTGCTGAATGCGTTGGCCCCGGAGGGGGCTGAACTGTTCCAGGCTCAAAGTCCCCCTCGGGGGGATTTAGGGGGTTCTAACAAATATCAAAAAATCTTCCTCACCCGCTCGATCTCCTCTTTCGCTTCGGCGGCCATGCGCTGAATGAGCTCCTTGCAGGTGGGGATGTCCTTCACAAGACCCACCGATTGGCCCATCATCATCGGCGCGAGGTCGACATTCCCCGTTTCCCACGCCTCCTTGACGCGCTTCCCTGCTATGAGGGGGATCAGTTCGCCGAGCCCGCCGCCCCTCGCTTCTACCGCAAGGACGTCTTCAACGACCTTGTTCCTTATGGCGCGACCCTGGAGCCCGATGGACTTGCAGATCAGGGTCGTCTCGTTTTCCTGGCGCCTCACGAGCTCCTGCTTGATGTTGTCGTGCACCTCGCATTCCTTCGTGGCGACAAAGCGGGTTGCCATCATCACGGCCTCCGCCCCCAGGGCGAGGGCCGCCGCCATGGTGCGTCCGTTGGCGACGCCGCCCACGGTCACCACGGGGATCTTCACCGCTTCGACGATGCGCGGCGTGAGCACCATGGTGGTCACGTCGTCATTCAGGGGATGGCCCCCTTCCTCGATGCCGGCGGCGTAGATGCCGTCGTAGCCGATCTTTTCCGCGTGAACGGCATGGCGCACCGAACCGACCTTGTGGAAGAGCTTCACGCCCGCCTTCTTGAGCATCTCGATGTAGTCCTTGCCGGCGGCCTTGTCCAGGGGCGTGCCGGATATTTCCAGTCCCGCGACCTTTTCCTCCGCGCAGACCCGCAGGTACATCTTGTGGTGCTCTGCGGTGATGTGCACGGAGGGGAGTATGGTCACGTTGACCATGAAGGGCCTGTCCGTCAGCTTTTTCGTCTCGCGTATGGCTTCGCGGAACTGCTCCTCGTTTTCATAGTTGCCGGCGGTGAGGTTGCCCATGCCGCCCGCGTTGGATACCGCGGCGCAGAGCGTCGGCTTGCACAGCCACATCATGGCGCCGCAGATGATCGGGTATTCGATTCCGAACATTTCGGTGATTCTTGTTTTCATTCTATTTGCTCCTGGTTGGTATAGTCGCTATTAGTGCACGCCCCCGCGTCCGGAAAGAGCCTGGTGTCATTTCACCCGCTCGTTCAGGATGCCCCTGCCGATGGTGTCGCCCATGAACCTCCGGAAATTCTCGTCGCTGATCTTCATGTAATCGAAGATACCCAGCTTCTTGAGCTGCAGCATTCCCTCGGTCACGGCCGCAAGCAGCACCGACAGCATGCGCGGGTCGATTTCACGGAAGGATCCGTCCTGGATCCCGGCGCGGATCGTTTCCTCCATCAGCACGTACATTTCGCTCAATTTCTTGGTCACCTCGAGATGGTCATCCTTCACGTCGGGGTCATAGTGGGCCTTGTATTCCATGAGGATGTTGTAATGGTCCTGGTGGTTGTAAAAGAAATCGATGTACGAATCAAAGGTCGAGATGAGCTTCTGGCTCGGCGTTTTCCGGCTTTCCATGCGTTCGCGGAAATTGGCTATAAGCATGTCAATGGCTTCAAAGCAGATGGTCTTGTAGATATCCATCTTGTCCTTGAAGTGGAAATAGATGGCGCCGGTGGTGAGCTTCGCCTTCTCCGCTATGGCTCGGATAGAGATGCCGCTGTAGCCGTAGCGGGGGAGAAGCTGCCGCGCCGTTTTGAGTATCCGTTCCCGGTTGTTTTTTCTCATGGTTCTTAGCTCCGCAGGGGCTCATGGAGCCCCCGGGCCGGTGCCGTCATTAATCTCCAATCATGAGGAACGCGGGCTCGATGGAGTGCTTCGCATCCATGGAATCCATCGTATCGATGATGTCCTTGTACATCCGCTTTTTCATTTCGCCCAGGATGCCGCGCTTCTTCTGGAAGGTCCTGGCGAAGGCGAGGCTTTCCTTCATCAACTCCTCCTGGTTGGCGCAGGCTTTCTTGATTATGTGGAACTGTTCCAGCTCCGGCGCGCCGTAACGGTTTCCGCCGAACTGCATCTCTATGAGCTTGTACATGGGAACGGCCTTTTTAACGAAGGCGTTCATGCCGTAGAGGAGGGGGATGCCCACGTTGACTTCGGGGAAGCAGAAGTAGCCTTTGTCGGCGCGCATGAATCGGAAGTCGCAGGCGCAGGCTATGATCGCGCCGTTGCCGAAGGCGTGGCCGTTTATGGCCGCGATGGTCGGCATGGGGGTGAGCATCAGTTTTTTGAAGACATCGTTCATTTTATACATGAAGTCCTTGATCGGCTGCAGTTCCTTTTTCATGAAGAGGGGGCCCATCCACGCGACATCGACACCCTGCGAAAAGTTCTTTTCGTCACTCGAGGTGAGGATCAGGGCCTGAATCGTTTTATCGGCCACAATTTCATCAATGGCATTGTTCATCGCAATGGCGAAGTCGAGGTTCTGCCTGTTTTCACCGTTGTTCATGGATATGATGGCTACGTTTTCATCTTTTGACCAGGATACGATAGACATGGGGGTCCTCCTTATTGAATATGTTAGTTATTTAATAATTGCATGCGACCTGCTGGTACCGCCTGATTTTGCCAAACATAACAATGTTATGTTTGAGAGTCAAGGAAAAAGCGGATTTTTTTTAAAAAGATTGGACGTCGTCCAGCCGAAAGATGATAACCCATAGCCGTATTGGTATCCGCCGCCGGGGGTCGGGCCGCAGCGCTTTTTTTTCCTGCGCCATTGAATAAACTTGATAATTTTTTCGCAAAAAACAATATGGAAACCGGTAGACCATATGGTCCAGGATGGTTATATTCATTAAAGGAGATCAATATGCGTTTTTCACTCTTGTTATTCGTTCTTAAAGTTAAATTAAAAAAGGCCGCGAAAAAATATCCGGAATTCAAAAAGAAGCTGATGGAAAAAAACTATACCATGGTCATAAAAACCGAGGACGGGAAAAGGGGCCGGTACTTCACGTTTAATAACGGCGAGATCGAGTCCCGCCGGGGCGACTCCCCCAAGGCGGAGATATCCCTCGTCTGGAAGGACGCGGCCACTGCCTTCAAGGTCATGGCGGCCGGCAACAACAAGGCCTTCATGGGGGCCCTCCAGGACGGCTCGCTGAAGCTCCAGGGTGATGCCAACCTTGCCCTGGCCTTTACCGGGGTCGTTACTGAAATGATGAAGCTTGGAAAAAAATGAGACAATCGGGTGACACCTACCATGCCGGCGTCTACCTGAGCGGCAAGCTCAGGGCGGCCGATGAGAAGCGGGACAAGCTGCTGGACGTCATCAACCGGCTGACGCAGCTTTCCTATGAGAAGGGGACCCGGGCCGGAGACGCAGCCATCCGCAAAAAGCTGGAGGGTATTGCCGCCGAAATCGAGCGTTATTACCGGATGGTCCGGGCTTTCGCCAGCGGCAAGGTGGGCGACACCTATGCATACCAGGAGATCCTCGGTTTTTTCAACGAACGCTACCTCGAGAAATTCCATCTCACCGCCATGATCGAGGACCTGAGAAACGAGATTGCCGACCAGGAACGGATAAACCTGGAGCAGAACCCGAACTACGCCTCCCTGGGCCATTCGCGGAAAAACAATATCTATTCCCGCAAGCTCCTAGAGGAGCTGAAGGCCTGGGAACGGACTCTCCTCTACAGCGTGGAGCCGGTTCTCCGCATGTTCCTGGGCGACGTGAACGATATCTACTTCTATCACCGGATCAACGCCAGGATCGGCGAGTTAATCTCAAGGGATAATACCTTCGCGACAAGCGGCGAGGCCTTTCACAATTTCAAGGCGAGCATAGGGTATTTCCTGGAAATGAACATTAAGATAAACCGCAAGCCCATGGGCGACAAGGAGATCGGGGAGCTTATCATGCAGATGATGCAGCAGATGGGGCTCCGGAACGCCATGATGCACTCGCGGAACATTACGCCGGCCAAATTCAATGAGATAGCCGGAAACATAATCGGCGAGTGGGGCCTCCGCGACCTGGCCAGACGCTATGCGGCCGCCACCCAGGGGGCCCTTGACGCGATACGTTCCCTGGAAAAGGATAAGGCCGCGTCGGTGGACCCCAGGGAATTGAAAGAGATACTCGAGGACCTGTGCTACATGGGGGACCCGCAGGAACGGGCCATGCCGAAGGTGAGCGCCGCGTCGACCGGCCTTGCCCGGTCTGAACAGGAAAGATACCTGTTCCATTCGCCGGGGACCTTCAATATGTCCCTGAAGTTCGTTTCCGAGTATGTCCGGAATTCCCTTGTCCTGGTGGTCGATTTTTTGAACAAGGAACTGCAGAAATCGCCGGCAGCGGTGGCCCTTCTGAAGCCGATGACGGACATGCTTCCCGCCGTGAAGAAATTTATCAAGGATTACTCCCAGGCCCTGGCCGTTTCGGAGCACCGGACCAACCAGATCACCGACCGCAAGGGAACCCACCTGTATATTTCGCGGCAGAATGCCCGGGACCTGATCCAGTCAATTAAAGACAACAGTGCCGCGGTCAGGAGCGCCCTCGTTGATACCGCCTATAAAATCAGCAACAGTTCCCTCGACAAGACCGGGGTCATGGCAAAGAAAATGGCCATCCTCCAGGAAGCCTGGAATGAAACCCACGCCAAGATAAGCAAGGGCCTCTCCGAGATGGGCAGGGCATGACCTGCCTCTCCTCGTGGCGGAACAGCTTTCAATCCATCAAGTTTAACTGGAGCTTGTGCAGGGTCTAGGGGGGCTGTCAGATGCCCCGTATCTCGCACCGGTCGGCGAAGGTGAGGATGAATTCCCTGAACTGCCGGAGTGTTTCCACCGGGTATGGTTCAATGACTTCCCACGCCCTGTCCAGGAGACGCGCTTCCCGCTGGAACTGCTGCAGGAAATATTTTCTGACCCTGCCGACGGCGTCCCTGATGCTGGCCAGGTCTTCCATGGTGACATAGGCCGGCACGCAGGTCGTGCGCACCTCGTAATCGATCCCGCTTGTTCTCAGGATATCGATGCTCTCGGCGACGCGGTTGAAATCGACATCGGAATTGGTAAGGAGCCGGTATTTTTCCGGCGATGTTTTGATGTCTATGGCTGCGTAATCCAGGAGGCCCCCGGCGATGAGGTCCCGGAGCACCTCCGGCTGCAGGCCGTTGGAATCGAGCTTTACCGCCAGCTGGAGCTCTTTGATCTTTTCCATGAAGGAAAACAGGTCTTTCGACAGGGTGGGCTCACCGCCGGAAATGGTGACCCCGTCAATGAGGTTTTTTCTCTTCCTGAGAAGGTCGAGGGTGTCCTCGTCGCTGGATTGAGGCATGTCCTGCCAGTTGCCGGCAAGGTCGGGATTGTGGCAGTACCGGCAGCGCAGGTTGCATCCCCCGGTGAACAGCACGGCGCTGATCTTGCCAGGGTAGTCGATCAGCGATGTTTTATATATTCCTCTGATATTCATAAACCGGCGTCTGCTCCACACGGTAGACTTTTCTTTCGCGGAATTCTTCCTGCTTACCCTTGTTCCACTGATTGATAGGCCGGAAATAGCCGACAACGCGTGAATACACTTCAACCGGGACCTTTAATTCTTTTTTGCTCATCATGCATCTCCACTCGTGAATTATAATAACCTCCTCCCGCCAGGGGGAGGGGGAAGCTCTACGGGAATCCGGATTATGTCGGATACCCCTGTTTTATATATCGGCATTATGCGCCTTCAACTTCAATGCCGTGTTCTATCAGCTCATCCTGGGAATGGTCATAGGGACAGTATTTGTGCGCCCCCGGTATATACCCGTGGACGGGGCATACGCTGAAGGTGGGGGTTATAGTAAAATAGGGCAGCGAGTAGTTCTCGGCGATCTTTTTCACCAGCATCTTGACCGAGGTGACATCGTTGATTTTTTCTCCCAGGAAGAGGTGGACCACCGTGCCGCCGGTGAATTTCGTCTGCAGCTCGTCCTGGTGGTCGAGGACGTCGAAGAGGTCGTCCGTGTGTCCCACCGGGAGGTGGACCGAGTTGGTGTAATAGGGCTCGAGGGTGCCCGATGTCTTGATGTCCTTGAAAAGCTTCCGGTCATGCATGGCAAAGCGGTAGCTCACGCCCTCGGCGGGGGTCGCTTCAAGGTTATAGAAGCTGCCGGTCTCTTCCTGGAACTGCATGATGCGGTTGCGCATGAAGTCGAGGACCTTCAGGGCGAACTCCTTGCCTTCGATCGTGGCGATGTCCGCGTTGAGCATGTTGAGGCAGGTCTCGTTCATGCCGATGAGGCCGATGGTCGAGAAGTGGTTGATCCAGTATTTCTTGTTCCGCTCGTAGATGGCGGAGAGGTAATGCTTGGTGTACGGATAGAGGTTGTTCTCGGTGAAATTCTCCAGGGCCTTGCGCTTGATCTCCAGGGAGTTTTTCGCCAGGACCATGAGACGCTCGAGGGTCTCGAAGAAGTCTCCTTCGTTCTTTGACGCGTAGGCGATGCGCGGCAGGTTGATGGTGACCACGCCGATGCTC
This sequence comes from Spirochaetota bacterium, assembly GCA_035400945.1. Classification (GTDB taxonomy): domain Bacteria; phylum Spirochaetota; class UBA4802; order UBA4802; family UBA5550; genus RBG-16-49-21. The sequence goes on from DAONAJ010000005.1 coordinate 88,344, forward strand.
CCGGTCAGGGGATTGGCGCCGAAGAGGCCGCCGCCGCGCTTGCGGAGCTCGCGGTTGTCAAGGCGGAGGCGGCAGCACATGGAGCGCGCGTCTTCCGGGTCCATGTCCGAATTGATGAAATTGGCGAAATAGGGTATGCCGTACTTGGCGGTCATCTCCCACATCGGGTCGAGCTTGGCGTTGTCCCAGTCAAAGTCCCTGCTGATGTTGTAGGTGGGAATGGGGAACGTGAAGATCCTGTTCTTGGCGTCCCCTTCCGACATGGCCTCGGCGAAGGCGATGTTGAACATGTCCATCTCGTCCTGGAACTCACCGTAGGTCTTTTCCCGCGCTTCGCCGCCGATGATGACATGCTCGCCGGCGATATTGGACGGCACCGTGAGGTCCAGGGTCACGTTGGTGAAGGGGGTCTGGAACCCGACCCTGGTGGGGATATTCATATTGAAGATGAACTCTTGGAGAGACTGCTTGACTTCGTCGTAAGAAAGCTTGTCGTACCAGATGAAGGGTGCCAGGTAGGTGTCGAAGTTGGCGAAGGCCTGGGCGCCGGCGGACTCACCCTGCAGGGTGTAGAAGAAATTGACCACGTGGCCCAGGGCGCTCCGGAAATGCCTGGCCGGCCTGCTCTCGACCTTGCCGGCCACGCCGCCGAAGCCCCGTATCAGCAGGTCGCGCAGGTCCCACCCGACGCAGTAGGCCGAGAGGAGCCCCAGGTCATGGATGTGGAAATCGCAGTTCACGTGGGCGTTGCGGATCTCCGGGGGATATATCCGCTCGAGCCAGTACTTGGCAGTCACGGCGGTGGCTATGTGGTTATTCAGCCCCTGGAGGGAGTAGCTCATGTTGCTGTTTTCATTAACCCGCCAGTCGGAGCGGTCCAGGTAGCTTTCTATCAGTTCAAGGCCTTCAGTGAGAAGGCTTTTCCCTTCGCGGATCTTCCGGTGCTGTTCACGGTAAAGGATGTAGGCCTTGGCGACCTTGGCATGGCCCCTTTCTATGAGCATTTTTTCGACCAGGTCCTGGACATTTTCAACGGTGGGGATCCGGCCGTCCTTGTAGATGATGGTTAAAATGCCAATAATGGAATCGGAGATGGCCTGGGCCGTGGCGCGGTCGCTGCCGCCCACCGCCTGGGCGGCCTTGTATATGGCGTCGGTTATTTTTTCGGGGTTGAAGGGGACTATCCTTCCGTCCCGTTTTCGTATGAAATTGGATTGCGTACCGTCAGCCATGTGAAATCTCCGGAATCAGTAGCGGTTAAATTTGCATGTACAAAATAAAATAATATATGGAAATACAGAAAAATATTTTCGACTCGGGAAGTGAAAAATCTAATGTGACATAATACAAGTAATTTGCTATTAATCTTATATAGCCTCTCACAATAAAAAGTCAATTAAAAATATTATGTCGCTATAAAAAATTTTGGGAAATTACATATCAAACGATGCTGAAAGGAAAATTTCTTGTATTCATTGTCATATACAGATGATAAATTGTTATCACTTCTATTAATATCATGATTATCTCTGTGTGTGTCCCGGTTGGTTTTTTTTGTGAAATTATACTTATTTGGTGGATTTCTAAATGCATTTATAGTAAACTAGAGTAATATTGTGATAGATTAAAAAGAATTCATCAGATAATGAAACATAATAACGAATAATTCAAGGAGAATCCCCTGTATGGCCCAAATGACCCATGTTGATGGAAAGAATGTCGGTACCGTGGTCCTGTATGCCCTCAGCACCTGCATATGGTGCAAAAAGACCAGGAGCCTGCTGGATGAGTTGAAGATTGAATATTCCTATGTCTACGTGGATCTCCTGGAAAGCGCCGAAAATTCCATCGTCAAGGACAACATACGCCAGTGGAATCCCCGTTGTTCCTTTCCCACCCTGGTAATCAATGACCATGAATGCATTGTCGGTTATGACGAGGAAAAGATAAGGGGGCTGGTAAAATGACCGCGGACCGCACCGTTTCACCGGAGGCAGTTGACAGGCTTTATAAAAAGCTATTCGATGATGCTGAAAAGGCCGGCTATCACCTGGGACCTGATGCGGACTTTACTAAGGACCTGATCCGGAGCCTCATCATAAATGAGGAGCGATACGGGTACCGGGCCTGCCCCTGCAGGCTTGCGTCAGGGAACAGGCGGGATGACCTGGATATCATATGCCCCTGCGACTACCGCGACAGCGACCTTGAGGAATATGATGCCTGCTACTGCGGCCTTTATGTTTCCGAGAAGATTCTTAAGGGGGAGAAGAAGCTGCAGCCGATCCCAGAGCGACGACCGCCGGAAGAGGAGCGGGCATTGGCGGAGATCGGTGCCGCGGGGCAAAAGCCGGCCGCAGGGTTAAGCCTCCCGGTATGGCGCTGCAAGGTCTGCGGCTATCTCTGCGCCCGGGAGGAGCCCCCGGGGGTCTGCCCCATCTGCAAGGCCGACAGGGACCGCTTCGAGCGGTTCATGTGAATAGCTCTCTTTCAATTACATCGATCGAATAGACCTCAGCTGAAATAACCATGACGTATCGGACGCTTTATGGGAGGATTGTTCCGGGCATGAGCCTGGAATAAAATCCTTAAGATGCCTTCCTGAAGTTCCGATATACTATTTGAAGCGGTGCAGGACCTGCGCCCTGCGGAATTATTCACAATCGGGAGACCTCCATGAAAAAAGCCATACTCTCCATCTGCATTCTCCTTTCTTTTATTTTATTCACGGAATCAAAGGGAAGCTCCCAGCTGAAAATAAACGCCATTGACACCGTCAAGCTGACCAGCGCCGATATCCCGGAGGGCTTCATGTACGGCACGATCCCGGCGCCGTACCGGAGCACCCTGAAGGGCAATCCCTGGCTTATGGACCGGGCCGCCATCAAGCGGCTGGCGGACAAGATCTATCCCGGAGGGGATTTCAACAGGATCGCCGGCATCCATGTTTCCATCATCGCCAACAAGAAGACGCCCCTCGGCGACGATATCGTCTGCTATGTCATCCTGTATAACACCATGAGGGACGCCCAGCAGGAAATGAAGAAAATGTCGGAATTCGTCGGGTACAACAACGACCGGGCCCTGATGCTCACGAAGGACAACATGGCCATAATTTTCTTCGTCGATGACATTGACAATTTTCACTACATCCAGGAGCTGTCCAAAACCGTCGGCGAACGGATGAAGAGCATGTAGCGATGAGTGAATCAGCCCCGCCCCTCCGGCGGGGTTATTATTTCCGGGTGGACGGTGGTATAAAATAGTGTACCCCCCTTGACGATCGGCATATTTTTATTTATTTTTATTATATCCTGTAAATGTTTCTTTCCTTATGCTTTTTAATCCTTGCATTATTTGTTGAGGTGTCATGAGATAGGGGTGCAACCGCTATCCGTGCATCTATTGGAGGGGCTTTGCCACAGCCGCCGGAGGGTAGGCCGTGTCCGCGCCCCCGTGAATGAGAAAGATTTTTATGGAGTGTAACCGAGATGAGAATGGATAAACTGACACTGAAGGCGCAGGAGGCCGTCAACACGGCCCAGAACATCGCCACGGACATGAACCACTACGAGATACAGCCGGAGCACCTGCTCCTGGGGCTGATCGACCAGGAGGGGGGCATCTTCAGTTCCATCGCCCAGAAGATAGGCGTGCGCCTGCATGATATACGAAATGAGGCCGACGCGGCGGTCAAGGAGCTCCCCCGCCAGGTCGGGGCCGGCCCGGGGGGCGGAGCCCTGTCGGCGGCCCTCCGGGACGTATTGAACGAGGCGTGGAACGAGGCGGTAAGCCTGAAAGACGACTACCTGAGCACCGAGCATTTGATCCTCGCCCTCTCCTCCAAGGGGAGCGGCAGGGCGCGGAAGATTCTGAACGAGCACGGTTTCATCAGGGACAATATCCTGAAGGTTTTAAAAGATATCCGGGGATCAAAGCGGGCCAGCGACGAAAGCGCCGAGGACAAGTACAACGCCCTTGACCGCTTCAGCCGGGACCTGACGAAGCTGGCGCGCATGAACAAGCTTGACCCGGTCATCGGCAGGAACGAGGAGATCCGGCGGGTCATGCAGGTGCTGACGCGGAGGACAAAGAACAACCCGGTCCTCATCGGCGAGCCGGGGGTCGGCAAGACCGCCATCGTGGAGGGCCTGGCGCGGCGCATGGTCGAGGGCGACGTGCCTGAGAATTTAAAGAACAAGCGCCTGGTGGCCCTCGACATGGGCGCCCTCATTGCCGGCGCCAAGTACCGCGGCGAATTCGAGGAGCGCCTGAAAGCGGTCATCACCGAGGTGGAGGAATCCGCCGGCGACGTGATACTTTTTATCGACGAGCTCCACACCCTCGTGGGGGCCGGGGCCGCCGAGGGGGCCGTTGACGCCTCGAACATGCTCAAGCCAGCCCTGGCCCGCGGCGACCTCCGCTGCATCGGGGCGACAACGCTGAACGAGTACCAGAAGTACATCGAGAAAGACAAGGCGCTGGAGCGGCGCTTCCAGCCGGTGCTCACCAAGGAGCCCACGGTGGACGACACCATCGCGATCCTCCGCGGGCTGAAGGAGAAGTACGAGGTGCACCACGGGGTGCGCATATCCGACTCCGCCTGCGTCGCGGCCGCTGTCCTTTCCGAGCGGTACATCACCGACCGGTTCCTCCCGGACAAGGCCATCGACCTGGTGGACGAGGCCGCTTCCCGCATCAAGATGGAGATAGACTCCATGCCGATCGAAATCGACGAGATCGAGCGGAAGGTGCGCCAGCTCACGATCGAGACCGAGGCCCTGAAAAAGGAAAAGGACAAGGCGTCCCGCGACCGCCTGGAGAAGATCAAGGAGATGCTGGCGAACCTGAACGAGAGCAAGAGCGGCCTGGTGGCACAGTGGAAGAGCGAAAAGGAAGTGATCACTCAGATAAGAAGGATAAAGGAGCAGATCGAGCAGCTGCGCATGGATGAGCAGCGGGCCGAGCGCGAGGGGAACCTGAACCTGGTCGCGGAGATACGCTACGGCAAGATAGGAGATTTGGAGAAGAAACTCGCCGCGGCCAACGAGAAGCTGAAGTCGATGCAGGGCGGCAAGACCCTCCTCAAGGAGGAGGTGACCGAGCAGGAGATAGCCGCCGTGGTGTCCCGCTGGACCGGCATCCCGGTTTCGAGGATGCTCGAGGGCGAAAAGGAAAAACTCCTCAAGATGGAGGCGCTCCTGGAGAAGCGGGTCGTGGGACAGCACGAGGCGATATCGGCCATATCCAACGCCGTGCGCCGGTCGCGGTCGGGCATCCAGGACCCGGACCGGCCCATCGGCTCCTTCATATTCCTGGGGCCCACCGGGGTCGGTAAGACCGAGACGGCCAAGGCGGTGGCGCAGTTCATGTTCAACGATGAGAAGGCTATCATCCGCATCGACATGTCCGAATACATGGAGAAGCACGCGGTGGCCCGCCTCATCGGCGCCCCTCCGGGCTACGTCGGGTACGAGGAAGGCGGACAGCTCACCGAGGCGGTGCGGCGGCGGCCCTATGCCGTCGTCCTCTTCGACGAGATAGAGAAGGCGCACCCGGACGTGTTCAACATATTTCTGCAGATACTCGACGAGGGGCGCCTTACGGATTCCAAGGGACGGGTGGTGGATTTCAAGAACACCCTGATCATCATGACGTCGAACATCGGCACGTCATACATCGGTGACGCCTCAATACCGTACGAAAAGCGGAAGCAGGGCGTTGAACAGGAGCTGAAGGGCCATTTCAAGCCGGAGTTCCTGAACCGGGTGGACGAAGTCATCATCTTCAACCCGCTCTCAAAGGAGAACATCGGCGAGATTGTCAAGCTGCAGATCATCCAGGTGGCCACGCGCCTCAAGGAGCGGGGCATCGCCCTTGAGTTCTCGAAAAAGGCCCTGGAATTCCTGGTCGAGGAAGGGTTCGACCCGCAGTTCGGCGCGCGGCCCCTCCGGCGGGCCATCCAGAAATATCTGCTGGACCCGCTCTCCGTGAGGCTCCTTTCCGGCGAGTCGCTGGCGGATCAGAAGATTAAGGTCGATTCCGACGGCAAGAAGCTGAATTTCAGCAAGTAGCGGCATCCAGGCCCCGGTCCGGTGGGATCGGGGCCGTTTTATTTCCCGGTCCGGGCGTTTAACCAATGATTTTTTCTTCCGGCACATTATCTGTCTTGACACTATCGGTACTCTATGTCTTTTTTGATATAGATTTTTCAATGCTCTAGCGTGTAACATACACGCCGATCCGCATAAAAAATTTAAATTATCATTATATTTATAAACAAGAATGGATTTTACATCAAATCTCACAGCCGTTATTTTGATTATTTTTTTCGCTCTCTATTTCATCTGCTACCGGTTCTTCAAGGACAGGACGGCTGTATTGAATATCATTGTCGCGGTCAGCTCGCTCCTCATGTACGCCCTCTGGTATCCGCCCGCCGTTTTTATCCTTTTCGGGTACGCCGTCCTGGTCAGGTATGCCGGCGCGACCCTGCGCCGGAACCGTTCGGTTGGTTTTCTTCGCGTCCTGGTGGGGCTCCTGGTCCTCGTATGGGGATTCTTCAAATACTATTATGTATTCGTGGTGATGATAACAAAAGACATCTCAGCCATGTTCAACGTTTTTATTCCCCTGGGCATCTCCTTCTTCACCTGCACGGTCATCGGCTATTTGATCGATATATACCGGAACAACGCCGAGCCGCCGGAGACCCTGTTCGATGCGCTGATTTTCATTACCTTCTGGCCGACGATTTCCTCCGGGCCCATTCTCAGAGGGGGGAATTTTTTCAAATACCTGAAGGAGCGTGAACCCGTTACCACGAAAACGCTTTCTCTCAGCGCCGTCCTCATAGCGTCCGGCATCATCAAGAAGCTCCTCATCGGGGACAACCTGGGTTCATATGTCAACTGGAACCTGATCTTCGGCGTGGACCGGATGGACATCCATGAGGCCTGGGCCACCATGATCGGGTTCCTCGGCCAGATTTACGGCGATTTCAGCGGCTACAGCGACATGGCCATCGGGTTCTCCCTGCTTCTGGGGTTCAGACTTCCGGCCAACTTCAATTATCCCTATATCGCCTCGTCCTTCGGCGAACTATGGCGCCGGTGGCATATCAGTTTTTCCTTCTGGCTCAGGGACTATGTGTACATACCCCTGGGCGGAAGCAGGAGCGGCAAGGCGCGGAAATACCTGAACCTGGTGCTGACCTTTATCGTTTCCGGGATCTGGCACGGCACCGGCCTCAATTATATAATCTGGGGATCAATTCAGGGTATTGTCATTTCGATTGAGGACGCCCTGGGCACAAGATACACGCGCATCAATTATCTCGTCAGGCGGTTTATCACCTTTTTTCTTTTCGCCGCGGCCGCGACCTTTTTCCGCCTGGACGTCAAGAATGCCGCCAAGCTCCTGGTAAGGATGTTCGGCTACGACTCCCTGAACTTCAGGATGAGCACCGCGGTGGCGTTTCTGCCCCTTGTCCTTATATTCGGATTCCTGATCATCGATCACTGGGTCAAGTTCTATACCGTGGACAAGCAGGGGTTCCCCGAGGTCAATAATAAGCCCCATGTGATCATCATTCTCTGCGTGCTGCTCCTGCTTGCGCTTATCTTTCCGGGACAGGATCAGCCTTTTATCTACTTCAAGTTCTAGGTGGACCATGACTTCGAAAAAAGTGATCATTTCCGTCATAGCGACGTTCCTTGTGGGAGGGATTGTGTCGGTTTTTCTCCAGTACTCCTATGTGAAGCATGAAATGGAAAAGAGGGCGCGGGACGACATCACCGATAATCCTTTTCATGATGAATTCAGGAAGGTCGGGGCGGTCTACGGGCTGAATATGGAGTTCACGAGGAAAGCCGGCTGCATGGTGGGCTCTCAGCTGGAACTTGAAAAACTTCCGCTGCTGGTAAAAGGACCCAAGTCCTGCGATATCCTCCTTGTCGGCGACAGCAGCATGGCCTGGGGCATGATACCGGAAGTCGTTGAGCAGATGACTGGTCTGGTCATGGGGACCTTCACCTCCGAGGCACTGATCCTCAACGTCACCACTGCAAAAATGATTCGAAACATAGCTTCCTACTATCTCAAGGATGACGGGCTGCTGATACTGTCGTTCGGAGGGTGGACCCAGGAACAGGACGCCAATTCAATGGTGCTGGTGTACTCCAACTGGATCTACAGCGCCGCAGGCCTGGATGAAAAGGGATTCAAGAAATTCATCGAGGAATGGAGGTCCTACCAGCTGGGCTCACGCAGGGGCATACTGCAGCAAATAGCGTTTTCCGAGTACCGGAAGATCATAGCAGAGATGAAAAAATCACTGGGAAAGAACTGCAACCTTAACCTTCTCCAACTGCCATTGTATGCCGAATATATCGAACCGCTGGTGAACCCTTCCTGGTACAGGCACAAAAAGGAGATGAAGGAGATGATACGGTGTTACCTGCGCTGGAACAACCGGTCCGTAGTGATGTACATGCCGGGCAAGGGACATGAAAAGAAATCCAAGCATTCCGATTCAAAGCCTGACCTGAAGTACCGGAACAAGGACATTGCGGCCGTATCCGAGATTCTGAACAGGATACCCTGTAGAAAAGCGTATCAGATTCATATCAATTTCGACGATGCCAAGTACGCAAAGCTCAGGAGCATCTACAACGCCTATTACCGCGAATCCTGCGGGCTTATCGATCTTGGAATAGAGCATCCGAAAAATGAGTCGTATGAGGTTGACGAGAAAGAGCACACGGTAAACACAGGCTCCTTCTATCAAAGCATCCTGATCGGCAAGGCCCTCAAGCGGGACTACGCTTCCCTGGGCAGGAAAAAAGAGACTACGCGCTGAGTCCCCGGCCATTACACCCGCGTCTGCCGTTCCCCGTGACACCCTGTCAGTTTTCCCCGGCTGGCCGGCGTCCAACCCTATCTGTCTTGACATATTTCCGGCCTGATGTTTGTTTGGATTAACAGTATGCATTCGACAAACCGCGTGTTCATTGTAATCGTGGTCAGGGGCCGGGGTTCAAGGGCCTCCAAATTCAATACGAACATCATTCAGGAGTAACAGTATGGCTAACAAAGAGGTTGTTATCTTATCAGGGTGCAGGACACCCATAGCAAGCTTCGGGCAATCCCTCAAGGACGTCAGGGCCTATCAGCTGGCGGCCATCGTCATGGAAGAGGCGATGAAGCGGGCCGGCCTTACCGGCGACATGCTTGATGACGTTATTTTCGGCGATTGCGTCCAGACGAGCGCCGAGGCCAACACGGCGCGCACCGCGGCGCTCAAGGCGGGCATCCCCGTCGAGGTGCCGGCGACGACCATCCAGCGGCAATGCGCTTCCGGCATGCAGGCCGCCATCTTCGGGTCGCAGCAGATCATAGCCGGCGATTCGGAGATCGTTTTGGCCGGCGGGTGCGAATCTATGAGCAATGCTCCCTACGTGGTCCACAACGCGCGGTGGGGGCTGCGCCTGACCCACGGCGAGTTCACCGACTCGATGTGGGAGCTGCTCCACTCCGGGAGCCAGCTCCTCGGCGAGGCCTTCATCATGGGCCAGACGGCCGAGAACCTCGCGAAGAAATACAACATATCGCGGCAGGACCAGGACCAGGTGGCCTTCGAGAGCCACAAGAAGGCGATCGCCGCGATCGACGGCGGAAAATTCAAGGACGAGATAGTTCCGGTGCCGGTGCCGCAGAAGAAGGGCGATCCGAAGATGTTCACCACCGACGAGCACGCCCGGCGGGACATCACCATGGAAAACCTGGCCGCGCTGAAGCCGGCATTCGACAAGAAGAACGGGACAGTCACCGCCGGCAACAGCTCCGGCCTGAACGACGGGGCCGCGGCCATGGTCATTACGTCCATGGATAAGGCGAACCAGCTGGGCAGGAAGCCCATGGCACGCATCGCGGGGAACGCCATTGCCGGCTGCGAGCCGCACCTGATGGGATACGGCCCGGTCCCGGCGGTACAGAAGCTCCTCAAGAAGACCGGGAAAAAGCTGGATGATATCGGCCTGATCGAATGCAACGAGGCTTTCGCCGCCCAGTATCTTTCGGTAGAGCGCGGCCTCGGCCTTGACCGTTCCATCGTGAACGTGAACGGTTCCGGCATTGCCCTGGGCCACCCCGTGGGCTGTACCGGCGCGCGTATCATCATCACCCTCATCAATGAAATGAAGCGCCGTGATATCCAGTGGGGCGTGGCCACCCTCTGCGTCGGCGGCGGCATGGGAGCGGCAGTGCTGATCGAGAATCTCAAATAGGCAACATCGCATAGAAACTACCGGGAGGGCGGAGCAGGCAAGCTCCGCCCTCTTTGTTTTCCCGGCAGGCTTTGCATTGTCCAGCGCGTTTGGATTGTTTTCATAAACATTCCCGGCTGTCAGATACTGCCCTTCGAACCGTAAACATCCCCCATAAAGCTGAAATGCCCCGTCTAACATGGTGATAATGCGACACGAAGGCAGAAATTTGGTTAAAAAAAGAAAAAAATATTGAATTATAATTTTCATTTTTTATATATTATATGGACTGCTTGAGTGATTAAACATTTCTGCATGGAGGATTCAAAATGAAACAGAGATATATTGTTTTGATGGCCATGGCGGCTCTTATCGTTTTCAGCGTCCGCGATGCGCGGGCATGGCTTTACGGAACTTCCAGCCTCGGTCCTGCCGCCCAGACGTTCATAAACGAGACGCTCCTGCCGTATCAGCGCCAGGCGAAGCTGGTCAAGGGTTTTGCCAATGCCAGCGCCTATTCGTCAGCGGTCGCGACCCAGCGCGGCTATCAGGGCTTTGACAAGTTTTCAATAACGGTGGGGACCATGGGAGCGGCGCAGGTGCCGGCAACGACGACGAACCTCGGATATTACAAGGGACTGATAAATCAGCTGAGGAAACAGGGCGATGTCTATCTCGGCGTCGCCTGGAATGCCTGGACACTCAACGTGGGCGTCAAGCTCCCGGCCGATTTGACCATATCGGCCAAGTTCGGCATGCTGAAATATTCCTATATGTACTTCGACTTTGACGGGATCAACGCCGGAGGCATGCTCAATTACCAGATCATCTCACCGAAAGCCCCCCCGGTGAAATTCGTCCTGTGGCGCGGCCTCTCCATCGGTACCGGGCTGAACTGGCAGAGAAACAGGACCATGGTGCACTACAAGGCGAACCCCGTATCGAGCGGCGGCTACCTGGCGCAGCCGGAACTGCGCATCTTCATCAAGACGGAATCCTACGTCATACCCCTTGAGCTTTCCACCGCGGTGCGCCTATTCTGGGTGCTGAACATCCACGCGGGACTCGGGATCGATTTTGCCTTTGGATCATCGCGGATGAATTATTCATCCATGGGAGCCGTGACGGACGGCAGCCTTGTTGGACTTTATTCCGTGTACGGGCGTCAGTCGGGTACCGGCCCGACGAAATTCCTGCCCAAGATATTCTGCGGGCCCGGTCTTAACTTCGGTCCCGTCATTATTGATATACCCTTTACCTATTATTTCAACAATGGATTTAACGTCGGCGTGACCTTCGGCATTGTGTGGTAGTCGCGTAATCACGGGGCCGGTGCAGCACTGTTCATGATAGAGACGGGCCGGGAAGAAACACTTCCCGGTTCGACGTCCAGCCGGATTCCCGCAATAAAAAAATTGCTTGTATATTCCGGGTCGTAGGGATACACTTTTTTCTCGGTCAGAATCTTACGTGTTAAGGAGTGGCGTATGGTAAAAAAGATTTTAAAGATACTGGGCGGTTTTGTTGCTTTCATACTACTGCTTATTGTCATCGCGAGCGTTGCAATCATTTTTATCGTCAATAAAGAGCTCGTGCAGAACCAGATGATCAAAGCGTTGAACCGTCATGTTCAGATTCAGGACATCAACGTGGGCATTTTCTCTGTCGTTTCCGGCATCGAGGTCAAGAAGGTGACGATTTCCAACTTCAAGACCGAGAAGCAGCTGGAAGCCCTTAAGGGCAAGCCCGTTCCCGCAGGCGATGTCTTTGTCAGCATGGAATCGCTGCGGCTGAAGCTCAAGTTCCTGCCGCTGCTGAAGAAGCAGTTCCAGCTCAAGGAAGCCGTCCTGTACACGCCGGTGATCAACGTGGCGCGGAGCAAGGACGGGGCCTTCAACTTTGACGACCTGACCCGGCCGAAAAAGCTGACCAAGGAGGAGCAGGAAGAGCTCGCCCGGAAAAAGGCCGAAGAGGCCAAGGAGCCGAAAAAGCCCTTTACCGCGGACGACATCCCCGTGGCGATCAATATCGGCGAAGTCGGCGTGAAAAACGGGACCGTTAATTACTACGACGGGAAGCTTGACCAGCGGGTCCAGATCTACAAGCTGACGGCCCTGGTGTACAACATCATCATAGACCCAAAGGAGCTGGAGAAGAAGAACAATGCGAAGGTGACCGTTTACATGGGAATCAGGAACGTCGGCCCGGTCAAGAGCGGGACCGTCGATACCTTTGACATTACCCTGGATATAGACGGTAACGTGAAGCCCTTTGACCTTAAAACAAGGAAGGTCGACCCGGAAGTCTCCCTTCATGCCGGTTCCCCCGAAGGGGTGGTGTCCGGACTGCAGATTTTCAACGCCATAGCCGGCAACAATATTCTGGGCAAGTACCTCGGGGACGCCCTCGGATTTCTCAAGGGAAAGCAGTCCTGGAAGGGATCGAAACTGGCCTATGTTGACCTCTGGTACAAGGCGGGACTGGCGAAGCTTTCCAACGGAAATCTCAAGCTGAAGGAGTGCAGGCTCCTCTTTGACGGCTCGTTCAACACAAATTCCAAGGCGCTGGGCGTGAACCTTGAGCTGGAGCTGACCAAGGACCGCAACAGCGCCGTAAAGGTCGGACTGAGGAGGCAGATAGAGTCCGGTCTCAAGCGCCTGGGGGCAAAGAAATACGTGAATCCCGACAAGATAGCCGACACCGCCCTGAAGCCTCTCCTGAACAAGAACGGCATGATCTACATGAAGTTCAAGGTGGCTGGCACCACGAGCAAGCCGACGGCGGACCTCACCCATCCGAAGCTTGGATCTCTTGATGATCTCATCAAACAGGTGGCGGGGGATGTCCTGCTGGAGGCGGGAAAGGAAGCCGGGAAAAAGGCGATCGAAGACGGCGGCAAGCAGCTGCTCAAAAAGGCGGGGAAAATTAAGCTCTGGTAGTGACCCGCAGTTGTTTCAAGGGAAGGCGCGGCCCTGGTAGCCGCGCCTTCGTCATTTCAGGCCGTCACCGCAGCGCGTAGCTGGTTACGCAGATGATGCCCGCGGTGATCCTCAGCAATCCCTCCGCGTAGATAATTCTTTTAATGTCATGGTCCTTGAGTTCCTCCGCCATTGCCAGAAACATCTGTCTGATTTTGTCAGGATAGATGAGAACGAAGGGCCCCATCAGGACCGCAAGGAGGCCGAAAACGAAAAGGATGATGGAGAGGGGGCCTTTGTATACGGTCAGGGGAAACCCGGCCGCAATGAGGAGCAGGCCGTGGAGAAAGAAAAGCTTCAATGAGACCCACTTATGCCAGAACCGGTAGGCCTTCAGGGGTAGAATGACCTCGGCGCCGCCGACGGCTATAAGGAGGATCCCCAGGATCAGCACATAGAGCGCGAGCATATCAGTCATCCATCCCCGGCATCTCATGCATAGGCGCAGTACTCATCCTGCAGCCAGTTGATGATCGTGTCCTTCAAGAACCGAATATCAGTTTCGCGGGTAAGGTTGTGGTCGCCGTCGTCGATGATGACCGTCTTGGTAAAGGTTGAAACGTTTTCTTCTAGGAGATCGACATTCCGCGGCTCAACGACCGAGTCGCGGCCGCCGTGTATGGCGAGGACCGGGACGCGTATGTCGTTCAGCGCCCGTATCATGTCGATGCGGGGCAGTTCAAGAAAAAAGCTGTTCTTGAGGCCGATCCCCTCGACGGCAGTCATTCCATCGGTCGGGAGGGTCGAAACATCGGCAATTCCGGTGGCCTTCGTGAACAGGCCCTGCAGGTCAACGGGCGCAGCTATAAGGATGAGCGATTCAATTGAGGGGTCCTGCCGCGACGCGTACAGGATGGAAACCGCGGCGCCCATGCTGGACCCCATGAGGTGGATCCGTTTCATGCCACGTTCCCTGAAGCAGTCCACAGCCGAGGCAAGGTCCTCTACCTCCTGCAGTGTCGAAAGGTCGGCTATGCTCCCCCCCGATTCGCCGGCGCAGGAAAAATCGAAAGTCATGAGGGGATGGCCGGTCGCGGCGATATCATCGGCCATCCTGGTTATCTTGTAGCCGTCCTTGCTTGAAAACAGGCCATGGCTGAACAGTACCCCCGCGTCGCCGGCTTTATCCGGCCGGTATATCCTGCCGGCCAGTCGCCGGCCCGCATTGTTGGTGAAATATATATCCTCGACCGATGGCATCAGCTTTTCGCCAGCTTGATGAGGGGCTCGAAGTACCCTTCTGAATTATTGCCGTCGATGATGATGGCCATGGGCCTGAGGTAGAGGGTTTCCCGCCCGCTCTTTCTGGTCTTGTATCCCCCGAACAGGAAGTATGATGACTTTGCCTTGACAAAGCCTTTGCTTCTTCCCCCGCCCCGGTGTTCATCTT
>DAONAJ010000006.1:0-34687 GCA_035400945.1 Spirochaetota bacterium
CGGCAGGTGCGCTCCCTCGCCTTCGAGACGGGCATGCGCAACTCTGCCCTCTCCATGACCCTGGCGATACTCATCCAGGACCAGATCGGCGATTTCTACAGCTCCCTCTTCATCGTCAACGGCGTGTACGGCCTGGAGATGTATATCGCCGGTCTGATCTTCGTTTTCCTGTTCAGGAAATTTTCAAAAAACAGTGAAACGGAATAAGTGCCGGAGCTATTCGGAGCAGGCGCTCTTTTGATTCATGGATGATTTCACTTTGCGCGAGAATTCCCGGGCCGCCGCGGCCAGAGCCCGCGTCGCCGGAAGCTCGTAGCCGTTATCGGGAACGTACATTGCGTCACGCGCCTTTCCGCAGAGGCTCACTATGACCGGGTACTCCGGAAGGATCGGACCGATATCGCTCTCTGCCATGACCGAGAAGGTGATGATGTCATAGCGCGGCCCCCGGAAGGTCTCTATGACCCGGGCCTGGTAGACATGGTTCACGTAACCGTAAAGGCGGCGCAGGGGACTTTTTCCCTTCACTTTGCCCCTCGTCACGTGGACCAGGGCGGAGTAGTCCGTTGTGGCGATGTTGGCCCGGACCAGGTCCGGGGAGATGTCCCCGTTCTCCGGGGCATACTGCTTCATGACGGACCGGTTCTCGACCCAGCCGCCGCAGGAGGAGAGGATAGTGATGTATACTATCACTGCGAGAGGCTGAAGTGTCTTAGATATTTTCATGATACTGATACTAACCTATGGCGAGAGGGATTGCAAGTAATTATTCGGAAAATGGAGGATATAAAAAAGCCCCCCGCTCCGGAGAAACAGGGGGCTTATCAGGCCATTTATACGGCAATCACTTAAGCGGGAAGCTATGTGCACCGTCTCCAGCCGTGTATTGCCATCCGGAATTCGGCAGGTTCGGACCTAAATTGAACTGTAATGGTTCATTTTTAGGATCGCAGACCGATGTGGTAGAAGTAGAGCCGCCGTGCACCACAACAATGAGGCCGGCGTTGGGGCCATGCTCAATCACGAAGGAGAAGGATCCGTAGCTCGCATTGCCCGCCAAATCCGGTCCGGCTGTGAATGTGGTTGCGTCATCCACCAACGGATTGAATAGCGTGGTACCCGCGCTACCCGAACTGCCGCCGTGAATTATCAGCTTTTTCCCCCTGTGCAATCCGGTCAGGATAGGAACACTGCTCGCTCCCCGCCCGGCAGGGCCTGAAAGTGTCTTGCCCCCGAAATTACTGAATGAACCGGCGGTAAAGAGGTTGACGATGCTCGAATCGCCGCCGAGGATAACCAGCACCGAACCGTTGTTGGGGCTGTCCGGGGCATCGATCATTATTGAGTGAGCCCCGTACTGCGCTCCGCTGGTCAATGTATTGCCGATGGTGGTGAAGCTGCCGTTGCCCGCGTTTCCGTTGGGATCAAACACGCTCAACATATTGCTGAAACCGCCGTGAATGATCATCATCTGACCTCCGGCGGCCGGTATTGGGAAGGTAAATGATCCGTAGCCGATACTGCTCAGGCTGTCATAGGCGACAATCGAGAAAGGCGGGGAAAATCTTCTTGTCAGGCTCGCGTTTGCAAGGAGGATAATGTTGTTGTTAATGTAGTTCCCGCCGGCGATCGGGAAGCTGTTCGCGCCCTGGTTGGCATTGGAGCCGAAAGAGCCCTGTGTCACGAACGTTGCGGAAGCAGGATTAAAAATTGCCCAGTAAGAATTACTACCGTAGATCAGCACATGCTGGTTAGATCCATTCTGCATCTTGAAGCTATGGCCGCCGGCACCAACATTCTGCGAACCGGTGGGGTTGCCAGCAGAGAAGGTGACCATCATCGGGTCAAAGATCGCAGAATCACTTGTGCCGCCGCCGCAGACCATCACCCGCGGCATCACGCCGATACCCTGGAGGTTCACGACATAGGTACCCGTGTCCGGATCGTCGGAAACAACGGTCATCTGGGCCCTGCGGACGCCGGCCGCGGAAGGCGTGAATTCCACGGTGCATCCCGTGCCACTGCTTACAACCAGGGAGCTGCCGGCCGGCACCGACTCGGGCGCGGGCCAGGCGCCGCTGCCGGTAACAGCAAAATCAGCAGAATCAGGGCCGCTTATGCTGACCACGGTCCCGCCGGAAATATTAAGGATAGCCGACCCCTGATTAAGAATATCAGCATTCACTGACAGGGGCATATCCACCAGTTCAGCGCCGAAATCAAAGGTGCTTGCCGGTGAGTATTCCTGGCCGTTAAGTTCGATGCCTATATCCGGCACCGATATCGGACTCCCGGTCCCTTTCAGATTGACCACATAGGTCCCGGTATCCGGATCGTCGGAAAGGACTCTCAGCTGCGCGTAACGGAGACCGTCCACAGGGGGAATAAAATCCATGGTAAAGGTTACGGATGTCCCGGCAGTTATGACCGTTCCGGGACCGGGCGCCCCGGTAAAGTAATCCCAATCCGGGAAGTTTGTTCCGGTGAGATAAACGGGAGCCCCCATAGATGAAAGGGTCAGGTCCGCGGTACCCTTGTTGGCGATTTCCACGGTCACGGTCTTTATACCGGTCGACGTGAGGACCTGCCCGAAATCAAAGGAGCTGGCATTCGCAACTTCCAGATTATTGATCTTCAGGCCGATGTCCTGGGTCGTGGCGGCGGTGCCCGTGCCGAGAAGGGTAACAACGAACGACCCCGTGTCAGGATCGTTGGACGCTATGATGAGCTGTGCCGAGCTGGCCATCGCCCGGGTAGGAGCAAACGACGCCATGAAGGAGAACATGCCGCCCGGCTGGATAGTTATCGGCCCCTTTATAGAGCCGTTAATCAGATATTCACTCGGATTGACGCCGGTGAGCCAGATCGGATCAAGGGTAAGAATCGCCGACCCGTTATTATACACATCCACCCTGGCGGTCTTGGTGCTTCCCGTGGTGACCGTTCCGAAATCAAATCCGCCTCCTGGATCAAGGCTGAGACCATTGACCTTTACATTAATATCGGCCGTATTCGAGGCAGAGCCGTTGCCCTGGAGCGCTATGTCATAGGTTCCCACGATGTTCGGGTCGTTCGACGTTATCGACATGAGGGCTTGTCTGGGATTTACAACGTCCGTGGGCATGAATTGCAAAATGAATGTCGCCATGTCGCCCGGATTGACTGATATCACCCCGGATTCAAGATCGGCCGTGGTGAATTCACTCATGTTCGCTCCGCTAAAGACTACCGGTGAAACCGGTAATTCCAAGGTGCCGGTACCCGTATTGTAAATATCCACCGTGACCGCTTTTACGGTCCAGATCTCAACAGTTCCGAAGTCATAAATACTGCTGGTCGGCTGGTTTGTGCCATTGATGCGGACATTCATAATCGGATAGGTAGTGTCCTTGGCCAGCGGATCGATGCCGGTCTGGCGGGTATTGCCCGCAGCGTCAGTATGGGTTATCGTCAATCTACCCACTCCATCTGAAAGTCCGCTAACATCAAGGGACGTGGTGTACCACCCGCTGGAGCAGGTCGGTCCCTGGGAGACGCTCGAGCTTTCATCATCGATTACCGTGACGGTGACCATTCGTCCTTCCTCGGAGCAGGCACCCGACACGGTATAGGCGCCCTGGTTCGCATAGGTGATGTTCCCGGGTACGGGCGACATCGTCAGGGTCGGAAGGGTCGTATCCTTCACCACCGTGGTGGAGATATTTTCGGTGTTGCCGGCGGCATCGCTATGGCTGACAGCCACGCTCACGGAACCGCTGTCCGAAATACCGCTCACATTCATTGAGCTGGTAGTATACATACTGCTGGTGCAGGTCGGCGTATCAGTGACGAGGCCCCCTACGGTGACAGTAACCGGCATCCCCTCCTCAGTGCAGAAACCGGCAACCACATAGGCAGCTGCATTGGCCGCGTTTATCGGCGGCACCGACGAGAAGGATAGTGAGGGATTTAACGTGTCCACTGTGACAGGGTCCCCCGGGCCGTCTGCCATGTTGGAGTTACCCGCAGTATCGAACGCTGTGCCGGAAGCAATGCTTATCCTCACCGTGCCATTGCCGCTGCAGCTGAACAAGGTCACTGTTGGCGTCGGAGTAGTGCCGTCTGCGACAGAAACGGCGCAGCTTGCGTCGCCGGTGGTGGTCAGGCTCACACTGGGGCTGGTCAGGTTTACCGTATCAGCGCCGGTATAGGATATGCCGAAGTTCACGCTGCCCGACCCATTAACCGCCGGTATCGACGGCACGCCGATGGCTAACGTCGGTGCCACCGTATCCTTCACAACCATGTCGGTCGCCGCAAACCCAGTGTTTCCAAGAGCATCTATCAGGACAACGCTCAATGTCAGGGTGCCATCGTTCGGTCCTGAGACATCTATGCCGGATATGTTTTGATTGGCAGAGCTGATCCCTACGCTGCCCGTAGCGTTGGTGCCGCCGCCGGAGCTGGATATCGTGTAGTTGCAGATAGTGCCTGTTTCAGCGCCGGAGAACGTGAAGGAGAACCCGGCCACATTTCCGCTGTTGATACTCGCCAGGTCAATGGATACTGAATAACCTGCCGGTGCGACCGTGTCCTTTTCCACCGTATCGGTTGCCGCTGGCCCGGTATTGCCGCCGGTATCAGTGAGGGTAACGCTCAGCGTCAGGGTTCCGTCGTTCGGACCTGATACGTTTATGCCTGATATGGTCTCGTCGGCCGCGGTGACCGTGCCGCTGCCCGTAGCGTTGGTGCCGCCGCCGGAGCTGGAGACCGTGTAGTTATAGGTTGAGCCGACTTCGGCCCCGGTGAACGTGAAGGAGAACGCAGAGACATTGCCGCTGTTAATCGCCGTCTGGTCGACGCTCACGGTATATCCTGATGGCGCTGTTGCGTCCACAGTGAAATCAGCGCCCGGCCCCGCCCCGACATCGAGATTGCCCGCCGTGTCTGATGACGTGCCCGCTGAAATGGAAATGTTTATCGTGCCATCCCCCGCACAGCCGGATATCGTCACCGTCGGCGTCGACGTGGCGCCGTTCGTTACATTGACCGTACTGCACGCGGCCGTGCCGGAAGTTGTCGTCATGAATACATTGCCGACGTCCAGGCTTACCGTATTGGCACCCGTATAAGTGACGGTGTAATTGACGCTTCCTGATCCGTTGATTGCCGCCGGCGACGGCGGACCGATCGCAACCGTCGGCAGGGTCGTGTCCTTTATGGCCGTGTCTGTCGCCGCCGCTCCAGTATTTCCCGCCGCGTCGGTCAGGGTGAAGTTCAGGGTCAGCGTGCCGTCGTTCAGTCCCGAGACGTCAATGGAGGACAATGACTGCGAGGGTGCCCCGACAGCGCCGCTGCCGGTAACGGCTGTCCCGCCGCCGGAGCTGGAGATTGTAAAGCTATAGGTTGTGCCCACCTCAGCACTGGCGAAGGTGATAGAGAGGGCCGTCACGTTGCCGCTATTAATATAGGGCTGGTCAATTACTGCCGTGTAACCGGCCGGCGCCGCCCTGTCTTTCGACACGGTGGCTGTCGCCGCGGCCCCCGCGTTCCCGGCCGTATCGGTCAGGGTGACATTCAGTGTAAGTATGCCGTCATTCAGGCCGGAGGTATTGATGCCGGTCACCTGCTGACCTGCCGCTGTTACCGGCCCGCTGCCGGTAACGGCTGTCCCTCCGCCGCTGCTCGTAATCGTGAAATCATAGGTCGTGCCGATTTCCGCGCCGGAGAAAGTGAAGGAGCATGCGGCCTGGTTGGCGGAATTAATCATCGCCTGGTCTATGGTCACCGCGTATCCCGCCGGAGCGGTCCGGTCAAAGTTTACGATCGATCCGTCGGTCGTGGCGGTCACGTCCGCAACGGCGGCCCCGGCGAGGTTCATGATATTGGATATGACGAACGGCACGGTCCCTTCCGCGTCTGAAGCAGTCATGGTGTAGGCCGCGGTCCATGACGTCGGGCCTCCCGACACCGCTGCCGGGTTGCCGGCAATGGTCACGGTCGGCGTCTGGATCGCCACGTCCGCTGTAAACGACAGCGTTACCGTGTCGCCCGTCCGCGCGACGGATGTGTTTGCGTTGTCCGACGCTATCGTAACCGGCGAGATGGTCGGAAGCGCGATACCCGTGCCGGTAAGATTGATGATATAGGACGGCACATCCGGATCGTTTGATTGCACCCTTATGTTCGCGGCGCACCGACCCAGGGAGGTCGGCGTGAAGGTTACCGTAAACGTGTCGATCGCGCCGGCAGGGATGGTGGCGCCGGCAGGGCCGCTCACGGTAAAATCAGACGCGTCAGCCCCTCCAGTCGCCACTATGGGCGCGCCGGTGAGGGCAAGACCCGCTTGCCCCGTGTTCCGTATGGTGAAAGTTATAGCCGCTGAGGAAAATCCCAACGAAACAGGTCCAAAATTATAGCCGCTTCCTGACGCGTAATACGTTCCGCCGACTTCCACATAGATATCCGGGACAGGGGTCGGCGTGCCTGTTCCGGTCAGATTCAAGGTATAGATTACTTCATTCTCGTTGTTCAGAATGGTGATGACGCCATCGCGGGCGCCATCGCCGCCGGGGGTAAAAATGGCGGTGAAGGTGGCGGTTGCCCCTGGCGCCAGGACCGAAATGCCGGGGTCCGTGACGGTGAAATCGGCGGCATCATCCCCGCTGACCGCCACGGGCGTGCCCGGGAAGAGAATGTTTTCTGTTCCGGTGTTCTGGATTGTAAAGGTTATCAGCTGGCTTGTGGCACCTGTGGTGACGGTGCCGAAATTATACGTATTGTTATTTCCATAGTCAATACCGCCGGCCTGGATAATTATCGGCGAGGTGGTAAATAAAAACCCCATACCAACGAGGGAGGTTGCGTCATTGGAATTGGTTTCGAGACTGTTTCTGGCACACTGAACCAGTAATAAAGATGAAAGAAGAATTGTAAGTAAAATTACCAGTTTTCTTCTAAGCATATTCTGAACCGGAACCTAATCCTTATATGAAAAAACGTCTAATTGTATAATGTATCCACATCTGGCACACAATTGGAATTTATATATTTTACCTTCTTTTGTCAATTTAAATGTAACAATTAATATGCCGGACTAGTCAAAAAGAGGCTATATCTTATAAAATAACAATTTTATGTCACATAAAATAAAAAAAATCGACTGAGGCTCATTTTTTAATCTACTTGAGCCTTTCGATCTCAACCATGTGCCTGAAAAACTTCAGGTATCGTTCCGCGTTGCTGCAGGCGGCTCTGCCCCGTGTCACGTCATTCCTGTCAAAGGGACCCGCGGTGGAGTATTTTTCTTTTTTCCCGTCGTCATCCGCGACATTGGCCATGGCCATGATGAGGGAGCCCCCGTCGAAATAATACCGGCGCTCGTTTACTATCCTGGAATCCTTCCCCTGGTAGGTTTCCCTTTCCTCCCGTGAATAATAAAACACCGGGCGTTCCTTTTCATCGTACAGGTATTCAACGAGAAACCCGCTCATCGCCGCAACATTATACCTGACATTCACCTTGAGAAGCCGGTAGCCCATCAGGTAGGGGTCCCTTCCCGGGTCGGCCTGCCACGAATTATAGATGAAGGTCACCCGCGTCGTCTGATTTCCGATGGCGGGCATGATGCTCTCGAATTTCACCTCGTGGACCGGCATGGGCGCGTCGGCTGCCTCCAGTTTCAGGGCCTCCTGGTAGAGGCGCCGTATGCGTTCGATGCGCGGGTCCTCCTTTGCGGTTAAGGCGCACGTGACGGCAATAATTCCAAGCATGGCAAGAAATGTTCTTTTCATGATATGCGATCCTCCCTGCATCCCCCTGCTTATTCCTTTCTGATAAGAGGAATGGATATGATGAATTTCGTCCCCTTATCCTTCACGGTCTCAACATTCATCATGCCGTGATGGTTTCGCGTTATGATAAAATAGGACACGGAAAGGCCGAGGCCTGTTCCCTGTCCCACCGGCTTGGTGGTGAAAAACGGCTCGAAGATCCTCTTGGCCGTCGGCTGGTCCATGCCGGACCCGTTGTCCTCAATCTCGATGCGCGCCATGCTCCACTCCCGTCTGAGCCGCAGTATGATGCGGGGCTTTTCACCCTCTTCTTTTTTAGCGGCGATGGCCTGTGCCGCGTTCTTCAACAGGTTAAACAGCACCTGCTCGATCTCAACGGCCACGCAGGGGACCGGGGGAAGGTCCGGGTCAAATTCGCGTATGATCTCTATCTTGCGGAAGTCATAGTTGTTCTTGAGGTCATAATCATGGGCAGCCAGGGACACGGTTTTTTCGATGATGTCCGCGAGGGAGACCGGCTCATGGCGCGATGAACTGGCCCTGCTGAAACTGAGCATGTCGCCGACGATACCGGTCGCCCGCACCGCCAGTTCCCTGATACCTTCGATCATTTTCGGGATCTCGCGCCTTTCCATGTATTCATTGAGCCGCTCCAGCTCGATGCCGCACTCGAGGGCGACGTCCCTGTTCTTCTGGAGGTCCGGGGAAACGCGCCGCATGATATTATTGACTCCCATCAGGATCCCGCCCAGGGGATTGTTGATCTCATGGGCCATGCCGGCGGCCAGGCCGCCGACACTCAGCATTTTTTCCGTCTGGATCATGATGTCCTCTATCCTGACCCGGGAAGTGACGTCATCGACGCGGATAACCGCGCCCTCCACGCCGTCGGCAACCAGGGGATAAATCGTGTAGTCGGAATACATGACCTCGCCGTCCCTGGCATGGGGCACCTTTTCCGACACCTGGGGAGTCCGTTCGGCCATGGCGCGCCGGACATGCTCCATGTGCTGGGAAATCTCCGGGAACATCGTTTCAACGGGCATCCCCTCGGCCTTTTCCCGGGAGATTCCCGTGGTCCGCTCCGCGACGAGGTTCCAGTGGGTTACCGAGCCCCTGCTGTCTATGCCGATCATCACCGAGGGCATTGAATCAATGATATTCTGGAGATGATGGCGCGTGTTGAGTATTTCCTGGTTTTTCTGCTGGAGGAACCGGTTGGATTCCTCTATGTGCCGCGCGTAATCGCCGATCTGGCCCAGCATGTCGTTGAAACGGCGGGCAAAGTTGCCGATCTCGTCCTTGCCCGTGACCGTTGCCCTCACGGAAAAATCACCGCCGCCGTACCGGTCAAGTACCGCCCCGAGCCTCCTGATCGGAAGCGCGACATACCGGTAACTCATGATGATGAGCATAACGCCTATGGCGAGGGCGATGGTGATCGAAACAATGATGAAAATTTTGATCATCCCGATACGGCCGATGGCATAGTCCCACGATTCGTACATCAGCTCCGTTTCCCTGGTGTCGAAATGGATCATCTGGGTGATGAACTTGTTGTTCAGGAAATAGAAATGTTCCCTGTCGAAGCGTCCCGCGAAAAGCTCCCGGATCGCTTCGTCATACTTGATAAAGATCTTTTCAAGCTTGCTATGCATCTCGTGCTCTTCGGGAATGAGCTCCCGGGAATGGACCTGGTTAAGGAATTCCTTGATGATCCTCAGCTCGTCGATGATGACGTAACGGAGGTTTTCCCTTTCTTCCGCATCGGGAGACCGCAGGTACTTTTCGACATGGCCGTCGATGTTCTTGCTCTTGATGATGATATCCTTGACCAGGGACCGGGAATTGTCCCGATCCATCAATTGCTGGGAAAAACCGCCGACAGAATTCAGGCTGTTATAGGAGTAGAAGCCTATAGCCGCGATGGCGATGACAAGAATCACGAACCCGCCGGTGATCTTGGTAATAATTGAATGCAGCCATGGGCTGTTTCTGAATGACACTGCCTACTCCGCTCCGATAAAGTCCGTAATGGGCCGCCATTTCCCCGCAATGACCTGGCACAGCTTGAGCCTGCGCAGGCCCACATGGTTTGTCCCGCTGTAGGTGTACGTGTCGGAGATACCCCCGGTGCTGAAATCGCGTATTCCCTCCAGCTCCCGCCTGATGTTCTTCCCCGAAAGGTCGTCCCCCGCCCTGCGCGCCCCCTCGAGCATAACCTTGGCGGTTGTCCAGCCGTTCGCGTAGAGAAACATGACGCTGCCCGCCTGGCCGTCCCTGCGCCTGTTGAAATCAAGAATTTCTTTTACCCCGGGAAGCCCCGGATCCATGGCGACAAAGGGGGTGGTGCCGATAAAGCCCTCCGCGTCACTGCCGGCGAGGGTGATGATCTTTTCATCGCTGCTCCAGATGAGCCCTATGAATTTCGCGTCAAGGCCCAGCATTTTCGCGTCGCGGAGGATCACATAGGTGGGCCAGGCGGTATTGTTGATGATAACGTAATCCGGCTTTTTTTCCTTGAGCTTCAGCATCTGCTCGCGCACTTCCCGGGCGTCCAGGAAAACGATCTCCTCGGCCACCAGGTCAACGCCTATCTTTTTTGCGTATGTCCTGCCGTCGGGAATGGGGGACCTCCCGTACTCCTTGTCGTTGTAGAGGAAGGCGACACGGGGATTCCGCGCAGGGTCCTTCCAGTTGTCCTTTATGTATTTCAGTGAAATTTTCATCTGGTCGGTATAGGTGGGGCCGGTAAGAAAATTATAGGGCGCCCGTTCCACGTCGGTCAGCTTCCTCGAGTAAGAAACGCTCGTGAAGGGTATCCTGTCCTTCGCAACCCGGGGAACGAGCTTTTCCGTTGACCCCGTGCTCCATCCGATAACGAGGTGGACCTTCTCCCTTTTGACCAGGCGATCATAGGCCGCGAGGTCCCGGGCCAGGATGTAGGCGGTGTCAATCATGATGAGCCTGACCCGCTTCCCGTTGATGCCGCCCTTTTCATTGATATAGTCAATATAACCCTTCACGCCGTTGGCGAACATGCTCCCGGTTTCGGAGGTGGGCCCGGTAAGGTCGAAGATGCCGCCTACCCGTATCTCATCGCTTTTTTCTTTCTTGCACGAAGATGCCAGGAAAAGGACACCGATAATAAAAATGACCGTTATCTTTTTCATTACGCCACCCCCTCCGTATCAAGATCATGAAGCAGTATTAGCGATAGTTATATCCAAGACAACCAGCATGAAGAATAACAACTTACGACTGACCATTATAGCGGAGGGAAATGTAAAAAATCAAGTGGAATTAACACGGTACATTTCATTATTGATGATTATAGTCCGACAGCAATAAAAAATGCCGCTGCCAGAGGCAGGGAACACCTCACAGCAACTCACTACATTTTATGTTATGGTCGTGGCCGGACGCAAGATGTGCAGTACCGGTATTACCGCGGCAGTTCTATTGAAACGCAGTTTCCCTCGTCATTCCAGGTGACGGTGCCGATATTCGTCAGCAGGAGAAGACCGCGGCCGCCCGGGGCAAACCTGTTATTGCCGTGAAGCGGGTCCGGAAGCAGGTCAGGGCGGAAACCGCTCCCCTGGTCCTGGACGGTTACGCTCACCTTCTTTTTGTTGCCCATCATCCGGAACAATATGCGTTTTTCTTTATTGTTACTGTTACCGTGGCGGATCGCGTTTTCCAGGGCCTCATCCATGACCAGGCGCACGGTGAACTCGGAGACATTGACGGCATATCCCTTTCTCTTGAGAAGGGAAAAAAAATCCAGGGCCTCGCGAATCAGGGATCTCGACGCTTCTCTGGTGCTAGAGATGGTCTTCTCAAATACTAACATATGGAAGGACAACGTTTAACAGTTGATCGTTTATATTTTGTGTTACCCGGGGGAAACGCTCCATTCCCGTCCATAGGCATAAACCCATATATAAATTTGTCAACAAATTAAGGCATATTCCCCGGGGATAAACACCCTATCTGCGCAGAGGACAGAGCATAAAAAAACGGCCCTGTCAGAGGTGCCAAACACCTGTTTTGCAAAATCACAATTTTTTCATTGAAATTATAAGGATGTGAAACACTCATGGTAGATGCCAATTAACAATAGAGGTGCACTATGGATATCAAAAAAGTCGTACTTGCCTATTCCGGAGGGCTCGATACCTCAATACTCGTAAAGTGGCTCATTGAAACCTACGGTTGCGAGGTCATCTGCGTCGTCGGCGACGTGGGACAGGAGGAGGAGCTTGACGGGCTTGAGGAAAAAGCCATACGGACCGGCGCGAGCAAATGCTACATTGAAGATCTGAAAGAGGAATTCGTATCCGGATACGTATTCAAGGCCATCAAGGCCAACGCCATATACGAAAACCGGTACCTCATGGGTACCTCCCTGGCCCGGCCCATCATCGCCCAGCGCCAGGTTGAAATAGCCCTCAAGGAGAAGGCCGACGCCGTGTGCCACGGCGCGACCGGCAAGGGGAACGACCAGGTGCGCTTCGAGATGACCTACATGGCCCTGGCGCCGGAGCTGAAGATCATCGCCCCCTGGCGGATATGGGACCTGGATTCGCGGTCGAAGCTCTTCGACTACGCCGCCAAGCACAACATCCCGGTCCCCGTGTCCAAGGACAAGCCCTACAGCATGGACCGCAACATCCTGCACATATCCTACGAAGGGGGGATACTGGAAGACCCCTTCAACGAGCCCAACGAAAGCATGTTCATCCTGACGAAGTCCCCGGAAAAGGCCCCGGACAAGCCGACCTACGTCGAGATCGGCTTCGAAAAGGGAAATCCCGTTTCGCTTGACGGAAAGAAGCTCGGCCCCGTGGAGCTGATGAGGCAGCTCAACAAACTGGCCGGTGAGAACGGCGTGGGACGGGTCGACATCGTCGAGAACCGCCTGGTGGGCATCAAGTCCCGCGGCGTGTACGAGACCCCGGCCGGCACCGTGCTCCATGCCGCCCACCGCGACCTGGAGGCCATCTGCCTCGACCGCGAGACCCAGCACCTGAAGGACCGGCTGGCCCACGAATACGCAGAGCTGGTCTACTACGGTCTCTGGTTCACGAAAAAGCGCGAGGCCCTGGACGCCTTCATCGAGGAAACGCAGAAGAACGTCACCGGCACCGTGCGGGTGAAGCTCTACAAGGGGAGCTGCACCGTGGTGGGACGGAAATCGCCCGTCACCCTCTATGAGCCGGACATCGCCACCTTCGACGCGAGTTCGCTCTACGACCAGAAGGACGCCACCGGCTTCCTCAGGATTTTCGGCCTGCCGCTCCGCGTCGAGGCGCTGCTGAGCAAAAAAAGAAAATAACACCCCGCGTAAAAACCGATTACCGCGCGAAGGCGATGTCCCCGGACACCGCCTTCGTTTTTCGCCGGCAGCGCCTCGCGAGCCTCTGCCCGGGGTCGGCTGCGAGAACGGCTGAACATTCTTCATTACCAGCCACCAATTCAAAAAAAGTACCTGCCGCTCCTGGGAACGGGCCGGGAGATGTTCAACGCCAGCGTAAAATCAAAACTGAAGATAGGCGCCGGGGGATTCAGCATCATGGACGAGAACTTCCTGAAAAATCCCGCCGAGGCGCGGGAGCTCCTTGAGAAAATGACGCGCCGCGCAACCCCCTTCGTCTTCGATATTTTCCCTTCCTCATGGTACTCTTCACGCTTGACAGCGGACCAGATCAGTTCATGACGCACTTTGACTCTGAAGATACGTGTTCCGCGCAGGAACGCATGCGGCGAAGCGACATCGGGTCGCGCTGCGCCCACCCGCTCCAGAATAATGTTCTTGCAAATCTTCAGGAACATTTTACCCTATACACATTATGCGGTAACGCTTTCACAAGTCAACGACAGCGCCCTGGCCCGCATACAGCAAGGAATCACAATAAAAAATACCCCCGGCGCGGAAAAGACCGTCGCCATAATGAAATCGGTTGACGAAGGGGATGCCAGGCGGTTATTCAATGATATCATACACGGAACGCTGAGATAGTATTTATTATGGCGGACAATTCCTTTATTGAAATGGCCGATATACTGAAAGGATTGGCCGATATCGGCCGGTGCTTTTCCGATTCGACCCTGGTGATTTACCTGCCCACGGCTGAACAAAAAAAGTTCATCGACCAGGTCATGCGCCGTTATATTGAAGCTCCCCCCGCGGAGCGTGCCATGATCCACGATGCCTTCCGCGGATGTTACGGCCTGCTGAACATGCTCGTCGGATACGTATACGAGGCGGCGGAACAGGTGCGCCTTACCGGTGACGCCTCCGCCCTCCGCGCGGCTTTGACGGCGGCTTCGATCGAGGACACCCTGGGGAAAGTCGATTACCGGGACCACCTATTGGCCCTGGCGGAGCTCTTCGTGTCCGCCGAAGAGGCAGGACTCGACCCGGGGCCCAGCTTCGAAGAGATCTGCGGACTGAAGGATTTTTCCAAATTCGCGGTGGTCAAGTCGAGGCAGCAGAAAAAGTAGCCGGCACCATGTTTTTTCATGGCAGCACCCAATAGGGTTGTGGAGCAAATAATCATGGATACACAAATCAAGGAAAATTTCCTGGACCGCTGGAACAAGTATTTCGGCTCCGCGGAACTTCCCATCATTTGCTTTTACAGCAATGACTGCGGCGGGGCTGAACCGGCGGCGCCATCAACGAATTGGAGCTGCCTCATCCGGGAGCTCGCCCGTGTCAGGAAAGGAGCGTCCCTCTGCTTCAACGAAGAAGCCCTGGGATGCAGCGGCGCGAAACGGTACCTGGGGTTCACCGCAAAGGTCCGTCCCAACTTTGAATACTTTCTCTCTTACGGCATCCCGGGAGAACTGGAAGGAGAGCGCTACATCAGGACCCCGGAGATGGTCCTGGAACTTCAGAAAAACCAGAAACATCCGCCCATCACCGGCACATGGGACAAGGTCCGGAAAAGGATAAACAAGGACCAGCCTTAGGCGATAGTAATCGGTGCAACTACCGAAAACTATCGGGCTTCAACCGGATAAAAGCAACTCTTACTCTGACCGCTATTAGAAATGAAAAAATCACCTTATCTCTTCTACTAATAATTCATAAATCCGAAATATATAATTGTAGTGATTCATGAATCTGAATACAATTTTCTGTATACACGAGACCGGCTGGCCGGTTTTATACTTGAATATTTTGATAATTCAAATAACATGATCACAAGCTTCAGCAGTCTGGTATTTCGATTAATTGGAGGTAATACCATAGATGCAATCCGGAAAAGTATTACTTGTTTTAATTGCCTTAACTCTGATCTCAAGCCTATACTGCCAGGAAGACAACAATACATCCCCGGCTCCACTGCTCTATTCAACGGCAACTGACACTGAAACAAGCGGGACAATCGATGGTTCATCTACCGATCCCCAGGAAACCGCCGGCGAACAGGTCGCTGATGGTCCCGTAACCGAACAGGGAAGCGGCACCGCAACAAATGTAATCAGCAACGAAACTCCTTACGCAGTCGGCACTGCAACCCTGGTGGACCGCATGCCGGATGCTGAAAACGCATTCTTCACCGACACAGGCCGTCTCTTCATCACCGACGGCACCTCGATTTGTGAAATAACGAGCCGTGGAACCGTGAACAGGCTCTTCACCGATAACCGGGGAATATTCGGCGGAATCGCCCAGTCAGGGAAGTGGCTCTATGTTCTCCATGCAGCGTTAAAAAATCCCCTTCCGGCCATGGATCTGAACTCCCTCTTCAAATCGGGAACCCTGGTAAAGATATTGATATCCCTTACCGATTTCCTGATGGACAAGGAACTCCTGAGGGCGGACATCACGGTGCCGGGAAACCCGGTCTTTACATCCATCTACAAATTTAAGGATGTATTATTGCCCAACGGCATGGCGGCTGACGCTGACGGCAACCTGTATGTCGCAGACCAGACATTCCTGCCCCAGGGGGGCATTGTCAGACTCACCGTAACCGGGGGCGCGCAGCCGGTGGTAACACAGGAAACATGGATATCCTACAAGAACGGCTGCCTCTCTCCCAACGGCATCGTCATCAGGGACAATACTCTCTACTTTACGGATTTTTCCATCTGGTCGTCAAAACCGGCCAAGGTAAAAAAGGCCGCCATCATCAACGGCAGGCCCGGGACGGTTGAGACCCTGTATTCGGCCGCCAGTTTCTTTGACGACCTGGACGTCGCCATGCACAGAAACAAGCCATACATAGCAGTAGCCGACTATCTTATGAATTCCATTATCCTCATAAACGTCAACGACGGGACGAAAACCAGGCTGGGAAGCGGAAAGGTCGCCAATCCGTCCTCGGTGCATTTCGGCGTGCCCCCTCAGTTCAAGGCAAACGAGCTTATCATTACCGAAAAGGGGATTCTCTATGAAATGTATTCCAGCTACGGCAACAAAATGAGCTGCATGACGATATCAGAATAACAATCCGCCCATGCGGGGATTAACAGCCATGGTCCCCGCATGGGGAGACCTCCCCTTTCCAAATAAAATATTGACTCATAACGCTGTCATTATTACTCTTGTTACATGTATGCATTTGAAATAGTGGCGGAACGCAAAATTATCGAAGCCATGGAGCGGGGCGAATTCGACAACAATCCCCTGGCAGGGAAACCCCTCCCTCCGGACGGCCTGGATAACGTGTCGCCGGAGCTCCGTATGGCGATGAAGATCATGAAAAACGCCGGGATAGTGCCGGAAGAGATCATGCTCAAGAAAGAGATTTCATCCATCAATGAGCTCCTCAGGATCTGCGCCAGCGACGAGGAGAAGGTAAAACTCAGGCTGAAGCTGAACGAGAAACAGCTCCGGTACAACATGCTCATGGAGAAAAGGACCGGCAAGGTCTTCCTTCCCGAATATCATGAGAAGATAATGGAAAAACTCGGCCGGTCGTAAAGGCCCTTCAGTCAGGCCTGGTGGCCAGCTCAAGGGACGCCAGATGCTCGTACGCCTCTCCGAAAGAATCGCCGCACATTTCCCTTGACGCCTTCAGGGCGCCGCACACGGCAGGACGGTCGTCCCTCCCGTAAATGCCGCAGAGGTTATCCGCCGTGAGATGGACACAGCGAATCCCGGCAGGCTTACCGTCCGGCATTCCCGGTATTGGCGATGATAAAGATGGGGCTATACAGCACGCGCCGCATCCCGCCCTGCAATTAATTTCGCTCATCTGTTTCTATGACCTTTACACCGGTTTTTCATAACATAATCAGACGCCCCGAGGGGGCACAGGAGCAATCCCGGGTCCCGGGGCCTTATAATGCAACCATTTTAGGGCAGGATCAGGAGAAATATTTCGCAATAAGGTCAAAGCGGCCCTTTTTAATAAGCCGCATGCCGGAATAGCGCATTACCTCCTGTATTCTCTCCCGATACCCGGGTCCATAACAATGGATCGGGCATTTTTTGCATGAGGGCTTCGGGTCATAGGGACAGAGGATGCGCTTTGACACGGCGTGGAGAAGGAGTTTGCGGCATTCATCGCAATACGCGAAATGAACCGACGCGAGGCAGTCGCCGACCGCGCCGCTTGAAACGGCCGGGGATTTTTCATTATTGCCATGCTTATCGGAGCAGTATATATTGATGAACTCTGCCAGCACTTCTGAATCGCTTATCATTTTCGCGATTTTGTCATTTTTTTTATCCATTTGATTTACTCTGACACCGGCAGACATGAATTTGTACCGATAACTATCGGCTCCGTACCCACCGCTGGGGCATGGATGTGGCTATTATCGGGGATAACAATCCATCACAAGGCTCCCAATTTTTTTATTAAGCGGGCAAACAATCCATTACTTTCAGTAAAATAGATATCATTTACAATATCTTTCTCGCTCTGAACGAACCTGCTTCCATCAAGCTCATCCCGACAGTTGTCCAGGAGCGCCCTAACGCTTTCAGGGGTAGCCTCAAGATGAAACTGCAGACCCACGACCCGGTCATCATACACGAAGCCCTGGTTCCTGCAGGCATCGCTTTCAGCCATATGCACAGCGCCGGCGGGGATATCAAAGGTATCACCGTGCCAGTGAAAAGCGGTGAACCGTTCGGGGAGCGCCTCGCCGAAGGAGGACGAAGAAGCGCCGCTGGTTTTTTTCACCGGAAACCACCCTATCTCGCGGCAGCTGTTTTTATAGACTGCCGCACCCATCACGTCAGCAATAAGCTGAGCGCCAAGGCAGATGCCGATAATCTTTTTCCCCGCATCGATCATCTCACCGAGAAACTTTTTTTCATCGGCAAGCCAGGGATATTGTTTCACATCATGGACTCCCATGGGGCCGCCCATGACCGCCAGCAGGTCAAAATCCGAAGGTCCCGGCAATGACCCGCCCTCGTAGAGCCTGGTACCGGCAAGGCTCCCGCCGCTTTCAAGCGCCATGGCCTCGAGATACGCCGGCCCCTCAAAGGGCACGTGCTGCAGGTAATGGATCCTCATGAAGTATATTCCCCCTGATTCCTATCACTGTTTCCCGGACCGGGATGTTCTTCCCTGCCTTCGCCATCGCCCGCTCGAGCACCATGTTGATGCCGCCGCAGCAGGGCACTTCCATCCTGGCCACGGTTATCGACCTGATCTCATGCAGTGACAGGATGGCCGCGACCTTGTCAATATATTCTTCGATATACGGATCCAGTTTGGGGCAGAACATTATTACAATCCTGTTAAATAAGAAGTCCCTGTGAAAGTTCCCGTACGCAAAGGGGACGCAGTCTGCCGCCAGGAGCAGGTCCGCGCCGTCAAAATAAGGAGCGGCCGGGTTCAGGAGCTTCAGCTGCACCGGCCACTGGCGGAGCTCGGACTCCACCGGCACCGGGGCGCCGCCGGCAGGGTTCTTTGCCGCGCCCTTGTTTCTCATGTCCATGGCCGCCGAACCGGGACAGCCGCAGGGCTGAGCGGCCGGCGCGGCCTCATCATGGCGCGGCACCGGGATGCCTTTCTCCTGGAGATACTCCACCGCTTCCCGGTGATATTTCAACTCGCCATGCTCCTTCAGGTGATGCAGGTGCGCCTTGATGACGTTGGTCCCGTGTTTCACCACGTTCTCCATGACCTTCCGCTCGCTGTAGGGCTCCGCCTCGCGCTCTTCCACGGTCAGGGCCCCTTCGGGGCAGGTCTTGAGGCAGGCGCCGAGGCCGTCGCAGAACAGGTCGCTCACCAGGCGCACCTTGCCGTCGATGACCTGGAGCGCCCCTTCCGGACAGTCCGGCACGCAGAGACCGCAGCCGTTGCATTTGTCTTCATCTATGGTTATGATGCTTCGTTTCATGATACCATCCTCCATTTACAATATAAATAACAAATTCACCTTTATCCCCATAAGGATCTCCTTTTTTAGGAGGGGGACGGGAGGGGGTTACCCCCCTCCGCGGGGTGATGTGGGGCCCGGTATCTGGGGCCCCGGCGATCCAATTGATACTGAAAATATAGCACACCCGAGCGTTCGCTGCATTGACTCAGGTCAAGAGGATGCGAGAAGAATCTCCCTTATTATCAAAACCATGTTTAAAAAAAGGAGCGGTAATAAAAAATTCTTTACTTCCGATAGCAATAAGTTATTCTATTAAAAAGCGTTTCAAGTCAGACCGGCACGGGCGCGGACGGCCATGCCCCTGCCCTAATCATCACCATCGGGGTGGACAGATGATACAGATGACGCTGAAAAAGTACCTTATAGGCGCGGGGGCGCTTGCTGCGCTCGCCGTAACAGCCTTTGTCCCCCACGGTCTCCTTGACCAGACATCAAAACCGGCTTTCTGCAATGCCTGCCATCCCATGAACGACCAATATGAAGTCTGGTTCCTCACCGGGGTCCACCGCACCATCAGGTGCGTCGACTGCCATCTCCCCAACGACAACGAGGTCAACCACCTCATCTGGAAGGGGATCGACGGCGGAAAGGACGTTGTTTCCTTCTTCAGCGGCGTCTACCCCGATTACATCACCGCGACCGGCCACGCGAAAAAAGTGATCAAGGCCAACTGCGTGCGTTGCCACGGCGAAATGGTTTCCCGCATCAACACCGACGGCCAGGACTGCTGGTCCTGCCACCGCCGGATCAATCATAAGCTCAACGAATTCAGCTATTCAGAGATCAGGTAGGAGAATACCATGAAACAGTACGGCATGCTGATTGTCGCCTTCGGTCTTTTCATTTCGCTGCTGGCGGGGTGCGCGCCCAAACCGCAGCCCATCACGGCCGGTCTTATAAAAGACGGCGAATTTGACCCCGAGGAATGGGGAAAAGTCTACCCCCTTGAATACGAATCCTGGCTTAAAACAAAAGAGCCGAAACCGACGGGGAAGACGAAGTACAAAAGGGGCTGGGACACCGACAAGGTGGTCTATGACAAGCTGAGCGAATTCCCCTTCTCCGCCCTCCTCTACAACGGCTGGGGCTTCGGCGTGGAATACAACGAGCCGCGGGGGCACTACTACGCGGTCATTGACCAGATCGAAATCGATCCGTCCCGGGTTAAGCCGGGCGGCGTGTGCCTGGCGTGCAAGTCTCCCTATCACAAGACCTTCACCGAAAAACACGGCATGAAATACCTGACCGCGAAATTCAAGGACGCCCTTGACATGCTTCCGAAAGAAATGAGGGAAACGGGCCCTTCCTGCATCGACTGTCACAAGAACAGCGACATGGGCCTCACCACCAACAAGCCCCACATAACCCGGGGCCTTGAGATGATAGGGAAGAAAGACCTGACGCGCCAGGAGGCCCGCGTCATGGCCTGCGCCCAGTGCCACATGACCTACTACGTGCCGCGGAACCAGGAAATGAAAGTGGCCGGCGACGTGATGCCGCCCTGGACCGGGGGGAAATGGGGCGATATTTCCATCGAAACCATCATCAAGGACCTGCTCACCGATTATCAGCGCATCGAGTGGAAGCAGAAGGTCACCGGCTTTGCCATGCCCTATATCCGGCATCCCGAGTTCGAGTTCTACAGCCGCGACAGCGTCCACTGGAAGGCCGGCGTGGCCTGCGCCGACTGCCATATGCCCTACAGGCGGAGCGGATCATACAAGATCTCGGACCACAACGTGACAAGCCCGCTCAAGATGGACATGCGGGCCTGCTCGCAGTGCCATACGGAGTCCGCGTCGTGGCTCAAGGACCAGGTCTTCGCGATCCAGGACCGCACGGTGTCGCTGCAGAACCGGGCCGGCTTCGCGGCCGCGGCGGTGACCAAGCTTTTTGAGCTGGTCCACGCCCAGCGCGACGCGGGCAAGGCCATCGACCAGGGGCTCTACCAGAAGGCGAAGAATTTCTACATGCAGGCATTCTTGCGGATCGTCTTCGTGGGGGCGGAGAACTCCTGCGGTTTCCACAACCCCCCCGAGGCCGGCCGGGTCCTGGGCGATGCCATAGCCTTCTCCTTCAAGGCCGAGGCGCTGCTGCGACAGATCCTGGCAAAGGCCGGCGCAGAGGCGCCCGAACCGATAAACCTCCAGCTGGCCAACTACCTGAACAACAGGGGCGAAAAGAAGCTTGGCTTCAAACGTGACCAGATGTTCACAGATCCTTTCGATATTGAGAACTATTTTACGCCTGAGGGGGCAAAGGGTTATTAAGCAGCAAAAGAAGGCGGGAAAAAATTACCGCCTTCTTTTTTTATAGAACAAGTCCCGATTATTTAAAAATTCCCGAATATATAACCATTAAGCGATCCAAACAATTCGCATAAAGCATTTTTGTTCAATTAACAGTGTTCTGAAAAACTCCTTCCATGGAGTTTTTCAGGGCCGGTTTTACGAAGTGAATTCGTAAAACCTCACATTTTTCTCGGCTAACGCCTCGAAAAATGGCGATACATCCATGTATCGCTTAGCAGTTTGCTGTTTTTTCAGCAAACTGTTAAATTATAGGTTATCTAGTTGACATGTCTTTGCAGGCATAGTAG
This sequence comes from Spirochaetota bacterium, assembly GCA_035400945.1. Taxonomy (GTDB): domain Bacteria; phylum Spirochaetota; class UBA4802; order UBA4802; family UBA5550; genus RBG-16-49-21. The sequence continues at coordinate 21,736 of DAONAJ010000006.1, forward strand.
TATAGCAATCATATTGTTTCACATCCATCCCATGATGGAAAAACTTACATGAAGTAATAATTTATCAGAAGGAGTGTCAGCCATGAAAAAAGCATTGCTTGTTTGCATCGCCTTATCGGTAGTCGCCTTTGTGTCCTGCGGCGGGGAAAACATAAAGCCGACGGGCAACAAGGTCGTGGACGAACTCAACACTAAACTTTCCACAGTTTCCATTACCGGCTTTCCTTCAGGCAAGGAATCCTCGAACGCGACCTGGGACATGAAGCTCACCATTGCTATCCCCGTCGTCAAGGAAGTCCTCCCCCGGGTTCCCGGCGGATGGGTCCTCCAGGTGACCGGCCATTCCGATGCCGAAGGCGGAATCACATCGGCCGACAACTACAAGCTGAGTGCCGCCCGCGCCAAGATGGTATACGACAGGCTCAGGGAGAAAGGGGTCAAAGATCCAAAAGTTACCCAGAAGGGCGTCGCCGGAACGATGATGAGCGGCAAATGCGGCAAGATGGGCGCCTGCCAACGCCGCGTTTCCTTCAGGATCGTCCCCAAGTGACGATATGATTATTGATTAGAAATTTTCAGAACGAACATTTACCATGCCTATAAACCGGCGTGCGGAAAAATCCACATGCCGGTTTTTTATCTTACAATAAAAACGGCGCATACGGCAATGCGCCGGCCAGCGCTTTCATCCGGAATATTCCAAAATTTTTTCTTGATCTTTTTTTTATACTGTCTCTAATGCAATCAACGGGTTATACAGCCGGGCTATTCATGCCAACAATCAAAACAGAAGGACTTTTCCCATGCTGATGAATCTATTTCTGACAGTATACCGTCCCGTTTACCTTCTATTTCTGGGCATCAACACGGCGGTCCTCGGGATCACCGTCATCATCGCCTCCATCGCTGACCCGACGGGGAACTTTGTCCATTATATAGGAAAGTTCTGGTCAAGGATGAACCTTCTCTTTGTCGGCGCCAGGATCAGGGTATCCGGGACCGAGCATATAACAAAGGGAACCTCGTATTTAGTAATGTCAAACCACCAGAGCCAGTTTGACGTATGGTCCCTCATAGGATACCTCCCCCTGCAACTGAGATGGGTCATGAAGAAGGAACTGCGCAAGGTGCCGATTTTCGGCCTGGGCTGCGAACGGATGGGTCACATATTTATCGACCGCGGCAATCCAGAGAAATCCCGCGAAGAGCTCAAGGTCCTCAAGGATAAATTCAGCAAAGGCGCCTCCGTGGTTTTTTTCCCCGAGGGAACCCGGAGCCCGGACGGCAATCTCCTTCCCTTCAAGAAAGGAGGTTTTGTCATGTCCATACAGACCGGTATACCGATCCTTCCCGTCACGGTACGGGGAAGCAGGGACCTTCTCCCGAAAGACAGCACCAGATTCCGCCCGGGCATCATCAGCATTATCATCCATGAACCTATCCCGGTGAATACCTATTCGTATGAGCAGAAGGAAGCCCTGATGGAGAAAGTAAGGCACGTGATAGAATCTGGGCTCAGGTGATTTCTGTTATAATACCAGTAATGGTTATTTCCTTCAGGATCATTGCAGGTGCACAATCAACGTTGCCGGGACATTACATGCCCGGCTCAATAATTTACTTCTATGATATCAGGAATGATGGGGGTCTGATCGGGGCTTATTGATTTTCCCAGGCCTGTGATCAAATTCAATAGAATATAACCGGAAGAGCTGCCTGCCCATTTTCAGAAACCTGAGAAGGATTACAGATCCGATCAGCAACCCCGCCAGGATCATGTCCTTTACGCCGAAAAGATATTCCCCGTCTTGTAACTTTTTATGTCCAAAAAAGGCTATGAGGGGGACGGCCAGAAAATTGAGGATAAGGAATATTCTCCGCCGTGAAAGCTCCTCCATGTCGATATCGACATTGCGGACCAGGACATGGTACAGGAATCTCGATATATTTTTTAAAGCACTCTTACTCATCCATGGGGACGGCGGACATGAAAGCAATAATAAAAACCATCGGCGAAACACAAGGATGAACGATTTAATATAATTACTGGATGATCATTGAATCCGCTATCTATTTTTATATTATCAACGATGCGGACACTCCATGCTGCTTCGCCGGCTGCGACGGCAGGCCGCATTGAGTTGAACTGGTGCAAGGATTCATACGGGGAGGGTTGTGCCCGTGGCAATACACCCTCCCTCTGATTTTCGCGCGATACCGTTCTTTAGCGACCGTCGACTTTCCTTATATACGCAAGGATTTTATCCGTCATCGGAAGCTTTGATACTCTGGTTTTTACAGCCACGGCCCTTCCCTTAGCCGGTTTCATCGCTGTTTTCTTTTTTACAGGCTTCCGGGCAGTCTTTGTTACGACTTTTTTAACAGCTTTTTTCTTTATGGATTTTTTTGCGGTCTTTTTGACTTTCTTTAAAGCTGCCTTGGGTTTTTTGACGGTTTTACGTTTTGCGGCTGTTTTTTTCTTCGGTTTTGCCTTTTTTGCAGATTTTGCTTTTTTCATTGTGCCTCTCTCCCGTTGTATAATATACATATCAAGGAATCTCTTCCCCTTATGCTCTATTCAATAGGATACAATAGGGCAGACCGGCCATGACAAAGAGCCGCCCCAGGCTTTCCCTGGCCGATGGAATGGCCAGTAACCATAATTCTTCAAGCCGGTCTGATATCAAGAGAACTCACAAAGGAAATCCGGGCCCCGCCGTCCGACGAATTTTAACTGAAAGTAAAAATAATTACAAGAAAAAAACGTAAAAAGACAGACGGAATCTCTTCCATCCCCTACGTCGGAAAATACGGCGATTATCTTGATAAAAAAACTTCCTGCCGGGAATGCGAACATACGGATTGCAATAAACTCCAGGGGATGGCTCCCTGGCCATCCCCTGGTTCATTCAGTTACAGCATTCAAATAACGCTTCGGACCGTGTGCTAACCCTATCCTTTAATCATAACCAGCATCATCTTGAACCTCTCCAGCGCCCTGAGGGCGTGGGGCTGTCCGGCCGGCATGACGATCATACCGCCTTTATTAAGGAGATATGGCTTCCCCGATATTTTGACCTCAGCGCTGCCGTCAAGGACCTGCACCAGGGCGTCAAAGGGGGCCGTGTGCTCCGAAAGGCTCTGTTCCCTGTCAAAAGCAAAGAGCGTGATGGTCCCGGAAGGCCTGTTTATCACGGTACGGCTTACTATCGAACCGTCCTGGTAGGCCACAAGACCCTCAAGGGCAAGGCCCTCTTTTGTGAATTCATTGATCTGATTGTCATTCATGCACGATTCTCCTGAAATAATGTGATATCCATGGTCAAGGCACCGGTATTGACTCCCCCGTCAGGGGCTACGTATAGCTCAGAAGGCGCTGCTCGCCTTCAAGCTTCCTTTTCTCCGTCAGGTCCTGGGACACCTCCATGGTTCCCAGGTATGTCCCCTTCCCGTCACGCATGGCGAAATATTCTATGAGGATAAAGCGCCCCTTATGGTTTATCCAGAAGGAGGCGCTGTCCTGCCTGCCGGCGCGGAAATCGTCGATGATCTTCTGCACCGTGGCGACGCTCGCTGGAGGATGGCACTGCTGGACCTTGCGTCCGATGATGGCCTTGCTCCTCGTGAAGATGCGGTCCTTTCCCTGGGAAAAATAGCGAACCGTGTCATCGGCGTCAACGTAGGTGATGTCCACCGGCACCGTGTTCAGGAGCGATGCAAGTTCCGTTACCGACAGGCTTCCGGTCGGGAGTATAATCCTCCCCCCCGCGGTGTCTTTTCCGGAGGAGCCGGTTTCGTCTTCCGCGATGCCGGCCGGTTTCCATTCATCGGTCGGGTTGTACAGGCAGAAGCCGATTTCGGGCCCCTGGCGGTACACATCGTACCATTCCCCGGCGGTGAGCGAATCAAGGCACATGGGGAACAGGATATTGTCCTCCTTGCCGATCATGTCGGTTATGGCCCGCGTGGCCGCCTGGAGCTCCGGTATGAGCCAGCGGATCTCGGTCTTGTTCTCGAGCCCGGCATGGAGGACCTGGAGCGCCTTCTTCATAAGGCCCCGCGTCTCGTCATGCTTGGCCCACATGACAGCCGGCGGCCCGGTAATACCGTGCTTTTCCAGGAAGGGAAACAGCAGGTTTTCCTTCCGCTTGTAATGCTTGTCCACGTCCATGAGCCTGTTGAAGTGCTGTATGATGGCGTAATAGAGGTCCACCGTCGGGACAGCGCCCGATCCCTCGGCCGGGCCGTGGTACAGCTTTTCCAGGTCCCCGATCTCGCGCTCAAGGGCGCGGTTCTCCTCCTTGAAGGTGTGAACCGGGTGCCCCGGCGTCACGGTCTTTGCTCCGGTCTGGTCGATGCTCCCGTCAAGCACTGCCGTGTGAACATCGCAGAGCTTCACCACTTCTTCCTGGGGCAGGCCTTCGGCAATGAGCTCCTGCTCTACGCGCACCACGTCATCGTAGGGAATTTTCCCCAGCGCCTGGCGTAGCTCCGCCTTGACCTGCTCCGGGTTCTCCCCCTGGTGAAGCTTGAGGATAAGCTCCTTCAGGGCCTTGCGCTTCTGTTCTGAATTATTGATGAATTCGCTCATGGTTCCCTCCGGTTACAGCGCCATGTATAGTATAGATTATACCAGGTTCCGGGGTCCTGTCATTGACGCAAGTCAAGAAACGTTTCCCCCGCAAACATCACTTGACATATTTCCGCCGTTCTTTCAAGACTATTATTCATGGCGGAGAAAAATTATATCCTTCATGCAGGCAATGGCCCGGCCGAGACAATCCCGTCCGCCGTACTCCCCGGCGGAATATTCCCGTTGACGATCCCCGCTGATACGCGGAAAAAACCGGAGACAGGATAGATCATGACGTCCATAGACAAACTCCTCAAAGAATCAGAGCTCTTCAGCGGCCTGAGCGACGCCTCTTCGAAAAAGATAGCGTCCATGGGCAAGATCACGAAGGTGCCCCAGAACACGATGATCTTCCTGGAAGGCGAAAAGGGCTCCTCTTTTTTCATCATGGTCGAAGGGAGCGTGAGACTGTTCAAAAGCGCCCCGGACGGCAGGGAAGTAACGGTCAAGCTCGCGTCCCCCGGGGAGATCTTCGCCGAGGTAGTGCTCTTCGAAAAGGACCGCTATCCCGTGAGCGCCACGGCGCTGACGGACTCGGTGCTCTTCTCCATGAGCCGGTCCACCTTCGAGACGCTCCTCGACAACGCCGAGTTCCGCGATGACTTCATATCGGTCCTCATGAAAAAGCAGCGCTACCTCGCCGGAAGGATCCTCTACCTGGCGGCCTATGACGTTGAGGAGCGCTTTTTCAGGTTCCTGGCGGATCATTACGGGAGACTGCAGACCTATGAAATCACCCTCTCGAAAAAGGACTTCGCGTCAGCCATCGGCACCATACCCGAGACTTTCTCGCGGCTCCTGCAGCGCCTCACCATGCGGAACATCATACTGTGGGAGGGCAGCAGGCTTACGCTCTCGGACAATTTCTGGGACGGACAGTACGAAGACTAGGAAGGTGATACTCCAAGCTCCCGGCCGAAGCGGCTCATTTCCCCCTCATCGTTGATATGGACAATGACATGGAGCTCGTCGCGGGCCCTGGTGCATGCCACGAAAAGGAGCCGACGCTCCTCCTCGATGTCATTGTCCCCGTCGGGCATCACCGCGTCGCAGACGCCGGCGATAATAACGCGGTCGAACTCCAGCCCCTTGGACGCGTGCATGGTCATGAACATGATGCCCGGGACCTCCTCCCCGCCGAGGCGCCCCTTAAGGTAGCGTCCCTGCCAGTTGTTGCGGTAGACCACCGCCAGGGTCCGGGCAGGATCATGGCCGGCGGCGATCCCCCTGACGACTTCGGCTTCCCCCTCGAGGGAGCTCACCGTGTAAAAACGGACCACGCCTCCCTTCCCGCGCCCCGATCTGAGACGCTTCCTGGTGCGGCGGCGGTTATGCCGGATGAATCCGCACGCCAATGATATAATCTCCTCCCTGGAACGGTAATTCATGGTGAGATGATGGACCGCCGTTTCGGGGAAATGGGTCTTCATCTTCATGATGTAATCGACGGAGGCGCCCCTGAACCCGTAAATGGACTGCCAGTCATCGCCCACGGCAAAGAGGTTGCGTTCACGCTCCGGGAGGAGGAGCTTCAGCAGCCTTATGTTGTCGTCGGATACGTCCTGGAACTCGTCCACGAAAACATACCGGCACCGGTCGTGGACCTCGGCCCGCACCGCGCCGTCAGTCTCCAGGAGATGGATGGCGCTCCTCATCATGTCGTCGTAATCGATGACATTGCTCTTTTGTTTTATCAGCCGGTACTCTTCATAAAGCAACGACAGTTCGGCACCCAGCCCGGAGTCATCGAGCTTGTTCCTCTTCCATTTTTCAAGGGCCGCGTGTCCCGTCACGAGATCATAAACCACGCCGGCCGGCATGCCGAGGAAGCGGCCCAGGTCCCGGCGGATCAGCTCACCGATGATCTCCTTCCGGCCGGCTTCATCAACAACGGAGGGAAACCGGGAAAAGCCCGCGGCCGCCATGAAGGCCGGGCCATGGCGACGCAGCAGGTCAAAGCAGAAAGAATGGAACGTGCCGGCATTGATCCGGCGGCCGCCGTCGCATGTCGAGCCGATCCTGTCCCGCAGCTCTTCCGCGGCCCTTCGGCTGAAGGTGAGCACCAGGACATGCTCCGGGCCAATCCCGAGACAGCCCATGACGTTGCGCACCTTCTCAACGAGGGTCTTTGTCTTGCCGGTTCCGGCGCCTGCCAGGACCAGGCTGACGCCGGTATCGCCCCGGGAGGCCCGGTACTGCTCTTTGGTTAAATCGCTCATCAGGGAGGAAACGAACGAAAGGGATCGTTGTTAAAAATTTTTTATTTCCGGAAAGAAGGCGTCAGAGAGGACTACATCATATCGCGTGTAACAGGAAGCCCCCCTTGTCAACATCGACCTCAAGCAGGGGGCCGCCTATCGTCTTCTGCCGTATCGTTTATTTGGCATACGGATTCTGCTTCCTCGTATTGTTCATGTTTTCCATGGCGGCGCCGAAATCCTTATCTCCCTTATACTTCATTATCATTTCATTGAGAACAGGGAAAAACTTGTTGTTGCTCGCCTTGAATTCCTCCATGATATCGGTCAGTTCCTTCGGCCTCGAGGTCCTGAGCTCGGGATACTTGTTGAATTGTTCATTCATCTTGGGCCTCAGGACAGACATCTTTGCCGTATAGGCGTCCAGGGCGACTGCGGCCTCTTTCCCGCTTTTCGCTTTCTGCATGTCCGCAGTGCAGGCATCGGTTGCCTTTATAATATCCTTTATGACTGACTTGACATCGCTGTATTTGCCGCATCCGCACATACAGAGGACCGCGATAATGGAAAGGGGCACAAGTTTTTTGATCATACCTACCTCCGGGGTGTAATGTTGGGTGAAGAATGTTCAGGACTTCTGCTGACCGCGGTTTTATCGTGCCATGCCGCCGATTCCGCCCTGCAGACCCCAGGCGGCATGGACAAATTCAGACCGGCGCCTGTTTATCCTGTACCTTTATTACGCGCCTGGCAGGAAGAATTGTCAAACCGATTTATGGAATGGCGCTAAAAAAAGCATGCCCTGGCGGAAGGGCCGGGGTTTTCTTCTGACTCGTTTTAAAAAATATCTCCGGTTGTGAAACAATACTTGAAAAAAATGTCCACGTACTGCTAGTATCGCACGAATTCCAATTAATTGCGGAAAAAGGTCAACCATGAAGACATACATCGCATTGATTTCCCTGCTCTTTGCAGCCCTTTCCGGCCATGCCTATGCCGACTGCATCTCGGGGGATTGCGTAAACGGCCAGGGAACCTACACGTATTCCAACGGCGACAAGTATACCGGCCAGTTTAAAAAAGGCGTCAGGCACGGCCAGGGAACCCTGGCATTCGCAGCCGGCCACAGGTATAGCGGCGAGTTCAAAGACGATATCATGCACGGCCGGGGGACCATCACCTATTCCGACGGCGTCAAATACGAAGGCCAGTGGAAAGAAGGCAAGCTGCACGGCAAGGGAACGTATACATGGCCCAACGGCGACAGGTATGTCGGCCAGTTCAGGGACGGCAGGAGGAGCGGCAAGGGCACCATGACCTTTGCCGGCGGGAGCAAGTATGTCGGACAGTGGGAAGACGGTAAGATGCACGGTGTCGGCACCATGTACAACCCGGACGGCTCCATAGCGAACAAGGGCTACTTCAAATACGATCAGTACGTCGGATCATACCTGGAATATGTCAAGGACCGCCTGTCGAAGTATTCAGGGATCGGCGGTCCGGGAGGCGCAATGCCTTCCGGTTCGCAGTAAGACGGCACTAATATTTAAAAAAAGCCATCTTGCTGCTGATGGACCTGACCATGGCGCCGAGATCGCGCGATTTCACCTCAAGAGCGCGCGACGCCTCTGCGTTATTCTGGTTCAATTCACTTATGTTCGATATCGCCCGGACGCTTTCCATGAAAGCGCTTTTCTGTTCCTCCGTTGCCGCCATGGTTTGATCCGAGAGATCCTTTACCGTCATGGCCACCCTCTCCAGATTCCGGTCTATTTCAATCTGCCTGCTGGTGTGCGTGAATACCGCGCTCATCTTCCCGCTTATGGAGTTAACCCCCTCCGTTATCTTTCTTATCATGTCGATCGAGCCCGATATGGTGGACATGCCGACGGCGATTTCATTATTGTTTATATCAATATAGGAACTTATTTCCTTCACGCTCGACGCGGTTTGATCGGCAAGCTTCGAAATCTCGTCCGCCACGATGGCGAAGCCCCTGCCGTAATCCCCTGCCCGGGCTGCCTCGATGGCCGCGTTCAGGGAAAGCAGGTTTATCTTTTCCGAGATATCATTGATGATCTCAATTATGCTTGTCACTTCCCGGGAACTTTCAATAATTTTCCTCAAGGTGTCGGTCATGCCCTCCATCGACTCATTGCCGGCCATGGCCTGGCCCGTAAGCTTCTCCGAGAGGCCATGGGTCTCCGAGACCATAACATCAACTTCCCTGATGATCCCCCCCATGTTTTTCATCTGCTCCACAAGGTCGGCAATGCTGTCATTCTGCCTCTTGGAATTTCCGACGACATTATCGACGCCGGCGGAGATTTCCTCGATAGATGCGGTGATCTCTTCCGAGGACGCGGCCAGGCCCTGCATGTTTTCGTTCAGCGACGCTGTGGCCTGAGTCATGTTCCCAAGGAAACCGTCCACCTCTTCGATAAGGCCCATGACATCTTTGATAACGGCCCTGATTCTTTCGATGAAGGTATTGAAGCTTTCCGTCAGGATGCCCAGCTCATCATCGGAGGCGCAGTCAACCCTGACCGTAAGATCCCCTTCACCGTCCGCAATCTGCCTGAATTGAACGGTGAGATCCTTTATGATATTGAGTATCGTCACCTTGAAGATGATATAGCTCACTGCGCCGACCAGAATGCCTGCTACCACGCACCCCGCGCAGAAAAACACCAGCATGCGGGAACTTTCCCAGGTCTTGACAAAGATAGCGGCATAGAAGGGGAATACGGTCCCCATGAAGATGCCGAAAAGCACGGAGAGGTACAGGAATCTCTTTATTCTGCTGCCATGTCTAAAAAACAGCATACGCACACCTCGTTATGCCGCCTTGGAACGGCGTAATGTTCGACGGGCACCATATGCATTGAATTGTGGATTTGCATATACTACCGCAATACCGCCGGCCATTGCAATAAAATTTTTTTTATGTGCAGATCACCCTTTTAGTGCCCCTGCCCTCAACCGACGGCAGCAGAGGACCAGGACCACGCGCCGTCACATACCGGGAAATGCGGCCATGGGAAAGAGGGGAGCCATCCACCGGAAAATACTTGCACAATATCCGATAGGCAGGTATAATCATCCGCGTTTCGGTTTATCGCGCCTCACGTCAACAGCGGGGAGAGAGGTCATGGCAAACCAGAATGAGATCAATGAATTGCGCGCCCGGGTCAACGCCCTCCAGCAGGAGCTTGACTCCATAAAGAAAAAGCTCGATGAGACCGGCGCCGCGGCAAAACCGCCGGCGGAAGCGCCACCGCCGCGGCAAAAACCCCGGAAAGAATCCCGGATAGGGAATTACATCAGGACCAGGATCGTGCCGGAATTCGAGCCTCTCATCGGGGGCAACATCATCGGTAAGCTGGGGCTCCTCACCCTGGTCCTGGCCACGGCATGGTTCATCAAGTACGCCTTTGACCGGCAGTGGATAAACGAATCGGGAAGGATCTACACGGGCCTTGTCGCCGGCTTCGGCGGGGCATCGTTCGGACTGCACCTGGCCCGGGGCCGGCTCCGGATTATCTCGCATTCGATCATCGGAACCGGCTGCGCCATACTGTACGTGGCCGTTTTCGGCGCGTATTATTTTTACGGCCTTCTCGGCCGCGAGGAGACCTTCATCGCCCTGTTTATACTGAGCGCGTGCATCGCCCTGATCGCCGTCCGGGCGGACAGCCAGATCCTCTACCTGTTCAGTCTCGCCGGCGCGTTCCTGGCGCCGGTCCTCATGTCGCGGGGAGAGAATTCGTACCGCTTCCTCTTCGGCTATATCGCCGTTATCAACGCGGGCTTCCTGGCCATCAGCTTCAGGCGGTACTGGCGCGTCGCCCCCTTCGTCCTCCTGGGCGCCGACGTCCTGGTCTATGCCATCTGGGCCGCGGAGAACCTCTCCCGGAGCAGTTTCACGGTGCCCTTCGTCTTCATTCTCTATGTCTTTCTGCTCTTCATGGCTGTCGAGATAGCGGTCAACCCGCGCGTCTGGCGCTCGGTCAGCAGGGCCGGACTCGTTCTCCTGCCGGCCAACATCGCCCTGTTCCTGTGGCTGGGAATATGGACCGTCAACGAGTTTCACCGGACCCTCAGGCCGCATTTTATCCTTTTCACCGCGGGAATGCTCGCGCTGTCGTACCATATCTTCAATCACTATTCAAAGGGAGTCGGCAATGAAAAACCGTCTGGTAGTCATTAGGTCGATGCTGGTGCTTTTCTTTATCGCCGCGCTCTTCGCCGCGGTCACCGATTTCGCCGAGGGGAGATATATCACCGTTTCATGGATCGCCTTCGCCGGGGTCCTGTCCGCCATGGGCGCCTTCTGGCGGTCGCGGGAATGCCTCATCGCTTCGCTCCCCTTCTGGACGGCCGCCCTTATACGGCTCTATTTCATCGAGCAGGCCCCCGCGGGCTTCACCGTCATCGTCAACGTGCGCTTCGTCATGTTCGTCCTGGCCGCCTGTTTCCTCGCGGCCGCCTATCTCATACAGATGAAGGAGCCCATGGGCCGCTTCATGATCGGCTTTGCCGTTGCCGCCATGGTCACGATCATCATCGGCAGCCTCAAGGAAAACTTCAACTTCGCGGACGACCCTCATTACCGCAACCTGGGATATTCATACGTGCTTTCGCTCTACGCCGCGATCTTTTTCGTCATCGGCCTCGCAAGGAAGCAGAAGATGATGCGCATCAGCGGCATCGTCCTGGCCGGCCTGGTGGTGCTCAAGTTCTACCTCCATGACATCTGGACCATGAGCAAGCTCGTCAAGATAATCGCCGGCTTCACCCTCGGCGTCGCCATGGTCGCCCTGAGCATCATCTACCAGAAGTTCCATGACCGCATATTCCCGAAGAAGGGGTCCGCGGCCGCCTTCACGGTCCTCGCGGGCCTGGGGCTGCTCGCCTATGCCTTCGGGCCGGGGTCCGCTGCGGCAACGGCGGAAACCTTCCGCGCTTCCAGCTGGCACTACTATAAGGATATTGCCTTCTCGGAGCCTGCGCAGGAGGACCGGGCGCCCCTCCCGGCCTACGGCAGGCTGTTTCTTGACGATGATATGATCCGCTTCGGCAGCGGGCCTGATTACCGCGTTGTCTGGAACGGCAGCACCCTTCCCCACATGACCAGGATGGCCGTTGACGATCCGAAGCTTTCCGGCGCCACGATGCCGGAAGTCATCTACCGCCAGGCGGACACCCGGAGCGTCACCTGCGTGCTGAAGCTCCCGGAGCCGCCGGCAGGGGCGGAGTACAACGGCATTGAAATAACCGCCGACACCCAGTTCGAGGCCTCGGCCCTGGTGGAAACCGGCAGGAAGGCGGGAGAGTGGGAATCCGCCGGGAACTACGCCGTCTTCAGCTACCAGGGAAGCCGGGGGAACGTCATCAGGTTTGCCATGGGCGACCGCCGCTATGTCCGCATCCGCATCAATGCGCGGCAGAACTTCAATTTTCCGAAGGCATATTATTCGGCGGTCAGGAAGCAGTCCTATTACGTCATCACCGTGCCGGTGAAGTCGATCGTGAAAGACAGGGACAGCGACCTGCGGGGAAGCGTGTATTACTATAATAACAGCGGCCGCAGGAAAATCAGCCGACTGGTCATGTCCTTCGATGACGCGCGGTACAACCGTCTCATGGAGATACACGCCATCGGCGTCGGGGAAAAATCCTACTACCGCGTCATGACCGCCCGTCTCTCGCGGAACAGCGGGGACCCAAAAACGCAGGTCATCGACCTTAACATGCCTGTCACCGGCTCCCTCAAGCTCGTTATTATCGACGGCGACGACAGGCCCCTCACCCTCTCATCCTTCACGGTGTATGTTCCCCGGGAGGAACTGGTGTTCGAGCTGCCGCCGCGGGAGGAATGGAAGAAGGGAACGGCCGGCGCGATCCGGCTCTATTACGGGAACCAGTACAGCCTTCCCCCGGCCTACGACATACGGAGCACCCTCGACCAGTCGGCGGGAATGGTCTCCTTCAAGGCTGGCCCGCATAAAAAAAACGAGGCCTTTGCCTACTCGGCGCTGGAACCGCCGGTATCGACATGGATCATCCGGATCGTATTTCTCCTGGGCCTCGCCGGGCTGGCCTACCCGGCATGGCGGAT
>DAONAJ010000006.1:34787-97217 GCA_035400945.1 Spirochaetota bacterium
GGATATTCCTTGTTTTATTTCGGATAATCGGGATATAATTCTTTAATAACAGTGTCTCTGTTTCAGGCTTATTATATCCACTTTCTCCCGATAACCTGGCTGCATCATGCCTGGACGGCTTTCCGCTTCTTCTGCCTGTGGTCCCTGATGCGGTACCCCACCACCATGTTCAGGTACAGCTTGATCAGCGACCGGTCCTTGAACATCCACCTCATGAGCATGCGCAGTATGTTGGGCGCATTGTAAAAGGCGCCGATTATCTCTTTCTTTGCCGCGATCGCTTCTTCCTTCGTGAAATGCCTGGACTCTATCGACGCCACGTCCTTACGCATTTCGTCCCAGTAATGGCCAGTCCTCCCCACTTTTTCCATTTCTTCAAAAAAGGGCGGGCCAGGCCGGGCAAACCGGTTCCCATGCGTTGTGAGCCCATAATTGTGTTTGACTTTTATCCGAGATAATCAACCATACACACATCGGCCATGGCGGCACGCGGCCATGGCACGCTAATCCACGCACGGAGCGGCCCGATGAACAAGATTGTGGTTTCATGCATGATAGCGTCACTCGCCCTCATGTCCTGCTCGAAAAAAACAGAGATGAACCGGAAGCTGATCGGCGCCGTAATCAAGGGAGACGCCGCGGCAATGAACGAGCTTATCGCCAAAGGCGCCGATGTCAACGCCCGCGAGGAGAATAATCCGGGCCGGACCGCCCTGATAATAGCCTCCGAGGAGGACTACCGGGACATCGCAGGGGCCCTGGTCAGCTGCGGTGCGGATGTCAACGCCAAAAGCACCGACGGATCCACGGCGCTCATGAACGCCTCCGCTGAGGGAAACGCGGATATCGTGAAGCTCCTCCTGTCAAAAGGGGCCGATGTCAACGCTTCGGATAATTTGGGCCAGACGGCGCTCATCAAAGCGGCGGCAGACGGCCAGAAGGAAACCATCGAGATCCTCATCGGAAGCGGCGCGGACCTTAACAGGGCCGACAAGAGCGGCCTTACCGCGATCATGAAGGCCACGATAAACGGCCATGGCGAGATCGCGGACCTGCTAGCAAACAAAGGGGCGCGCATTACGGAGCGGGAAAAGGCGAAGATACAGGAAGCGGCGCGCATGAACACCCAGGGCGAGGAAGTGGTCGACACGGAAAACAAGTAGGGATTCCGCGAACCGGTGGGTAAACCGCCGGCTCTGCGGGAACGCGCCGCGTGCAAAAAAAACATTTCAGAGACATGGTTATGGTACAGAGAATCATTACGGCGATACTGCTGACAGCGGCGGCCGGCTGCGTCACGGGCTGCATGCTCATGCTCGGCCAGAGTAAAAGCGACTACAACTACGTGATGCGCGGGGAAACCGAGCTCAGCAACGCGCAGCTGCGCGGCGCCGACCTCATCAATGCCCGGCTGGAGGAAGCGAACCTGAGCAACGCGGACCTGTCCGGGGCCAACCTCCAGGGGGCAAACCTGATAGGGGCCAATCTCCGGGGCGCCATACTGGAAGGCGCCAACCTGACCGGCGCCCAGCTTAACGGCGCCAACCTCACCTGGGCGGACCTCCGGAAAGCCAACCTGAAAAACGCCAATTTCAGCAAGGCCCGCCTTGTCCGGGTCAACCTGGCCCGGTGCAACCTGCAGAACATCCGCCTCAAGGGGGCGGTCCTCTCCCGGTCAAACCTCGCCGGCGCCGACCTCGCGGGCATCAACCTTAACGGCGCGGACCTCATGGGGGCGAACCTGTCCGGAATCAATCTGGACGGCGCTGACCTGGGAAGCGCAGTACTCTCATGGGCAAATTTAAAGGGCGCCAACCTTCAGAAGGCCAACCTTGCCGGGGCTCAGCTCGACAACGGCGAACTGAGCGGCGCCGTCATGGTATGGACCAACCTTGAAGGTGCGTTCATGAAGGACTCCTCTCTCCGGAACGCGAAGCTGGAAGGCTCCCGGCTCAAGGGCGCCGACCTTACCGGCGCTGACCTCACGGGAGCGAGCCTCACCCAGACGAACCTGTCCGAGGCCAAGATGCAGCACGCAAACCTTATCAACGCGAACATGCGCGACGCCAACTGCCACAAGGCGAATCTCCAGGGGGCCAACCTCAACAGCGCCGACCTTTCCAAGGCAAACCTCGACGAGGCCAGCATTGAAAACGCGGAATTCACCAACGCCGATCTCGATCACGCGCGGATCAACCGGAAATGGAAAAAGTATTTTGAGCGTCTCAAGGTGAGAAACTACGAAAGCATCCGGTGGGTCAACTGACCTGGTCCGGCTTCTTCTTTGAGCGGGCTTCGCTTTCGCGCCGGGAGTAGACGCACCCGCAATAGTCCTGGCGGTAGAACCCGTATTCTCGCGACAGCTCCACGCTCCGGCGGAACCCGTCGTTCTTCTTGAAGTCACCCTCTATAAAGGCGACGCCGGTGGTGCCTTCGAGCTCTTTCCCGATTTTATTGATCATGGCGGCGTCCTTGTGGGGGCTGATGGAAAGAGATGTCGTCACGGCGGCAATCCCCATCTCCTTCGCCTTCCTGAAGCTTTCCTCCAGTCTGAAGCGGTAGCATTCCCAGCAGCGCTGCGACCGCTCGCCGAGATCGGCGTATTTTTCGACACGGAGCGTCCACTCCCTCACGTTGTAATCTCCCACGACAAGGGGGAACCCCCTGGCGCGGCCGAACCGCTCCAGCTCCGACAGGCGCCGCCCGTACTCCTCCCGCGGCGCGATATTGGGATTGTAATAGAAGACGGTCACGTCATGACTGCCGGCAAAAAGCTCGTAGACGTGGCTCACGCAGGGGGCGCAGCAGGTATGGATGAGAAGGGACCGGTTCTTCACGGCATTGTCCATTATGGCTTACGGTTGTCAGCGCCGGCAATGAAAATGCCCCCGTTGCGGGGGGCATGTCTATCGGCACTGATGTGCATTTCCCTTTACCTGAGATACTTATCCATGAATGACGAAAGCTTACGGGCATTATCCGGATTGATCTTTCCGTCAAGCCAGAGCAGCAGCTGCGAGCGCACGCTGTTGTTGTTGCATTTGCAGTACTCGTGGTGGATGACAAAGCGAGTAATATCATATTTCACCTGGTCCAGAATCTCCTCTGCAAGCTGCAGGTTGGACGGATTCGGCCCCAGGATTTCGCATATTTTAACTATGATTTCATGCTTGTCGATCTCCTTGAGCTCGTGACAGCAATCCTCGCCGAAAAGCGAATTGGCCAGAAAAACATCGTCTTGATCACCGATATACGCCCTATTGATCTGTGCTCCCTTGTTGCTCATGTTAGCCTCCCGCACAACAACTCTCTCTATCTTGTTTTATTATTAGCGTCCAATCAGACTGTTTCCCGTCATCCAGGCAGACGAAGACGTCTATTATAACTATAACTGAAATTAAATTTGTAATTATTGCATGTCTCGAACAGGCTGTTAGATTAACTAATAATATTATCTATATTTTATACAAAATAAAGGAAAACGTCAATATGGATATGGAAATTTTTAGCTATTTATGCATAAAAATTTATAAATTTGCTGATAAAAAAAGCCGCATTATTAGCCGCTGACAGCAAAGGGGGCTAATGGTCATTGACAGAGAGGGCCACAGTTCTGGCCAGATTGGAGAAGATTCTGCTTATTTTAATTATTTTTCGTCATTAAGTAGCCAGCGCAGTGCTTCATCTTTATTGGGAAAAACTCTAAAATTGGTCCCTCTATTGACAGCGGTATTTTCCGTAAATCTGTTTATGATGCTGCTATTTGCAAAAGCAGAAAGCTTGTACTGCGGTTTGAATGCAGCCGCCAGATATTCTCCCGAAAAGAACCGCGTCATTTCATTGTCAGGTCTGTCCCAAAATGTAACATCTATAAGAATTTTCTGATGTCCTCTTTTTTAATATTTCATTTTTTGCCTCATCGATTATCCATCGCACATTGCCAACTGTCCACCGGATATTAATCTTCACCATTAAGTAACCGTGTCTCTTATGGTATTCAATTTTTTCTTTGTCTTCCATTTCTTCTCCCATTCTGCTTTTCATTCTTTATAAAAAACAGAATTTCACGCATCCGTGGCCCGGCGGTATTAACAACAATCCCCGCAGAAGCGGACATGGATGGCATGAGTCACAGGGAGAAATCAAACGATCTTAAACACAATGACCACCACGTCCGACGTGGGGGACAGCAGGCCCATGAAGGACACGAAGGAATTCTTGATCTGGGCCGCGATGTCCGCTGCGCCGCGCGTCCTGAATTCCATCACGGTGTTGCGGAGTTTGAGAAGGCCGTACTCCTCGCCTTTCTGGTTCTTGGACGTGGTCAGGGTCTTTGAATAAAGGATACCGATGTCGCCCCGCACCAGGTTGGTCCTGCCGATACCATAGGTCGCAGACGGGTCATAGCCCAGCGGGATCCCCTCGGTGTCGAAGCTGTCGAAATTGTTCTTTTCGATCCTGAAGATCTCCAGGGCCGGATAACCCGCGTTGGTGTACATGAGTCGCATCGACTTGATGTCATAGTAGAGGTAATAGGCCGTGACCATTTCGCCCCTGCCCTTCCCGTAATCGCACAGGACCCTGTTCATGTTGCCGATAACGGTCGACGTGGACGGCGCTTCGAGGACGCTGGACTGGAAGGCGGAGCGGAGCAGGACGGAATAGAGGGCGCTGTTGACGCCGACGCCCGATATGTCCGTGGCGACGATCCCGACGCCCTGGTCGCCGGGCCGGATGAAATCGAAATAATCCCCGCCCTGGGCGTATTTCGGTATGATGAAGGCGCCGAACTTGATATTGCCGATATTGGGCAGCGACGGGGGCACCGCGCTGCTGATGATCCGCGAGGAAATATCAATGGTCCTCGTCACCAACTGCTCCTGCATGGCCTTCTGGTAGGTTAGGGCCGTTGATATGAAGTCGCTGCTCTTCACGTAAAACTGCTTGAGCTTGTCGATCTCGTCTGTGTGGTAGCCGGCGAGGGTCTCCTTCATCCCCAGGCAGAGGAGCCCCACCACGCGGCGCTCGTGGTAGACGGGGAGGATGACCTGTATCCCGTTGTCGTTGAAGAACGATGATATCTCCTCGCGGACTTCACCGAAGGACTTGTCGTCGGTGTAGACCCGCGAGAGCTGCAGGATGTCCTGGTTGCGGACGAACCAGCGGATGATGGGGGCGTTCCGCTCGATGGACGGAAGCTGGGGCGTTTCTCGGTTCCCCTTGTAGTAAAAGAGCTCGTACTTCCGCGTCTGGTCGTTGAGCAGGATGAAAAACGCATGGGTAAGGGACAGGCCCTCCCGCAGGGTGTCGACGGTCCGCCGGACTATGTCGGGCAGGTTTTTCTCGTCGGCGATGTCGCGGACAAAATTGTCGACAACGGTGCCGAAGGCGTACTGCTTCCGCTTGAAGACCCGGTCGATAAAGGGCTGGATGTACACGGAGAATAGGATGAAAACGGCGATCACGCCGCCGGCGACCAGGTAATAGGGGACTTCTCCCAGCAGCCAGAGCTTACGGTAGTAGGCCCAGAGAATCCCGAATATCGGTAGTGATATGACCATGGAAATGACGGTATACACGAAGGTCTTATGGACGACGGTCCTGATGTCCAACATGTTGTAGGCGATAATGGAATAGAACAGCGAGATGATGGTGAAGAACGACGCGATCGACGGACCGATGACATAGAGCTGCGTGTAGCCGAAAAAAGCCGGCATGATGATGGAAAAGACCGACGCCAGCGTGATGGACACCGTTGATCCGACGAAGAGGTAGCGCATCTGAAGGCGGTAGATATACTCCTTCGTGATGATGTACTTCCTCACGTACCCGCCCAGGGCGGAAAGAACGTAGATGAAGGCCATGGCGGCATATATGGTATACCCGGGGAAATCCTTGTTGAAATCACGGATGAATTTACCGTCCTTGAAGTAGGCCTTCGTGATGGTGAAATCGGTCAGAACCACCGTCGCTCCCATGGCAATGGCGGGGATAAGTATGATAAAGCTTTTCCAGAAGGGGAACCTCCGGGCTGTTTTCGGAAAGACGAAGGACATACAGAAAAGGCTTGAGAAGGTCATCAGCGTTGAAAGCTGGGTTATCTTGTTCATGAGGGTCAGGTCGAAATCCTCAGGGAACGAGTAGGTGAGGAACATGGTAAAGAGAATGCCCAGGGCGGAGGCGGCAAAGACGGCGAAATAGCGCATGACCTGGTCCTGCCAGTCCTTGACAAGAACAAAGACAACGGTGAAGATGATCATCGCGGACGCGGCCAATGATACGAAAATACTGATGGTATTCATGGTGCCCTGGCTTCCTGGTTTAAATGTTTTGCCTCTGCCGGCCGCGTTTACGTGGAAGCCGCGCCGGAGCGGGCGGCACAAGGCATGTGCGGCAAATACACAAAAAAAAGACCCTCAACCTGCAATCAGCCGCAAAAATAATTGACTAATATGGCTGCGTGGCCCTATATATAGGCTCCGGGGAAAAATCGGGTAACCCCGCAACTATCGTATCCATAAACATTGAGGTTCATTATGGCTTTGACAAGAAAAAAATACGTTCTTGATAAAAAATTTCAATTAAGGATATCGATACGGGCCATCATCCTCCCCCTCATAACCACCCTGACCATATGCGGCATTCTGCTCTATTTCGCGAGCAATTCGAACCAGCTTATAAACGAAAACAACAAGAACATTACCGCCATCATCGATACCCAGGACGGCATGTTCGACATGTTCATGGCCATCCCGGCCCTGCAGGACCCTGACAACCCCGTCGTCCGCAAATGCGACACCGCCTTCAAGGAAAACCTCAAGATCACCAATAAGATCAACGAGAACCATGAAAAGATAAAGAAAAACAGCCTTATCGTCCTCTACATCCTGATCGTCATGACGGTCGTCCAGACCGCCATCATCTTCTTCCAGTTCATCTTTTTCTCCCACAAGATTTCCGGTCCCATCCATGTCATGACCAATTATCTGAAGGACATTAAAAAGGGAACAAAGCCGAAATTCAGGCCGCTGCGCAAGAACGACGAACTGAGGGACTTCTATGAAGAATTCCGCTCGGCCATCGAGCACCTGCATAAAAAATAACGAATCCCGGGGACCGCTCAAGTGAACAATGCCGCGACAGCATTGATCGTCGTTGATATGCAGAACTATTATCTCAGGCGGGAATCATCTTACTACCAGTATTTCAACACCCTGCAGCCGGGATGCCTCGATTATATATTCAGGCGCAGCGAAACCGTGGTCATTCCCAACATCCGGAGCCTGGTGAACGCATTCAGGGAAAAATCAATGCCCGTCGTGTACCTGCGCCTCTGCGGCACCGACCCCGACCGGAAGGACCTTCACCATTTTTTCAGGGAGACCTACATCAAGGGAAAGCGCGCCGGGTTCGACAACGTGTACCCGCTGGAAAGCGACCCCTTCGCCGATGTCATCGACGAGCTGAAGCCCCTCCCCGGGGAGATCGTCATCAACAAGACCACCTTCAGCCCCTTCACCAGGACCCCCGTCGACGCGATGCTCAGGAAGAACGGTGTATCGACCCTCGCCTTCACCGGCCTTTCGACCAGCCAGTGCGTGGAGACCACCGCCCGTGACGCCTCGGACCGCGATTATCACATCATCCATATTGAAGACGCCCAGGCCGACTATGACGAGATGAGCCATACTTCTTCCCTCTACAGCTCGCAGGGGGTCTGCGGCGGCTACATCACGAACACGGGCGATTATATTGATGCGGGGATTCCCTCCCTCCATGGGGACGGGGCCTGATACTACCGGAATACGCGGAACCTGACATACCTCTTGCCGGGGCCGGCAATGCTTCCCTTCGGATTAACATTGGATATGACCGGTCCTTCGTCGAGGCCGACTTTTTCCATCGGGTTGCTCCAGGAGGCGCCGGCATTTTCATCACTGTCTTCCACCAGCATGTAGGCGACCTTCCTCGATCCCAGCTGTTTTCTCAATTCATTGAACGAGCCGACCGGCACGACGCCTTCCACGTACTCGTCCGTGACACCGGCGATGGCTGCCTTGTGGCTTCGGATGATCTCGATGACCTGCTCGGATTCGCTGTAGGAGCGCCGCGACCCTTCGGCGGCCATATCGCCGCGGTCATGAACGCCGATGATGCCGGCGTTGAACAGGCCGATGCCCGCTATGACCAGGACCGAGGCCGCCATGGCAGGCAGCGATCTCAGGTACAGCCTTTTTTTCTTGGATGTTTTTATCTTGCCCAGGATTGAAAGCGAAAGGCCCTCCAGGGAATGGGTCATACCGGCGCCGGCGACGTCACGGCAGAGGCGCAGGGTCTTCCCGAGCCGCCTGTATTCAAGGGCGCAGGCACCGCACGACTCGATATGGCGCATCAGCGACGCGCGTTCTTCCTTTGAGGCGATCTCGTCATCATACAGGTCTGACAGCTTGTCAAATGGAATGTGATTGCCGCTCATATCAATCCCCTCGTCAGTAATCTGTTCTTCAAGAATTCCCTTCCCCGGTGAATCCGGACCTTTACATTGGACAGCGATATGCCGAGTATTTCAGAGATTTCATTATACGACATCCCTTCGATGTCGCGGAGGACCAGGATCTCGCGATAATCGTCGGGGAGCATGCCGATCTCCTCCCGGACTATCCGGAGGGAGTCGTTCAGGATCACCTCCTCTTCCGGGTTTTCACGCTCATCGGGGAGCTGCAGGTCATATTCCTCATCGCCCCTGGAGCTGTTAATGGAAACCACGTTGTACCGGCTGTTCTTCTTCCGGTAATTCTTGCAGTAGTTGACCATGATGCTGTAAAACCAGGTCGAGAACTTCGACTCCCTTCTGAAAGAACGCAGCGCTTCGATAGTCATGATAAATATCTCCTGGGTGATGTCCAGGGCCTCGTCATAGTCTTTTACCTGGGAATAGACGTAGTTGAAGGTCTTGTCCTTATATTTCTCTATGATGCCGGAAAAGGCGTCAACGTCGCCGGACAGGACCCTGTCTATTATCTGGATATCTTCACTATCTGAATGTGACATGCATTACCCGCAGGGGTTACGAATTAATAATTTTTTTTAAAAAAATAGCAAGTAGACAATAGTATCCCGTATGTCCATACAACGCAAGCGGGAATCCTGCCTGCGACAAAAAAAGGCAAGGACCCTCCATTCTCCAGAACGACAGGCGCGCAATCAATGGCGCGCCTGCAGGGGATTATCCGATTATCCTGACGAATTTACGCTTGCCCACCTTGAGTATCCCATCGGCCGGAAGCGGCAGCTCGTAATCCTCGCTGGCCACCTTTTCGCCGCCGAAGGTCACCCCGCCCCCCTTGATAAGGCGGCGCGCTTCGCCATTTGACGCCGCGGTGCCGGCCAGGACCATGAGCTTGACAATCCATATCTTGCCGCCGGTTTTTTCAGCATCCGGCACCCGGAACTCGGGGACCTCGTCGGGAAGCTCCTTATTGGCAAAAACACGGTCGAACTCCGCGGCAGCCTGTTCCGCTGTTTCGGCGTCATAGAACTGGGCGCAGATGTTCTTAGCCAGGCTTACCTTTACGTCCCGGGGATGGAGTGTATTGTTTTTGATGCCTTCCCGGTATTTCTCTATCTCATCCCGGGGCACATCGGTGACGAGCTCATAGTAGAGGAACATGAGATCATCGGATATTGACATGACCTTGCCGAATATGTCCTTCGGGGGCTCATTGATGCCGATGTAGTTATGCAGGGATTTGCTCATCTTCTGGACGCCGTCGGTGCCGACCATCAGGGGCACGGTCATGATTACCTGCGGCTCCTGCCCGTACTCGCGCTGGAGGTCGCGTCCCACCAGCAGGTTGAACTTCTGGTCGGAACCGCCCAGCTCGATGTCAGCCTTTAGGACCACGGAATCGTAGCCCTGCACCAGGGGGTACATGAACTCCAGTATGGTGATGGGAACCCCGCCCTTGTAGCGCTTGTCGAAATCATCGCGCTCGAGCATCCGCGCCACGTTGTACTTGGCGGTGAGGCCCAGGACGTCGTTGAAGGTCATGGAGGAGCACCACTCGGAGTTGAACACGACCTTCGTTTTCTCCCGGTCAAGGATCTTGAAGACCTGGCGCTTGTAGGTCTCGGCGTTCTCCAGGACCTGCTCCCGGGTGAGGGGCTTCCTCGTCACGGAGCGCCCGGAAGGGTCGCCGATCATGCCGGTGAAGTCCCCTATGAGGAACACCACCGTGTGGCCCATGTCCTGGAAATGCCTCATCTTCCTCAGCAGCACCGCGTGCCCCAGGTGGATGTCCGGGGCCGTGGGGTCGAAGCCGGCCTTGACTATCAGCGGCCTGTTCTCGCGCTCGGAGCGCTCCAGCTTCTTCTCGAATTCATCAAGGGGCAGGATCTCTTCGGTGCCGCGCATCAACAGTTCTTTGTTATTCCGTATCATCGGTCTCTTCCATCAAAAAATTGATATATCGCCGATAACGCCGCGGTGACATTAATGTTTTTCAGTCTCCTCGGAGTCATCCAGTTCCTGAAGGTCATCTTCCGCCATTTCCTCGATATCGTAATCCGGGCCCAGTTCGCGCGCGTAATGGAAGCGCGCGATGATGGCGATCAGTTCGCTCCTGGACTCCGAGGCCTCCTTTGACGTTTCAAATCCTATGATGAGGGGTTCATTCATCCCGGAAAGATACACCTCGAAACCGAACTTGCCGCTGTCTTCAATGACATTACCCACCGCGGCCACTTTCGGTATTACGATGGCGATCCCGCCGTAATCTACAATTGGCAACATTCTTTTCTCCATAAGACTGGTCTCTCAGGTCAGGGTGATAGGAACCCCCCGGTACGTCAAGATTAATAATGGATTGCCACGAAACCCCATAAAACCGGCGGCATGATTAAAAGTCAAAAAATATTTGCGTTGAAGAGGGGTATATGGCACTCTTCTATGACCCGCCCGGAATGATAGGGCTGGTCAAAAAAAAGCATCGTTATTAAAACTGCCAGGCGGTTGACATGAGCACATATAAAATCAGTTTCGCATTTATGGCGATCCTATTCAGCATCAGCGTCTGTGGCGCCGTTACGATCGAGGAAGCCCGTTCAAAGAGCAAGTGGGGCAACAATCCGGGCATATTCAAGTCCATCCGCCAGACCGATCAGCTTTCATCATACCGGGCTTCGGCAGCCGAAACTGCGGTATTCATGAACAAGCTCACCGCCATCGAATCGCTGTTTGCGAAGCATCCATCGATGATAAACCCCCGGGGCTATAACGCCTACGGGACAATCCGCGTCACAGAGCAGGAGGATGACGCCACCCTTTCCATGAAGACCGCGGTTCCCCTCACCGGAAATTACGTGCTCAGGGTGCACGAGTTCGGCACCGGCCCCGGTGGAAAAGCGGCGGAAAGCAGGATAGGTTATCCCACCATGGTCATCCGCCTGAATGACTTCAGCAATCTCTTTGACGGCATGAGGATATACACCTCGGGATTCGGCAGCGACATCTATTACGCTCCCCGGAAGACCGGCTCCTACCGGGGACACACCCGCTATAATGAAAACAACGATATTCTCCTTATGACCTCTTCATCGGCACCATTATGGATCCCGGTGAGCGCCGAGGAATTCATCACCATACTGATCAGGCGCACCGAGGCCGCCCGTGATGAAGACATGAAGGAGCTGAACAGCAAGGACCTGTCTCCCCAGGATATCTACCGGAAGGGAAAAGCGGAGCGTCTTAAGGCCTTCAACGAGGCATACGCGATGCTGAAAAAGATGAATCCCGCCGAAGCCGAGAAGGCGAAAAAGGAATTCGAGGAAAACGAAAAACGCTATGCCGAAGAAGCGGCAACCCACCGCGAATCAAGCGATGAACTGCGGGCCACGCAGAAGAAACTGTACGATGACCGCTTAGCGGCGCTGCGGACTGAACTCGCTTCCCTCACGCCGGCGCAGAAAAAGGCGCAGGCCGTCTTCGCGGGGGAATCGGAGGAGCATCCGTCGGGTCTGGGCAGTCCCGGCGATGAAAATGCGCGGCCCGTCGTACGGGTCAATAGAAATTATTTCAACGATGGAAGGCCCCGCACCGCGGTCCGCTGCATCACCGTCAAATACAACATCAATGGCCAGAACAGCCCTGAGAAGTTTGACTGGACCCATGAAAACAGCTCCGTGGAAGCCGCCGTCATCATCAACCTCTCCTCTACGATAGACTGGAAATCGATAGAATCCCTGCTGGACCGCTGACCGGACAGCAACGGGAGGGAGTTTGTCATGACTGATTTTCCCGATGGGGGGACCTGCCCCGCCGCCGGGCGGGATCGTGATAAGGGGCGGCGGGTTTAGCTTAATGCGACGGAGGGCGCGGCTTGTCGCACCCCTCTTATTTCGCCAGCGGCGGATCGGTTTTCACAAACCACGGCAGGGCGCCGATGGCGATCGCGTTCTCCGGCATGCCCGGATCGTACACGATATTGACCTCGTCCCCCTTTTTCAGCAGGCCCTCGGGCATGCCTACCTTGACGTGGAAATCCTTCCCGGAAGCGTCCGTAAAGCTGCAGGTGGCGGTCCAACTGACGGTGGTGCGCCACACCCCGACACGCCCCGTCATGTGCGTTTCAGTTTTGCGGTTGATGGTGCCGACCGATGCTCCGGCGACTGTCCCGTGCTCAATGACCCACAGGACGCGCATGATCCTGCGCGCACCGCTCACGACAAGCGGGATGGCGAGAATGATGAGGGGAACGCCGAACAGAACAGTGAACAACGCGTTGTCCGCCGCGCATCGGATGTCCCTGATGCAGGAGCAGGACGGGTCCTTCAACGAGTAGTCGACGGTGACCGGGCTCTTTTCCAGGACAATGTACCCCGTCTGAAAGCCTACGCCGGTGTAGGTTTTTCCGTTCACCGTGTAGGCGTATTCCACCCGGTATTCGTTGTTGCGGGCCTTCGTGCTGTAGGAGATGCATTCAGTCTTCGTCACCACCCCCCTGACCTCGGCCTGCTCGCTTGCAGAGCAGAACCAGCACTTCGGCTCCACGTCGCGGGCAGAGAGGTGCTGGTTCGCGAACCAGGCGGCAACGCAGAGGAGGATGACGCCGAACACGAGCCTTCGCGACCGGTACGCGAGAGCAACCTTCCGGTGCATCCCCAGGTTCCTTGCCTTTCTCGCGCTCCCGCCGGATATCTTCTTCATCCGGTCCAGCCTCATGTACACGTGTCCTTCTCCGCTTTTTTTCATTGCCATCCCCTCTCCAGTAAGATTTCCGGCCCACGTCACGAGGTCCCGCGTCCATCTTCAAGCCGTTTCACGGCATGGGGTAGGAACCATAATGCGGAATCCGGGGGTTCGTCCATTCTCGCCCCGCAAGGAACTATTGCGGGGCAGCATCAGTGCGCGTATTTTGCCAGTATGTCCTTTATCAGCTTAACCGACATTTTCTTCCATATATCGATTGATGCGTCATTAATGGACATGTTCCAGTACCCGTAGAAGTTGTTGTATATCTCGTAGGCGGTATCATAAAAGAAAATGTTTCCGTCCTTGTCATACATGGCGAGACCGACGTATGAGAGTGGATATTGCGCAGGTGCGAATTGACCCTGGGTCTGGACCTCCCACGATGAAACGGCCAATGCTACGGCATCCGCGCCGGTAAGGGCGCACAGACGCTTTGCCGTTTCCCGGGACAGGGACCCGACCTTCCAGTCCGACAGGGCCGGCATCTGTTTCCCCCCGATCACCGGGGACATGATGTCCTCGCTGTTCGCGTAGCGGGACATCTCCTGCAGCCCGGGCTTCGCCACGAACACCCCGGCGGGGATGACGGTCCAGTACCTGCGCAGCGCCGACTCGCTCTCCTGGAGGAGAGATGGTTATTTAACATTTTGCAATGCGCCCGTGCAAGGACCGTATCAATAAAATTCCTTGCCGCCATGGCCGACCTCTTCGCCGTCCAGAGTGGAGAACTCCTTTAAAAGCTCCTTCTGGCGCGGCGACAGCTTCTTGGGGACCCTGATGTTGATCTTCACCAGCTGGTCGCCCCGGCCGTAGGACCCCAGGTAGGGGATGCCGTTGCCCTTGAGCCTGAAAATCTGGCCGTTCTCCGTCCCCGGGGGGATCTTCATCTTGGCCACGTTGCCGTTAATGGTGGGCACCTCGATCTCGCCGCCCAGGCACATCATCGGGAAGGACACGTCAACAACGGAGATGATGTCGTTGCCGTGGCGCTCGAAAAGCGGGTGGTTCTGGACATGGATGACAACGTAGAGATCGCCCCTGGTGCCGCCGTTGGGCCCCTGCTCTCCCTCGCCGGTGATCTTGAGCCGCGATCCCGATTCCACGCCGGCCGGGATCTTCACGGTTATGGTCCTCTTGTGGAGCTTGAGGCCCGTGCCGCCGCACGTGGTGCAGGGCGAGGATATGATCTTGCCCTCTCCCTTGCACTTATAGCAGGCCTGTGTTATGGAGAAGAATCCCTGGGTCTGCCTGATCTGACCGGAGCCGTTGCAGACGGGACACACGGTGGGCTTGGTGCCCGCCTTGGAGCCGGTGCCCTGGCAGGTTTCGCAGGCCTCGTTGCGCGGGATCTTAATCTGTATCTCCTTGCCGGTGGCCGCTTCCTCGAGGGTGATCGAAAGGTCATACTGGATATCGGACCCGCGGCGGCCCCGCTTGCCTCTTCCCCTGGCGCCGAAGGCCGAACCGAAGAACCCCTCGAATATATCGCCGAAGTCAAAATCGCCGAAAATGTCCGAAAAATCGGAATAAGCACCGCGGCCGAATCCCTCGAAGCCGGAAACGCCTTCATGACCGAACTTATCGTAGGAGGCGCGCTTCTTCGGGTCGCGCAGCACTTCGTAGGCTTCCGTCGCTTCCTTGAATTTTTCTTCCGACTCCTTGTCCCCCTTGTTCCGGTCAGGATGATACTTGAGGGCAAGCTTGCGGTACGCCTGCTTTATATCCTGCTCGGAAGCCGTCTTTGAGACGCCGAGTATTTCATAATAATCTCGCTTGGCCACGTGAGGTTTCCCTTCGAATTTATTTTACAGTTTTTCCGGCATGGGCCATAAAAACCGCGATACGTCCCTGTATCGCTCCGGTCCGGATAACAACTCCGACCTTTTTCATCAGCGTGCTAATTAACTTAATATACACAATATTCAACCCGTTGTCAATAAGAGAGAGGGGCGCGCTTACCGCGCGCGCCCGTTATTTCTTATCATCGTCCACAACTTCATAGTCTGCGTCATATACCTTTTCCCCTCCGGAGCCCCCCTTGGGGCCGGCCTCGGCGCCCTGGTCAGCCCCGGGCTGCTGCTGGCCGGCATGCTGCTGGGCGTGCTGCTGGTACATGCGTTCCGCGAACTTGTGGGATGCCTGCTCCAGCCGTCCCTTGGCCTCCTTGATGGCGCTCACGTTGTCCGATTCCATGGCTGACCGGAGACCGGCTATTTCCGCTTCGATTTTTTCCTTCTCGGCCGGTTCCACCTTGTCTGCGTTCTCCTTGAGCATCTTCTCCAGGGAGTAGATGAAGGAGTCGCCTTCGTTCCTGGCCTCGATGAGCTCGCGGGTCTTCTTGTCCTCCGCGGAATGCTCCTCCGCGTCCCGGACCATCCTTTTGATCTCCTCCTCGTTGAGTCCGCTGGAGGACTCGATCCTGATCTTCTGCTCCTTGCCGGTGCCCAGGTCCTTCGCCGACACGTGCACGATGCCGTTGGCGTCTATGTCGAAGGTCACCTCGATCTGCGGGATCCCCCGCGGCGCGGGAGGTATGCCCACCAGGTCGAACCTTCCCAGGGTGCGGTTCTGCGCCGCCAGCTCGCGCTCGCCCTGGAGCACGTGGATTGAAACGGCCGGCTGGTTATCGGATGCCGTAGAGAATATCTGGCTCTTCTTCGTGGGTATGGTGGTGTTCCGCTCGATGAGCTTGGTCATCACGCCGCCCAGTGTCTCGATCCCGAGGGAAAGCGGTGTGACGTCGAGGAGGAGCACGTCATGGACGTCCCCGGTGAGAACGCCGCCCTGGATCGCGGCGCCCACCGCCACGACCTCGTCGGGGTTCACGCCCTTGTGGGGCTCCTTGGCGAAAATGCGCTTCACCAGTTCCTGCACAGCCGGCATCCGGGTGGAGCCGCCGACCAGGATGACCTCGTCGATGTCGCCGGCGGTCATGCCCGCGTCCTCAAGGGCGTTCATGCAGGGCGTCCTGGTCGAATTGATAAGGTCCTCGATGAGCTGTTCGAGCTTGGCCCGCGTCAGGGTCATGACCAGGTGCTTGGCGCCCGACTGGTCCGCGGTGAGGAAGGGTATGTTGATCTCGGTCTGGGACTTGCTCGACAGCTCTATCTTCGCCTTTTCCGCCGCTTCCTTCAGCCGCTGCAGGGCCATCTTGTCGCCTGACACGTCAATGCCGGTCTGCTTCTTGAACTCCTGCATGAGCCATTCCATGATCCGCTGGTCGAAGTCATCGCCGCCCAGGTGGGTGTTGCCGTTGGTCGACTTGACCTCGAACACCCCGTCGCCCAGTTCCAGGATCGATATATCGAAGGTGCCGCCGCCCAGGTCATACACCGCTATTTTCTCGTTGCGCTTTCCCTTGTCAAGGCCGTAGGCCAGGGCGGCCGCCGTGGGCTCGTTGATGATACGCTCCACCTCGAGTCCGGCGATCCTGCCGGCGTCCTTGGTCGCCTGCCGCTGGGCGTCATTGAAATAGGCCGGGACCGTGATAACGGCGCGGGTCACCTTCTCGCCGAGATAATCCTCGGCGGTCTGCTTCATCTTCTGCAGAACCCGCGCGGAAATCTCCTGGGGGGAGAACTCGCCGGCTATGGTCTTCACGCGGACGCCTTCGCGCCCGTCATCAAGCACCTTGTAGGATACCATCTTTATCTCATTGGCCACCTCACTGAAACGCCGTCCCATGAACCGCTTAATCGACCTGACGGTGTTCTCGGGGTTCGTGATGATCTGGTTTTTTGCAACCTGCCCGACGAGACGCTCGCCCTTGTCGGTGAAAGCCACGATGGACGGCGTGGTCCGCTGTCCTTCCGAGTTCTGTATGACCACCGGTTCGCCGCCGATCATGACGGATACGCACGAGTTGGTCGTCCCCAGGTCTATACCTATAATTTTACTCATATTAATTCTCCTTCCAAAAATTTATATATATTGAATCATTTCTCAATTTCATGGCGCCGTTCCGGCCGCTCAGTGGGCCTCGCCGCTGCCGGCTTCGCCGGCATCTTCCGCTTCAGCAGCCGGTGCCGATTTCTGCGGCTTGGTGACTCTGACCTTTGAGCTGCGCACCACCAGATCGTCGATCCGAAAACCTTTTTGATATACCTTGGTGACGGTGTCCTTGGTGACGTCGCTGCTCATTTCGATCTCGACCGCCTCGTGAAAATTAGGGTCGAACTCCTGGTTGAGCGCCTCAATTTCGACCACGCCGTATTTCTTCATGGCCTCCTCGATGCGGCGGGAGATCATCGATACCCCTTCCACGAAGGAGCGGTGGGATTCCTCCGACGAACAGGTGGCGGCCATGTTCTGGGACGCGTCGATGGCCCTGAGCAGATCGTCGTTTATCTCCATTATATCCTGTGAAAAATCCTTGATGGCCATTTTCCGCGACTCGCCCTGCTGTTTTGCCATTCTCTTCTTGTAATTTTCGAAGTCCGCCTGACGCCGCAGCATCACATCCTTGAGGCTTTCCATCTCGCCTATGAGCTTCTGGTTTTCCTTGATGGCGTTGCACCGCTCCTCGTCGGCGACGCGGTCAGCTTCCCTGCGATAGGTCTTTCTCCGCTCCTCGGCGGCTTTTTCATCCTGCATTTTCTTTTCAAGGTCCTCGTCGGTCGAATCGTATTCCTTTTTAACCTCGTGGATCTCTTTTCCCTTTGACTTGTGATGTTCCTTGTGTTTATCCATCATCTACCCCGATACTATTTAGATACGCGAGACGGGAACGGGCGCCGTTTCCGGTGCACGGTCCGGTCGCGCGTATTATGTTTTCTTCAGATAACCCGTTCACCGCTTTCGCCGTCCCGGCAGGGCGGCTGACACGGGAAACATTACTTTGACATCTTGGTCAGCAGCTCCGTCACGACCCTGCCGGTATAATCCACCAGCGGGACCACCTTCTCGTAATCCATCCTCGTGGGACCCAGCACGCCGACAGCCCCTACCAGCTTGTTGCCTATTTTATACGAGGTGGACACCATGCTGCAGCCTTTGACCTGATCCTCTTCTATCTCCTCCCCGATGAGGGTGCTTATGCCCTCATTTTCCATGGTACGGGCGAGGATCCTCCTGAGTATGTTGTTCTCCTCTATGATGCTGAGCAGGCTGTGGAGGCGGTCCTCCTCGACCATTTCCGGTATCTTCAATAAGTTCTCAATGCCGTCGATATGGAGGCGCGGCTCCTCGCTCTCGGACACCGCCAGCTGCGCGATGTCCAGGGCCATATCCTTGTTGACGCCCGCCTCTTTTTCATTCCGCAGGCGCTCGAAAATGGTGTCCTTGATCTCATAGATGGCGTAGCCGCACAGCTCGCCGGTCAGGTACTTGGAAAAATTGTACAGGTCGTCCTGGGTCACGTTGGATGAAACCAGAACCTTCTTGGTGAGCACCACGCCGGTCCTGGTAACAAGGATGAAAAGAATTTCATTGTTGTCCATGGGGACCAGGACGACGCGCTTCACCACCGTGAAATCGAAGCGGGGGGTCAGCATAACCGCGGCGTAGCGCGACTCGGTGGAAAGCATTTTTGTTATGATCGAAAAAATCTTGTCCAGCTGCACTTCCCTTTTTATCGCTTCTTCCTTGACGGAAATCTCCCGGTCCTTCATGGAAAATTCATAGCTGTCAAGAAGGGAATCGACATAAAAGCGGTAACCCTTGTCGGTGGGGATCCTCCCTGCCGATGTATGGGGCTGTTTGAGATATTCCAGGCCTTCCAGATCGTACATGATATTCCGCATTGTTGCCGGTGAAACGGCAAGGGAATATTTGTGCACAAACGAACGGGAACCAACCGGTTTCCCCTTGGTTATATACTCGTAAACAATAGCTTGTAATATGGAAGCTTCCCTGTCTTCCAGAGCCCTTTCTTTTATGATTTCACGGGACATAGAATTCACCAATCTATTAGCACTCTATCCTGTCGAGTGCTAATAGCAAATTAATAAAAAAAATAAAGATAGTCAAGTGAAAAAGTCACATTTTTACTTTTTGTGTTCTTTTTCTTTTTTATCTTTATCTTTTGCTTTGTCGTCCGCTTCGAGGGCCATCTTTGCCGCATCAATGATGTTTTTCAGCTTGGTTGCCTCGGTATCCTCGCCGAAGAGGACATGGATTTTACGCAGGGCCGCCAGGTATGATATGGAGCTTTTCAGGTCATCCCTGGCCCTTCCGGCCATTTCGTACTTGGTCCGGAATTGTTTAGCTGCTTCAGTGAGGCTGTCCTTGCACAACTGCATCAGCTCCCGCCGCTCATAAAAGAATTCCGTCCGGGGGTCCCGGAACTTGGCCACCTCGGAAAAGCTGGTGATGTTCTTGGTGATAATGGCGGCGCGGGCCTGCCATTCCACAAAGGACCACTTCCACTTGGTATCCTGGCCGAAATTCCTGATCAGGTCGCCCAGGATCCGGTGCATGCGCTGGACAAACTTGAGGATCTGCTGAGGATTTACCTGCTTGATGGTGGCCAGGTATTCGTCATTCTCCTTCAGGGAGCGGTCAACCTGGTTCCCCACGATCTCCTCCAGGTACTGGAGCACTTTGTAGAATTCCTTGCGGGCATTTTCCAGGAAGGTGCTGTTTCGCAGGTTCAGCATTTCCATGGAAAGGTCGTTCATCTTGATGAAATTTTCGATGGCGTCCATTTCGCGGGACGCCAGCTCAAGGTTGTAGTAATTGGCTATGGCAGGGTGTTTCTTTTTTTTGCTGATGGCTTCGTTTATCGCCTTCTTGATCGTCTCGACTTCGCGCTTGATGTCCTTGATCTCGTCATTATATGCCGCCTTTTCGGCCTTGCTCACCGTTCCCATAGCACCTTCCTAAGCGTATGTATCAATTGTAGTCCCCTTATTATTTTCGGCCGGTTCAGGGCTTCTATTAACAGGTGCCGGCTCATTTCTTGCCGGCTCGGCCTGGCGGGGCGGCTCCGTGGAAAACCCGCTGGGGACCACATCAGGGCCGCTGATGTTTGTTATTTCCATAACTCCCTCCTTTCTGAGACCGGGACAGGATACCCCCCTCTACTGAGCCATTGCTCAATTAGAGTATATTTTTAGCCGGGGAATAATTCAAGTAAAAAATGGCCGCACCGGCACTCGGGCGCGCCACCTTTTACCCCCACCCCCGGTACAGCCAGAGTGCATAAGGCATTTCATGGTCGTCATGCACGGGGAACCTGTGTTGGATATAGCGGCACTGACGGCAGGGGGAATTCCCCGTCATGTGTTGCGAGATCCCGGTATTTATGGATAACCCGGTCTTAGCGCTGTCTGAAAAAATCAACAGGAACAGCCGCGCGGTCATCCAATGGGAACGCCGTCGTAAAGCTTCATCCGCGCCATCCCCGAATACATGCAGCCGAAGGGTTTCTTTCCCTGCAGCCCCAGGGCCATGAGGTTTTTCGCCATGGAATGCCGGCTTTTTTCGTTCACGCGCAGCGGCGTCGAGAAGCCCATATTCATCCTGTAGCGCGCATCCACCTCGGTAAGCGTGCGCAGCGGCACGCCCTTGTGCGTGGTGTGGGATATGAACGACGCGTTCGTGAGACTGATCATCGAACCGAGGGGGCCGATCTTCCCGTCGAGGGTAAATATCGGCTCCCCGAGTGATGGGTCCTCGACGATGCCGCGAAACCGTCGGCCCTGCAGGTCCGCGATGATGCCGGTGACGAACTTGGGATAGCTCCAGACCTCATGACCGAGCACGTGGGCTATTTCCGTGGTTACCGGGAGGTTGATCACATAGGCGCCCATCCGCCACCGCCTCGCGTCCTTCAACAATTCCATCATGAGCATCGCCGGCTGTTTCTCCTTCCTCGGGTGGCACAGGATGGACAGCCCCACCTCGTTGTACGGTCCGATGGCCGTCTTGCGGTATTCGAAGAAGTTCAGGAGCACTCCCGCCTTCCCGTTGAAGAACCGGCAGGGCGCAAAAGCCGTGTCCGCGAGGGCGGCCGCCGCGCGCTGGTATTCCGCGAAGAAAAGGAAGTGCGCATAGGAATAGTCGTAGTAGAAGATAGGCAACTCCGCCGGTCCCTTAGACGACCGGAATGTCTTTGTCTTTTCCTTGAAAAAGGTGTCTGCCTGCATGTTCATTGGTCCCTCCGTTTTTAACTGATCCATGGTTTATTTCAGGACAGGGCGCTCCCGCGATCGGCCGCAATGTCCGCATCCCACTGGTGCTCGATGATATCGTACCGGTTGATCTGGTTGGTGCCCTCGTAGATCTGCGTCAGGCGCGAATCCCGCCAGGCGCGCTCCACGCCGTGCGCGTGCATATAGCCGGCGTCGCCCATCAGCTCCATAGCCTGGTTGCATACGCGCACCGCGGTGTCCGACGCAAAGACCTTCGCGATGGACGAGAGCGGCTGGTTTGCCCGGAAGTTTCGGCATGCGCGCCAGATCATCGCGCGCGCCGCCGCCAGCGCCGTGAGCATGTCGGCGAGCTCGTACTGCACGTCGCGGCATTCGATGAGACGCCTGCCCCCGCGCTCGGCGCCGCGGCAGAACGCGAGCGCGCGTTCAAAGGCGCCGCGCCCGTGGCCCAGCGCCATCGCCGCCACCACCGGGCGCGAATAATTGAGGACGTTGTGATTATTGGGCCAGCCGGAGCGGAGCTTGCCCACGATGTTTCGTTTGGGGACGAACACGTCCTCCAGGATGATCTCCGAGGCGTCGGCGGCGCGCTGTCCCATCTTTTTTTCGTGCCGCCCCACGGATACGCCCGGCATCGTTTTATCGATGAGGAAGCAGGTCCACGACTCGACCCCCTCCCCTTCGATGCGGGCGTAGAAGGTGATCCGGTCAGCGATGGCGCCGTCGGAAATAAACACCTTGCTCCCGTTGAGGATGTAGCCTCCCTGGACCGGTCGCGCTGTCGCGTTGAGCCGGGCCTGAGCAGCCCCCTCGCAGGACTCGACGTCGGACCCTGCTTCGGGCTCGGTGATGGCGAAGGCGAAGGTGGTGGAGTCGCCCAGCCAGCTCGTCTTGAAATAAAGCGGCAGAAAATGCCGCACGAGGGTCCTGACGTGACCGCTGAGCAGCAGGGGCACCACGCCCAGGTTGTGCGCCAGCAGCAGGAGAGCGAGGCCGCCGCATTCCGTGGCGAACTCTTCCGCTATGACCGCGATCGGCAGGGTTGCGCTCCGCAGGTAGGTGGTGACGCTCGCCCGGCCGAACGGCGGGACAAAGAGCTGCGTCTGGAACCCTTTCCGCGCGGCCGCGCCCACGAGCGCCTTCGGGTCGAATGATGCGGGGTCCCGGTCCGCCATCGCGGCAAGCGGCCGTATCCGCTCCCGCGCAAAAGCCCGCGCCCGGCGCCGCCAGATGCGCGCGCCCCGCGGCAGAGTCTTCGTATCATGCTCCCACAGGGAGAGGTCCCGCCCGTCAACAAGCATCCGCCCGATGACCGTGAGCCGGTCACGCGACTGCCTGATCTTCAGCGCCTCGATCTGTTCAGCGAGCCCGGCGTTCATTGCATCAAACCTCCCGGTCCAGGTCAAAGATGAACTGCTTCAGAAAATACGGCGGCCCCCACGCGGACTTGAGCACCGTCGCGTCGCGCAGGCGCTTCTCCATCCCGAAGTCCTCCATGTAGCCGTACCCGCCGAACACCTGCAGGCAGTCGGATACCGCTTCAGCGCACTGCCGTGTCGCCGCGAGCTTGAGTTCGGCGGCATGCTTGAGAAAGGGCGGGGAAGCGGGATCGGCCGGCCTGAGCGCCGCGAGGGCGGCCATGACGGCGTTCGCCTTCGATTCGGAGCCGCCCACCAGCATTTTCACGGCGGGATGGCGTTCGATTATGGCGCCGCCCTGGTAGCGTTCGGCAGCATATCGCCGGGCGGAATTCGCGGCGCCGCGGGCAATCCCGACGGCTATCGCCGCCATCCCGGTCCAGGACAGGGCAAGGGCGCGCATTACCAGTCCGGCCGCGTCGCCATCGTCAATACGCGCCGCCGCGGGGACGAATACGTCATTGAGGGCGACCGTATGAAGCGGGCACGCGCGCAGCCCGGTCCTCAATCCGGCGTCGGACAGGGACAGTCCCGAAGTATCCGCAGGGACCGCGAAGCAGGCCAGGCCGCCGGAGAGCCGGGTGAAGACCGCGAACGTGTCGACGCCGGTG
Source organism: Spirochaetota bacterium (assembly GCA_035400945.1). GTDB lineage: Bacteria > Spirochaetota > UBA4802 > UBA4802 > UBA5550 > RBG-16-49-21. The sequence goes on from DAONAJ010000006.1 coordinate 58,159, forward strand.
ATTGAGTATACATAGTCCTTCCGGCCCGTGATGCGGTATCCGCCTGACTCAGCCCTGGCCTCGGTGCGGATAACGCCGTGCGGCGCGCCGTCAGTATCGCGGATAGCGGCAAAGGGGAAGGGAAAGGGGCCTTCCTGGATGGCGAGGGCGGCGCGGATCGGCGTACGCGGAAGACGAAGAGTTCCGGCCGCCGGCGCAAGCAGGTTCGCCGCGACGCCCTGCGCGTGCAGGCACATCGCAGCGCCGGCGCAGGTCTCTGCGATCGCCGCGAGCATGAGCGCCGACGGGGCCGCTCCGGCCTCTTCCGTCATCGCGCCCCAGATGCCGTAGTCATGCCCCGCAGCGGCGGGATCGGGTGACGCGGCAAGACCGATCTTAAAAGCGGTGTCCATGAGATCCGGGACCAGGGTCAGGTCGCCGTCCGGCCCCTCCTTCTCGAACATGCGCCCGAGGGATTTTGCCGAAAACTGGTATGCCAGATCAAGGAAACTGCGCACATCAGCGCTGCTTATGGTGGCCGCTTCATCCATGGGACCCAACTCCAGTGAACACGTATTAGGCTTCGCGGGCCGTCCATGCGGTCCTGCGGGCCGATGCCGCATGGTACCCGATGTCCCGGCGCGCTGTCGTCCAATGTTATAACCCTGTACCAGTAATTTGCATACTATTTCTTGCGATGCTGCCATGGCATGGCAAAGCATTCCGGGACCCGCGGGGACGATTCATCGACCATGCCGCGCCGGCCCGGTTTGACGCACGCCTATTCGCCGTGGCGGAGCCTGTATTCGGTGGGAGTCATGCCGGTTGACTGCTTGAAAACGCTGTTGAAGGAGGACTTGGAATTGAAGCCCACGCGGAAGCATATCGAGATAACGCTCATGGAGGGATCGTCCACCAGCAGCCGCTTCGCCTCGCCCACTCTGAAGGCGTTGATATAGCCGCTGAAACCGGTCTTAATCTTTTCATTCAGGTACTGCGAGAGCTGGTGCGGGGTGAGCCCCACCCGCCGCGCAAGCGATGACAGCGTCAGGTCGTCATCGCGGTAGGCGCATTCCCCGATCATGAGCTCGTCGAGACGGCGGCCGATGCCGTCGATGTCCACTCCCTTGAGGAAGGAGCGCTCGTATTTTTTTCTGATGAGCGCTTCCTGGATCTGCAGGAAGAGCGTCGGGAAGCGGTTATTCGTCAGGAAGATCGTGATCAGCACCGTTGTCGTCATCATCCCCGCGAGCAGGATGAGCCCCGACATGCGGGTGAACATCCACACCAGCACCGGGACCGGCGTGAGCACATTGACCGTTTCCAGCGCCACCACCAGCCGCAAGCCCCGGTGAATGTCCGGCTCATTCCAGAGCAGCAGGCACTGCCGCAGCAGAAAGAGCTGATAAAGGTAAAACGAGAATCCTCCGACGAACAGGAACGCCAGCAGGGGGTGGAACCGTACCGAAGTAAAAACGTCATGGAGGGCCGCCGCCTTCACCGGGTCCGGACGCGTCTGGAGGTACAGTTCGATTGAGAGGGCAACGACCGCGGGGAGGAAGTGAAACGCCTGTTCCCGCCCGATTCTCAAATCAGGGTATATCAGGGACCGGTAATAGAGATAATTGAGCGGACCGATCACATATACGGAGGTGACGTAGAGGAAGGCGCGCCAGGGATGCGCCGGCGGACCGGCCGAAAGCTCGGCATGGTTGTACAGGATGATGGTTACGAATATAGACACCGCAAAGAGGAGGTAGTTTGACCGCGAGCGCACGGAGCGCCCGCTCAACTGCTCCACGCCGAGCAGCAAGGTAATACCGCTGCCGAAAAGCACCGCGGTGCGGACTATTTCTTCGGCCAGTCCCATGGTACACGAGTATTTTCAGGTCCCGCGGGTCTGTCAATCGTTTAACAAGCAGGGGAACGGGCAACTGGTTCCTTCATGCCGCTTACCCCGGAAGCGGCCCTTCATGATCCGGCTCCGGCTGAAAGGCATGGCCCGTTATGCGAAGGATGCCACGGCTTCATCAACTGTCGGAAAGAGCTTGATAATAGAGGTCACCTTTGTCAGTTCCAGGACTTTCCTCACCTCAAGATTGGCCGCGGCAAAACAAAGCTTTGTCTCGAGGCTTTGATTGATGTTAAAAAAAATGCCGATCCCCGAACTTGTTATCATGCGGACATCACTGAGATCAACAACGAGTTTCTTTATTCCTTTCTCGGCTATCGTATCCAGGAGATTTTCTTTGAGATTGGGGATATCCATGGAGTGCACTTCTCTCATTACGATCCTGATGACAAACAGATTATTGCCTTTATCGATGGCTTCAATCATTGCTCACTCCCGTAATTAATGCTAAATCACGAACGCGTTGATTATTACCATATTTTAATAGTCCTGTCCAGCGCTTTTTGTGTTGAAATTATACCTTCAATGTCCCATACTTGTCTCGATTGGACTTAATCAGCCTCTTTGGACCGTTGAGAAAAGAGGGCTCTTATCTTAACAATAAAAGGTCGGCAGCCATGGAATTAACATATCGTGATTTGAGGGGCCATAAAATAGTAATATTGAACGGCGAAATGGATTATTTCAGCAGCAAGGATATAAAAGACGCGATATTCACCCTGATTCATGAAAACACGAAAAGCATCATTCTTGATCTCAAAGATGTGACTTTCATAGATTCAGCGGGAATGGGTCTTCTGATCAATCTCAACAGAGAAATGAGCAATAATAACGGCAAGATAGCCCTGTTAAATCTTTCGGAAGATATTTTCAGCCTTATAAAACTGGCGACACTGGACACCATCATTCCAATTTACACCAACGAAGAAGATATCGACTGACAAGCATCCCCCGGAAAAAAGCCGTTCCGCATTACGGATGATCAATGGAGAGCGCTATTCAATCTTCGAGAGCTGCCCGTCATTCCGGTACTGGGCGGTCTTGACCATCCGCACGTTCCCCATAACTTCGCCGTCACCGCCCAGAAGCGTCTTCACCGCGTCGTCGATCCGGATGGAATCCTCCGATCCTGCAAACAGTCGCAGGATAACCGTATGGTCATCCACCGTCTCATATGAATGCACCACCGTATCGAAGGAAACGGCGCGGTCGGATTTCTTCCCATGCTTGCGGAATTGCGGCCTGGCGTCAAGGCCGGCGGCCAGGGCCGCGGCTCCGGATGCGGCCGTCACCCGGTATTCAATGACCCCGGTCATGGCCATGAGGGAAGTCTTATCTTCTATGGTGCGGAAACCGGCGGCCGTTATGCCGTCCGGCAGGGAGGCGTTAAGGCGTGCCATGACATCGCTCCCCGCGACGTCGAAAAGCTCGACATCCACGAGCTCCGCCTCGCTTTCGATTCCCACGGGGGTGGGAAAGCCGGCGGACACTCGCTCCCTCTTGTTGAAGCCCTGGGACATGGCCACCGGCGCCCCGGCCATGCGGAGGGCTCGCTTCACGATCTCCATGAAATCGATGTGGGGAATGAAACGCATCATCCCGGTCCTGGTGAAGCGTATCCTGATCCTGCCTGTGACCGCGTAGCGGCTCTCGAAGCTGCGCCGCGCCTTTTCCAGGCGTGCCGTGTCAATCGCTTCTCTCTGCTGCGGCACCCTGTCCCGCAGGGGAAGGCATGCGGCGCTCGCTTCCGCCCGTTTTTCCACCAGTTTCTCGAATCCGGTCTCCACGAACCGCCAGGGGAGCGGCCCGTCAAGGCGCTCACCGAGACGGTCCTCCCACCCGGGGAGCATGTCGTCCAGGTTCCGCTTCCAGATATCATACCTGAAACACTCGTCCCACGAATCGAAGAGGCACCCCTCGCGGTACGACTTCTCGATGACGGCCCCCAGCCGCGAGTCGCCCCGCGCCAGTACCCCCTCCATGATGGATGCTTCCACGTTATGGTTCTTTATCGTGATGGACCGCGGGAGGGCGCGCTTGATCCTGCGTACGGTGCCCTCGAAATACTCCCTTCCCCGCTGCCCCTCTCGCTGGAAGGGCGTGTGCGGCTTCGGCACGAAGGGAGACACGGTCACGTTGATGTCAAGCCTGCGGCCGCCGATCCGGTGTATATTTTTCAGAAGGCTGATAATGTCCTCGGCCTCGTCATACTCCTCGCACCCCGGCAGGCCGATCATGAAATAGAGCTTGATGACCCTCCATCCCCGGGCATACACGTGCCCCACGATCTCCGCGAGGTCATTGATGAAGATCCTCTTGTTCGCCCTGGCCCTCACCTGCTCCGAGGCCGACTCCACCGCGAAGGTGAGGGAAGCGCGCCGGAGCTCCGAAACCTGCTCTATGAGCGGCAGGGTGGCCGCGTCGACCCGCAGTGACGGAAAGGATACCGATATCCCCGCGGCCGTGAGGTCGGGGAGGACGCGGTTTATCAGTGACGCCAGGTAGGGATAATCGCTGATGGACAGCGACGAAAGGGTGACCTCGTTATACCCGGTGTTCCGCGCGATTTCGAGGACGCGGTCCGCCACGTCACCGTGGTCATAGCACCGGTAGGGAAGATCGTAAAACCCGGCATGGCAGAAATTGCAGAAGTTGGTGCAGCCCCGGGTCGCCTCGACGACGATACGCTCCTGGGCGATGCGGATCCCGGGCACCAGGGGCTTCACCGGGTCCATGAGGGCCGTGCCGCGGTACACCCGCTTTCTCACCGTCGGGCCGGCGCCGGTATCGTACCGAGACGGAAGCAGCACTCCCGGTATTTCGCCGATCCGCCCTATCGTTTCGTCCCTGCCCAGACCGGCCGTCCCGGCGTCAGCAAGAACGGTCACGATGTCCCGTATCCCCTCCTCGCCGTCGCCGATGAAAAAGGCGTCGATGAAGTCCCCCATCGGGAAGGGATTGGACACCGCCTCGCCGCCGGCGATTATTATCGGCATGCCTTCGCCGCGCTCGCTTCGCCGCAGGGGTATGCCGCCCAGGTCAAGAATCTGCATCACATTGGTGCAGAGGAGTTCATGGGACAGGTTAAAGCCAAGGGCATCAAGCTCGCAGAGGGGCGTGTAGGTCTCGAGGGTATAAAGGGGAATGCCGTCCTCCCGGAGGGCCCGGGCAAAATCGTCCGACACCGCGAAGACCCTTTCGCACGCCGCGCCCGGCATCGCGTTCACGATATCATAGAGGATGCGCAGGCCGTTGTTGGACATGCCCACTTCGTACAGGTCCGGATACGAAAGGGCCATGCGGACGCGCGCGTCATCCTTGACGATGACATTCAGCTCCCGCCCCATGTAGCGCGCCGGCTTCTGCACGCGGGAGAGGAGTTTTTCGATGGTTGACGGATCAAGACGGGTCATCTATTCACCTGCACGGGCATTACTAAAGCTGCCTCGAAAATATGCAATAATAATTCAGCCGCTCATTGCGAGAAGCGCAGCGGCGAAGCAATCTTGATATTGATCCAGATAAAGCCATGAAAAAGCGTATAGTTACATGTTCTCATCACTATCATCGTCAGGATCGCTTCGTTTCACTCGCGATGACAGTGAAAATGCCCGCGTCAGGGCCACATACTCATCCAGGCCCAGTTCCTCGCCGCGCCGGCCCGGATCGATACCCGCTGCCGCAAGGATACGGGCGGTTCCCTCGCGGCCGAGGTCCATGTGGGGCGATCCTGACAGCGCGGCCAGGATCGTTTTTCTCCTGCCCCAGAAAGCGGACTTCACCAGGCGGTGGAACAGCCCAATCCCGTCGCCGGCCAGGGGGAGCGACACGCGCCGTGACAGTTTCAGGAATAACGACATCACGTCCGGTCTGGGATAAAAGGATTCCCGCGGGACCGTGAAGACCCGCCGCGCCTCGTAATAGAAGCCGAGGGTCACCGTTATGGCGCCGTAGCTCTTGCTCCCGGGCGAAGCTGTTATGCGCTCGGCCATCTCCTTCTGAAGCATCACGTATACCTCCGGTGCAGCGTAGCGGGTGAATTCGAACAGCATTTCCGATGAGCAGTAATAGGGAAGGTTCGACACGATGGCGGTAAAGGTATCGGGCGGCGGATTTTTCAGGAAATCGCCATGTATCAGCGTGAAATTATCCCGGGCGCCGAACCGTTCGGAGAGGTAGCGGCAGAACCCGGCGTCGATCTCGACCGCGGTGACATGGCCGGCCCGGTCAAGGAGCAGTTCCGTGATGGAGCCCAGGCCAGGCCCGATTTCAAGGACCCGGTCCGCCGGGCCGCACTCCATGGCGCCGACGATCCTCTCCCTGGCCTCGGGCGACACCAGGAAATTCTGCCCCAGGCGCTTGTTGGGGTGAAGTCCGAGATTCCCGATTATCTCCTTGATGTCATGTACATTCATCGTTGCCGCCGCACTGGCCGTCCATCAGGCCCGTTTAAGACAGGTACGGTGCGGGATGGACGGATTTCATTTATTAAAAAATACCGGCCTGTTATTTTCAATCATTTTACCGATCGATGCCGATGAAGCGGGAGAGCATCTCCCGCTGCGGCAGGATGGCGAATGATATCCCCCCCTCTCCGGAGGGGAGGGAAAAAGGTAGATGGGAAAGGGCATCCCGCCGAAAACGTTGCAGCAGCAATCAAGCCCATTGCCGATTATGAACCAGTTCAGGTCCCGGACAGCGGCGCTATGGGACAGCGGGGACAATCTAACGAAGGCCTCCATGATGACCGCGGCGGCTTTCCGCGATCAATAGTATTTTCGCATACCAGGGAAAAAACGGCATGGGGACTGTCTGAACATGCGCCCCGGGGCATTAATCGCGCCGATAAGACAATTTCTTGTTGCTATATTTCACCGATTCCTTTATTAAAGAAACAAATAGGCGGGCACATGGGGAAAATCCTTATTATTATCGGCACGATCCTGGTCCTGGCGGGGATACTGCTGCTTTTCAAGGACTCACTGCCCTTTCTCAGGCATTTCGGCAGGCTGCCGGGCGACATCACTATCGAGCGGGAAAACTTCAGTTTCCACTTCCCCATTGTCACCGGCATTATAATAAGCATAGTGCTGAGCCTGGTCCTGTATGTGATAAACAAATTCAGATGAAGCAACGCGGAAATGACCACAAATCACACTGGAAATACCGTGCGCAAAAACATCTTTCTCACCGGGGCCCCGTCCGCGGGCAAAACCACGGTGATAAAAAAAATGCTCCGGCACCTGGATCGGCCGGCCCAGGGATTTTACACTGAAGAGGAAAAAAACGGCGACAGGCGCGTCGGCTTCATGATGAACTCCCTCGACGGTCGCCGCGGATATCTTGCCCACCAGGACATCAGGTCAGAATTCAGCATCCGGCGGTACGGCGTAAGCATTGACAATATAGACACGATCGCGGCAGACTCCATCATCCCGAGGAACGATACCATTATCATCCTTGACGAGATCGGCAAAATGGAGTGTTATTCCGAGCATTTCAGGCGCATGGCAATCAGGGCCCTGGACTCGCCCAACATCGTTGTGGGCACCATCGCACTGGGCGGAGACGACTTCATACAAAGCATAAAAGAAAGAGATGATATCGATATCATTGAAGTGACGCCGAGCAACAGGAATGCCCTGCCCGACGTGATCATGAGAAAAATAAGGGACCTGTGGGAAGCGTTTCAGCCCCGTTAGCGCCGTTTTTATTACACTAATGTTAAATTTCATTGATTTCACGCTCTTGTTTCATTGCAACTATTGACAAATAGCAGGCGAAATAAATATATTCACCTTGTTTTGATAACAATAATTATTTGCACTGGAGGCATCCATGAAAAAGATCACCCCGACCATCGCGACCGAGAGGACATACACGGTCGTAAAAGAAAAGGACCTCCCCATCTCCAGCTACTTCGGCGAAGACACTTTTAACGATAAAGTGATGCAGGCGAAACTGCCCAAGGTTTTCTATGCAAAGCTGAAAGAAAGCATCGAGAAAGGGAAGAAGCTGGACATTGAAACAGCGAACGCCGTGGCCCATGCCATGAAGGAATGGGCCCTGGAAAACGGCGCCACTCATTTCGCCCACTGGTTCCAGCCGATGACCGGTGCGACCGCTGAAAAGCATGACGCGTTCATCGAAATATCGGGACCGGGTGAAGTCATAGAGCGCTTCACCGGCGAGCAGCTCGTCCAGGGCGAACCGGACGCGTCGAGCTTCCCCAGCGGCGGCCTGCGCGCCACCTTCGAGGCCCGCGGCTATACCGCGTGGGACATGTCGAGCCCGGCGTTCCTGAGAAAAAACGGCATCGGCATCACCCTCTGCATCCCGACGGCGTTCATATCATACCACGGCGAGGCCCTGGACAAGAAAACGCCGCTCCTCCGCTCCATCCGCGCGGTCAACGACAGCGCCCTCAGGGTGCTCAAGGCCCTGGGCAACCGCAAGTCGAAAAAAATCAGCTCGAACCTCGGGCCCGAGCAGGAATATTTCTGCATCGACATGGACTACTTCTATAAGCGCCAGGACCTGGTGCTCACCGGCAGGACCCTCCTCGGGGCGCCTCCGGCGAAAGGACAGGAGCTCGAAGACCAGTATTTCGGCAGCATCAGGGAGCGGATGCAGTCCTTCATGCACGATGTGGAGGAAGAGCTGTACAAGCTGGGGATCCCGGCCAAGACCAGGCACAACGAGGTCGCGCCGTCCCAGTTCGAGATCGCGCCGATATTCGAAGAGGCCAACATCGCCGTGGACCACAATCTCCTCGTCATGGACAAACTGCAGCAGGTGGCGCGCCAGCACAACATGGCCGTCCTGCTCCATGAAAAGCCCTTTGCGGGAATCAACGGGTCGGGCAAGCATGTCAACTGGTCCCTCTCGACCGACGACGGCATCAACCTGTTCAAGCCGGGGAAAACGCCCCATGACAACATCCAGTTCCTGGTGTTCCTCCTGGCGACCATGAAGGCCGTGTACCGGCATTCGGACCTCCTGCGCGCCGCCGTGGCATCGGCATCCAACGACCACCGGCTGGGCGCCAACGAGGCGCCGCCGGCGATAATCTCCATCTTCCTGGGCGACCAGCTGACGAAGATCCTCGAGAGCATCGAGAAGGGCGTTGCCTCCGACGCTTCCGACAAGTCGATCATCGACCTGGGCATATCGTCGCTGCCGGTCGTGAGCAGGGACAACTCGGACCGCAACCGGACCTCTCCCTTCGCCTTTACCGGGAACAAGTTCGAGTTCCGCGCCGTCGGCTCGTCGCAGAACATTTCCTTCGCGGCTACCGTTCTCAACACCATCGTCGCCGAGAGCCTTGACGAGGTGGCCGACATGATCGAGAAGAGGGGCACGGAGAACATCAAGCAGACCGTGCTGGAGATACTGAAGGCGGAGCTTCCCAAGGTGAAGCCGATCCTTTTCATGGGCGACAACTATACCGACGAATGGCACGCGGAAGCGGAGCGCCGCAAGCTCCCGAACCTGAGGACCACGCCGGAAGCGCTGAAGTCCCTGGACACCGAAAAGGCCGCGAAGCTCTTTGAAAAGTACCAGGTGCTGTCCCCCATCGAATTGAAATCGCGCTATACCATTAAGCTCGAGAAATACATCAAGGACATCGAGATAGAGGCCAGGGCGCTCCACAGCATGGTTTCCAGCATGGTGCTGCCTGCCGCGATCAGGTTCCAGGGCGAGGTCGCAACATCGATTGCCAAGGCCGAGAAGGTGCTGGGCGGCGTCGATTTCACGGCGCAGAAGAACCTCCTGAAGCGCATCGCCACCCTCATCAACGGCATCGAGGGCTCGACGGCACAGTTGAAGTCCAGGTTGGAGAGCAACGGCCACCACCATGACCACCAGAAGGCGGCCGAGTTCTGCTGCAGCGAAATCAAGGGTACCATGGGTGAAATAAGGCAGCAGGTGGATGAACTGGAAGTTCTCGTAGCCGACGACCTGTGGCCGATGCCGAAGTTCTGGGAAATGCTTTTTGTGAACTAGGATAATTACAGCAGAAGATACAGGGGCCGCGGACACCATCCGCGGCCTTTTTATTTGCTCCCCGACCCCCGCAGTTATTTTTGTTATATCTATATTATAAAAAAAGTATTGCTTTATTAACCTTCTGGTTAATAGTATGCCAGTTTTTGTATCATTGCCGTTTCCAATGAATCTAATAACATTAATACCTATCAGAAGAGAGCGTATATGTCAGATATATTATTAATTGTCGGCTATGGTGAAACCTTCGTATTTATCATGCTGGTCTTCGCCAGCATCCTTGCCCTGGCGGTGGGGATGGAGCGGGCCGTGATATTCAAAAGGAATTCCAATAAAAAGATATCCCGCTTTGCCGAAGAGCTTATCGCATTGATGAGAAAGCGGGACTTCAGGACGGCAATGGACAAGGCGCGGGAGCTCGGCGACAACGTGTATACCCGCTTCGCCCTGTTCTCGATCGAGCACGCCGCCGACAACGCCCAGGGTCTCCAGGACCTGATGGCGGGGAAGATACTGGAGGAAAAGATCGGCCTTGAGAAGCGCCTCACGATCCTGAACACCCTGGGGAACAACGCCCCCTTCATAGGGCTCCTCGGAACGGTCCTGGGCGTCATCAAGGCCTTCCACGGCCTCGGAACCCTGGGCAGCACCGGCGCTGACGTGGTCATGCGCAGCATCTCCAGGGCCCTGCTTGCGACCGCGGCCGGCCTCTTCATCGCCATCCCGGTGGTCATGGCGAACAACTATTTCTCGAAAAAGGTCAAGACCATCATCCAGCAGATCGAGATCCTGTCGCGGGAGATCAGCGCGAGCCTCCACGTCCGAAAAGCGGCACCGGCGGAGGTCAAAGAGACCGGAAAAAGAAAATCGAGGTAACATACCATGGCATTACTACCCGGCAGCGGCGACGACGACGAAATCGGATATATAAACATCACCCCCATGGTGGACGTCCTGCTCGTACTCCTGGTCATCTTCATGGTGACTGCGAACTTTCTCAAGATGGAATCGGTGAACATCAACCTGCCCAAGGTCAACGCCGCCGACCCGAACATCCAGCAGTCGGTGCAGATCGCCATTACAAAAGACGGGAAGCTGATGATGGAGGACACCGAAACAACAGAAGAGAGGATGGTGGCCAGCCTGGCAAAAGAATCAAAGTACCGGCCCAACATGCGGGTGACCCTTTCCGCGGACGAGCGGCTCCCCTATGGCGCCATAGCCCGCGTGATGGGACTCATACGGCAGTCCGGCGTGACCCGCATAGCCCTGTCGGTCAAGCGCTGACCCAGGCGGCGCCCATGTCCTCGCGCGCATTACATGCCATAGGCAGGAAGATCAGGGGGATGGACCTCTTCCAGATCTGCCTGACCATTTCCATTCTGCTTCACGCGGTCGCCGCCGGGGCCTACTTCATCACCAACATGCCGGCCTTCATGACCGGCGAAGATGAGGTCATCGACGCCTCAAAGATAAAGCTGAAAGACGTGAGCGTCGATTTTATTGATATACCATCATCGGTCCCGCTGGGGGGCGACACCAACCCCGCGCCGGTTGCAAAAGAGGAATGGATCGAGGGTACCGGCAAGGACAAGCCGGACGCGGAAAGCACCGATATCGACATCAACAAGCTCTCCGGAGACGGCACGGACAAGGACGGGTACATGTTCGCGGACCTGAGCGACCACCCGCCCATTCCGATCATCGACTTTGACCTGAACAGGTACTTCCCCCAGGCGGCGCGCTCCGCCAACATCACCCGGAAGACCGTCCTCCTCCAGATGCAGGTCAACGAGGACGGCACCATCAACAGCGCAAGGATCGTGTCCCCGCCCTCAGGCTACGGCTTCGATGAGGCGGCCATGAAGGTCGTAGCGCGCCTCAAGTTCCGGCCCGGGAAGGTTTCAGGTAGGGCCGTGAAAATGCTGCTGAGAATCCCGATAACATTTGTGCTCGAGGACTAAGACGCATCGCCCCCGCACACTCGTATCGGGCTGCTCCGGTTGGTGAGCTTGTCGAACCACGAGCCCAACTTCGCTTCGGCCCTGCGGGCCAAGCCCTTGGCAATATAAAACAATCGTTTTTTTATAAAACCAATGGAGGCATTCCAGATACCAGGACTTGGGCCACATCTGGAGAGCTGTTGATTATTCTGCATGACACAAATGATTTAAAATTGATTGAATCGCCTTTGCTGATCGTGAATAATTCATCGTCGAGAATCGTGTTGGCGGACCCTGACATTCCCAATATCATTCGCTCCCCATTGATGCTATCATCCAGCCTTGCGAGCTCAAGGCTCGCATCAGGTTTAAGTTCAACGATAAACGATTCCAGGGCGTTGTTCTGTAATTTTGACGCGAGCAAAGTAAGCTTGATGCCATGATCGTCGTTTACCAGGGTCTCTGAATCCTTTTTGCTGACATACACATATTTCTTCTGCTCGACCTGCTTGAAAAAATCTGAAAAATTAATCGCATAAAATTTCAGCAGTTCTTCAAGAGATTGGAGAGAGGGTGTGATTTTCCCGTTTTCAATCTGCGAAAGGAGGCTGACGGAGACATTTATACGATTGGCCACTTCTTTAATTGTATATTCCCTGTGAAGCCTGATTTTTTTAAGTGATGATCCGATATCCATTAAAACGCGCAATCCCCTATGAAAAATTGTATTAATTAAAAAATACCGGCAAGATAAAAGATAAAAAGCATACCACCAAAAATCGCAATTGTTCCTACTAACATTTCGATAACAGTAATTTTATCAATAACAATACCAAAATATTTTTTCTTCTGGATCTCTTTTTTATTATCTATTTGGTTATTGGTCATTAGTAGCTCCATAATAGTATAAATTTAAATATACATAATTAGATAATTATTATAGTGTTTTATATTTAAAAAATACATGGATTAAGATATTTTGTCAACAAAAAGTTTATTTATAATGAATAATAATTGACTAATTTTTATTTTTAATTAATTTTATTATATAAGCTTCCCGAAAGCAAGAGAATGCTATAATATTACTCTTCTAGAAGTGATGATAATCCATATAGAAGGGTAATATCTTTTTTTATTCAAAATTTAATGCAACAGATCTACCATGGATATGAAGACAGAATTTTATGAATCCGCCGTACGATTGGGCTATTACGGTATTGAACGCAGCGGTCTTACCGGCAAAAAAGACAATGTCCGGAAATATTGGGAGGACATATCGATAAAACTTACCCTGCGTCCATTTATAGAATCCATCAGGGAAAAGAAAAAAAAATTGCGGGTACTGGATCTTGGGTGCGGTAGCGGAGAGGGCGTTGAATTATTGACTCATATACCCGTTGCAGACCATGTAAATTCCGTAGACAATGATTTTATTCTAACCAATGACAATATTGAAGAATATATAGGCCTTGATATTTCTGATTCCATGATAGAGCAGGGGAAAGAAAATTATTCTGCCAACAATGCCGTTTCATTTAAACAATGCGATCTGTCGAGGGGCCTCCCAAAATCAATGAAAGAGCCCTTCGATCTGTACTTTTCTTCATATGCATCCCTGTCGCATCTTACCTTTGATGAATTAACTGATTTAACTGAAGAAATTATGAATCACTGTGGCGAAAATGGGATTATAGTTTATGATCTCCTTGGAAAATATTCCCCTGAATGGCCGGTATATTGGAATTTAACAGAGAAAAATCAATTACCCTATACTATGGCTTATCTGCAAACCGATGAAAACGCTGATCATCATGCATTCGAACAGTTCAAATGCTCTTACTGGTCGCCGGATAATTTAGCAAATATGATTGCATCAGCGGCAATTAAGAATAAGAAGGCGGCAAGAGTACTAATAAAAGACCGATCCATATTCGTGGGACGGCATATGGATACCGGTATATTCAATAACAATAAATGCCAGTACAGATACCAGGTAAACAGATTGTTTGATCGTGATTTCCGGGGTGTTCTAAACGACCTCATGATAGACCTTGATTTCCTGCATAATTATATACATCACCTTCCGGAAGATGCGATGGAAAAATTAAACCATTACATGAAACAGTGGAACTGCATAATATCATTTATCAAGGCATTGGCCGATTCCAACATGGTGATAATGAACAATATCCTTCAAGTCATAGACGAATCCCTCAAGGAAGAACTTGATATGCTTGCCTGGCTGTACCGGAACGCGTCGCGGTTTCCCGTGACTGATTTCTGGGCCAGCATTATGGGCCCCCAGATAGCCTGCGTTCTAAGGAACTGCGAAATGAATTATACAGACGCCGCCGGGTGCGGCCACGGATTGTTTGCGGTTGTTGAAGTAATAAATAGGTAAAGACAATTTCGTGAACATATTTTCCGACACCATAATAGTAAATAAAAAGACGGTGGTGATCCCCATAATTCTCGGCTGTATTCTTGCTCTTGATCTGGCTGTTGAAAGAGTCGTATTATTCATGAAAATTTGAATTGACGTCAAAGCATTTACTGGCACAATATTTCTCCATGTGAATGACGGTAGACTTGAAGTCGCCCAGGATAATTGTGCAAAAGTGCGACATCCAACAGCATAAGTTCTTATGGCCGTTATAGAGCACTGGAAAAACCAGGGGTGATGAAGCAGTCATGCGAGAATTATTCCTCCCTCAAGGAGAGGCCAATGATTAGACATTGCATGTGATAGGCTGCTGCGTTATCTCAATTGATCCCTCACTGACAGGAAATCTTCTGGCGAGCGGGTTTTTTATTCGAACTCTCCTCAGGGTGAAGATATTCCATGCAAGGAAAGAACGCTGCAACAAAGCATTGCAATATGGATGATCTGGTTTTCAGAAATACCGATATTAATTAAAAGATCGCGATTCAGGGGGGTTATGATCATGAAGGGCAGTTATTGGAAGGGTAAAACAAGCAAGGAAATAAAAACCGGCAAGGGTCCGTCAGGCGCCTCCGATAATTACCAGATCGAATATGTCCATGGAAAATTTTACCGGCTGATGGGAAATACAAAGACCGAGTTCACACCCGACAGGGAACTCCTGATGAAAATAAAGGCTGCATTGAACAAAAAGGCCATGTCTCTGGAGGATATAGCCGAGGACCAACCGCCGGTTGATTTCCAGGTGCTGAGCAGCGGGAAGGTCGTGCTTCGGCAGATTTATCCGGACAAATAAACCCTCATGCCCGTCTTGTCCAGATGCGTTAATCACAGATGCAGCCTGGAACATACCCGCTCCAACCGGAGCGACGTCAGTGATAATGCCGCCCGACTTTCCGGTACCGATTATCGACAGAGGGCCGGCAGAAAGCACCCAAAATAGCCCACATTACCCTTTCCTGATGCGACCCTTGCAATTGATAACCTGAGAACCAATTCACTGTAAAGCTGAATGACTTTCAATATGGAGCTGATAAAAAGATGAGCGCCGAAATCAAGCCTGACATAAAGGCTCTGGAATTGGCTGAAATCTTAAGCGGCAACATTCATATTCTTTATGTCAACGATGCCGGTGCAGGGTACCGTTATCCCTCGTACGGGGAAGATTAAGCGGCTCTCAGGGTCATGGAAGTGGCACCGATCGAACTGCTGAATCAAGTAAAAAGCAACCCATGCGATATCAAAGGGTTCCAGGGCTATGAAGTTATCACATACTTGAAAAATAGTGCCACTGATTGATCATAACCGGTCATAAGCATCATAACGAAGAGTAGTCCAGGCTGTTTGATACGCCCGATGAATAGCAGCACTTCATAAGCCGCAGTAGTTACAGGCGGTAGTATTCCTTCTTGACCCGGTCGATGACCTGGATGGTGCCGTATTTGCCCGATTTCTTCGCGCTGTTCAGGAGCTTCACTCCCTCCTTCACGCAGGACTTGCACGCCCCGATGGGAAACTCGATGCCGAGGGAAAGGGAACAGACCGTGGAATAGGTCTCAAGGCTGTAGATGCCGGAGCATTCCCTGCAGCGCATGATCTTCTCTATCTGCGTTTCCCGTATGCCGTCGGTGTCATAGAAGATGTTCTTCTTCCGCGTCATGAAGTCGCCATAGGGCGGCAGGTCGTCGTATGCCGGCGGGTTGAAATACGCCCCAAGCACCACGTCCTTGAGCCTCTTGATGTAATCGCTTATGCGCGGGTCCTGGCGCAGGGCCTCCTTGCGGTAATCCGGCTCGCGCACGTGGGAGTAGTCCACGCCGGCCATAGCCAGGATGATCCCAAGGTTAACGTAGGGGAGCGCCCCCTGGATGGAGTAGCCACCTTCGAGGACCGCGATGTCCGGGTTGAGCTTCTCGTTGAGCATGGCGTAGCCCTGGGCGGAGAAATTCATGTTTGTGATGGGGTCGGTGTAGTGGTTATCCTGGCCCGCGGAGTTCACGATAATCTCCGGTTTGAAGTCCTTCAGGATCGGAAGCACGATCTCGTCGATGGCATAGAGGAACCCCTCGTCGCAGGTCTCCGGCGGCAGGGGGATGTTGATGGTCTTCCCCACCGCGTTGGGGCCGCCGAGCTCGTCAACATGGCCCGATCCCGGGTAGAGGGTACGGCCGTCCTGGTGTATTGATATGTAGAGAACGTCCGGGTCGTTCCAGTAGATGTCCTGGGATCCGTCGCCGTGGTGGCAGTCCGTATCCACTATCGCGATCTTCCTGGTGCCGTAATGGTCGCGGATATATTCCACCATGATGGCTTCGTTGTTGATGTTACAGAAGCCGCGGTTGCCGTGGACCGATTTCATGGCGTGGTGCCCGGGCGGCCGCACCAGGGCGAAAGACTTGTCAACGGTGCCTTCCATGACGATGCGCGCCGCCTTGATGGCGCCCCCGGCGGAGATCATGTGCGACTCCGTGGTCACCGTGTCCACGTCGGGAAAACAGAAATGGGAACGCATCACGTCCTCTTCCGTGGCGATGTCGGGCTTGAATTCCATGAGGCCGTCGATGTCGAAGATCCCCTCCTCCTTCAGCTGGTCCTGTGTGTAGAGGAGCCGCTCCTCCCGCTCGGGGTGGGTGGGCGATATGGCCCAGTCGAAGGCCGGGAAAAATATGAGACCCATGCTGTTCTTCGCTTTGATCATGACAGCCTCTTGATGACGCCGGGCTTGATCTGGCACCTGACCCGGATGTCACGGCCCGACGTGTAAAATCCGTCAACCATGTTAAAGGACGACGACTCGATGATCTCGGTGTCCGCGTCCTGCCCGGCGACTCCGACCTCTTTCAGGTGGGCCGAAAGGTGCTTCTTCGCGTCCCGCTCCGCGTCTTTCACGGTGTAGGCGGAGGCGATCTTCTGGCGCACCCCGATGTTCGGGATGATGAGCTCGCCCCTCCCGGTGTCGGCGTAGAGCTCTATCTCGATGGTCGTCTTTGCCAGGGCGGCCCCGATGGCGTTGGCGACGTCGTAATGTTCAGGCAGCACTGTTTCCACGCCGAAGGCATCGGCCAGTTTTTCCCTGAAGGCCATCGCGGGACCTCCCATGACGTAAATCTTCTGCGGGATTATCTTCTTTCCTTCCAGCATCTCATGGATGGTGTAGACCGGCCGGTTGTTGATCTCGTCGATCATGGCCTGCACCTCAGCCCTGATCGCTTCCACGGCATAATCAAAGGCGCCGGCGGCGAGCTTCGCAGCGGAAAGGCCGGCTTTTTTCGCCATGGCCGCGATCCCGTCCGCAGAGGCGCCGGTGTCCATGTAGCGTATGACCTTACGGCAGTTGAGGGCGTCCACCAGGGTCGGCTCCCTGCCGCCCGCCGCCATGGCCGGCCCTTTCCGGTCAGGACCCACGGTTATCTCCTTACCCCTGACGCGGATAATGGAATCGCCGCCGATGCCGATGGACCGCGTCTTCAGCGCCCGCACCAGGGTGGGATACGACTGCAGGGATATCCCCTCGTTCTCGATAATGGGCACGCCGTCGGCGAAGATGGCGATGTCGGTGGTGGTGCCGCCGATGTCCAGCATGACGCAGTCCTGGGTGATGTCGCAGAGGGCGGCTATGCCCATGACGCTGGCCGCCGGCCCCGACAGGATCGATTCGACGGGGATGTCCCGGGAAAAGGCGAAGGGCATGGTTCCGCCGTCCGCCTTCAGGACATTGACCTCGGCGCCGATCCCCAGCTCGTCCAGGCCCTTTACTATGGCGTCGGCAAAGGAATTGTACAGCCTCCACACCGCCGAATTGAAATAGGCGGTGACGATGCGCCGCGGAAAGGAAAGCTGTCCGGACAGCTTGTGCCCCAGAGTTATGAAATCGGATGATGGCTTTATTTTTTCCGCAATCTGGTTCTCCTGGTCCGGGTTCCGGGTCGAGAACTTGGTGACCGCGGCGAAGGTCCTTATCTTCTTTTTTACGGCGTCAGACCCGATGCCGGCCAGGGCCTTCGCGTCAAGTCCCCTGACCTCCTTGCCGCGGTGGTCGATGGACCCTTCGACGAGGTTAAATGATTTTCCGATCCTGAAATTGTCGGGGTCGATGCCTGGTCCGGAGGAAATAATGACGCAGACATCTTCGAGCTTGTCCTCGACGATGGCGTTGGTTGAGAGGGTGGTGCTGAGATTGATCCGCCTGATTTTCTTCCGGTCAACGTCCCGGGTTATTTCCTCGATGGCCTTGCGCACTGACAGGAGAAGGTTGGTGTGTTCGGTTACCGCCTTGTAATGCGATACTATGCCCTTATCGCCGATCAGGACCGCGTCAGTGTGGGTCCCGCCGACGTCAAGTCCGAGATACAGATCCGATGCAGCCATGGTTGGTCCCGGTTCAATCAGGCTTCGTGGGCCTTTTTGCCGTAGACCCTTTCATAGGCCGCGCAGTATGGGCACAGCCCGTTTTCGATATTCTTGACGAACCAGAAGGCCATGCCGCGCTGTTTTTTTCTCGCCCGTGAGCAGACCGGGCACTCGACGCAGCGCTGTGCCATCTGCCTGTCTTTATCGGTTATTGTTGCCATTGCCAGCCTTCCTGAATAATAATGTCTCGCTCCCTGCATGCAGAGCGGCCCGCCGCCCTGAAGGGATCCCGGAGCGATGATTCAGGATGCCCGATCGTCATTCTTCTGTCAATATATAATTTTTCCCTGTCTCAACCGTTTGTCTTGATCATGGCCTTCAGACCAGCAATGACCCTCCGGAACGATGCCGACATCGACCTGGCGAAGATACATGAAAATGCAATGGAGAGTGCTGTCGCCAGCGACGGCAGAATCGCCTGGACAGCCCACGGCTGCGCCCCTTCTGCCCGCGCGGCAATCCATGAGTTGACCGATGATGCAATTACGGCCACAAGGATCAAAACGGAAAATCCCGCCGCGAGCCGTGCCATGACACTCGTTTTCCGCCCGCCCCTCTCCCGGAAAAACTGCAGATACACGGCCAGAAACAGGATCACCATGATTCCCGATGTAATGGCTATTATCAGGGGAGCCATCATGCCTGATCCCATGCCCTCAACGTCCCGGCGGGATGAGGCCAGAAGGGTCTTTTGTGCCGGATGCTCTCCCATCCACTCGACCGTGCCGTTGTCAAGGTGATAGAGCGCACCGACGACCATCAGTTTTCTCTCTTTGACCAGTTCCTTCACAATGGGGCTCTGGCGGAAGAGGTCTTCCATCGACTGCCACACGTTGTACCGTATGGCGGTGTCGAGAAGCTTTTCAGAAAAAGCATGGCCCTCTTTCTTTTTTGCCCTGTCCACCGCAGGACTGATCTTTTCGGCAAGCCGGGGAATGGAACCCCCGACCTTATCGCCGCGGGTGACCGCGGTGACAGCGCCGCAGGCGGTGTGCCCCAGAACGACCAGGAGAGGCGTATGCAGATGTTCCGTGCCGTACTCGATGGTGGCGATCTCGTTAATACCGCTCACGTTTCCGGCGACCCTGATGACAAAGATATCGCCGAGACCCGCGTCGAAGATATGTTCGACCGGGACGCGCGAATCAGAGCAGGAGAGGACAGACGCATAGGGGTGCTGGCTATTCTTTGTCTCTGCCAGCCGCGCCGGCCCGAGGTTGGGGTACCCGCGCCGCCCGGAAACAAACCGGGCATTGCCGTCCCTCAGCATATTCAACGCGGTGTCGGCTGTAAATGCCTGTCCCTTATCGCCGGCCATGACAGCAGCCGGCACCAGAATCAAAATAACTGTAATAACCATGAAACGAAGACGCGCGGCATGACAATACATAGAGCACCTTTCCCGATATAGGTTTGTATATTTAAAAAACCGGCGTCATGGGGCGCCGGAAGGGAATTGAGCACAGGGGGTTAAAAAGTTTATCTATTCGCCTTTCTCGATCTCGCTGGTATTGAGGATCCTGTCGACGTCCAGTATTATTATAAGTTTGTCATCCTTCCTTCCGACGCTCTGGATGAAATCTTCCCTGATGTTGTCGCTGTAATGGGGGCTTTCATGGATGCTTTCCACCTTTATGTCAACGACGTCAGAGACCGAGTCCACGATCATGCCGATGTACCGCCCCTTCACCTCGACGACAATGATGACCGTGGCGCTGTTGTATTCGCGCTCCTTCATCCGGAACTTGAGCCTGAGGTCGACGACGGGCACGATATTGCCCCGCAGGTTGATGACTCCCTTCACGAAATGGGGGCTCTTCGGCACCGGAGTGATGTCGGTAATGCCGATGATGTCGCGGACCTTCAGGATGTCCACGCCGTAGGTTTCTTCGCCGATCATGAAGGTGGCAAACTCCTCATGCTCCTCTTCGATCTCGACCATCTGCTCCCGTAAGTCTTCTTTCCTGTTTTTTATCTTCTTTCCCTTCATGGCGCCATCCTGCAAAAATATATGCCGCATAGGTTGATCCTGATATAGTATGAAATTAGTATATAAACAGGCCCCTGTAAATAGGGATTTGTCTGTTTTTGGAATACTTGTTCCGGGAATTACCCTGTAGGATAATGTCCTACAGAAAACAGCACAATTCTCCGCGGCCTGCGCAGCATGATATGGCATAATCCGTCAAATAAATAGTCCCGCGGGACGCTTTTTTGCATGGAGAGAAATTCAATAATTGAATATTTTTCCAATTTTTAATTTGACATACTCTAAAATATTAGTAATTGATATTTCTCCATCAAAAAAAATTATTAAAAAGAGGTACACAAATATGAAAAAAGCTTTAACTCTGATGCTTGTTCTCTGCGCCACCGCCGCTTTCTCTCTTGACCTTGGCGGAATAAAAAGCGCAGCAAAAGACAAAGCAAAAGAAAATGTTAGCGTCGACGCGACAGACGTTGCGATGAAAGAGCTCACCAAAAAGCTGAAAAACGTGCAGGCACAAAAAGGTCTTATCGTCTTCAAAACCGGCAGCGCCGAAATTGACGCCGTCAAATCCAGAATACCTCTTCAGGCGATCCATGAAATAATCATGAAGGTCCCGGGATTTAAAGTCCAGATCGAAGGGCACACCGACAATGTCGGCGATCCCAAATCCAACATGAAGCTGTCAGAAAAACGGGCGCAGGCAGTCAAGAAGTACCTCGAGGATGTATGCAAAACCCCGTCCAACAGGCTCAAAGCCAAAGGATTCGGCGACACCCAGCCCATAGCTGACAACAAGACTCCCGCCGGCCAGGCGAAAAACAGGCGTGTTGACTTCTCTGTGACAAAAATGTAGTGATTACCCGTCAAGGAGGGCCCCGGCCCTCCTTGATGTTTTATATGCCATCTGGGGATAGCTGCCCTCTCATCGTGCGTCATGCAGCCGTCACAGCGAACCATCTTCATGAATCCCCTCTGGTCCCAGTTCATATCATCAATAAAATCATTTGACATTTATATAAATAAATTATAATTAAAAAGTGCGGAACTGGACCAACTACTGGCACCTGGTCAATGTTGATTTTTTCGCCACCGAGGTGTGGATGTTCGGCGAATTCGTCAGGATCAAATGACGGATCCCGGCATACCGGGTTGCGCGTAACAATATAAAAATATTACCTTAAAGGAACACTGTCATGGAAGAACTCACGCTGTATTACATCGTCTTATTCTCTTTCCTGGCCCTGGGGGCCGGGGTATTCATCGCGCTCCAGTTCATGGCCGCTCCCTACGGAAGATACGCCAGCAGAAAATGGGGGCCCCTTATCAATAACAGGCTCGGCTGGGTGATCCAGGAAGCGCCGGCCTCGGTCATGATGTTTTTCTATTTCCTTATCAGCGACCGGCCGTCGACAATCACGACCGTACTGATCCTGGCCGTCTGGCAGGCGCACTATTTTCACCGCGCCTTCATCTATCCCTTCAGCCTGAAGGGCAGCAATCCCGTGCCGCTCACCACGGTCCTCCTGGCCTTTCTGTTCAACATGGTCAACTCCTATGTCCAGGGCAGGTGGATCTTCTCCCTCGCCCCGGATTCAATGTATACCGCCGCGTGGCTCGCCGATCCCCGCTTCATAATCGGCGTCCTGCTCTTTTTCACCGGCTACGCCGTTAACAAGCATTCGGACCACGTCCTCGCCACCCTGCGCGCCCCCGGCGAGAAGGGATACAAGATCCCCCGTGGAGGCCTCTACGAATATGTTTCATGTCCCAACTATCTCGGCGAAATGATAACCTGGCTCGGCTGGGCCATCGCCACCTGGTCCATCGGGGGGGTATTCTTCCTGCTCTGGACTATATTCAACCTGGGGCCCCGGGCGTTCCAGCATCACCAATGGTATAAAAAAACGTTTCCCGATTATCCGGCCGGCAGGAAGGCCCTGATTCCCTTTGTGGCATGACCCGGCGGCCCAACCCCAATGCGGGTTGCGACCCCGGGACAGATACATCTTAATTCAGGTCTGCTAAACATGCATAAATATAAAATGGTCCTGGAATATGACGGAGCCAATTATCGCGGATGGCAGGCGCAGAAGAACGCGAAGAGCGTACAGGGAACGCTGAAGAGAGCGGCGGAAAAATACCTGGGTGAAACGGTGGACATCCAGGGGGCCGGGAGAACCGACGCCGGGGTCCATGCCCTGGCCCAGACCGCCCATCTGGAAACGTCCCGGGCCGTTGAACCTGAAACGCTTCGCGCCGGGATCAACTGCAACCTGCCGGAAACCATTGCCGTTCTCTCGATGGAAAACGCTCCGCCGCGCTTTCACGCCCGCCATCACGCGACAAGCAGGAGCTATCTCTACCTCATTTCACGACGGCGCTCCGCCATTGCCAGGAAGCATGCCTGGTGCATCGAAGACGGTCTTGATTGCGGGAAGATGAAGCAGGCCCTCGGGGTCTTCAGGGGATTCCACGATTTCGTCTCCTTTGCCGATAAAAGAATGGAAAAAGGCTCTTCAACGACGGTTGACATTGAAGGGGTTCGGCTAGAGGAGTTCGGTAACGTCATCGCCATACGCATCGTCGGCTCGCATTTTCTCTGGAAGATGGTGCGGCGCATCATAGGGGTAACCGTGGAGGCCGGCAGGGGCGCCTTCACCGAAGGCGACATAGAACAAATGCTTCTTTCCTATTCGGAAACCCCGAAAAAATTCACCGCCCCTGCCCACGGCCTCTATCTCGAGAAGGTATTGTACGAAGGCGACACCCTGCCGGAGATCAAGCCGCCGATTTCCCTTTATTGAGTATCAGAAATCCTTCCTCTGCAGCTGTTCCCACCGCTTGATGAACGCCGTTAGAACCTCCCGCGACTGCCGGATGACCTCGGATTTCCATGCAGGCGACTGGGGATAGTACATCTCCATCATCATGGCCTGGATGGCGCTGCGGTCGTCATCGCTCGCGTAGCCGTTGCACAGGGCCTGCGTTCCGAGTATGATGGTCTTCAGGGATTGTATGCCGCCCGAAATGGTCTGGGAGTCAAGGGTCCCGTATTCAAGGGTGAGGGGCAGCACCGGAAGACCCGGCACCAGGTTGTACAGGAACATGTTCAAATCGCCGTAGGTCTGGTAAAAGTCCTTGTCCGTCGACCAGTCGATGGGATGACCGGGGAAAAGCGACTCCATGATCCTGTTCTTCTTGTCGTCCAGCGGCGTCAGGAACAGGTGGAGGGACCCCCTCCTGCCGTAGCCGGTGTGCAGGTCAATGTGCGCCGCGAAGCGGTATCTCGCCATGATCGGCGAGAGGATCCGCGTCATCTCGGCGATCTGGGGCGCCGGTTTCTTCCCGCCGTAGAAGATGCCCTTGGGGAACTCGTGCTGTCCGCTCAGGGCCGCCTGCATGAAGTCCTTTTTGCCCATCGTCAGGTTGTACCATATCATCTTCAGGGTGACAGCCGCGCCGGCGAAGATCCCCGCCGACGCCTTCCCTTCCGGATCGAGGAACCCCCTCAGCCGCGCGTACCCCTCGTTCTTGATTTCGTAGAGCTTGGGGTCGTTCATGCAGTTCCGGTTAAGGTCGATGTTATCCTCCGTTGCGCGCCAGAAATGCTTCATCCCGTAGGGATTGACGGCGTGGAACACGATGACCCCCGTGGCGTCGCAGTTCATGGAGGGGAAAACTTCCTTGAAAAAGAGGTCCAGCACCGCGCTCCCCGCGTAACCCTCGATGCCGTGCAGGCCGGCGGTGATGATCAGGAGCTTTTCCTTGCTTTTTGTCGCCGGCACATACACATAGTCCATCGCGAGGTCCTTGTCGGCGCCGCCGGGGACGGCAACGGAGCCCCGCACGGCAAAATCATACCTGGCAGCTACCTTCTGCGCATTGGCCTGAAAACTCACCCTGCAGTCGCGATAATTGTTTTTGAAATAATTGAGATCAGTCGTCCGCACCGTTATGGAATCATCCCATCGGGAACAGGCGGTTAGGAGGAATAGCATGGCGACAATGGTAAAACCGGCTTTTTTCATTGAGAGCTCCTGGTTCTGGCAAATTTCCGTATTATTTATGAAATGACACCTTGCCTGTCAACCGCTATTAGGGATATTTTATCCCTATCGAATATCTCTTGACCCGGCGCCTCCGTGCGGATAAAGTCACGTTAGAAACAGATATCTCACATAAGAGGATGGATAAGAGATGAAAACAGCACTATTCATGATACTATTACTTTGCGTGGCTTCTTTCTCCTACGCCAGGACTTCTCCCGAAGCCTTCCTGTCCCAGATACCGGCGGCTCCGGGAAACTGCTGCGGCATCACCGAAGCGGAAAAGAATTCCTTTAAACAATCGATCAGCGATCTTGATAGGAAGATGGAAAAGGAGGCCCGGGAAAGAAACAAAGAGTGCAGGGTTTACATGGATAAAAACAGGGAAGCCATCGCCTCGCGGATGATTACGCTCCCGGAAGGCGTTGATATTAAAGAGAAAAAAAGCAGGAAGATGACAAAGGAAGAAAAAAAGGCGATGGCCGAGAAGATGATGCGGGAATACGGCCTATCACCGGACGATCCGAAAAAGCTCAAAAGCATGACCAGGGAAGAAAGGATCGAATGGGGCAAAACCTACGGCGCCGGCGCGAATAAAAAATTGAAGGATGATCCGAAATACCAGGAGGCGAAGAACGGCGCGAAGGATAACCTCGGCCTGCTGCAGGAGCAACAGTCCCTGATGGCACAGATCAACGCGCGGATGAGCGTCTTCGACGGCAAATTCAGCGCCCTGGAACAGAAAGCCCAAGCGCTCGACAAGAAGGACCTGGAGCCCCTCAGGAAAAAACTGGCTTCCTACGGCGAGATACTGACCGGCAAGGAGCAGGAGCTCCGCATGAAGGAGGACAGCAGGCGGCTGGATGCCGCCAGGCAGCGCTACTGCGAAACGATGTCGCCCCAGTACCGGGCCCTCCTGGCCGAATACCTGGCCGCCGTCAAGGCATGCATGCCGGACTACAGGAGGCTTGAAGTGATCACGGCAAAAACGCAGATGGGCCTTGACAGGCCGATAGAAGCGGCCGACGGCCTGATGGGCATCGAACCCCTGCGGAAATACCTCGACCTCCTCGGGGATGCCTGCAAGTACGACCTTATGAACAGGCGCTAACGGGTCCCGGCGCGGCCGGTCCGATGATCAGTTCCCGAACATCGGTCCCGACGGGCCCAGGTGACAGGAATAACAGCCGAAGCCGCGCCGGGTCGCAACGCTGAAGGGTTTCTTCCCCAGGGCCTCGGACATAAGGGGCACCAGGCGGTTGAGCTTCAGCCTGGTCGTATCCGGGAATTTTTTAAACTCGGGCCCCAGGGTCCAGTCGCCGCTGAGCCGCGGGAGGTGGGCGGTCGGCATATCAAAATTCCCCGTCGCCGCCCCCCGGCCATGGCACAGGGAGCAGTCCACGACGGCATACTTCTTCGGGCGCCAGGTCCGGAACACCTCGGCCGCGCGCGGCATCACGACATTTTTCATGTGCGCCTTCCGCTGGTCCAGGTTCATCTGGTCCCAGGTCAAACGCTTTCCATCGGGACCGGCCGGCCCCACAGCCTTCGGGTAACAGCCGCACATAGCCGCGAGAATCATGCCCGCCAGACCGCAACAGAATAAATGACGAAGGTAGTTGCCTTTCATAGCTCCTCCACCGTAAATGATTTTCCACTCCATAACTGGAACATTAATAAAAATCAACGATAAAATCAATTACTATAAAATACTCACGCTCAGGATAATCCTCCTGATAAAAAAATACCGCCGGTTAATCAGTGAATAAAAAAAGGGGCCATCCTGAAGGAGAGCCCCTTTCATAGGCAGATAGCCAGCGGCATTGCATCATTCTGATACGCCCGATCAAGGCGAGACTACTTCTGCATATTGGCCAGCACTTCCAGCGCAAGGGTTTGCATGGTGTTAGCAACCTTCGCTCCAAAGGCCCACCAGGGGGCGTACGAGTATACCGCTGTTTCAACGGCGGCGCGCTTGACCACCTTTCCGCTGGCGGCGTCAACATATTCAATCCCGCATTTCACAGAAAAATTCGATTCATTAAGGACCGCGTTGCTGAACCTGACCAGAAGCACTCCGGCTTCACGGGGAGCGGCGGCATTTTTCGATGCGGCGCCGGTCACGGTCCATCCTTTCAGATAACCGGCCACGTACTTCTGGAGGCCGCCGTTCTGCGCCTTAATCTCCTGGACCCATTCATCCTTTTGGGGATACCCGTACTTTTTCCAGTTCTGTTCTCCGAGATCAAGCCAGCCGACATAGGCTTTCTTGTAGTTCAGAAACTCCCCTTTCACCTTTGCGCTGCCGCATCCTGAAACGACCAGAGCGGCACAGACGATGAGACCGATCATCATGGCAAGCTTTTTCATGCGTTTCTCCTGAAATAGTATTTTTACGAGGCTGCACATGGGCACAACAAATCGACTGATGCAGTATGTGACGGAACACTGCCCGGTCAAGCAAATAATCGGGACCAAGAGCCATTGCTCAATCCCCGCGGCTCACGCCCTCCTATACCTGAAGGAGCATGAAAAATATATTTTACTTTTTTTCAGCGGGACCGCATACTCCGCTCCATGAAGGGCCTGAAGGAAAGAACTGATACGCCGGGCATCAGGGTCGTGGTCATGGAACCGATGGGCCACAGAAATGTCGGGTCCATAGCCCGGGTTATGGCCAATTTCGGCTTCAGCGACCTGGTGCTGGTTTCCCCGACGGACATCGAGGACGCGGAAGGAAGGGGCGCCCGCATCGCCATGGGCGGACTCGATGTCTACAATTCCCGTCGCGTCGACGCCACGCTGGAAGAAGCCCTGGAGGGATGCGGCCTGGTGATCGGCGCCACCCGGAGGGCGCGCAGCGACGAGACCTGCATCGATTTCAGGGAGGCTTCCGCCATCGCCGCCGGCAGGGCCGTTACATCACGGGTCGCCCTGCTCCTGGGCCGCGAGCGTGACGGCCTCTCGCGCGAGGAGCGCGGCCGCTGCCATATCCTTGCCGAAATCCCCTCGGTCCCGGGGCCGGCGGGATCGCTGAACATCTCCCATGCCGCCGCCCTCTTCCTCTGCGGCATCTTCATCGAACCGCGGGATAAAGTAGTCCGGGCGGCCGCTGACACGGAGGCCCTTGCCGGGGAATTCGACAACCTCTTCAAGCGGTGCGGCATCGAAGAGGAGAACGGCAAAGCGCAGACGATCTTCAGGGGCCTGGTGGAGCGTTCGGGCCTCACTGCGGAAGAAGCTGAATTATTGAAGAAATCCTTCAGATTTTTCGGTTCCAGAATCATGAAGTAGCGCGCCGGGGCCGCGCATAACCGTCAGAGCTTCTCAATCGTATCAAGAAATACGGTCATCGGGTGGGCCCCCACGAGTTCAGTCTTTTCGTTGAATATGATCTTCGGCACGCCGGTGACATGGTGCCTGATCGCCAGGGGCATGAAGGCATTCGCGTCTATCATGTCGGCCCTGATCCTTCTGTTCTCCATTGCCAGCCGGTGGGCTGTCGCCACCGCTGACGGGCAGAGGGGGCAGGTAAGGCTCACGAATACCTGAATATGGACGTCCTTCGCCACCGCCTTCACCCGCTTTGCAATGTCATCAGGGAGCGGCTCCCTCTTGCCGGAAAGCTCCATGATGGCGCTTATAAAGGAATTTATCTCGTACCCGCCGGGAAGGCCGAAAAAACGTATGCCGGGATCGTTCCCGCCGGCGTCGAGCAGGGCTATCGCGGGGATCTTGTCGATGCCGTACTGCGCCGCCACCGTGCGGTCAGCGACGAAATCATGAACGGCAACCTTGAGCATGCCCGCCAGGGACCCCATTTCCTCCACGAACAGCCCCGTGTCCCTGCACACCGGGCACTCGTTTTCCTGCGTGAAGTACAGCAGGCGCACGTCCTCCTTCATGGTTCCGAGGATGTCCTTCAGTTGCTGCCGGACCTTGTCGTCAAAAAGAGCCATGGCACGCCTCCTCATTCATTTTTCTTTAGGTAGTCGCAGGCGGAAAGGGCCGCTTTGGCACCCTCCCCCCCGGCAATTATGATCTGCTTGTACGGCACGGTGGTGACGTCTCCCGCGGCGAAAATGCCGGCGCGGCTGGTCCGGCACGCGCAGTCAACGATGATCTCGCCGTTTTCGTTCATATCGACGATGCCCCGGGCGAAGCCGCTGTTGGGCTCGAGGCCAATTTCTATGAATATGCCGTCGGCGGCAATTTCCGTGGACGCCCCAGTGTCGTCATCGAGGACCACCGACGTCACGGCGTTCTCACCGGCGATCTCCCGCACCCTGCTTTTATACACGAGGCGCACGTTGCCGAACCCGGCAAGCCTGTCCGTGAGGACCCTGTCCGCGGTCAGGCGGTCGAGGTTCTGAACCACAATAACCTCCTTTGCTATGGCGGCAAGATCGATGGCGGCCTCTACGCCCGAATTGCCGCCGCCCACCACCACAACCGTCTTTCCCGCGAAGAGGGGAGCATCGCAGATGGTGCAGTACGCCACGCCGCGGCCGGTGAGCCTCTGCTCGCCGGGGACCCCCAGCTTTCTCCACGACTTGCCCGAAGCCAGGACAAGGGCCCTCCCCCGGACGGCCCGGCCGTCATCGAGAAGGACCGTCTTGACCGCGCCGTCCTCGACGGACGCGACGCCGACCCCCTCGACATATCCGATGCTGAACTGCTGGACCTGTTCCCGGAACTTGTCCACCAGCTCGACGCCATTGATATAGCGGTATCCCATGTAGTTCTCGACCGCGGAGGTCTCAGCCACCTGCCCGCCCACGTGCCTTACGATTATGGCGGTGTCCACGCCCTTGCGCATGCAGTAGACGGCCGCGGTAAGTCCCGCGGGCCCGCCGCCGATGATGACAACGTCATAGGTCCGTTCCGTGTCAAGGGGCACGGCGTTCTTTTCTTTTATAAAGGAAACCGCGTTGAGGTTAAATTCCATTTCAATCCTCCTTGAAATGCCATTTCCGGCATCAATCCGATATCACATGGCGATACACATCTATTTATATCCGCAATTTGAGGTATTATCGATAAATTTTTTGCTTTTCCCGTTTTGGTATATCAGCCGACCCATGCCCGGCTCAGAAATCCGGAAATTGATATCCCATCATGATTCCTTCTCAACCCGGAAGACCGCAATTCGTCGAAATGACAGTGCCGCCATAGATCATTATAAATACACTATTGACCAATCGTCAATTAGTTTCTCCCCCTTCAGGTGGCTGAAGCCGGCACACAGCGTGAGCCCCATGCCTAAAATAACTTGACACCTGCCCGATTGCCGGACAAGCTCTGGGTATCACATCATGACACGGACCCGACAGAACCCATGGAAGACCATGATCTGCAACAGCTCGCCGCCAGGCTGGAAAAAGACTCGCCGCTATTGAGGTTCCCCGACGAACTGGAACAGCAGTATATCCGTCACCACGCGGAAACGCGCCTCATCGTGTCAAACCGGGTGCTCTTCATCGGCATGACGGCGTATCTTCTTTTCACCGTCCTCGACTATATTGCGTTCCCCTTCAACGCCGCGGTGACGGCGTGGATGATCCGGGCGCTGACCGCGGCGGTCATCGTCCTGCTCATATTCATCTCCAGGCGACTCGGCGACGTGCGCATGACGTATGTCATGGTATCAGCGTCGATGATCATCGTGAACGCCTCGGTCGTGGCCATCGATGTCATCGGCGTCAACGCCACGGGATACGACCTGCCCCTCGGGTCTCTTTTCGTGATCATATTCTCTTCAACGCTCATCCGCTTCCCCTTCTGGATCTCGCTTGGCGTCATCGTCGTGATGATGCTCACCCAGGTTGCCGGCCTGGCCCTCTTCACCGGCCTCGGGATATCGAACGTGCTCCGCAACGTCCTTTTTTTCAGCTTCATCATCATCATGCTGCTCTTTTCAAACTACAGCACCGACGCCGACAGCAGGAGGATCTTTCTCCTGAACATGCTCAGGAAAAAATACGACCGGTCGGGACTGAAGGAATCTAACGCCGAAGAGTATGCAGTGATGCTCAACGGCTTCATGCGCGATAAAAAACCGTACCTTGATCCTGAGCTCCGCATCGAGGATGTTGCCCGGGCCCTCCAAATAAAACGGCACCACCTGACCCAGATAATAAACGAAAAATATAACAAAAACTTCTTCATGTATGTGAATGAATTCCGGATACGGGATGCCCAGAAGATGATGGCCGATGAAAAATACAGGGATACAACCGTGCTGAGGATAGCCTATGATACCGGATTCAATTCAAAAGCCACGTTCAACAGGATGTTCAAGGCGGTTACCGGCATGACCCCCACGGAATACAGGAAAAGGTTCAGGCATCCCAAAAAAACAGTCTCATCTTAGCGGGTAAGTCGATTAATAGTGTTACCTGTGGTATTGAATAAAATACGTCCGGACTGATTGTCCCGATGGTATATGCAGAAAACACGAAAGGATTCTCGTTGAGTCGCGGGGGCGCAGAGAAAAACCAGAGAATCAATGCGTTTATAATTTAAATCTTGGGTGAATTAATATTTCCGCGATTCAGCGCCCATACGAGAGATCTTCGTTTATTATGAGGCAAAACGAAATACATCCGGAGAAAAGACTATGATAAAACAATTGGTGCGCGCATCCGTGGTTTTTCTCTATCTGGCCATGATTCTATTCCTATCGTGCGACTCGGCCGCTACCGTTCCGCCCGTCCAGGCCAGCGGTAAATACTTCACCGATGAACGGGGCGGTATCGTTATCTACCGGGGACTCAACGTCGCCGGGAACGCCAAGGTCCCGGATTTCATGCCCATCAAGGAGGCGAAACTCCTTGATCCCCTGCCGGGCTGGGGCGTCAATGTGATCAGGCTCCTCTTCACCTGGGAGGCCTTTGAACCCGTCATGGGATCGTACAACAGTGAATATCTCGATTATATAACCAGCGTGGTCACCTGGGCCGCTGAACGGGACATCAAGGTCATCATCGACTTCCACCAGGACGCGTTTTCGCGCTACCAGATACATGGATGCGGCGAGGGATTCCCCCAATGGACGGTGCCACCGGAAGTAAGCAAGGACACCCCCTGCAACGACAGCAGCTGCAAGATCTGGGGCGCGGAGATGATATGGGATTTCGACATGCACACCTGCTGGAACCGCTTCTACCGCGACAAGTACGGTGCGCGCACCAGGTTCATCAAGATGACGGATGCGGTCAGCCGTCATTTCGGCAGCAACCCCGCGGTGCTCGGTTACGACATCCTCAACGAGCCATGGGGAGACGAGGTGACGGAGATCGCCGTCCTCTATGAAGACGCTGCTAAAATCATCCGGAAGAACGACCCCGATTCTATTATTTTTCTCTGCCCCCATGCCCTGATCAGCGCGGGCAACACATCGGAGCTCCCCCGGATGTCATTCGGGAACTACGCCTACGCCCCCCACTACTATGACGGGAGCATTATCGTACTCAACACGTGGCTCGGCACATCGCCGGCGGGCGCTCTCAACAAGCAGAAGAAAAAATCCGACGCGTGGAACGTTCCCATATTCTGGGGCGAATTCGGCGTCAACGCCACGGCCCTGGGCGGGGGGAAATACATGGACCTTTTCTACGCATGGCTGGACGCCAACCACGCCTCGGGCACGCAGTGGAACTACACTCCCGGCTGGACACCTGACAGCTACGACGGCTTCAACGACGAGAACCTCAGCATCGTGGACAATACCGGAGCGCTCAGGGCAAATTACCGCATCCGCCCCTATGCCCGGAGGACCGCCGGGACGCCGGTGAAGTTTGAAGTCTCGAGAAGCGACAGCGCATCTATTTCAGTATACATGGAATGGGACCACGACCCTGCCAAAGGAGAGACAAGGATCTTCCTGCCGCGCGAGGCCCTCTTCGGTGCCGGCGGATACGCGGTGACCACGACAGGCGATTCTCTGGAATACTCATATGACAATGAAGAACTGTACCTGATCTGCGAATCGGCCGTGGCCGGACGGAAAAGCATAACCATACGCTCGGGGAATTGACGATGAAAACAGCGGCGCAGATATTTTCCATCATGTCCCTGAGCGCGGTCTTTTTCTGGGGAGGGTTCCCCGCGGCGCTGGCGTTCAAATTCCACGTGCTGGCTGCCGGCCTCATCACCGCGGCCGGGGCTGAGGCCGCAGTGATGCTGGTGCTCCTCATGGGAAGGCCCCTGCAGGAGTACCTGCTGAAGAGGTTCCCCGCGTGGCTTGAAAAGACACGAAACGGAAAGGCGGGAGCCATCTTCCAGAAATACGGCATGCCGGGTCTGGGGCTCATTGCCCCGGTGATGCCCGGAGCTCCCCAGGCGGCTCTCATCGGCCTCGCCCTGAGCGCGAAGCCCGGCAAAATACTCCTCTGGATCACCGCCGGGATAGTGTTATGGGCGGTGATCGTAACAATCGGTCTGGCCTTCGGCCTTGAATACGTGGGGACTTTAATACAGCCATAACAGTGGACCACGGCAGGCACCCATGAAAGTAAAATCCTTCTCCCCCGTCATGAAGAATTCCCAGGCCCTGGTATCAATCACCAGTCACGATCGGGGCGTGCTGCTGATCCACGGCTTCAAGGGGTCGCCCCACGAAATGAAATTCCTGGGAGAAAAAATATCCGCGCAGGGTTATTCCATCAGCATACCGCGCCTTCCAGGCCACGGGACCGTCATCGAGGACCTGGCGCGGGTAACGGGAAGGGACTGGCTGACGGCGGCCCGGGAAGCTCTGGTGGAGCTGAAAAGCCATTGCCGCGAGGTTTCCGTGGTAGGCCTTTCCATGGGGGGGATATTGACCCTCCTCCTTGCCCGGGACTGCCCGGTAAGGAAAATAGTCCTCATCTCGACGCCCCGCACACTCAAGGAAAGAAGCATCTACCTGGCGCCGGTCATCGGCCTGTTCAAAAAAATATTATGGCAGGATGATGTGACAAAAGGTCTGGCCTCGGAAGAGGCCCGGCGGATACATGAATGCTACAGTTCCGGAACGCCCATCAGGCAGTCGTGGCACCTCTTCAGGCTTATCAAAAAAGCGATGAAGGCGCTCCCCCATGTCCAGGCCGACGTCCTCATCATACAATCCAAGGGAGACCGTGTGATACCACCTGACTCGATGGAATACATCTTCTCACATGTGGCATCGCAAAAAAAGGAGACGTTCCTTCTGCACAAGAGCGACCACGCTGTCACCGCGGACCTGGAAAAAGAGAGTGTCGCCGAGAAGATCATCGCCTTTCTCAACCGGTAATGGACCCGGGATGCGGCCTCACCGCTTGACCATGAGGCAGGGCTTCTTCGACTTCCTCACGACCTTCTCCGCAACGGAACCGAGAAGCATTTCCTCTATGTCGCTTTTCCCGTGGGACCCGATGGCAATGAGGTCAACCTTTTCCTCTTCCGCGCAGGCTATAATTTCCTTGAACGGCACGCCCTCCCTGAGCAGGGTCTTCACCTTGAAATCTTTACCAAGTCTGGTCTTCAGCGAGGCGAGCTTTTTATTCGCCGTTTTTTCCATGCCGGCATACAGTTCAACTTCAAATTTCTGGATTCCCATTTCTCCCAGCGGGTATGCAGGTTCCATGACGCCGCTGTACCTCATGTCGAGGACATGGAGAATGACGATTTCCTTCGTTCCCGACGCCTTTAATTTTTTCAGGTACGGCATGATGACATAGGAATTCTCCGAGAAATCCGTTGGGAATAATACTTTTCTGAACATGGCCTCACCTCGATATCAGAATCTCCGCCCGTATATTAAGAAAACAACGGCAGGGGGGAATTTCAAGGATAAAAACGGCCGTTGCTTACAATTTATCCGGAATGATCCTGAACAGATTGCGCATCATCCTCTCCGAGCAATAAAACAAACACCTTGCATTACCATTGAACGCCACCCGGCATCCTCCTGGGGAGCGGCCAAAATCCTTTTAATTTTATTCATTGACAAATGGGCAGCCTATCCGGTAGGTTAATTGCGAGGTAACCATGAGAATAATCGCCATTTCCAACAACAAGGGGGGAGTGGGTAAAACCACAAGCACCGTCAATATAGCCGCCGCGCTGCAGATTCGTGGAAAGAAGGTCCTCATCATCGATCTCGACCATCAGGCGCAGGCCACCTACCACCTGGGCTACAACCCGAAACAGATAAAAAAATCAATATTCCATGTCCTGAAGGGCGAGCTCCCCTACGCGGAGATACTGATCGACCGGAACGATCTCCACCTGCTGCCGGCGAACCAGGACCTGAAGGACATAGAGTTCCTTCCCATCCCCGCCAAGGAGTTCCTCCTCCGCGATTCCCTTGAGGAAATGAACAGCTATGACTTCGTCCTGATCGACTGCCCGCCGTCCCTGGGCATACTGACCCTGAACGCCATGGCCTATTCGAAGGAGATCCTCATACCGCTGCAGGTCCAGTTCCTTCCCTTCCACGGGATGTACAACCTCTTTGAGGC
The DNA here is from genome assembly GCA_035400945.1 of Spirochaetota bacterium. Lineage (GTDB taxonomy): Bacteria > Spirochaetota > UBA4802 > UBA4802 > UBA5550 > RBG-16-49-21. The sequence goes on from DAONAJ010000006.1 coordinate 93,376, forward strand.
GGTGCAGGTGGTGAAGCGGCGCCTCAACAAGGATATCGACGTGACCGGCATTATCGGCACCATGTACAATGCCAAGCGCGCCATCAACCGGGAAGTCATCGAGGAGACGGAGAACCGCCTGCCGGGGAAGCTCTTCGAGACCCTTATCAGGGAGAATGTCGCCCTCCAGGAAGCCCCCAGCTGGGGCAAGACCATATTCGAGTACAAGCCGGGAAGCACCGGCGCCGACGATTACATGAAGCTGACGGAGGAGATCATGGAGCGGGAATAATTGAAAAGTTGTTGCTTCCGGCAGACGACAAATTCAGAACAACGACTTTACCCCGAAAAACCTGTATCATTTCCCTCCAGCAATCCGGCAAACCTCTGGCAAACACGAGCATAAATAATCACAGCAGCCGTTTGAATTAGATTGTATAATTGATACATGGACATCAAGCAGTTGAAAAACCATTCTCATGGTCGAAGACGAAGCCCTCTTCGCCCTCGAGGAAGAACAGATATTAAGGAACTTCGGCTACGACGTCATTCTGGAGTTGAGCGGCGAGGAAGCCATTGAGGCAGTCTCCGGGAGCCCTGTCATAGACCTGGTCCTCATGGACATCGGCCTGGGCAGCGGTACCGGCGGTCCCGATGTGCGGCGCGTCAGATCCTCAAACGTCGTCATGCGCCCATCGCATTCCTCGCATCCCGCGCGGACCGGGATATGATCGAGCAGATTCACGGCATCCCCCGGCACTGCCTTGTGATAAAAAATTCCGGGGGTTACCTTCTCCAATCAACCATAGAGACGGCTCTCAAGCTTTTCGAGGGTGGAGGGAAGATTAAGTAAACCGAACAGAGGTACCGCAGCCTGTTCATGAACATTGACGCGGAGGTTGTCGTCCACGGGCCGGATTCGTCCATCATCATGGCCAACCCTAAGGCGTAAGAGCTGCTGGGACCGAACAGCGCCCAGATGAAAGGCGTAAAGCCGTCCGACACACCGTGGGATGTTATCGATGAAGCCTCGACGCCCCTTTCCCCTGAAGATCACCCGGTGAACCGTATCATCGCCGCCGGGGAGTCGTTGAAAAAACAGATAATCGGTGCACATCACCCCGGGAGCGACAGCGTGACATGGCCTATGGCCTTCGGTTTCCCGGTCCGGGATACCGAAGGCAGCCTCTCCGAGATCCTGATTTCGTGCTCGGACATCCTGTTTATTGCCCCCACGTCGCCGCTTGCTGCGGCCCGGTGGAGCGTTACAGCCAGCGTGCAGGAAAGAACGGGCATCAGAAGAGCAATGCTGACCAGCGCAATGATGTTCTTAACGGTATTTCGTTCCATATCAACTACCTGTATACATGAAGTGGATGCGTGGCAAAGCATCATTGAATTAATGTATAACTATCGGGTAACGTGAAAAATTATTTCTGGAATAGCAAAACTCGCTTACAGCTTTAAAAATAGACCAGCACGTATTTCCTGATGGAATGCTTGATCCTTTCTATTTTTCCGCCCACGATCCCCAGTATGCCGCGATAGGTGCGCAGTGATTTCGTGCTGATGCTGTGATACTGTTCCTTCATCCCGGACAGTTGTTTGTTGGCTCCCTTTGCCACCTTCGCTTCGAGTGGAGCCGGGTTCTCCCCGCGGTCCACCGTTTCGATTCCGGCCGATTCACGTTTGCCGGAGGAAAGGCCGTCGACAGATACCATTGAGGCGCGTCTCTTTTCCCCGGGGAAGATATCGCCGCGATCCAGGCCGGGAAAATCCCGCTTCACATTGCCCGCGACCTTCTGGATCGGCTGAAACACGACGTCACTCCGGTCCTCCTCCGGAAACGCAATTTTTTCGTTCTTCCGGGGCCTGGGTCCCGCCGCAGCAAGTTTTATTTCCTTTGACAAGGGCGGGAAAATGTCCGCTTTTTTTGCCGTATCCCGCCGGGTCATGACGGGCTCCTTTTCGCGCGCCGGCTTTTCTTCTTTTACTACTACTACGGCTTTCTGTTCGTGCTTCGCGGCGGGATCAGAGTCTATACCGGTCTTTTTTTCGATTTTTTTTTTAGTGCGAGATTCTTTGGTCTGCTTTCCGTTTTTGTCGGCTTTCTCATCCACCATGGCCATCCTGTCTATCCGCTCCGTCAGGCGGGCGGCGAGCTCTGCGGCAGGGTCATGGCGTTCCGCCGGGGCCCTGTCCACGGCCGCCACGTCGGGCTTTTCCATGGACTCCCCGCCGGCTGAGGCCACCTTGTAGGACGTCTTGTGGCGCGCGTTCCTCATAATGCTGTTGAAGCAGTATTTCCAGCTGGTCCTGGTGACCATGTACCGGGGCAGCTCAAAGGGCCTGTCGCCGGCGCCCAGGGGGATGTCAATCCTCCCGTTGTTGATGGTGAAGGCGTAGCGATAACCGGCCTCCCTGAGGGTCTTGATGGTAAGGTCGTCCCTGAGGCCGAAGGGATACACGAAGACCGTGATCTTCCGGTTCAGCTTCTCCTCGAGGACCTTCTTGACCAGGAATATTTCCTTCTTGAAATAACCGGGGTTCTTGTCATAAAGCTTCTTGTTTATCTTCAGGTGGAAGTAGCCGTGGGCCGCGATGTCGCACCCGCTGTTTGCCAGTTCGGTAAGCTGCTCCCAGGTGAGGGCGTAGTGCTTCTTGTTGATGATGATGTTCGGATATATCCCCAGGAGCGGCCTGATGCCGTTGGGCCTGAAGACCTTACGGTGCGCATCGTACACGCTCTTGTTGCCGTCATCGACGGTGATCAGCACATTCTTGGTTCCGGTTATCCTTCCGCTGATGACGTCATTGATGGACACGAAGCGGAATCCTTCTTTCTTGAGCTGCAGTATCTGGGAATTCAGCTCGTCAATGGTGAAGCTGAAGGGGTCCATTTTTTTCTTTTCAAGAAACGAATGATAGCAGAGAACGCTGACCGAGGCCTCGGCGCGCGCCTCGGGGATGAAAACCGAAGCGGACCATGCCATGATACAGACAGCCAGTGCAAGCACGGCGGCGCCCCCGGATAAACCGCGGACGGAACCGCTCCTCATCCACATCCAGTTACGAGTTGTAGTCATTTTTCCAGATTTCCTCGAATTCTTTACGGTACATCTCATATTCAGTTTTCTTATCAAGGGCCTTTCTTCTTTTTTCAATATTGATCATGTAGTCCCTGTCTCTTTTCATCGCCTGTTTTTCCACCATGCTTGAGTAAAAATCAATGGGCGGCAGCAGGTATTTACTGATGAGTATGTAGTTGTTCCACTGCCCCGCCGACCGGTAGTACTCCATCCTCATGACCGTCATCTTTTTAAGGCGGTATATCTTTTCGCTGTAGGCGATCAGCGTCTTGCTGTCAACATTGTCAAGTACCTTCGACAGCTCCCTGTCACCGGCCTTGAACTCCGTGTAGCCGCTCGTTACCGGGAACACGTAGTCCAGGTCGAGGTCCGCGTTATAGCCGTAATCGAACTCGATCGATTTCGTGGTCTTTTCCAGGAGCTCCCGCTCCTGGTCCGAGTAATAGGTGCTCTTCGGCACGGTGAAGCTGAACATGTGGTAATAGGTGGCGCACCGCGTCAGGAAGAGGCACATGATGGCCATTGCCGCTATTCTGATTTTCATTGATGACACACTCCTCTGATTCATGACCGCGGTTACAACACCGCGGCTTCATGGCGGCCCTCGTAACAGGTTACTGCAGATGTTCCTTTCTTATCAGGTAACCCTCGGGGACATCCACCCTGCTCCTTTTCCCGACTACCAGGGCCAGGTCGCTCGGGGGGATACCGACGCCCGGTCTGAGGGCCACCAGGTCATCCCCGTCTATGGCCTTCCCTGCGGGGATGAAGCGC
>DAONAJ010000007.1:0-93884 GCA_035400945.1 Spirochaetota bacterium
GAAGCCACCCCTCTTCCTCTCGCAAGAATTGCCCGACCCGCCCCGGGTCATTACCCCGCCCTGGAGGGGACACAAAAATAATACTTGACTAATTTAATATTTAATATTAAATTAGTCATATGTACCGGCACAGACTTCTTGAAAAAACCCTTGCCTCCGCGGAGAAGACCTTTCCTGTCACGATCATCACCGGACCCCGGCAGTCGGGGAAAAGCACTCTTCTCATTCAATACTTTAAAAAGAGGCCCCACACACTCCTTTCCCTTGACGACCCGTCGGTGCGGGCCCGCGTCCTCGATGACCCCGCCGGTTTCCTCGCTGGCCTGCAGCGGCCGGTGATCCTCGACGAGATACAGTACGTTCCCGAAATCGCCACATATATAAAACTTCTTGTCGATCGCGACCGAAAGCCGGGGACATGGTTTCTCACCGGTTCCCAGCAGTTTTCCGTCATGAAAAACGTTTCCGAGTCCCTCGCCGGACGGGCAGCGGTGCTCACCCTGCCCACCTTCAACCTGAATGAGAGAGGCGGCGCGGCCATGGTCGGCGAATTCATGTCGGGGAGCACCTACCCCGAGCCGGCGGTAAACCGGGCCATAGACCGACGGCTCTGGTATTCGAGCTATCTGCAGACCTATCTCGAACGTGATGTCAGGGCACTGATGAACGTCTCCGACATACGCGAATTCGAACAGTGCGTCCGCCTCCTGGCCGCGCGCACCGGGCAGGAGCTTAACTACTCGGCGCTCTCCTCGCAGATCGGCGTATCGATGCCCACGGTCAAACGGTGGGTGGCGGCCCTCGAAGCCAGTTATATCATTTATCTCCTGCCTCCATTCTACGAAAATTACGGTAAGAGGATCATCAAGTCGCCGAAAGTCTACTTCTATGACACCGGCCTGGTCGCCTACCTGCTCGGCATCGAAGACGAAAAGACCCTCATGAACGGGCCCCTCGCGGGGGCCATCTTCGAAACCGCAGTCGTATCCGAACTGGTCAAATCCCGCTTTGCCGCCGGAATCAAGCCGGAACTCTACTTCTGGCGTGCCCAAAGCGGCATTGAAATAGACGTCCTCATTTCTGAAAAGGGCGTCATTCTTCCCTGCGAGATTAAGCTGTCGACAACCATCAAGCCGCAGTTCTATAAAAACATTATATCCTGGCAGGGGCTCGCCGGCCATGAAGGCGGCATGCTCATCACCAACAGCGCCGACAAACTCCCCCTCCCTGCCGGCATCCGAAACATTCACTGGAAAGACCTGTAATTGCATTACATCCATACTTTGTTGACAGCTCCAAGCCTGTCGCGCAATACCATCGCCTGCAAGGTACACTACAACCTCGCCGGGCAGGAGGCCCGGCGTCGCGAGGATGGCCCAGGAGGGGCCTTCCGGAGCGAAAGGCGAAAAGACATCATTACCATCGTTTTACAAAGACGATGACATATTCAGTCAAATTCCTAAATGCCAGTAACCTGATGTCAACCAGACCTCAAAACGTCCGCCAAAGGCGGACAAACCTAACAAGGGTGGATGCCCGAGTCGATTTCGGCGAAGCCGAATCGACGAGTTCACCCGTAGCCCGTCGCGGCGCCTGAGCGACCGGCACGGGGGGATGCAAGGGGGGCTTTTGCTGCTGAAAGCCCCCCTGCGCAATGACCGACCCGCCCCGGGTCATTACCCTGCCCCGGTCCGGGGCAATTATTCAATTATGCCGCAGGCGCGGCCCCATCGCGCTGCTGCGTCCTCGACCCGAAATCAAACTGCTCGACAACAATGCTATTATCGTACACGGTCTCGCCCTTCTCGTTCTCATGGCGATACTGCTCCAGACGTCCGGTGATGAAAAGCTCTGACCCGGTTTTCATGTGGGACGCGATGATCCTGGCCTGGTGCCCCCAGGCGGTTACCTTGTAGAATCCGGTCTTCTTGTTCATGCCGAAATGAATATCATTGGCGATAAAGAACGTGCATACCGCGTTGTTGTTTTCCAACTCCTTGAGGATTGGATCCTTGATAAGACGGCCGTTAATGTGAATTTTGTTCATGGGTTGCCTCCCAAATATTGAAATTATTCCGATGCAGGTCCCTGTATTGGTCAATTTGCCTGTATCGTATACATGTAATATAGCAGGGAGGGTATGACAGATAGTGTCATACACAAATGTATATCTTTATTAATAAAAAATAGGTCGAAATCCAGGGAATGAATCAGTAGCTATGAATTTTTTTCTATAAATTGAGTGTTTTGTGCGTGAATTGAATTGTAAGATAAGAAAACACTATCTAGTGTTTTTTATAATTGTTATTTCTGTGTATAAGGAGATCCCTTCACAAGGAAACGATCAAGCTGATTGGCGAAAGCCTGGCGGTCTTTCTGGCTGAAGGAGGAAGGCCCGCCCGTGTCCATGCCGCTGTTCCTGAGAAGGTCCATTAAATCGCGCGTGGCAAGGCGGTCCTTGATGTTTTCCGGTGTATATAAATCGCCCCGGGGATTGAGCACGAAACCGCCTTTGGCGATCACACGGTCCGCTAGGGGCAGATCGGCGGATATGACCAGGTCATTAGCCTCTACCATTTCAACAATGCGGTCATCCGCCACATCAGGACCGGCCGGAACTTCTATACATGAAATATACGCCGAGCCCGGGACTATCAGGCACTGATTTGCCACAAGCACGAGGGGAACATGAACGCGCTCGGCCGCTCGATACAGGATCTCTTTTACAACGACCGGGCATGAATCTGCATCCACAAGGATCCGCATTAAACGCCTCTTTTCAATTCTTCCATCCATGACCGAAGGGCTTTCCTGACTTCCCGGTCAACAATGGAAAATATTCTATGAACAGTGTCATGGGAGGCGGCACGGGAATGCCCCGCGACCTTGATAACGTTCATGTTCAGTTCATCGTACAATGAATATAATTCCCGGTATAACGATGCGTTCCTTATCTCGCTATTTGTTCTCTTGCTGATATAATTTTTATTTTCCAGTCCGGATCTTCTCCGCGATAAATCCGCGACGCATTGGGAATCCGTGTACACTGACAATTCACCATGGCGGGAACCGGTTAAGGCGTTTCGATAATCCTCAAGCGCCCATACAAACGTCCGAATTTCCATTTGAGTTGAACCGGCGCCCGTAGATCTGCGCAACTTCAGGCGCCCGATAATATCCGCTTTCTCAATACTGCCGGGACACGCTTCCAGGAGCGCGGCAGGCAGAAACAGATAACCCCCAACGCCGCGCTTGAGCTGCGTATTAACACTTGAGTCCGTGAAAAGAACATCGCCACTCGCCAGAGAGTTTTCTTTCTTACCCATGTCAATCGCACCCGTGAATGTAAACCGCATCAAACAATTCTCTTATATGATATTTGATGTCAATTACATCTTGATTTTCGCGCAATAATGCGAACTTATCATTAAGAGGGATTCCGACTTTGTCATTTCCAGGCTGATGCCTGTCCCGCCTCACTCCGATCAGGCAACTGCGGCATTTCACCTTTTATTAGAGATGGGCAAAGTGATGCCTTCACAAAGCATGACTGTGCTTTGTGAAATTTGAAATAAATGTCAATATTTTAGCTGATAGTTTGGCCAGGTGTATTTTTTATTTTATTAATCGTTCCAACAAAATATCTTCTAAATTCCTTCTTCCATCTAATACAGACAAAACATATACTCTATTATTATCAATTTTATAAATAATTCTCCATGGATTGAGAATTAATTCACGGTAATGTTCGATACCATGAAACTTTAATTCGGGTACGATTCTGCCGCGATCTGGAAAGGAGTATAGAGTTTCGGCTTTTTCTTTTATTTTATATAAGATAGCTACGGCATTTTCCACAGTATTAAGAGAAATATAGTTTATAATGCCTTCTAAATCATCATGAGCGGTTTCAGTCCAAAATACCGTATATAGTGATCGTGGCATTTTCTATTTATTCTTTTTTAATTTATTCTCAATTCTTGTGAATACTTCGTTTTGATCAATCATGCGGCCATTTTTTATATCATTTTCTCCCTGGGATATAGCTTTAAGCAGCCCTATTGCATTTTTCATATTTTCATAACTTTCCGAATCTAATAATACAGCCTTTGCTTCACCGTTTTGCGTCACAAAAACAGGCCTTCGCGTCTTATTTACTTGCTCTAGCATGTCGGCAGCATGGGCCTTAACATACGATATTGGCCTGATATCTTCTTTAATTTTCATAGGAACCTCAACCTGATATGGTCTAAATATGATACCAAATATAGTCTTATCTGTCAATGATTAATTAGCCATGCATTGGAAATGAGATATGTACCCTTAGCACAATTACGTACAGACAGCGTGAAAGTCCTTAACTTTTCTCGGCAGGATGCCAGATTTCGACGCCCATCTCCTTCAAGAAATACAACCATCTGCCGTCAACAAACCAGCATTAGGAAAAGGTGCGCCATCAAATATTCAGCTGAATCCCCCCGATGGACTCAACTGAAATTTAATGACTCATTTATCGCCCATCAAGGATATTTCGAATAAAACCGCTCACCATCTGCCATATACGCAGAGGGTCACCATCCCGCGCAGATAATCGTAATATCATCGTGCAGGTCCTGCCCGCCGATGAAACCCATGACCCCGTCCAGGGCCCTGCCGACTATCTTCTCGATGCCGAGGCCGCGGTTCTCTTCCAGGAGCGCCCGCAGGCGCTTCTCGCCGTATTCCTCCATCGAGGCGTTGTATTCCTCATAGAGGCCGTCGGTGAAGAGGAGCAGTTTGCCGGCGCGCGGGAGGGGATGGCTGATCATCCGGTACGGATGGTCCCCGGTCAGGCCGATGAGTTTTCCCGTGTGCTCCAGGGCGGTGAAAGCGCCGTCGTCCCCCGCGAGGTATTGAACCGGGTGGCCGGCGCTCGCGTAAGAAAGCGTCCTGCCCTGCAGGTCGATATCAACGACAATGCAGGTGAAAAAGGTTCCCAGGCTCCGGTAGACCCGGGTGAATATGCCGTTCATTTCATCGAGAAGCGCCGCCGGCGTCGCGGCCCGTGACTTCACCATCTCGTACACGCTTTTGATGATCATGGTGATAAGGGCCGCCTGGACCCCGTGCCCCGTGGCGTCGGCGAGGAATATCCGCGCGTACCCGGGCCGTAGTTCCGTGATGTCGTAGATGTCCCCGCCCACCACGGCCATGGGGATATAGCGGGCGCAGAGGGCGAGGCCGTCGATGGCCACGGCGCCGGGAAGGATGCTCTCCTGGATTTTCCTGGCGAGCTCGAGGTCGCTGACCACGAGACCGTGGAGGTGGTTGATCCGGTTCGCCTTTTCGACAATGTTCGAGGTGAGCATGCCGTACAGGGTGTCGGTGCTGATCTTCAGCTTTTCATAGAACTCGAGGGCGGCATCCTCGCCCTCCTCGTCCAGGCCGCCGTAATAGAGGAAGTCGATCTTTCCCTTCAGGTTCGATACGGCCTCGCGCAGGAAATAATCCGCGTCGTGGGAATCATAGGCGTCGGGGACCTTGTTCATCAGTCTATTCCCATGCGCATCTTCGTTTTTTTCGGGATCTCGATCCCGAGGAGCCGGGAGACCTTCTGGATGAGCTCCACCTGGTCAAAGGGCTTGGGGATGTATTCGTTGCATCCCGCCTTCATGCATTTTTCCCGGTCGCTCTCCTCGTCGTCGTGGGACTCCATCGCCTGGGAGGTGAGCGCCCATATCGGCGTCGCGGAAATCACCTCGCTCGCCCTGATCGCCCGGGTGGCGTCCAGGCCGGCGTAATCGGTCTCCATCTTCACGTCCATGATGATCAGGTCCGGGTTCACCTCCTTCGCCTTGGCCACGGCCTCGTCGCCGGACGAGGCCTCGACGATCTCGATCCCCGAGTTGATCCCGAAGAGCATGAAAAAATTCTTGAGCACGTACCGGTTTTCCTCTTTGTCGTCAACGACCAGCACTTTCGGCATATGTTCCTCCTCTGCTTGCGGGCGATTCCTCTATTCACTCCGGAGCGGCAGGGTAAACCAGAACCTGCTTCCGCCGTTATATTCCGATTCAAATCCGACGACTCCCCCCTGGAGCTCGACCAGCCGCTTCGTTATGGCGAGGCCGAGGCCGGTCCCCTCCACGTTCCGGGAGCTGCTCGTCCGTTCGAACTCGTGGAAGACCTTATCATGCTCCTCCTGCCGTATCCCCGCGCCGGTATCGATAACGGTGAACTTTATGGCGTCGCCCGCGCGGTTAACGAGGAGGGTCACGGACCCCTCATCGGTGAATTTGATCGCGTTTGAAAAGAAATTCAGCAATACCTGTTTCGTCTTCAGATGGTCCATGACGGCCTTCTGGGGCACCTGCTCATGGACCAGATAGCTGATGGAGAGGTCCCCCTTCCCTTTTGACCGGGCAAAGCTTTTCGCGTTGTCGATGACGGATTCGACCATTCCCCGCACGTCAATATCGGTCTTCTTGATCTCAATCTTGCCCGACTCGATCTTGGAGAGATTGAGGATGGTATCGATGAGGGAGAGGAGATAATCGCCGGACTCCTTGATGCGCCGGTAGGCGTTGAAGATATCGCGGTCTTCCTCGTCGACCTTCTGCATGATGTCGTTGAGCAGCTCCTCAACGCGCCCGGCGTTCTTCAGGCCTTCCAGCATGCCGACCGTCTTCAGGAAATAGTAGCGCTTCAGGTTGCCGTCATCCTGGATGAAGTTCATTATTGACGTCAGGCTCTCCGCCAGCTCGGCCGCCTGCTTCCCCTTGACGTTCTTCCTGAGCTCTTCGACCGCCTGTTCCAGCTCCAGCACGATCTCCTCGTTCTTTTCATACGATCCGAACCGGAGGAGCTCCACGATCCCGTTGATCGAGTTGAGGGGGGTACGGAGCTCGTGACTCATGTTTGCCAGGAAGCGGCTCTTCGCCCGGTTGGCCCGCTCCGCGGCCTCCTTCGCGACCTTGAGCTCCTCCTCTGCCTTCACCCGCGCGGTGATGTCCCGGGAGATGCCATGGAACTCCCAGGACGCGCCGTTCCTCTCCAGCCTGACCCGCTGCCCCAGCCAGACGACGCTGCCGTCCTTCCTGACAACGGGAAACTCGAGATAGGACTCGCCCGTCTTGTCATGATACTGGACCCGGTAATGGCCGAGCACCCGTTCCCGGTGGTCGGACGCGACCAGGTCCCGGTAATTCATCTTCAGCAGTTCCTCTTCCGTGTACCCGAGGAGCTCCTGCCCCACGGGATTTACAAAAAGAAAATTCCCCATCACGTCATTCCTGAATATGCCGTCGGTCGCGTTCTGTACGATGTTCCGGTACCGCTCCTCGCTTGCCCGCTGCGCCTCATAGGCGGCACGGAGGGTATCGTTTTTCTCTTCAAGCTCCAGGGTCCTCTCCCGGACCCGCTCCTCGAGGGTCCTCGTGTATTCATCGAGCTGGTCCCGGTCGCGCTTCATGACCTGCGCCATCTGGTTGAAGTCCTCGGTGAGCATGCCGATTTCATCCTGGGCCTTGGCCGGAATGTGTATGGCAAGGTCGCCTTTCTTGATGGATTCAAGGCCTTTCAGCAGGCGTTCGATGGGCTGCACCATGGAGACGCGGAAATAGATGCTGAAGCAGATAAAGAGCACCACGAAGGTGGCGCCGAGAAGGTAGATGAACTTCATGCAGAAGGAATGGAAGTAGGCGCGGTATGCCGGATAGGGGAATCCCGCCTCGTGCACGGTTTTTGTCGTTGCGTCGTAATGGAGAAAGGAGACGAAGTGGCGGCCGCCGATGCTGCGGAAGCACCGGCCGCCGGACAGCACCGGGGGCGTGAGGAACGCCAGGACCTCCTGCTTGAGAGCCCCGTCTTCCAGGGCCGTTTTCCCGAGGAATTCATCCAGGGCGCCGGCAAAGGGGGAAAATGCGCCGCCGGCCCCCGACAGGAACATCTGCAGCCCTTTTCTGAATCCCGCGTCGGGGATCTTCCTGATCTTCCCCTCGTTATAGCGCAGCACGTTCCTGAGTCCGGCCGCTTCCTCCACGAGGCGACTGCCGATCCCGGAGATGGCGGCGGGCCGCTCCCGGCGCAGGGCGAATAGCGCCCGGGCGTAACCGCTGAAATACGGCGGGGCTTTCCCGCACAGTTCCCGGAGACCCCGGTCGAAGCCGTCATCGGGAAGCTCCCTGATCCGTTCGAGGATCCCCATGTTCATCAGCTGCCGGCGATACTCCCCATAGGCGGCCGTATCGATCACCGGGGAGGATACGATCAGGAACTTCCCCGCTTCATCGTCCTCCGGCATGGCAGCGTGATAGGAAATATCCCCTGGGGACGACGCTTCGGTTACCGCGAGCCTCGTCCGCCCGTACATGATGGCGTCAAAGGCCTTTTCACGGTCTGAAATCGAGAGGAACACGATCCCCTGGAACAGGACCAGGAGGGCGGTCAGGCTTATGCCGATCACCTTCGCCATGAAGGAGATGCGGTCCGCGGTATAATTGATGAACACGATGGTCATCAGGAAAAAGCCGCTGATGTTGAGGACGTCCCAGGCCACCTGGAAGGTCTCCCGGTCGATGCGGCCGTCGCGGCTCATGACGTTGATGACGCTGGGCACCAGCGACGCGAGCACGAAGGCCGCGCCGAGGACGAAGATGGTCAGCCTCCGCCCTTTCTCCGCGGTGTTTATTTTTACGGCGGTGGTGATAAAAAAGATGACCATGTACACCTGAATGAAATAGCCGATGAGCCGGCTGATGGTATCCGCGTCCAGGTCATAATAGTGGCCGTCGAAACGGAATACCCGGGGCGCGTCGAAGGTGAAGGCGATGAAAACAACGGGTACGGCGATGGCGATGACAAACAGGACAGCGAAGAGGGTCCGCACCGCCCGCGACGCCTCCTCGCGGTCGATAAAGTAGATGAACTTGATGAAATAGAGCTCGCTCAGCAATATGGTGCCCACGGTGAGCCACCGGTGGAGGGCGGCGACGGGATGGTAGACGCCGCTCGCCAGGAAATAGGCGAAGTTGAACCCGCATACGAAAAGGGTCCCCATGCCGTAGCAATAGGTCGCCCGTGATTTCTTTTTAATGGTCAGAAAATAGACGGCGCAGAAGAGGAAAAAACAGGTGGGGATGAGCGCGCCGAGGGTGAAGAAATTCGCGTAAAACGGCACCGGCAGATTCATCCCCCCTCCCCTCCGTCATGAAAGAATCATTTCGCAAGCGGGAACCCGAAGGGCATCCCGCAATGATGACCGGCGGCAAACCGGCGCTTTCCCCGGCAAAGAACCACGTCGTGCAGCGGTCTATTATGCGCAGGCATGCATGAAAAACGCAAGTGCTTTTTACCTGATCAGGCACGCGGTTGTGCATCTGCCCTGAGCAGGGCATGCCCCGGAAACAGGACAAATTATGTTGCGGGAAGGCATGGCACCGCCGGGTACCGCGATGGGCGGACAGGACGCCGCCACCAGACCGGATTTCGTGAAAAGGCACTCCCTTTTAGGCCACCCCAGGGGCAGGTTTGACCAATGAACCAATCGTTCTTGTTATTATTAAGAAATAGTTCCAATAGCATTAAGCAACGTATCAAGGGAATATGGTTTCTGTAGAAAAGTATACCCCTTCTCCTTAATCTCGCTAAAAAGCGATTTCTGTTCCATATAACCGCTGGTCATGATGATCTTCAATTGCTTATTTTGTTCCAGCAGTCTTTTCACTATCTCCAGGCCGTTACCATCGGGCAATACTACATCGCAGAACAGTATATCAAAGCGCCCTTCTTCTCTGCTGAAGACGTCAAACGCCTCCCTGCTGGACTCGGTCTCGAATACCGTATACCCGTACTGCCTGAGAGCAGTTGAAGTAAACTTTCGCACCTCCAGTTGGTCTTCAACAAGGAGAATCCGCTCGCCATTCCCATGCCGGTGTTTTTTTCGGAAGGCTTCATCATCTATCGCACCCTGGTCGCCTGCCACCGCAGGAAGATAAATCCGGAACGACGCGCCCTCTTTCGGCCTGCTCGATACAGTGATATAACCGCCATGCTGTTTGACGATGCCATACACGACTGAAAGACCAAGCCCTGTTCCCTTGCTGATATCTTTTGTGGTGAAAAAAGGCTCGAAAATATTCTGCATCAGCTCTTCATCCATGCCGATGCCGCTATCCTCGACAACGAGGCACACATATCTGCCCCGCGTAAGATATTCTTCCGCAACAGCGGTATCATCCGTGATTACGACATCATTGGTCTTGATGGAGAGTTTTCCCCCTGAAGGCATGGCATCACGAGCATTGACCACCAGGTTCATCAATACCTGCTCAATATGGCCCCGGTCCGCGTAAATATTCATGATCGAAGGGTCAAGCTCTGTGACAAACTGAATATCCTCGCCGATAAGCCTCCTGAGCAGTTTCTCCATGTCGGTCACAATCCTGTTCAGGTCAACCACGGCGGCTTCGATTATCTGTTTTCTGCTGAACGCCAGGAGCTGCCTGGTTAATACCGCCGAGCGGTCCGCGGCTTTTACTATTTCACTCACCAGTTCGTATCGCTCATCACGGGAATCAATCTGGTTCATTAACAGGTCCGCATACCCGAGAATAGCGGTCAGCAGATTATTGAAGTCATGGGCGACGCCGCCCGCGAGATTGCCGATAGCCTCCATTTTCTGCGACTGCAGCAGCTGTCGCTGCATGACCTCCTGCGCTACTTCGGCTTTCTTCTTTTCGGTTATGTCGGTGATAACGCCGAAACTCGCTGCATATTCGCCTCCGGCGCTAAAAATAGCCTGCGGAGAAACAATTGTCGATATCCTCGTGCCGTCTTTTCTGAACAGATTGAGCTCATAGGGATCATTCTGACCCCTGCGTATCGCATCAAGCCGTTCACTCATGACCTGTTTGTTGTCCTGATCCAGAAAATCAAACAGGGGACGGCCGACAACTTCAGCGATATCGTATCCCAGCAGGGAAGAGAGGGAAGAATTGAGATAGGTGACACGGCCCTCGACATCAAGCATGCACAGGCCCTCTTTCATTGTTTCGACCAGAAGCCGGTACCGCTCCTCGCTTTCCCTCAATGTTGCCTCGGCTTTTTTCATGTCAGTAAGATCGGTAACAATGACGCCGTAGCAGAGAGACTTATTATTCATATCACGAAGGATGAACACGTTCTGTATCGCCGGTATTTCTGCATTAGTTACGGGATTTCTAATCGACAGTTCATCGGTCCAATCACCTCGCTCCTCAAGGGCACGAAGTATCGCATCACGTTTCTCCTTCATGAGCTCCGCGGGAATATAGTGCCACACTTTCCGTCCCAGGATATCGTCCGCCTTCTGCGCCCCCATCATATGGCACAGGGCCGCATTGACATAGGTAATGGAACCATCCAGACCGCACATCCCAAAACCCTGGCCGGACGTCTCGGCAAACTGCTTGAATATTTCCAGGAGTCCGCTTTCACGTGCCAGATTCTTATTGGCTTGATCCAGATTATTGTATGTCCGGACAAGCTCCTCGTTCATCCTCTCCATCTCCTCATACTGCGCCTGCATCTCCTCGTAGTTCTGTTCGAGTTCCTGTTCGTTTTTAATGGACCGTTCAAAAAGCAGGGCGTTTTCGATGGAAATGGCGGCCTGGGTTGACAGCAGCTTCACTGTCTCCTGCCGCTCCGGCGGGAACGCGCCGACCACCAGGTTGTTCTCCAGATATATGATCCCCTTGAGCTCCTGCTGCTTGACCAGGGGAACGCAGAGGATCGAATGGGCCTGATGCTCGCGAATATACGGGTCATCCTTGAAGCGACCTTCTCTCGATGAATCATTAAGCACGACTGATTCCTTTGTCCGCCTGACATAGTTTAACACAGAAAGAGGCGCTTTCCCATATGACCTTATCGGCAAGGTCTTAAACATTACTACTCTGTCATTTTCAGCTATACATTCGGCCTGAATATACATTTCGCCTTCAGTCTCAATCAGCATCAATCCGCGCTGAGCGCCTGCATTTTCGAGGATTATCCGAATGAGAGTTTTATTTAATTTAGCGATTTCTATCTCGCTTGAAATAGCATATGAGGCTTTCATTATCGTGTTAAGATCCAAAGATCTCGCGAGTTCATTATTCTTAAATTCAATTTCAACAGGGCTGACGGAACAACTCTGCAGCCACGGGAATTCGCTTTTTAGCAGATCGACTTTAATTCCAGCCCCCCAGGATTCATAAAGCACATATGAATTATTATAATACGTCATTGCCGTTTTATCAAACCCATTAAGCGTGAGAAATCGGGCACATCGTTCATTTGCAATCGCTTCATCATGCAGAAATCCATTCCTGCCGGCATGTTCAATTGATTGTTCATACAGCCGCAACGCATCATTCAATGCGCCTTTTCTTGCGTGCCGCTCGGCCTCGACAAGGAGATATTTATGCATATAGTTTGCCGGCGCGTGGGACATCCATCGTTTCATCTTTTTCTGGTTTGCATCTATTTTC
Source organism: Spirochaetota bacterium (assembly GCA_035400945.1). Lineage (GTDB taxonomy): Bacteria > Spirochaetota > UBA4802 > UBA4802 > UBA5550 > RBG-16-49-21. The sequence continues at coordinate 12,489 of DAONAJ010000007.1, forward strand.
CCCTGCATCCGCATAGACTCTGTTTTTCCCGCGGCTAAAGAATAAGCCGACAGAGCAAGAGAATACAGATAGTAGAACTCGGGAATAAAGATCATGCCCAGTACACCCTTGAGATTTTTCTCTCCCTAACGGGCGACTTCTATCGCTTTTTCATAATCACCATACAGATAATGCAGAAACATCTTCCCCACAGTATAGAAACCCAGACAGGTAAGCTCTTTCGTCCTGATCTTTTCCGGGATCAGGACATCTTCATCGCATATTTCCCCTTTAATGAGGGATCTATCCGCTGCATTACCGCATAAATTCACCACCAGCTGATGCCACAGCTTGAAGGATTGAGTCGGATTCAGCTGCTGGAAACGCTCCATGATCGAGGTATACTGCCTGAATAGATCCTTCATCACATCCAGTTTTTCACCCATAAAGAACCGGTGAAAAAGGTAATGATTAACAGCGTATGAGGCAAAGGATGGATCATGCATGTGAAATCCGCTGACATAGGATTCCTCGAGATATTCAAGATCTGTCCTCAGATGATTTTTCCAGTGATTGATCAGGTTTCCGAAGAGAAAATAAACCTTGCATTTGAATTCCTCAGCGTTATACTTTTCCAAAACCAGCAAGGATAATTTTCCAAATTTATACCCAAGGTCGATATTATTTAAAAACGCGCTTACTATGACACCATATGACGCATATGCATACGGCGCGTAAATTGAATTACCGTGTTTCAACGAGATATTTAAAAGCTTCAGTATAATGAGAGGTAAATATTCCGGAGATGTTATGTAGCTCGCCTCCGAACAGCACATCAGAAGACGCGCTATTGATGCCTGCCTGGGATCATCAAGCTCCTTGTAGTCAGCAAGGTCTTCAATTTTTTTATTAATGAGATTGATTCTGGCTGTTACTATTTCCTTCAACAAAATGGCCCGTCCGGGTTTTCGAGGCATTTTCATCCCGAGCATTGCAAGAGCTTCAAGGCCGAGACGAAATGCCTCCTCCATGTTGTTGAGCGCTGTTTTATGATAAATTATTACTTCATAAACCCGCACCGCGTCAATAGGATCAACAACCCTGTTCTTAACTATATTAAAATGCAGTTCCGCCTCTTCACTATTTCCCCTGAGATATCCCAGTTCAACCATTTCGGAATGTATCGATAATGCCAGATCATAGGCACTGCGCCATGAATCGACCGCTAGGCTTTCCAATGCTTTTTTCATGAAATCATTGGCGGCCTCATAGGCAATGGACTGCTTGGCGCGTATCCCGGCTTTCAAATTTATGCGGCAAAGCGTTTCTTTTTCATCCGCTGTTTTTAAAAGGTTCACGGCACAATTATAATGATGGGCAATGTTAAAAATATCATCATCATTTTTTTTCACCACCGATTTATTAAACAGGTATCGGGCTATTGAATAATGTATCTGTTCGCGGTGCTCCTGGCCGAGCGTGGCATACACCGCCTCCCGTATCCGGTCATGGGAAAAACAGAGCTGATCATTGCTTTTAATAAGAATGTCATTATCGACAGCCAGCTGGATGGAATCAAAAATCTGGACTTTGATAGTATCAAAAAAAAGAAACAATTCATTTAATGAAAACATCGATCCCAGACAAGAAAGAGTCTGCAGTAATTCTTTAACATCAACAGGCAGATCATTATATTTATCAATGAGCAGATCAACCACATTGTCGGTCATGTTGGCGATACTTATCCCGCGGATATCATATTGCCATGCACCACTTTCATTCAATTGAATGTATTTATTCTGGTATAGATTTATCAGGAATTCTTTTACAAAGAAAGGATTACCGCCGGTTTTAGCCACGATCAATTCAGAAAGGATCATGCTGTCGGCAGGCGGTACGGATAGCGTATCTGAAACCAGTGAATTTATTTCTTCGAGTTCCAGGGTTCCCAGTTCCACCCTGGTCCAAAAATCCTTTCTTTTTTCAAGATATTCAAATAACCGCAGAGCCTGTTCGTTGTATTCAATTTCACCATCACGGTATGTCCCGATTATGAGAAGTCCCGGGACATGAGGATTCATCATGAGCGCATGAAGTAATTGCAGGCTTGAATCATCTATCCATTGCACATCATCAAGAAATAAAACCAGCGGCTTATTTCTTTGGGCAAAAACCTTGATAAACTTCAGGAATACAGCAAGAAATCTATCCTTCATCTCGACGGCCGAAATCTTATCCTGCATTGTGTGATGCCCTACAATCAATTCTATGTCGGGAAACACATTGACAAGAATAGGACCATCATTTTCTAATGCAGCAACGATTATTTTTTTCCAGTTTTCCAGCTGTTCTTCGCTTTCAGTGAGTATTTGCCGCACCAGATCCTGAATAGCCTGGATAAACGCCAAATAGGGAAATGTCCGTTTATACTGATCAAATTTTCCAGAGATGAAATAGCCTTTTTCTTTAACCAGCGGCTTATGTATTTCTTTAATCAATGATGACTTTCCAATACCCGGAGGACCGGAACACAGGATCATCCGAAACTCGCCCTGTACAACCCTCTGATACTCATGATAAAGAGCCTCAAGATGACGATTTCTTCCATATAATTTTTCAGGGATGATAAATGAATCAGACCGGTCTTTTGCGCCAAGAGGGAAATCATCAACAACAGTATATTTGGCCAGGCGTTTGAGACATTCTTCCAGGTCGGCCAGGATACCCCCCGCAGTTTTATATCTGTCTTCAGCGTTTTTAGAAAGCAACTTCATGATAATGCGAGACAATACCGGAGGAACAGCGGAATTAACCCGGTCGACGGGAATCGCCTGCATCGCGATATGAGCATGAATCAGTTCCATGGGATCAGAGAACGCGAAAGGCAGCACTCCGGTAAATAATTCATACAATGTAACACCCAGAGAATAGTAATCAGACCTGAAATCAATGGATCGATTCATTCGTCCCGTTTGCTCCGGGGACATATAGGCAAGGGTCCCTTCGATGAACTCGGGGTTCATCACAGCGGGAGTCTCTTTTATCATCCGGGACGCAATGCTAAAATCAGTGATTTTTATTTCTTTAGATATTTTATTGATAAAAATATTCTGCGGCTTGATATCCTTATGGATTATTCGCTCGCGATGAATTACGTCTACGGCCTTAACGATAGCAACGGCAATTCCAAGAAGGATACTCACCTCAGGCCGGGCAAGTTTCAAGTATTGATGCAGGGAGATGCCGCCGAAATCCTCCAGTATAAGAGCCCTGCTATAGCCGGCGTTGATAAAATCATAGGCCCTGACAATCTCAGAGGCGGCAAGGCTTCTTGTCAGGTTATATTCGTATTCCAGGCGCTCGATTTCCGAACGGGAGGGATTAGCAGAGGTCAGTGTTTTAATTATCACGGGCAAGCTATCAGACGTTCGTATTCCTCTATACACGCATGTCCGGTGACCCCTGTGCACTGGTTCAATCAATGTATAATCAGGTAGGGTAATCATCTCTCAGTATCAAACAACACCGGTCGCCATATTTTAAACTCCATCTTCCCCGGCCTTTTTTTTCCGGGTATAATTACAATTATTTAAGATTTAGAAAGGCGTGAATCATGATATCGATAAACAGTATGCGAAAAAAAATCAACAACAAATTGCCGGCGCTCTTCCGCGATTCGATAATTATTTGACAAATAGTTAATTGCAATCAGACTGCCATGTACCTATGAAAACATTAACCATGGCCGCAGTCAATATTGACGGGGTTTTATTAATTGATACTTTCAGCCCCGTTTTAAAATCAATTGTAGCAACGTTCGAAATTGAGTATACCCCAACGCTCGAACGCGCTCTTTTCTCGCGTCCCCAGGCTCTTGCCGCCCACTATCTCATATCACAGTATAACCTAAGCCTGACACCCGGGGAGCTTATAAAGCTGTTCTTCGACGAACGTGATGCATATATTAAAAACAATCCCGGATTATTGTCAGATGGCGTTGAAGCACTGCTGAATGTCCTCCATGGCAGCACGCTATCCATCCTTTGTTATGGAGGCCTCAGAGAAGATCATTTCAAGAAAGAACTCGGAGCGTATCTCCCCTATTTCACCACGTACATTTGCACCAACGATTTTCGTCCGGGTATCAAGGAAATAGTACAGGACATATGCCGAATTGACGGCAATCGGATTGTATTTATTGACGATGTTAATACCGTTGCCGAATCGGCAAAAGAAAACAATATACCATTTATCGGAGTGCCATCAACCGAATTTCAGAAGCAGGATATGATAAAAACCGGCGTACAATTCATGGTTACTTCACTCCGCGATATTGATTTGAATTATATCACGGCAGTTGACAATGCCGCATATAACGGCTCCTGCTGGTAACATATCCGGATACAGGCACATGAATATACAAGGTATGTTAATCGACTTTGATGGAGTAATTTCAAGGAATTCAGTGTTGGTCGCCCAACAGTTTTCGTATGACTTCATCAACAGTCTGGAGCCAATACCCTTCGAGACATTTCAATCATACTTCAAACTGGCAACCTGCTTTTCCCAGGAACAAGCCATAGCTTTATTCTTTACCTCTCTCGGCCTGGATAATGAACTCCCGCGGTTTCTCAAGGAATTCAAGTCATTGAATTCCCATAAAAACATGACAATCGAAATTGATAATAAATTTTTATCATTTATTGATTATTGCGATAAAAATGATTTAAAATATACGATATTTTCACTAGCGGAACCTGAACGGATGCAGAAGCTTGGGTTACGCGCCGTTGACGCCATCTATCCCTTACGTGACGTGTCGAAAGCCAATACATCGGCATTTTTACGGGTAATATCAGATCTTGACATCGATCCGGGACAATGGATTTATATTGACGACAATCCGCTGGCATTGCGGGCAGGAAAGCGGTCTGGTTTACATACAGTCATGATGCTTAATGACGTCTTCACCATAAGCGATTATCATATGTACAGCGACTATATAGATCATACTGTCGAAAATTTTCCGGAATTCGAACGCTATATAACCGTATTGCGGACAAGAGGAAGCCATGCCACATAACATCAATTTCGATGAAATTCTATTCCCCGAAAAGAAGTACCTGCATAAAGATAGAAAGGAAAATGTCCACATCTACAACCTTCGGCGCTCCCTCCCCCGGGTCATCATCAAGGAAATATTCGAGAAAGACATCCTGCAGGAGTTGAATCCGGAGGAAAAAGAATTCATCCTGACCTATTATATAAAACGAAAAATAGTCATCGGCGATACTGAATCAGGCGGGGACGCCGACGCCTACGTGCTTCGGTCGCTGCCTGTCTCGTTTTCAATAGAAGCCATGGAGGGGATGCTCCAGGATCCGCACATGATCCCGGCGGAACGAGATCTGATTTTAGGGTGCTATAAAAAGCGGGTCAATGAAAACAACTATATCCTGTCATGCGACATCAGCGAGCTCGACGAGCTCCGCATCGCGAATATATTGAAAATCAAATGGCTCCTCGTCAATGATGCGGACAAAAAAAGGATATCCGACATCCTGGAGCGCATCAAGCAGTTTCAAAAAAACGACATCTTTATCGCCAACATGCACGTCGACCCGGAGCATGAATATTTTTTCGAGCATAAGCTTGACCACGTTCCCGGCATGATGGCCATTGAAACCGCGCGGCAGTTCTTTCTCGCCTGCGCCCACGTTTATGGCAAGGTTCCCGTCAGCGGCGTCTTCTTTACCCTGAACACCATGAATATCAATTTTTCAGAATATCTCTGGATGAGTTATCCCATACGCCTGGAACTGCGTATGACCAATACCAGCCTTACGCCGGAAGGATACTGGCATAAATGCGCCTGCAGCGTCGCCTTTTACCAGGAATTCAGGGAAAAGGCGCGGATCAGCGTCGAAGGCATGACCATCAGAAAAAACATCATCGAAGGAATCATTGTCAAAAAACAGATAGAACGGGCCCTTGAATTCGATTATTCCGCCGGCCTTCAAACCGAGGTACTGCTGAAGGACGCCAAGAATGACATAACCATCATCGGCAGGATCGTCGACATATCCCCCAAACATGTCATGGTGGAATTCATAGACGAGATAGTTTTGGAAAACGCGGAGGAATTCGATATCCGCATAAGCCTTGAAAAGCAGTACTATTGTTATGGGGTATGCATGCTCCTGAAATCGCAGAAAAAGGGGAACCGTACTATTGCGAGCTTTTATCTTTTGTACATGGAAGAATCCGGCTTGAACAACATCAATGAAATAATCAAACGCCTCTGCCATCTGAGGGAACAGAAGGGGATCCTTTAAAATTTCTTCGATCCGATTACCGGCAACATTCCTCCACTACCCCGCGGCCAAGGCTAAGAAAAAACGGCAGTTTCGGCAGCGATCGACAGCAGTCCTCTTGTTGGACTATTTCATGCAAAGCAAATAAACAATCTGTATATGGCTGATGACGACATCCACCTGTAATTACCCGTGCAATCAAAGTCCATGACAGGAAACCCAACTGACCCGGCAGCTAGTATCGATATCCGCCCTGCGCGGCCTCGGGGCCACATATCTGCGGATCATTGGTCGGTGCGCTTTCAGGGGTTGGCACCCCGGTAACACGGTCATTAAAACGGCATTACCAGACCGGCGGAAAAGACAAGGGCCGGCCCTCGGCCTGTTTCCCCAAAGACAATAATCCCTGCCTGATTAAATTTTCAGCAAGGATGATACCTTCTTGACAAATATGGTCACTATGATCTATTTGTCATATATCAGTCGATTAGACGTGCGGGATGCCCGACCCGGGATTCAAAGACAAAATTGTTTATCCATCTGGAATCCTTTCTTTTATAACAAGATAACATCTTATCGTTCCCATAGCACTCAGGAATAATCTTACCTATCCGGTATATGACGGTTAAGAACATAGCAGGCTTGGATTATTGTTCATTCAATGAAATCAGAGGTTTTTGATGGATGGAAAATAGAAAATTATTCATCGGAAATTTAAACTTTGCGGCAACGGAAGAGGAACTCAAAACCCTTTTTTCCGATTACGGCACGGTGGTGCATATCAAGATGCAAAGAAAGAAAGGCTGCGCATTTATCGAGATGTCCTCTGAAGCGGAGGCCGCACTGGCCATTGAGAAGCTCAACGGCGCCATGTTCATGGACCGGGAGGTCCGCGTCAGCCTTGAAATGAAAGCAAAAGAGGCCAGGGCTTTATCGATTAAAAAATATAATGAACGCGCTGAGGGGTTTTCCCGGCGCAAAAAAAGTGAAAAACAGCACATGGTATCGCCGGATGATACGGAAAATGATTCCATGGAAACCGGACCGGGAGAGCCATCATCTCAACTTGAAGATATTCCCGCGGATGAAGAAAACATCATCAACGCGAAGGCTCCCCGGCCTGCAAAAAAAAGACCTGCGGCCCAAAGAACTGTGTCCTGGCATCCTCAAAGAAAAGGATGGCGCCATGACGGGCAGACGCGCCGGGAAAGGCCTTCCCGTGACGGCCGCAAATCCGGCCATGGCAGATCGCCCCAGCCTGAAACGAATTACAACACCAGGGAACGATGGCCCGATCCGGATGATAGAACGGCGCGAAATTACCCCAGGGGAAAATCCGGCTCTCAACATCCTCAACGAAAAGAATGGTCCCACGACCGGCCGTTTCGCCAGGACAGAGCTCCACGGGATGGCCAGAGATCCGGCCGCGGCAGTTCGCCCCAGCCTGAAACGAATTACAACACCAGGGAACGATGGCCCGATTCAGGCGAAAGACCGGCACGAAATTACTCCCGGGGAGAATCCGGCTATCCGCATCCCCAGAGAAAAGAACGGTCCCACGACGGGCCATTACGCCAGGACAGGGCCCCACGGGATGGCCAGAGATCCGGTCACGGCAAGCCTGAAACAAATTACAACACCAGGGAACGCTGGCCCGATCCGGATGAGAGACCGGCACGTATTTTCTCCCGGGGAAGATCCGGCGCTCCGCATCCTCAACAAAAAGAATGGTCCCACGACAAACCTTCATATTCGGGCAGGCCTTCAGGACCGTCGCGGCAGCCGGGTGCCGGAACCCGCAATGGCCTGAAACCACGGCCGGCGGGCACTTCTTCGAACAGGGCCCCTGTTTCCTCCAGGCCGAAACCAGGCCCTGGCGGAAAAAAAAATCCGCAAAAATTCGCAAGACCCAAAGTACGCGGCGGTGCTGAAAATAAAGGACGCGGCAGCCGGCCTAAGAAAGACTTATAAGAGGCAACAGATGAGCCCACTTGACATATTGTCGAGGGTACCCTGCGGCGGATTTTTTATTAAAGAGTACTACAGCCGCATTTTGAACATGCAGTCCATCGGGATGACTGACAATGCAATAATAGAAAGAATCGCCGCCGAGATAAGACAGATCAAGAAAGATAATCCGGGATGGCGCGAAAAGAGGGCCACTCCCGACATGGATGCGCGGCGGAACGAATGGTAAAAGCGCTCAAGCAGAAGGACATTAAGGGAACAATTACAGGCAACTGCCGTCATTGAACTGCGATAACGATTGTGACCAGTCAACAGGTTAACATAACCGGCGTCAGGGACCAGGGTGACCATCATCCCGCGGAAGCCGCGGCCGGCCGCACGGTCTTCATCGACATGCTGCGCGTTATATGCGTGGCGTGGCTCGTTCCCTTTCACACGGCGCGCATCTATGACCTGTGGGAAATTAATTACGTGAAAAGCGGCGCGACCAGCGCCGGCCTCTCCGCCCTCATCGGCCTTACGGGCCCGTGGCACATGCCCTTTTTCTTTCTCCTTGCCGGGGCCTCGACCTACCTGGCCCTTACCAAACGGAGCGGCGTTGAATACGCCCGGGAACGGACGCTGCGCCTCCTCGTCCCCCTGCTCTTCGGCACCGCGGTCCTGATCCCGCCCCAGCCCTATTACGCCCTCCTGGACCACGGGACGCCGCCTTCCTCCTATGCCGGTTTCCTGGCCGGGTATTTCACCCCGGACCTTCGCGATCTCTCCGGATATTACGGCACCTTCACCCCGGCGCATCTCTGGTTCATCCTGTATCTCTTTTTGTTTTCCCTTCTTCTCCTGCCGCTCTTCCTCTATCTCCGGAAAGCTTCCGGCGCGGCCCTGGTGTCGCGCGCGGCCGCCCTCATATCATCACCGGCCGGGGCGGTGCTCCTGGTTATTCTCCTGGCCGCGACCGAGCTCCTGCCGGCGCCGGGGGGAAAAAATCCCTTTTTCTACGGAATATTTTTCCTGGGAGGGTTCCTCTTCATGGCCGATGAACGCCTGCGCCGGGCCGCTGAGACCCGTCGGCGGATCGCCCTGGCGACCGGGCTTCCCGCCGCGTTCTTCGTCGTGGCGGTCTGGCTGTCCGGCCCTTCCCTGCGGGGAATAACCCCCGCCACGGTCGCCTTCTCCCTGGTGCGCCATTATGCCGGCCTCGCCCTGGTGACGGCCGCCCTCGGATACGGCCTGCGGCGCCTCGACGGGGACCGGCCCTGGCTCCCCTTTGCCCAGGAAATCTCCTTTCCTTTTTACATCCTGCACCAGACCGTCATCGTCGCCGCCGGCTACTATATCATTCGCCTGGTCCCGGCCGTGTACACCGGGTTCCTGGCAATCTGCGCCCTGTCGTTCCTGGTCACCGCGGGGCTGTGCGCCGCAGCGCGCCTTACGCCGGTAACACGGTTTCTGCTCGGCATGAAGGCGCTCAGGCCACGGCAGTACCGGACCTGATCCCCCGGCAGGTTAAAAATTCCCTATGCCCCGGTCGGCAGTTTTACCTACTGAATAATAATCCAATGAAGTGGTGTCTGGTTAATAAATTCAATTTGACTCATCTCCCTTTTTTCTATATCCATATAATAAGAATCTCCCGGGGGTTTCATCATGGATATTAACATCAAGGAAGACGATGACAGAATCACGGTCAGCGTTAAAGGCGATATTGAATTATACACCCATGCTAAATTCAAGAACAGGCTTTTTGAGCTCACTCAAACGTCTGACAAAAATATTGATATTGATTTATCAAAGGTGGATTACATGGATTCTTCGGGGCTGGGCACGCTGGTCAGCCTGCACAAGATCCAGAACAAAAAGGGGAGGAAATTGACCATCAGCAATGTCAATGCCGACATCCGCAATCTGATCAGATTATCCACCCTGTCGGATATTTTCGAGGTGTAAAAGCTTAGAATCTCGAAGAAGCCGGCTATTACTCCATGGACTTCTTTTCCAGTGAATCGACTTCTGCCAGTATGGTGCCCATGACATCGATCAATGGAGGGATATCGTCTTTCAGGGTATTCCAGAGAACCTTCATCTGGACCCCGAAATACTCATGGGTGACCTTATCGCGCATCCCCGCCATCTCGCGCCAGGGCACACCTGAGTATTTTTCTCGTACGTTCTCCGGAATTTTTTTTGATGCTTCTCCAATAATCTGAATTGCCCGTATTGAGGCATATACGGTTTTCCGATCTGCGATAAAATCATCGAAGGACATTCCCTTGATGAACGAACCGGCGGCCTCCATCGCATCAATAATATCCTGAATATAATCCCCGGCGTTCCTTTCAGTCACAGATATTTTACCTCATCAAGAATCTTCCTTCCAATCCTGGGCTTCAGACCTTCCTTCATTACCAGGTCAACCTTGATTCCCGTGACGTCTGACAGGTAATTTTCAATCTCTATGAACTTCAACAATCCGAACCTGACTTCCGGTTCAAAATCAACAAGTATGTCAAGATCGCTGTTTTCCTTCTGCTCGTTGCGTATATATGAACCGAAAACGCCCACCTGACGTACGCCGTATTTGCCGGCTAGCTCCGGTTTGAGATTCCGCAGTTTTTTCAGAACCGTGTCGGTCGATTCCATTTAATCACCTCATGCAGTCAACATGCGTCCATTTATATACATATTTGCCGATTATGGCAACTATTTTACTTGATGAATTTAACCATCCTTGCGCCTGCGGCCAGTTCTATGATTTTACCAACCGGTGAGATGTATTCAGGAAATCAGCAAGGTGACACACAAAACCGAAGACCGCCTATCTGAACAGAAGGTCTCCGCTTCAAGGCCATATTTCCTAGAAATGGTTCTTCGACGCGAAGTCGTATTCCTCCCTGGAATAACAGAACACGTTTCCCTCGCGGCGGGCCAGCGTTTCCCCGTGTATGGTCAGCGCGTCGACCAGGGCCTGCTTGAATAACCTGTCACCCCTGTGCAGACCCTTTACATACAGCTGATAGATGATGCGTTCCGTGGCCAGGGGGTCGATGATGGCCATGGTGTAGAGGTACCAGTCGTCCAGGGTTTCTATCAGGATGGTTTTCGTGTCATGGCTCAACAGCTCATAGGCGGGGCAGAAGTACCTGCCGCAGGCGGCGGCGCCGAAGAGCCCCCGGTCGCGCCGGTCCTCGCCGGCGACGCGGGGATGCACCAGGCATCCGGGAAGGCCGTCGGCAATGAATCCGTGGAAGGGACAGATATGCGTGGAGTAGTCCCGGCACGATGTCGTCTGCTCCGGGTAGCTTCCATCTATCTGGTAACGCCAGTAGTTTGCCGCGCGGAAGGCCCCGTCATTTAAAAATTTCGTCAGGTTTTTCCGGGAAATATCTGTGTGGTTCATCAGGCCGCAGCAGGCGGCGCACGATTTGGTTTTATCGGGCATGCATAAATTGGGCGCAGGCTGCATCTCGTTGTGTATCCCCCCTTGTACAGCGGCAGAGAATACGCGTATTGAGTGTTGAACGGCATCGAGTCCCGTTCCGAAACAGAAAGGATGCAGTATACGCCGGGGCGCCGGTAATGGCAAGATATTTTCTCAAAAGACCCCGAGAGATTAAAAAATAGTGGACGCAGCGCCCATGGTGTTTATACAGAAATCATCAAGGAGTCACTCATCAACAGCATCCTGTCCCCCCGGGCGGGACTACCCAATAGAACCATGATACGCATTCGATATATACCTATAACCGTTTTTTCATCCATCGTCATTCTTCTGTCCGGGTGTCTGGATAATAACCCCGGCGGGAAAAAGCTCATGGTCAATCTCGCCGTCCCCGCCATGACCGACCCCTGGGCCGGCCCTCCGGCGGGAAATCCCGACGGCGCCTGCGCCGTTCCCGCTGAAGCGGATGTGGAAGACGTGTCCGCCCCTGACGAGACCGTGGGAAGCGGCACGCCGTCAAGCTGCACGGCCGACGCCTTCATCGACGCCGTGTCCCGGGGAGGGAAGATCGTCTTCAACTGCGGCCCGGACCCGGTGACCATCAGGCTCACCCGGCCGGCAAAGGTGTTCAACAACCAGCGGCCCGACATCGTCATCGACGGCGGCGGCACCGTGGCCCTCAGCGGCAGCCGCGTTACGCGCATCCTCTACATGAACACCTGCGACCCCGACCAGGTCTGGACCACGAACCACTGCCAGGACCAGGACCATCCGCGCCTGACGGTCCAGAACCTTACCTTCGTCGACGGAAACGCGCAGATGGAATTCCAGCATGACGGCGGCGGCGCCATATGGGTCCGGGGCGGACGCTTCAAGATGGTCAACTGCCGGTTCTTCGGCAACACCTGCAGCCTTTCCGGGCCGGATGTCGGCGGCGCCGCGGTCCGGGCCTTCAGCCAGTATTCCGGCCTGCCCGTCTATGTCACCAACTGCACCTTCGGCGGCGCTGACGGCTTCGGCAACCGGGGGGCGAACGGCGGCGGGATCAGCAGCATCGGCGTGTCATGGACGGTCATCAACAGCCTGTTCTCATATAACCGCGCCACCGGCAACGGCGGCAATCCGGCCGAGCCCCTGACGCCGGGCGGCGGGAGCGGCGGCGCGATCTACAACGACGGCAACTCCATGACCCTGTCCGTGTGCGGCACCCTCATTGAACATAACAGGGTGAACGCCTACGGATCGGCCATCTTTTTCATAACCAATGACATGAGCGGATTTCTCCGCCTTGAAGATTGCGTGATCCGCGATAACTTAGGCGGTTCGTGGTACACCCTCCCCGGCGTCTCCATGCACCCCGCGACGGACCGGGAGATCATCAACGTGACGTGGGAGTAGGCCGGGGCGTTTGCTAACCTTTTTTCATGGGCATCGTCCGGGGACGCGGGGCTCTGCTCTTGCCGCCGGAGCAGGCATGATGCAGACAAACCCGCTTCATTTCTTCGAAATGCCGCTTATAAAGACGCGGATACCCTCGTCGATCTCGTTCTGGATATTCTTGAACTTTTCACCCTGGAACATAAAGAAGTCGAACCCCTCCATCATCTTGATAAGCGCCCGTGACGTCAGGGGCACATCTGGTATCGAAAAAAAGCCCCGCTTGTTCCCCTCCTGGAGGATTTCCTGTATGAGCTGTTGCTCGTAGCGAGTATAATCGTCAAGAGCCATCATGATGAAGGAATACCGGAGGAAGTACTCCTCGATAACGCCCTTATAGAAATCCCACAGCTTGTAGATTTTTTTTATCCTGAGTGTAAAATACACGGAGAGCTTGTCCTGGGGATTTTTCTCCATGTTGATGGCTTCAGCCAGAGCCTGTCGTATCTGTTCGCCTTCATAGTGGACCACGGCCCGGATCAGCTCTTCGCGGTTATCGAAGTAGTGGTACAGGGAGCTTTTTGTCTTGTTCAGTGTCTTGGCTATTTCCTCGGTGCTCGACTTGCGCCAGCCCATCTTGGAAATGACCTCGCGTGATTTTTTTATGATTTCCTGTTTGACTTCTTCTTTGCTTTTTGATTTTCGTGGGGCCATGGCTTCCTTCATCGCGTTTCTATGATAGATGTCCGGTCTTGATCCAATTACTGATGCGTATTCATCACTTTTTTCCCTCTTTTCTATCAAATTCTTCCGCCAGGTGATGTCAAGTTATAAACGATTCACAATCGTAATCTTAAAAAAAATCCCGGCCGGCTGATTTATTTTTCCGGTCCCGGCCACCTTTTTTCAATTTTTTATTGTGGCGCATGAAAAAATGGTTGAAAAAAGAAAGGCCCTGGATTTATTGAACGTTTTATTGTTTTGTTAAATCGATAAATCGTTCAATGAACGAATCAAGAGAGGACCACATGAAGTTTTCAGTCGCCTGCAGTTTTGATGACGCGTTGCTCGATGGCCTTGCGCCGTACCCCGTGTACGAGCTCTACGGGAAATTAACGTCCGACTATTTCGGCGGCGGCAGGCCTTCATTCTACCTGCCCGCGGTCGACAGGGTCAAGCTCGCCGATTTTGTCCGGAAGACCCATGAAAAGGGCCTGGAGTTCAACTACCTCCTCAATGCCTCCACCATGGGGAACATGGAATACACCAGCGAGGGCCAGCGCGAGATCAACCGGCTCCTGGGATGGCTGAACGAGATCAAGATTGATTCCGTCACGGTGGCCAACGTCTTTTTCCTGAAACTGGTGAAAAATCGGTACCCCAACATCAAGGTTCGGGTCAGCTCGCACCGGTACACGGACAACCCGCGGAAGATCCGCTTCTGGAGGGACGCGGGCGCCGACTGCATCGTCATATCCGAAGTGAACATCCACCGCGAGTTCAATGAGCTTGAGGCCATGCGGAAGGCTGCCGGCGACTCAGTGGAGCTCTCCCTCATCGTCAACAACTGGTGCAGGCAGGACTGCGCCATCGCCGGGAACCACGCCGTGGGCCTTTCGGCGGCATCCCAGAAAAAATCGAAGGGCTTCCCCCTCGACTTCTGCTCTCTCTACTGCAACCAGTTGCGACTGGTCGAGCCGGTGCATTACATCCGCGCCAACTGGATACGGCCTGAGGACCTGCACCTGTACGAAAACCTGGGCTACAAGAACTTCAAGATCGTAGAGCGCAACACGCCGACCTCCATTCTCCTCGACCGGGTCAAGGCCTACCATGAGCGGAAATACGAAGGAAATTTATTGTACCTCTTCCAGAACTACGCCTATCCCCTGGAAAAATTTTCCCGGCGCGACAGGGACGCCTTTTCCCGGAAGCGGCTCCTCAAGTACTTCATCAGGCCGAAGGCGGTAAACCTCATCAAGTTCCTGAAGGTGGTCAGGTTCGGCGAAAAAGGGAGTGTCCTCTTCCCCCTCAGGGGCGAAAACCCGGTCTACATCGACAACCGGAAACTCGACGGCTTCATCGATTTCTTCCGCACGAACAGCTGCAAGGCCCGCGACTGCGAAACGTGCCGCTACTGCGACCGGTGGGCTGAAAAGGCGGTGCGGATTGACCCGGCGTGGCGGGAGGAAATGCTGGCAATCTACGATGATCTTCTCGGCGAAGTCTACGGCGGCGGGTTCTGGGAAGGATATCTCGAAACCGCCCGAAAAGTCCTTTCACGGAAGGGTCCGGATAGTGAAGCCATCATCGGCGATTTCAAGAACTTCTCACGGGTGCTGAAAACAATGAATTGACAGCCGGCCAGTCCGGCACAATTCAGAATTGCGAGGAACGCCATGAACACACATGCCCTTTCATCTGTTGCCGCCCGCCCCGCGCCGGAGCTGTCCACGGTCATGGAGCGCGGACTGGATTTTTTCGTCTCCCTTCAGGAAGAGAGCGGCTGCTGGATGGGCGACTACAGCGGTCCCATGTTCCTCCTGCCGATGTATATCGGCGCCTGCCACATTGCCGGCAGGGACATCCCCCCCGCCGACCGGGCCGGCTTCACCCGGTACATACTGGGAGTCCAGAATCCCGACGGGAGCATCGGCCTTCACGCCGAGGACACCGGGTGCATGTTCACCACAGTCCTCTGCTACGCCTCCCTCAGGATCCTCGGCGCGGATCGGGACATGGCGGAGATGACAGGGATGCGCCGGTGGATCATGGAAAACGGCACGGCCCTGGGAGCGGCAAGCTGGGGCAAGTTCTTCCTCTGTCTCCTGAACCTCTATCCCTACGCGGGACTGAACCCGCTCCTGCCTGAGCTCTGGAGCCTGCCCGCGATACTCCCCGTTCACCCCTCCCGGCTCTGGTGCCACGCCCGGCAGGTCTACCTCCCCATGGCATACCTCTACGGGATCAAGGCGAAGGGCCCCGAGAACAGCCTCATCCGGGAGATACGGCGTGACATCTATGACCGCGACTATGACGCGATAGATTTCCCCCGGTACCGCAACTACGTCGCCCCCACGGACAATTACCGTCCCTACAGCGCCCTACTGAACATCGTTAACGGGATACAGGTCTTCTATGAAAACCATTATTCAGCACGGCTCAGGGAACGTTCCCTCGCGGAGGTTTACCGGCATATCCTCTATGAAGATACGGCGACGAAGTATATTGATATCGGTCCCGTTAACAGCGTGCTGAACACACTGGTCCATCATTTTGAGGAACCCAGAGGATATGGTGTTACGCAGAGCTTCAAAGCCCTGGAAACATATCTTTTTAACGGTCATGACGGCAAAAAGATGAACGGCTACAACTCGACCGCCCTCTGGGACACGGCCTTCGCGGTGCAGGCCTTGTTCTCCACCGGCCTGGATGCAAATTACCGGGGGGCCCTGGAACGGGCCTACGGCTTCATCAGGGACAATCAGATACTTGAGGACGTGCCTGAACGCGGGAAATATTACCGCCACCGGTGCCGCGGGGGATGGCCCTTCAGCAACCGCGACCATGGCTGGCCCATTACCGACTGCACGGCGGAAGGATTAAAGGCCGAGGCGCTGATTCGAAACGCCCTCCCCGTCCGGCCCGCGGTCCCGTCCGGCCTCCGTGAGGATGCCGTGCGCCTGATTCTTTCATTCCAGAACCGCGACGGCGGATGGGCCACCTATGAAAAACAGCGCGGCGGGAAATGGCTCGAGCTGCTGAACCCGTCAAGCGTCTTCGGCGAGATCATGGTCGATTATTCCTACGTGGAGTGCTCCTCTTCGTGCATCCAGGCCCTGGCGCGGGTGAGGTCGGATTACGGCGGCGCCCTGGGTAAACAGATCGACCGGGCCATTGACCGCGGCGCCGCATTCCTGAAACGGATGCAGCGTAGTGACGGCAGCTTCGAGGGATCCTGGGCTGTGTGCTTCACTTACGGCACCTGGTTCGGGGTGTGGGGATTGCGCGCCGCCGGTCTGCCCGCCGGCGCCCCGGAGATACAGAGGGCCTGCAGCTTTTTACTTTCACACCAGCGCCGTGACGGCGGCTGGGGCGAACACTTCCTCAGCTGCAAGGAGCGCCGATGGATCGATCATGACGAGGGCCAGGTCGTGAACACCTCCTGGGCCCTCATGGCCCTTATCGCCGGAGGGATGGGGACCTCCGGGGCGGCTCACCGAGGGGCCCGGTTCATCATGGACCGCCAGATGGATAACGGCGACTGGGATAGGGAATCCCTGGTCGGGGTTTTCAACAAGACAGCCCTTATCAATTACGAACATTACCGCAGGTATTTCCCCCTGTGGGCCCTGGGCCTCTACAACGCGGCGAACAGGACACAATCATAATGGTGCCATTATAAACAGAATCATCTGTGCTATCGATACGGGAGCATGAACCATCATATTTAAAAATTTTAACATTTGAACATTATGTTAATAAATTCAAACAAGGCGTTCATCAGCGCCGGCTGCAGTCTTGAAAGTGATTGAACACATATATCAGTTTCCGGGAAGGAGGAACACCATGAACAGCAGAACCGCATCACCCTGATCCCGCATCGTTCCATCGGACGGAGAACACCAGAGAATATGCACCAGACCCCGCCGGCGGCAGCAGCGCGGCGGGGCTTACGGGCACGGTACGGAACCCGGCGGTTCCGTTAACGATGATTTCATAGACCGCGGTTTGTGAAGGGGCGGTATTAATTCCCTTCGGGAAAGACATGACCACACACACATTACTGAGCAGAGTTGATTCACCGGCAGACATCAAGGACCTCACGCCCGATGAGCTCTCGCGGCTGTCCGGCGAGATCAGGGACGCCATAGTGCACACCGTGTCCAATAACGGCGGGCACCTCGCATCGAGCCTGGGCGCCGTCGAGCTTGCCATTGCCCTCCACCGGGCCTTCAACAGCCCCCGGGACAAGATCATCTGGGACGTGGGGCACCAGAGCTATCCCCACAAGCTCCTGACCGGACGCAAGGAAAGGTTCACGACCCTGCGCCTCCATAACGGGCTCTCCGGCTTCCCCGATCCCTTCGAGAGCAGCCATGACCCTTTTTCCGGGGGCCACGCGGGGAACTCCATATCCGCGGCTATGGGCATGGCCCTGGCCGGAAGTCTCGGGGCGGATGATTTTACCACCGTGGCCGTGATCGGCGACGGGTCAATCGGCGCCGGCATGGCCTATGAGGCGATGAACCACGCCGGGCACATGAACATAAAGCTGATCATCATCCTGAACGACAATGGTATGTCCATATCGCCGAGCGTGGGCTCCCTTTCCCGGCTCCTGATGAGAATCCGCGAATCCCACATCCTGTCCGCGGCTAACGGGGGCAACGACGATCTTGACCGGGCCGAATCGATACTGGACACCCTCGGTTTTCATTACATCGGCCCCCTGGACGGTCACAATATCCAGGAAATGGAGGCCGCGTTCCTGGAGACAAAGAAGTCCATGACGCGGCCTGCCGTCATACACGTGATAACGAAAAAAGGAAAGGGCTACGAACCGGCGGAAAAGGACTCGGTCACCTTCCACGGCATATCGCCTAAAAGGAAAAAGATCGCGGCGCCCACCTACAGCGCGGTCTTTTCACGGACCATGCTCAGACTCATGGAGACAAACGACCGGATCGTTGCCATAACAGCGGCAATGAAAGAAGGAACAGGGCTTGCGGAGGCGGCGGCGCGGTTCCCGGACAGGGTCTTTGATACCGGCATAAGCGAACAGCACGCCGTGACCATGGCGGGCGGCCTGGCCACTCTGGGATTCATTCCCGTAGTGGCCATCTATTCCAGTTTCCTGCAGCGCTCCTACGACCAGATCGTGAATGATGTCTGCCTTCTCAGGCTGCCGGTGGTATTCGCCATAGACCGGGCCGGTATAGTGGGAGACGACGGCAAGACCCACCATGGCGCCTTTGACGTTTCATATCTCAGGTCCATCCCCGACATGGTAGTTTCAGCACCGAAGGACGAGAGAGAGCTTCAGGACCTCCTCGTCACCGCCGTGTGCGCGGACCGCCCGATGGCGATACGGTATCCCCGCGGTAACGGCGAAGGCATCCCCCTCCACGGAGAACCGGCGGAGATTCCCATCGGCAGGGGAGAAGTGCTCAGGAAGGGACAAGACCTGGCGATCATTGCCTTCGGCACCATGGTGAACCAGGCCATGATCGCGGCCGACATGCTCGACGTTGCGGGAATCGACTGCGCCGTGGTAAACGCGCGGTTCGCCAAGCCCCTTGACGAGGAACTGATCGTTGATCTGGCCTGTAAAATCGGCCGGATGTTGACCATAGAGGAAAACGCCCTGAACGGTGGGTTCGGTAGCGCCGTGGCGGAACTCCTGGCCGCGAAAGGTGTTATGGCCAGGCTCGAATGCCTCGGCATCCCTGACCGGTTCATCACTCACGGAACGCAGGAGTTGCTCCGCGCCGGGCTCGACCTTGACGCGAACGGCATCGTCCGCCGCGTCAGGCAGTCCTTTCCCGAACTGGTCCTTGATGAGATAGATCAAAAAATGGAGAAGATAATCTGATGAAACTACCCGGCATTTTCAGCACATATCGAGAAGAAATCGACGCCGAAATGAAGGAAGTCCTGGCGCCGTACCACCTGCCTCTCTACGGCATGATGCGATACCATCTCGGTTGGACCGACGAACAAGGCGTCGCGACATCCTCGACGCCGGGAAAGGCCCTGCGGCCCACCCTCTGCCTCCTCTCCTGCGAGGCGGCGGGGTCCACCTACGACAGGGCCCTTCCGGCCGCGACCGCCGTGGAACTGGTGCATAATTTTTCCCTCATCCATGACGACATCCAGGATGACGACACCGAACGGCGTCACCGTCCCACGGTCTGGAAAATCTGGGGCAAACCCCAGGCGATCAACGCCGGTACCGCAATGAACATCCTGGCGAACATGGCACTGGTGAGGTCCTACCGGAAAGGCGCCAACCCCGGACAGTGCCAGCGGATGCGCATGACACTGGACGAGGCCACGCTGAGGCTCATAGAAGGGCAATACCTCGATTTGAGCTTTGAGACCAGGACAGATGTTACGGCAGATGAATACCTGAACATGATCAGGGGGAAGACCGCGGCCCTGTTCGCCTGTTCGATGAAGCTGGGATGCATCGCCGGCTCGGGCAGCGACACGGCAGAGGAATTACTCGCCAAATTCGGGGAGAACCTGGGCATGGCCTTCCAGGTGCGCGACGATATCCTCGGCATTTGGGGCGATCCCCGCACGACAGGGAAAACGCAGGGAAATGACATCAGGCGAAAAAAGAAATCATTTCCCGCGGTCTGCGTTCTTTCAGAGGGGGAATCGCGTCACCGGGAGGCGGTCGCAGCCGTGTACGGGCGCGAAACCGTGAGCAACGACGACATCTACCTTGTCCTGGACATCATGAACAAGATGAAGATACGGGAGCGGGCCGAGGCCGTTGTGGACGACTACTGTGAAAGGGCGTTCGGAATAGTGAGCAAAGCGGAAATCGACGCGGAAACCGCGGGACGGTTCGAGGAGATCCTTCACTACCTGTCGGACAGGGATTATTAATGCCATGCAACAGGAAATGTCATGAAATCCGGTAACGTAACTTCATTCGAGATCATGAGCAGGCGCAAGGCCGAGCATATCGAGATATGCCTCGAGAAAGAGGTGGGCTTCGGGGACATCACCGCCGGGTTCGAGTGCTACCGGTTCATCCACCAGGCACTGCCGGAAACGGACCTGGACAGCGTCGACACGGCCACGACCCTGTTCGGAAAACGGCTCGGGGCGCCCTTGCTCATCTCGTCGATGGTGGGCGGGGTCGATCGGGCGGAATCAATAAACCGGAACCTCGCCGCTGCCGCCCAGGCCCTGGGCCTTGCCATGGGGGTCGGGTCGCAGCGCTGCGCCATAGAGGACGCCGCGGCAGCGGAATCATTCCGGGTGCGCAGCGTAGCGCCCGGCATTCTCCTCCTGGCCAACGTCGGCGCCGTGCAGCTCAACTACGGCTTCGGCATTGATGAATGCCGCAGGGCGGTGGACATGATTGAAGCTGACGCCCTCATCCTTCACCTGAACCCGCTCCAGGAGGCGCTTCAGCACGAAGGCAACACCCGCTTCGGAGGGCTTCTCGCCAAGATAGAGGATCTGTGCCGCCTCCTCGAAACGCCCGTCATAGTCAAGGAGGTGTGCTTCGGCATTTCGGAAACAACGGCACGGCGCCTCGCAGATGTCGGCGTCAGGGGCATCGACGTGGCCGGGGCCGGCGGCACATCATGGAGCCAGGTGGAAAAACACCGTGCCGTCACAAAAGCGGGCTATGACGTGGCGGAGGACTTTGCCTCCTGGGGCATCCCAACGGCGGAGTCGGTCGTCATGGCGGTGCGGGGGGCGCCCGGCATTCCCGTTATAGCGAGCGGCGGCATACGGTCGGGGATCGACGCAGCCAAGGCGATAGCCCTCGGAGCATGCGCCGCCGGCATCGCCCTGCCCCTCCTGAAGGCCGCATGCGAGTCAGAAGAGGCGGTCGTGACGGCCCTGGGACGCATCATTGACACGCTCAGGATCGCCATGTTCTGCACCGGCGCGACGGACATCGCGTCACTGCGGAAAGCAGAGCTTACAAAAACATTCTAGGGGGTATATCATGACCAATTCACATGCCATTGCAGAGAATATGGTTCGCATTGAAGATTATTCCGCGGAGAACGAGGAGCCGCTGTCGCGCATCGCCCCATCCCGGAGAGTCCTTCTCATATCGCACTGCCTGCGCTGCAGTGCCGGGTGCAGGGCTGAAATCGATGACCGGGGCATCAACTGCGTAGAATGCAATCCCCGCTGCCAGGTCAATCAGCTCCGCCGGAAGGCCCTTGACCTGGGATACCAGGGGGTCTGCGTTGCCCCGGGGGGGTCGATGGCCCTCAGATATGTAAAGGAGCATGATCCCAAAGGAATCATCGCCGTTGCCTGTTTCAAGGAGCTCGAGGAAGGCATCGACAGCGTGACCAAGCTCGTCGGCGCCGGCGCGGCCGCCCCGCCCATTGTTATCGTTCCCCTGACCAAAGACGGTTGCGTCAACACCGAGGTCAATGTCGATGCGGCGCTCAAGAAAATCTCCCTGGGATGCACGGTAGAGCAATGAAGAGGATAACCATACTGGGAAGCACCGGCAGCATCGGCCTGCAAACCCTGGATGTCATCCGGAACAACAGGGAAGGATATGCCGTTGAGGCCCTTGCCTGCCATTCCAACATCGACCTCCTGGAGCGCCAGATCGCCGAGTTCGGCGTGAAAACAGCCGCGGTATTCGATGCCGGCCGCGCCAGGGAGCTCAGACGGAGAACAGGCATCGACGTGCTGTCCGGCATAGAAGGGATCATCGAAGTGGCCGCGCGCAACTGCACAGATATCGTGTTGAACGCCCTGGTCGGGAGCATCGGCATACGCCCCACCCTGGCCGCTATCGGTTGCGGCGTCACCGTGGCGCTGGCGAACAAGGAGACCCTGGTTTCCGCAGGAGACATCGTCATGGGCCTCGCGCGGGAACAGGGCGTTCCGATTCTTCCCGTTGATTCGGAACATTCGGCCATTTTCCAGTGCCTCAAGGGAGAGAAGCCCGCATCGGTGCGGCGCCTGCTCCTTACCTGTTCCGGCGGGGCCTTCCGGGACACGCCGATTGAAGAACTGTACCGGATGACCGCTGAGGACGCCCTGAGGCACCCGAACTGGTCCATGGGGCCAAAGATCACCGTCGATTCCGCTACCCTAATGAACAAGGGATTCGAGGTGATTGAGGCCCGCATGCTCTTCGATGTCAATTACGAAAACATTGATGTGGTGATCCATCCCCAGTGCATAGTCCATTCCATGGTCGAGTTCGCGGACCATTCGGTCCTTGCCCAGCTGAGCAGTCCCGATATGCGTCTTCCGATCCAGTATGCCCTCGCCTCAACGGAACGGACCGGGGCCGCAGCCGCGCCCCTGGACCTTCCCGCCATAGGCCGGCTGAGCTTCGAGGAGCCCGACCATGAGAGGTTCCCCTGCCTCGGCTATGCCATAGAAGCGGGCAAGGCGGGGGGCACCATGCCGTGCGTCCTTAACGCCGCCAACGAAGCCGCCGTCCATGGCTTTCTCACTGGTGCCATCGGCTTCATGGATATTCCGGTCCTGGTCAGGCAGGCCCTGGATGAGCAGGTACCGGCAGGAAATCCTTCCCTGGAGGAGATAATAGACCTTGACGAGCGCGTGAAAAGCACCGTATCGGAAAGGCTTCGCGCCGGGAGGCAGCGTCATGGATGAGCAAAGGGCCATACCGGCAATCCGGGTGGGTTTCGGCATGGATTCCCACCGTTTTGCCGAAGAAGGAGCCGGCAGGCTTGTCCTGGGCGGCGTGGAATTCCCCGGAGAAACGGGTTTCGAGGCGAATTCCGACGGTGACGTGGTGTTCCATGCCCTGTTCAACGCCATAGCCCAGGCCCTGGGTGAAGGATCGATCAGTTATTACGCGGACCCCCTGTGCAGACGGGGCATCACCGACAGCGGTGAATATCTCGCCCTCATCCGCGTCATCATGGCACAGCGCGGCTACGGGATCGGCAACATAGGCATCATGCTGGAAGGAAGCAGACCCCGCATCTCCGGCAGAGAAATGCCGATGAAGGAGCGTATCGCGGAAATACTCGGAACCGCCGCGGACCGGATCGGTATCACCGCCACGACCGGCGAGGGACTCACCGATTTTGGCAGGGGAATAGGGATGCAGTGTTTTTGTACAGTTACATTGATTAATATAATGGAATAAATCATGAAACTTAGAAGCTATGGCAAAATCAATCTTACCCTCGACATCATCCGCCGGAGGGATGACGGCTACCATGATCTGGAAAGCGTGTTCCAGCAGATAAACCTCTACGATGACATCACCATACTCCCGCGCGACGATGGCGAAGTCCTTGTCACCGCGTCCGATAGCGAGATCAGCGGACCGTGCAACATATGTCACGGCGCGGCCCTTATGGTGAAGGATTTAACAGGGCTGCGTCAGGGCGTATCCATCCATATCAACAAGCGGATACCCATGGGAGCGGGCCTCGGTGGAGGGAGCTCAAACGCGGCTGCAGTGCTGAAGGGAATGAACCGCCTCTTCCGCCTGGGCCTGGAGCTCCAGGACCTCATGGGTCTTGCCGGAAAAATCGGCATGGATGTTCCCTTTCATCTCATGGGAGGAACCTGTCTTGTCAGAGGCCGCGGGGAAATCGTCGAGCGGTTGAAGCCCCTCCCGAAGCGCCACCTGGTCATCGTTTTCCCCGGCTTCAGCATAAGCACTAAGGAGGCCTACGGATCCCTTTACTACGACAGAATCGGGAAGACGAAGAGCACCTCCGCCTTCATGAAAGGATATGACCCGGTGTATCTTCACAATGATTTCGAGCATTCAATCATTCCGCGCCATCCGGAAATCGCCTTTATCAAGGAACAGCTCGGACGGCATTCCCTCCTGTCAGGATCCGGGTCCTGCGTGTTCGGCATATACCATGAGAGGAAGGAGGCGGAGAGCCGGTATGCCGTTTTACGCGAGCTCTATGACGGCATATTCCTCACGGAGACGATCAACAAGCGTGTTTCCTTCGCCAGCGACATGGGGATGTGCGGCGGCGTCAAGCGCGCCCTCGCGGGGATCGAGAATCTCGGCGGCTCCGTCCACGTCCTGGGGGGTCTTGTCCACAATGACCATGCGACGCGGCCGCTCCGTGAACGGGGAATACGCTTCGTGAACGACCACCGCTCGGTCGATGAAGGCGTTGTCGTCATATCCGCCCACGGAGCTCCGGACCGGACACGGGAACAGATCATCGAGCGGGGCCTGACCCTGGTGGACCTAACCTGCCCGGTGGTGAAGAATCTTCAGGATATCACCAAGCGGAAAGAGCGGGAGGGAAAACGGGTGATAATCCTGGGCGACGCGGGCCATCCGGAGATCCGGGGAGTGACCGGCAACCTGTCCCGCTTCACGGTTGTCCAGGATTTTGATGACATAACCGGTGCGGACCGCGCGTCCGCCCTTTTCGTCGTATCACAGACGACCATGGACGAGGAGCGCTACCAGCGCTTCACAGAAATGATAAGAAAGCTGGACGCAACCGTCGAATCGGCGGACACGGTGTGCGACGCGGCGCGGAAACGCCAGAGCAGCGCCCGCGACCTTGCCCTTCGTTCAGACCTGGTCCTGGTGATCGGCGGAAAAGTATCGGCCAACACGAAGCGCCTCCTCGATATCTGCAAGAGGAACACACAGGCACGAATGATTGAAGATGAGAGCGAGCTCAAGCCGGAATGGTTCGCCGATATCGAGCGGATCGGCATCACCGCCGGAGCTTCGACGCCGGACTGGATCATAGAGTCCGTGGAACGGCAGCTGCAGCTGTTACTGTGAGCGGGCTGGCGTGAGGGAGGTGTTAATGAGAGATACTTCATTGCAGGTACGGGTCGGGAACGCCGTAATCGGGGGAAAGCATATCCCGATACAATCCATGATCAAGAATCGAGTCACCGATGTAGACAGGACCCTGGAAAAAATCGAATCACTCGCCGCGATTGGCTGCGATATTGTCAGGATCACGGTACCCGACATGGCCGCTGTGGAGGGATTGCGGCATGTCACGAGATATTCGAAGCTGCCCATTGTTGCGGACATCCATTTCGACTACCGCCTAGCGATCCTTGCCATTGAGGCCGGGGCGCACAAGATCCGAATCAATCCCGGCAATATTGGCGACGAGAGAAGGATCCGGAAGGTCATCGACTGTCTTATCGAGCACCGGCTTCCGGTCAGGATCGGTATCAACAGCGGTTCTCTCCCGAAGCGACTGAAGCCTCTCTATCATGACCCGGTCCAGGCTATGATCGAGGCTGCGCGGGAGGAGATCGGCTACTTCGAGGACCGTGGATACCGGAATATCGTGTTATCCTTCAAATCATCATCGGTCATGGAGACCATCAACGTCAACCGACTGGCCCGGCAGATCTTTCCCTACCCCTTCCATATCGGGGTAACCGAGGCGGGCGACCTTATCGACGGCACTATAAAAAACGTGGCTGGTTTAACAACCCTGCTCCTCGAGTATATAGGAAATACCATCCGGGTAAGCCTCACCGCGCCGGAAGAGGAAGAGGTCATTGTGGCCAAAAAAATCCTTGAAGCTATCGGAAGAAGGGAGTCGCTCTTCGAGATCATCAGCTGCCCCACCTGCGGCAGGACCAACAGCGACATAGGAAAGATGGTGCGTGAACTCAAGGTAAACCTGGTCGGGAAGACGCTGAGCAAGCGGCTTAAGATCGCGGTTATGGGTTGCGTGGTCAATGGTCCCGGCGAAGCGGAGCATGCTGACTTCGGCGTAGCCTGCGGGATGGGCAAATCAGTCCTGTTCAAGAATGGCACAAAACTCAAGGTTGTTCACAATGACGACATCATGAATGAGCTGATGCTGATGCTGGAGGAATACACGGTCAACACCAATGTCCCAGTGTCATGAGGCGGGAAGCAGATGGGTCCCCTCATCTGATATTACCAGCTGTCAGCAAGATTCGTTCTACAACCTGTATCAAAGTAGTTTTATGCCGTACTCCGTGACCATGCAAATCCAGAGAACGTCAGGGCAGGCGCTCCATCACGAAGTTGCGCTGCTGCAGGACGGCCCGGTGGAAATGGACCCAGAGGGAATCCCAGAAATTGCCCCGGGCCTGGAAGGTTGAAGCCTTCGCCACCCTGGCCCATTTTTTCTTTGAATAGCCGTCCCACTCCACGTTCCCCCGGAGTGCCTCTTTCCGCCATATCCTTTTATCGTAATGATAGGGCCTCCGGGCGCCGGCGAACAATCCGCTGAATTCGGTTTTCCAGTTCTCGCAGCGTTCGGCCAGGTCCTGTACAGAATACCGGTAGTAGAGGGGCAGGATCATGCGGGTTATCCTGCCCGGCTCCTTCCAGCTGGCGCCGAAGAGACTGCGTATCTTCGGCTCGATATCCTTCCACGGGATAGTGTTCCGGGACACCTTCAGTCCGCGCAGCCAGGTATAGATCTCCCTGGCGCACTCAACATACCAGTCGACATTATCCTTGCTGACGGTCAGGTTGATGGAATGCCGTTCGCATCCCCATATCTTGTAGGCGATATCGGGAAGAAACAAGGCCTCGCCATGGCCCACGGTGGGCATCAGCTTATACACTCTATTCTCGATTTGCGAGGGAATCGGCTTTCCGCTTCTGTTAAAGATTTTTATTGAATCAACAGCATTTTCATCTCCATGCCATCTTCCGGAGAAATAACTGTGGGCCCAGGTGTCGGCAAAGGTATGGAGAGCGGCCCCGATGCGGCAGAGGCGGCGCTTGTGGTTCTTCCTTGGCTCTTTGAGCACCCAGTCCAGCAGCATCCGGGAGAAAGGGGAACCGCGGTGCGTGATAAAGGTATAGTCGTCCGATCGCGCCGGATCGAACACCTCGGGCGGAAGATAATGGAAGGGTATGAAGACCTTCTTCTCCCCGGACCAGCCGAGGGTCTCCACCGTGGCCAGGCCGTCGTAGCAGGTGCGCACCGGGTCGAAGCGGAATTCCCCCCCGTTGACCGTGATGGGGATAAGGTCGCCCTCGGTGGCGTCGTCGACGTACTGCGACGCGTAGGCCAAGACCAGGGCGTCGTCGGGGGTGAAGCCCGCTGCCCTCGCCAGCACGGCAACGCAGTAAAAGTGAAAGTCGGTTTGCATGGACAAATCCTCCCTGTGCTCCGGCGGGATCCGGTCCCTCCGGGGGCTCTGACCCCTGGGTCCGTATAACAATCAGGATAATTATCGGGTCAGCGGCATAAATTCTGCTTGAAATTCAACGGCAGGTGGCATATTTTTTGACTATGCAAATTAGAATAAACACGGGGGCGCGCTCCTTCATGCCCCTGCGCTGATCAATCGCCATGAAAATCGACATCTACCTGCTGGACAGGCATTTCAAGTATACCAAGTTCGTCAGCACCCCCATGATGTCGGTGCTCAAGGCCTGGACCGTGTCCCTGGGCCACGAGGCCCGGGTGACGGCCTGCGGCGAGGACGGCGTCGACCTGGACACCGACGCCGACGCCGTCGCCTTCAGCGTGTACACCTTCATGGCCCCCGCGATCTACCGGATCAGCGACATCCTCCGTAAAAAAGGCAAGGTGGTAATCCTGGGGGGGCCCCACTTTCACGGCGGCGTCATCCTTGAAGAGGGCTCAGCTCACGGCGATGTCATCGTCCAGTCCATCCACCGGGGCCAATGGGCGAAGCTGCTCCGCGATATCGAGGCAGAAAAAATACGGCCCCTTCAGAACCCGCCGGTGGTGGTGCGGGACCGGGACCACCTGTTCCGCTTCCCCGACAACCTGCACGAGGTTTCTGGCGACGTCAACCGGGGCCGCTTTTCCCTGGTGATGACCTCGCTGGGGTGCCCCAACGGGTGCGAGTTCTGCAACCCCTTCATGCAGGGGAAGTACTTCCTGCGCGACATGGACGACATCTACCGGGAGCTGGCCGCCGTGAAAAGCCCCTACGCCGTGATATGCGACGCCACCTTCGGGATGAACCGGAGCTACACCATCGACCTCATGAAAAAGATCGCCCCCCTGGGAAAGCTCATGTTCGCCCAGACCACCCTTCACTACCTCGACGACATTGAGCTCCTGGACGCCTTCATGGAGGGCGGCGTGCGATGGGTGTCCGTGGGCATCGAGTCCCTCTCCCTCCCCCAGAAGAAGCACGGCAGGAACCGCTTCACCAGGGACATCGACCGCCTGAGAAGGATCCTCGCCGGCGTGGCGGAACGGGGCCTCCTCATCCAGGGAAATTTCATGTGCGGCCTGGACGGTGAAACGCCGGAGTGCTTCGACCTGATCCGCGATTTTTACCGGCAATCGGACCTCAATTCCATCATCGTGGACGTGATCGCGCCCTATCCCACCACTGAGCTTTTCAGGCGGTGGAACAGCCAGGGGCGGATTTTCGATTTCGACTGGGAGCACTATGACTACCACCATGTCGTGTACCGGCCCTCGCACATGACCGTGGAGCAGCTGATCGACGGCATCGTGGACCTGAACCGGGACGTGAACAGCGTGGCGATGCTGGTGAAGAAGAACCTTCATGTCCTCGGCAAGGTGGGCCCGAAGGTAGGGTGGCCCACCTCGATGTGGAACATCTTCAATCACCTGGGGGCGAAGCATAAGAAGAAGGTCCTGCTGGATTCAAAACGGCAGGTCGGCGGTCAAGTGAATTAATAGAGACAATTTCAGGACACCTCCATGAACATACTGATCGTCAACCCGGCAACGCTCGATGAATCCGGCCGGCCCCAAAAATACCGGAAAGCGTACATGCCCCCCTTGATCCTCGGTATCCTGAGCAGCCTGACACCGTATCACCACACCGTTCAGTGCGTGAATGACATCGTTGAAGATGTCGATTATGACGGCCGTTATGACCTTGTCGCGATCTCCGCCATGACCTGCCAGGCGGGACGGGCGTACCAGATAGCTGACGCCTTCAGGGAAAGGAACGTTACCGTGGTAATCGGGGGCATCCACGCCTCGATTCTGCCGGAGGAAGCGAAACTCCACGCCGACGCGGTGGCGATCGGAGAGGCCGACAACCTCTGGGAGCTGATACTGGACGACTGCGAGCAGAACAGGCTTCGGGAATTTTATCGGGAAGATTCCTTCCCTGACCTGAACAAGCTAATCATTCCGCGGTGGGACTCAATACAATGGTCCAACTATCCGAAACGGCCCGGCAAAAAATACCCCATCATCTGCCTCTACACCTCCCGCGGCTGTCCCATGGGCTGCGCATTTTGCACGGTGACCAAATACTTCGGGTCCTCTTACCGGACAAGGCCCGTCGAACATGTATTAGCGGAGCTTGACGCGATCGACGCCAATGACTATTTTATCATCGATGACAATATCATTTTCAACGCGGATTACAGCCGCGAGCTCTTCGCCGCCCTTTCAAAAAGAAACATACACTGGATGGGGCAGTTTTCCTCCCGGGTGCTGAAAAACCCCGACCTTATCGAACTGGCCGCCAGGTCCGGATGCTATGACGCCTTCATCGGAATGGAGTCGATAAACAAAGAGAGCCTGGCGGGGGTAAAAAAATCGTTCAACCAGACCGAGGAATACGAGGAGCTTTTCAAGCGGCTCATGCATAACGGCATAATGCCCACGGTCAGCGTCATCCTCGGCTTTGACGAGGATGACGCGGAACAGTTCCGCCTGACCCTGGAATTTTTAAGAAAAAACGGGATCTTTTACGCCATTTTTTTCATCCTGACCCCGGCGCCGGGGACCGAACTTTACAACGCAATGTCTCAAGAAGGAAGATTATTGCATAGAAACTGGTCGCTTTACAATGGGACCAATGTTGTCTTCAAGCCAAAGAAGCTGACTGAAGCGGAGCTGCTGGAAGAGTACTGGAAAACTTTTCAGGAATTCTATTCTATAAAAAACATCTGTTCCCACATGGTCGACAGCCTCAATGTCAGGCACCGGAGGATCAGTTCTTTCGCCGACAACCTGGCATTTCAATTCTATTTCAGGTACATGGTCAAACGACGGACCCATCCCTATTCCTGTTTCGGCGGAAGGGTCAGCTGACCGCCAACCCGGATCAACCGCGTTCAATCCCGATGATGGTAATGTCGTCGCTGATCTGTGAATCGCGGGTATGTTCGTTAACGCAGCGGATGATGGCCCTGATTATATCTGCCGTTTTTTCCCCGATGACGGCAGCGATGACCTTCTTGATCCGTTCCTCCCCCAGCTGCTCCTGGCTGCTGTTGAATTCCTCGAAAATGCCGTCCGTAAAGACCAGGAGCCTGTCGTCGGGGCTGAACTTCATGGTCCTGTTCTCGATATCGATGGTATGGTGCAGCGCCACGGCCCTGCCCGTGTTGGGGAGCTCGACCACGGCGCCGTCATGGAGCAGGTACTGGTCCGGGTGCCCGGCCGAGCCGTAGGTGAACCGACCCTTCTTCACGTCAATGTCGATGATGATGCCGGTGAAAAATATCTTCAGGGAGCGGTACGAGCGGAAAAAGACATCGTTGAGGCGCGCCAAGACATCGGAGGGCCTGCCCCTGTCGTTCTTCACCTTTTCATACTCGCTCTTGATGAGCATGGTGACCAGGGAGGCCACCACGCCGTGGCCCGTGGCGTCGGCGAGGAAGACCCTGACCGTGCCGTCGTCCCTCAGGAAATAATCGAAGATGTCGCCGCCCACCTCGATGAGGGGCAGGTACTCGGCGTGCAGCCGCAGGCCGCCCAGGGAGAGCGTCTTCTCAGGCAGGATGTTTTCCTGGATGCGCCGCGCCAGGAACAGGTCCTTTTTCATGATGTCGTAGGTCTCGTTGAGCTTCTCGTAGGCATCGCCCAGCTCCCGGCTCTTCTCCTCCAGTTCCTCGGTGCGCACCTGGAGCTCCCGGGTCCGGTCGTCGACCAGGGACTCCAGGTTATTGTACAGGTAGGCGTTCTCGATGGCGATGGCCGCCTGGTTCATGAACACGCTCATGAGCTCAGCGTCCTCGTGGGTGAAGACCCCCGCGGACAGGGGGTTGTCCAGGTAGCAGACCCCGATCACCTTGACGTGGTACCGGAGGGGCACGCAGAGGATCGACTTGAGGCCCATCCTGCGCACGCTCTCGAAATGCAGCAGCCGCTCGTCCTGTTCCGCGTTGGTGGTGATGATGGTCATGTCCTTCTCAAAGGCCTGGTGGATAATGCCGGTGGAAAAGTCGGCCTTTGCGATCCTCTCGACGCCCTGGTACGCCTTTAACATCAGGTCCTGGGCCTTTTCATCGTAGATGAAAAGGAAGCCGCGCTGGGCCCCCGTCACCTCAATGGCCTTGCCCATGACAATTTCAAGAAGCGTGTCCAGGTTCAGGATGGAGCTGATGTCCTGGCTTACCTTGATGACCGAGGAAAGCCGCTGCCGGTCCATGAACCGCTGTGTTATGGTGGAGTCCTCCTCTACCAAGCCGAGGAGGTCCACGGTCTTCTGCGCGTAGGCCCGGGCTCCGATCTCCGTGAAGATGCGCCGGGCCGATTCCCACTTCCTCCGGGCCAGTTCCGCCTTCCCGTTAGCGTCCAGGAAGGCGCCATAGTCGAAGAGGCTCCGGGCTATTTCGTAGCGCCTTCCCAGACGGTCGTTGTGTTCTATGCTCGCCAGGAAAAACGATTCGGCCTTCCGGGGACTGTTCGCCAGGGCATGGTAGAGGGCCTGGGCCCGCAGGGCAACGCCGTAGTGGGTGGTCCAGGGCCTGGTTTTTGCCAGGGCGACGGCGCAGGCCCTTTTTATTTTTAATAATCTCCTGTTCAATTCCGGTCGCGAGAGGGTGCTTTTCCTGGCATTAAAATCCTGGATGTAGGCAAGGGCGAGAAAGGGATACAGCATGACCGTGTAATGCCGTAAAAAGGTATTTCTTTCATAAAGATACTTTGCCTGGGTGAGGTAAACCAGTGAATTTTCAATATCGCCTTTTTCAAGAAAAGCGATGCCCAGGTGTATATTCACTTCACAGAATACAAAGGCAATATTTTTGTCGCGTGAAATGGTGTAGCTTTTCATCCCGCGGTCAATGGCATCGTTGTAATCGCCCTGTTCATACAGGTATTGCATGCTGCACATGTACGCCGCGCTGATGCCGTAATCGTCTTTAGTCCTGTTTGAGACCTGCAGATATTCCTCAATGGCATCTTTAGTTTTATAGTAATTGCTCAAATAGCATTCCGTTTCCCCTATCCCGGCCATAACAATGGCCGCCTCATGAATATCGCCTATTTTTCTGAAGGTTGATACGCTCTTATTGAGATAATCCAGCGCCGTCGCATACATGCCTTTCCACTTGTAGTAATACCCTATGAACTGATACGATTGGGCGATCCCCCACTGATCGTTGAATTCTTCCTTGATACGCAGTGCCTTGGTATGGTACTTCAGGGACCTATTGAACAGCGGTATGGCCTGGCATATCCCCGCGTATGAAGCGGTCACCATCCCCAGTTCAACTGATTTGCCGATTTTACTTTCGCAAAGATTCAGCACTCTCAGCTGCGATCTCAGCATCTTGAAGAGGTTGGTCAGTATATACGACCACATCAAGGACTTGTAGAAGAGCACGATGATGTTATATTTAGGGTCGTGACTTTTTGCGTCTATTTTTCCGCCAAGAAGAGCGGTTATAGTATGGCCGATATGGATCGCCAGTTCCTTTCCCAGCCCGATGAACACGTCCGCTTTGCCCGTGGGGATTTTTTCCCCTAAAATTGCCAGGCCCTTCCTGCCGTTTTCCTCGCACTGGATGAAATTGCCCTTTTTGAAATACGCCTCGGTTATGTTCTTGTACACCAAGGCCTGTTCAACGGCCGTCTCCTTGTATTCCAGGAGCGTGGTGAAAATTCCGATGGCCTCATCGCTCTTGCCGATAAGGAGGTACACCTCGCCGATCCCCTCCAGGCATTCCACCCACGGGTGGGAGCCTTCCAGACCCCGTTCCTCGAGGATGTCGCGGGCAAGGCTGTAGTAGCGTATCGCTTCCTCATTGGCGTAGCTCTCCCGGGCCTTTCTCCCCGCCGGTATCGCGTAGACCAGGGTCTTGTCCCTGTTGCCGCTCTTTATCGTGTGATGGACCAGTTCGTAGGAGACAATGTCAAGGGAGTCCCGGTGCATTTCCTCCAGGGTTTCCGCTATTTTCCCGTGGATGGCGGCGCTTTTTTCCGCGTCGATGGTCCGATCGAAGGCGTCCCTGATCCGGTCATGGGCGAACAGCAGGACGTTGGGGGCTCCGACGCTCTCCTCGATGAGCTGCAGGGCCAGGGCGCGGTCCACCACGGCCACCACATCCTCTTTCGAATAAGAATCCAGGAGCCTGAAGAGAAGTGCCATGTCGAACTGCCTGCCCAGGGCGGCGGCATAGGAGAGGACCTCCATGTCCCATTTTTCCAGCTGCGCTATCCTCTTCATGACGATCTCAACCAGGGACGATGATATTTCCAGGCGGGAAAGGGCGTCCCCGTTCATTTCCCAGCGCTTTTTCCTCCGTTCAAGGGCGCCGTCCCGTACCATCTGCTTCAGGATCTCGATAGAAAAGAAGGGATTCCCCTGGCCTTTCCGGAGAATGAAATCGGCGATGTCGTCCATGGTTTCTTCTTCCTGGAAGAGGATGCCCGCCACGAGACGCTTGATATCGTCGCCGCCCAGCTGGTCCAGCTCGATGTTCTGGGGAGGCACGGGATATTTGCCCATGGCGTCGATAAAGGCGCGGAGGGGATGCCCCGCGCCCGCCTCGCTGCCGCGGAAGGTCCCAATGACCAGCAGGGGAACCTTCGCAATGTCAAGGAGGATCTCGTCCAGGAGCTCCACCGTGCCCCGGTCGGTCCAGTGCAGGTCTTCGAGGAGGATGACCAGCGATCCCTCCGCATCGCTCAGGTTCTTGAAAAAGCCTCCTACGACCATAAGGAACCGCTTGTTTTCCCGATCCGGCTCCAGTTCCACCAGGGGTGGGCACTCTCCCAGGATATCCTTCATGAGAGGGTTGAGGCGCAGGAGTATTTCCCCAAGGTCGCCGGCTTTTTCCCGTATGCTTTCACGGATCACCCTCTGTCTCTCAGGGTCGTAATGCTTGAATATCCTCAGGTAGGCGTTCATGGCGTCCCTGAAGGGTCCATAGGGGGTCTTGTTCTCTCCGGAGAAGCACTTGCCGCTGATGAAGGGACCGCCCCCCTCCGCGGCGATGCTGTCCCTGAGCTCGTCCACCAGACGAGTCTTCCCCATGCCCGCCTCGCCCTGCACGAGGCAGACCCGCCCCCGTCCCTCCCGGGCGCTCTTGAGGGCGCCCTTCAGGGTGCCGTATTCCCTCTCCCTGCCGACGAGGTGGGTCCGGAAGTTCAGCTTGACAAACTGGTCATCCGAACCCGGCACGAAGGAAAAGTCTCCCCGCTGGAACCGCTCCAGGTCCCGCTGGAGCCCCCGGGCGCTCTGGTAGCGCTTCTCCGGCTCCTTTTCCAGGAGCTTCAGGACGATGCGGTCCAGGATGACGGGCAGCCGGTGGTTTATCTCCGACGGCGCGGGGGGTATTTTCGCGATATGCTGGTGGATGATGGCGCTTACGCTGTCGCCGGTGAAGGGAAGTCTGCCGGTCAAAAGCTGGTACATGATAACGCCCAGGGAGTAGAGGTCGCTCCGCTCGTCGACGCCGGTCTTGATGACACCGGCCTGTTCGGGGGACATGTAGCTGAAGGTGCCCACCACCTCGTCCTCGCCGGTAATCACCGCCAGGTCCTTCACCTGGGAGAGGCCGAAGTCGATGACCTTCACCTCCTGCCCCTGTTCCGTCGACGTCACCATGATGTTTCCCGGCTTCAGGTCCCGGTGGATGATATGCTTTTCATGGATATGGGACAGGGCCTGGCATATCTTTTTCACGATGTCAACGGCGGCATCGATCTCAAAGGGGAGTCCGGCCTTCAGGAGGCTGTATAGGCTCGACCCCGGGATGTATTCCATGGAGATAAAGTGGTTGTCGTTGTGCTCCCCCACGTCGTATATCTTGACGATGGTTGGATCAGACATCTTTGAAACGATCGTGGCCTCGGAGTAGAAGCGGATGATGTCCTCGATCCTGTCCGAGGTGTTCTTCTTCTTGAGGAATTTTATTGCGACGATGCGGCTGTCGTTGTGCAGGTCCTCGGCGCTGTAAACCATGCTGATAAAGCCTTCGCCGATCTTCTCCCGTACCCGGTACCTGCCCGAAATTGTCTGTCCCAGCATCTGCATAGTTGTTTTGTCATGCACCCCGGCATCAGCCGGGACCGCCCATTAGTGGTTTCACGCAAGTGGTTAAAACTGCATAATTATGTATGATAACTATGCAGACCGGGTACGGCACGTCAAGACACTTTTGGTTTATAACGCATGGTGGTATCAGTTATTAACCATATCCCAATAACAGTTAATTCTGATAGACGGCTGATTGTTGTTCAGCAGGAGCGCCATGCGCCTCGCCCGTGATGGTTATGCGCTGGCGTCCCGGCACGGGACGGGGTTATGGAGCGGGAGCCGGCCGGTCTGCGCACTGACTTTATATGTAATACCGTATGAACCTCGCGATAAAGTAGGCCCCGCCGATGAGGAGCAGCGGCACGGATATGAAAAACAGGACGACTTCAACGGATTTCAGGATCCCCGGATGATACACCTTTTTCCCGAAATAATTATAATGATAATTGTCCGGCAGCTGAGCCCGGTTGTAAACCCGGACAACAATGGATATCCGGAGCGTCAGGGTGATGACCAGGAGTATACCCGACAGGAACCAGAGCGCCATGGGTCCCCGGACTTTCCTTATTTCCCTCCGGCTTGAATATGGCGATGATGATGCTGATGCCGCCCAGGAAGAGATTAAAAACGGCGGTATTGAGGAACCGGCGGAAATATTTTTCCAGATGGGTTCTGATAAACCTAAACAGGTAGTACAGGTGGCTTGCAATGGAAACGAAGAGCAATAACAGGATCAGGACAATTATCAAATGGCTTCCCTCTTGTTACATATAATAGTAAGAATTTGAGAATATCCCCGATTTCCAACAAGGCCTGAATTATAACTCGTGCTGTCCCCTGGATCACCAACCAAAAAATGTAATTATAACAATACCAGCCGCCCTTTTTTACCGGCCATGGCATCTATTGCTGCAATAATATGGAAAGGAATCGAAACTGTTTTGCGTATATGCTACTGCATTCAATCATTTAATCAATTCTATTTTTAACTATATATCAAAATTAATAGTATAATCAGCACCCCTCACCTCGTGGGAGACGGGATAGAGGGAGTGAGGATGTAAAACAATTCATCACGCGCGCCCCCAACGGGGTTCAGGGGGCGAACATTATTTTCACATGCAATGATTATTAAAACAGGAATGAACATATTTCAAGATGGCCTCTCATTCTACATAATTCTGGTTGACTGATTACCGGGAAAGCCAATCGTGGACACGACATTGCGTAATTTGTTGTCAATAAAAAAAGAATATGCCGGAAGAACAGAACACATCCCAAAAACCGCTTCTCCCCATTCCGCCTTCAGCCAAGAAAATCCATGGTGAAATCATCGGGATCTTGCGGGGGATACTGGACGCCGACTATCCAGACTGCGACAATGAGGAATTCCGCCGGTCATATGCGCGCGCGATGGAACTGTATGACGACTACCAGCGGGAATCCGTGGCCGCCTCCGGAGACAGCCTCGCGTGCCGCGAGGGGTGCTGGATCTGCTGCTGCCACTACCCGGAGGACGTGTATTCCTTCGAGGCGGAGCTGATAGCGCACTATGTTAGAAAAATGCCCGCGAAAAAAAGGGCGCGGATCGAGGAATCATGCGAAGCGGCCGTATACCGGTTCGAGCGCCTGAGAAACATTCTCCGGGAAAAGCTCTCCCTTGACGAGTACAAATCCCTCCCGGAGGAATCCGATCCCGACGAAATCCTGTTAAACAGCTATTACCGGCTCAGGAACCGATGCCCCTTCCTCGACGAGTCGGACCGCTGCATGATTTACCGGATCAGGCCCCTGACCTGCAGGGCCTACATAAACCTCGGGGACCCCTCCGTGTGCCCGCCCGAAATGATCAACGAGGCCGACGTGGTGACCTATATACTGGACCTCGACGACGAGGCAAACGAACTGCTGGACACACTGCACTTCCGCTATGAACAATACCCCAGGGACACGGCCCTCTGTTCCCTGGTCCTGAAATACCTGTCGGAAGACGCGTAACACGCCTGAACAATCATCAATTGTTCCAAAATTTTAAGCATGGGGCCGCTTTTTGTATTGATTCTATCATTGTAATATACCACTCTGGCATTTAGAGCACGAGGGTACATGGTAAACGTTCCTCGATAACCAGGATTTGCGTATGATATCAGACAATAAACCTGTTGCTATAATCTTCGCCGGCTACAACAAAGTTGATACCGCCACCAGGAAAAAAACGATAGAAGAAATCAAAGAGGCGTATGACGGCGAGGAAATCTATATCGGCGACAACAAGTTCCTTCACCAGCTTGCCGGGCGTCCCGTCATCCAGTACGTGATCGACGCGGTATATAACGCGAAAAAGAACGGCGCCCCTCTCTACAACGACATCTATGTCTATAATGACGTCGAAAGCTTCAAACAGCAGATCGACGTCAGTCGGTATCCCAACCTCCACGTGCTGCAGATGAAGGACTCCCTCGGCGGCCACTGGAAGGATTTTTACTTCAATCATGCCGAATACGGCCAGCGCATCGACGCATTTTTCGGCGACACCCCCCGCATCAGGCCTGAAGACGTCGAATACGTTAACGGAGAGTATGATAAGATCCTGGGCGTAATGAAGGACCATCGCGGCGTCACGTGCAACCTTGTCTTCAGCATCGCCGAATACGAGGACCTGGCCGACAACTGGCTCGAGCACCGGACCAGGCGGATCAAGCGGGGCAAGCACAAGGGGAAATTGAAGAGCTTTATCCAGTTCGAGAATTACACGGCGCGGGTCGCCAATACCTTTGGCGTATATAAAACTCCCGGCCTGGATGATCTGCTTTCAAACGAGGTGGCGAATTTCGCCTATAATCTCAGGAAGGCCCTGACCCCCAGCGTCATTTCAAGGATAGTGTATTACCTCATAAAATCAAAGCATCTTGCCGTCATCAGGCAGATCCGCAACAAGCGCATTGTTGAGAATGATATCTATGAGGCCATCCTTGACATCAACGAGCAGCTATTCAGGATCGACCTGAGCAATTTCGGCGCGATTCTCTTCCATATAAAAAAGAACGCCGCGCGCTGGGAAAACGACATCGACGGGCCGAATGATCTCGAAATTTTCCGAAGCAGATTCAAGGAGATGAACGCATAGAGGAATCCTGCCGGTTTCCGGCCGCTGTCGCCGAACCCAGCATGACATGGATCTTCCCGTCCTTCCTTGACCAGAGCGCGTTCAGCCATTGCTGAAACCTGCCGCGAAATGCTTCGTCATTGAAATAGTCCCCGCGGGGGATGCCGTCGAGGGGCATGATGTCGATGTCAACCATAATGCGCGTTTTCCTGCTGCACATGAACGTCCAGATGTCTTCGGCCCCGTCCGGATACACGATGGTGGTGTTGACCGGTGTAATAATTCAATTACCGACACGTTATGATACAATTATAAATGAAAAACCATGACAGGCGGTCATTCTTTTATCATCAAGGAATAATTGCCTGGGGTTGCATTCTTTTATATTTATAACAAGGACGCTTTCATGAAGGAATCCAAACATACAAAACCGGGAAAAAGCAGAAACAAGACCCGGCCGAACATCGTTCACCCCACCGTCCCCGGCGCGGTGGGCTCCATGGAATCTCCCTATCGCGAAGGAAGGGATACGGTTGAAGAATCAAGGCTGATCATAAATGATACCGTTGAGAACATAACAGGCAAAAAATCAAAGCCGTGACGCGATACC
Source organism: Spirochaetota bacterium (assembly GCA_035400945.1). Classification (GTDB taxonomy): domain Bacteria; phylum Spirochaetota; class UBA4802; order UBA4802; family UBA5550; genus RBG-16-49-21. The sequence goes on from DAONAJ010000007.1 coordinate 52,187, forward strand.
CCGGCAATCACGAAGAGAAACCCGTTACGATATATGTCCTCTGTATCGTATTTCTTCTATTTTAATGTACCCATAACCACTCATGATCCTTGCCTTCGACACCTATTATCACGAGAACAAGGCGAAAACGGTATGTTTTTGTTTCGATGCAATGGGCGATGATGAGCCCGTGACCATATATACCGATATCGCCGAGGGAATCGAGGAATACGAACCCGGTTCCTTCTTAAAAAGGGAGCTGCCCTGCATTATCAGGCTACTGGAAAAATATAACCCGGCCGGCATCGACCTGGTTCTTGTCGATGGATTTGTCGTGCTGGATGATGACGGAAAAATAGGACTCGGCGGGCATCTCTATGAATATCTTGGGAAAAAGATTCCGGTAATCGGCGTTGCCAAAACAAATTATCCCGGAGTTATGACGTTGAAACGGGAAATATACCGGGGTACCAGCAGAAACCCCCTCTATATAACCGCCCTGGGCATTGACCTGGATAAGGCCGGCGGGATGATTCAGGGCATGGGCGGCAGGGACCGGATACCGGCACTCCTGAAAAAGCTCGATACGATGACAAGAAAAGACATGCGATGACCTCCGTATACCCTGTTACCTCTGATTCTGACGGTGTATCAACCTTCGGCAAAACAGGCGGTACCGGATATGAAAGAGACACGCGGCATGGTGCCGCGTGTCTCTTTTAAATGCCAGAATATGGTACAACTCAAGAAATAGTTAAAAATGCTTAAAAAAGATGTCTCAAATTCTTGAATTTTTCGAGAAGAACTAAAACTATTTTTTCAGAACATCCTTTACTTCTTTTGCAGCTTTTTCGATTTTCTGACCGGCTTCTTCAGCTTTGTCTGCTGCTTTTTCTACTTGTTCTTTCGTTTCTTCGCCGACTTTTTCCGCTTCTTTGGCAGAATCTTCAGCTTTCTTGCAGCTGGTTACGCCCATGAACATAACGCTGAATGCTAACGCAACAATAGCTAATTTTTTCATATCAGACTCCTTAAATTGATTTGAAAATATTTGAGATGATTACCATATTGATCGTCCAAATGTAAAGTACTATTTTTTTTTATCATTTTCTTTGCATAATACCTTGTTTACAATCCTGCATTTCAGGGCTCCCGGCGACGCCTGCGGTAAAGATGATATAAACGGAATCCGCCTATATTTCATTGACAACGCCTGTTGCCGGAACTACCATCTTCCCAGCAAACACCGCACGGAGGACGCATGACCCTATTCCGCAGTTTTACCTTCCAGCTCTGGGAGATATTCGCCGGCAACCTGCTGCTCCTGTTGTGCAGCATCCTGTACCTTGCCTGGTGGGTTGTATCCTTTCGGCCCCATTCCGCCGGCGGATCGGCCGGCGCAGCATATCTCTCTTCCGCGTTTATCACCGGGTGTCTCGCCATAGGGCTGATGTCCAGCGGCATCAACGCCCTTTCCGAAGGCTCAAAGGGCGTGCCGGTAAAATATATACTGATGGGCGGCGTCGCGCTGTTCATTGTCATGCTCCTGGCGACAACCGCCATTTTTCACCGGATGGTGACATCGGAGCTCCTGATTATACACGTCTGGGCGGTTCTGGAGCTGTCGGTTACCTCCGTGCTTTACGGCACAGGCCGCTTTGGCGCGGGACAGGCGGCTGCCATGACGGCGCTCGTGGGAATGGCCACCATGCTGGCATTGGCCTGTTACATCTTGTATTACCGCCTTGACGGGACGGCGCAATACCGCATCGGCATGGTCCCCCTTGGGGCAGACGCCGTCGTGATGGCGGTTTTCCTGGTGCTGCTGGCTGTTTCTCATTCCGGTGGACGTTAAATCCGGATGATAACAGCCATCGACTCATCCGGCCTGGAGGGCGGTTTTCTTCAAAAATAGGTCCGTTGCTTCCGCTCTCCGCCGTCCGAACCCGCAGGACGAGGAGATATCGACACTCCGCCCCGCGGCCTTTTCAATCATCTGCAAGATGTCCCGGTGCGTACGATCATCCAGCCCTCGTGTCCAAAGCCGTCAATGACCCTGGTTCCGTGGGAGTCTACCGGCCCGTCATGCCTCCGATCGAGGACCTTCCGTTTCTTCCCCCGGATGGCGGCGGCGATAATTTTGATGAAGCAATGAAAGGGAAAACCGCATGGCGCTGCCGTATGTGCGGGCATATCCATTACGGCGATACGCCGCCCGATGAATGTCCCTATTGCTTCTTTCCGTCAACGGCGTTCAAGAAGGTATGGCCCAGGGAACATTAAGGCCAATAACGGAAAGCCCTTAAATCCAGGCCAGCCTGGTAAAGAAGTCTTCCAGGTTCTCGCGGGAAGCCATCCTGGACCGGGAACATTCCTCATCAAGGCATATTTTATATTTTTTTGTCATGGCAATAACCTCATGGTGCATTATATTAATTAGGGTAATATACTGCAGCACGAGGGGAGAGTCAATGTCCGCTCAATTATTTTTAATAAAAAAGTCAGGGGAAAGACGCGGACAATTTCAAACCGGGGCAGCGGTAAAACCGCCCCGGCTACATGAATTGTATAAAGGCCATGATAATAACCAGCAGCATCATTAACATGGTTAACCTGCCCCCCAGCGGTGAACGGAACGCAGCTTCCTTCCCCGCGATGGTATTTTAACAGCAACAATTCCGGCACACAGGGTGATAATGAGGAGCAGGGGTGGCGGGAGGACTGCCGGGGCGGCCCTCCCGGATGCAGCAATTACTTCTGAACCAGGGTTAATTCAGCATTGAGCCTGCTTTCCAGCCGGCGCGCCTCATCCGGATTGATGTGACGTCCCGAGGTCATGAATGACAGCATGCCCAGCATCTGCCTGGCCAGTTCCCTCCGCTGTTTCGGGGTTGCGGCGGGTGATTCCCAGGCCTCCTTTTTCTTGAAAAAGAGGAGCTTGTTGACCAGCGTCGCCATCTGAGCATCACCGCCATCAGGCTGGTTCCTGACCACGTTCTGGAACACCTGCCATTCTATCTCCGACACGTAATCGGGCCTCTGCGCCACCGTGCCGGCAACGGGTTTGCCCGTGACGGCCGCCCGTGCCGCGGCTTTCTGGGCTTCCTCTATATCACTTTCGCTCATGCTCCTCAGATCCGTCGATTCCGCTGCGGGGCCGTCCCCGTTGACGCGGCCGGCTCTTTCTGCATCGAAGGGGATCCTGGTAAACAGGAAGAGAAAAACCGCTGCCACCGTGATCACCGCGGTGATCGCGGTGATCAGAATCTTCATTTTAAACGTCCTGCTATTTTCACCTGATTGGGTCATCCGCTCTCCTTATAACCATCAACAATAATGTTTCTGTCGTGCGCAGGAAATGCCCCGGACCGGAAATTCAAACTCCGGCCCGGGGCGCGTCAGGGTCTGCATGATCCTTACCACTCCGTCGGTGCCGGCGGAGAAACGGTGAATTCAAATTTCTGGCCGGACCCTGACATGAGGGTCGTAAACAGGGCGTTGAACAGGATGTTGCCTGTCATTGACGGGAACGTCGTCGTGCCGGTGAAGGTCAGCTTGCCGCTTCCAAGGGCCGAGATGGGCCCGTCAAAGTCTATCGGGAAATCAACCGGTTCCTTCGTATGCACCCAGGTGCCGATGGGTATTATGCCCAGGGCAGTGATGCTCTGGATCTTGATGTCAGCCATCATGTGTCCGTGAACATGGAGATTCCCGCCGTTATCCAGGGTAACATCGCCGGTCATGGGATTCGCGCCGACGCCGGTTATTATCATTTTCACATGCATCGGCAGGATGACATTGATGGGGGCCTTGAAGTCCGGCACCGACATGTTACCCGTGATTTTTTTCGTGGTCATGTTGCAGTCCGCCGAAAACGTCGAGGTGTCCGGCATCGTCACTCTCTGCATCAGGGTTTTCAGGTGCACCACGGCATTGAGGGACCACTTGTCGAGGGTGACGATGAAATCGCCCTCGGGTGCGTTCGCCGTTGATACCGGCCGCGCATTTGCCGAGCCGCAGGTGCCCACGGCGGTTTTCCCGTCAAAGCGTTCCTCCAGCCAGTCGAGGACATAGGGCGAGGCCTGGAACTGGGTGGTTATGTGCTCGCCGGCGAAGACCATGAAGCTGGTGTTGACGCCAAGGGCGCAGTATTTTTCCTTGAGTTTCAGGCACTGTTCGAGTTCGATGAACTCGTCCGCGGTCCCGTGGTACAGGTACACCGGCACCGCGATCGGGTTCCTGCCCAGGGTCTGCGCGTCCAGCGTTTCGTAAACCGACGGGATGGCCATCAGCTGGTCGAGGGTCTGGTTGCCCTTGACGTACTTCGAAAGGGGTGTGTTCATGAAGGCAAACAGCGCTTCGAAGACGCACATGGACAGGCCCCGGTTGACCGCGGCCTGCCCTTCCGCGTTCACCAGGTCGGCCAGCGGTATCCCCTCGGGGTACTGTGACCAGAGGCCTATAACGGTCTCAAGAAGGAAGGCCGACCCGTTCTTTCCGTCCAGGTACGGCGCGACCTCGAAGAAATCGGCGGGGACGCCGCCGGCCGCCACGCCCACCAGCCTGAGATCGGGGGCGTAGCCGGGCTGCAGTTCGCCGGCCCACGCGGCCGTCTGCCCGCCCTGGGAGTAGCCCCATATGGCAACTTTCGCCCTGGCGCTTATATTGGCGGAGGATATCTTCGAAGCGGCCGTCACGATATCGAGGAGCGCGTGTCCCTGGGCCCTGCCCGACATGTAGGTGGGAATCGCGTCAATCGTATAGCCGGGATTGTCGGTGACGACCACGGCATAATTCCTGTTGAGGGCCTGGGCTATGTTCTCGTTCTCATAATCGGTGCCGGCGGCAAACTGTTCGGACGGAGCGCAGGTATGGCAGAGACCATGGGTCCCGATGGCGTAGGCGATAACGGGACGGCTGCTGAAGATGCTCCACGACTTCTTCGGAACAAGGACGGTGCCCGTCACGATATTGGGCACCCCCAGGGCGTCCGTTGAATAATACATCACGTTCCAGGCATTGAAGTCCGGCGCGCCGGCGATATACACCTGCGCCTCCTGGTATTTGATAATATCCCCGTGCTTGCCCGCCGGGAGCGTTGCAGGAGGCGTATAGAATGCCGTATCCTCAATGATGCCTGACGGCACTTCCGGCGATATGGTTTCCTGCCCGTTCGATAATGCCGCTAACAGGTTTGAGGCTGAGGAACTGTTGGAATCATTAAAATCACAGCCGAGAAATGTTATAATAGAAAGCATTAATAGAGCGGCCAACGCCACCGGGGCAATTGGCAGATACATAAACCAATTACGATGAGAATTTCCATTCATGACAGGTAAACCTCCATATAGTATAGTTTTATGTAATAAGATTCCCGGGATCGGCTTGTATAGCCCCGACCCGGTCTTTTCGACCGTCCATCCGGTTTTAATAAATCATATGAAAACCCCTTTGTCTCGTCATCTGGAGGTATACCCAAAACTGGCTTTAACGAATGGTAAATTTTTTAATTTTTCTTAACCGCAGGTTCTTTATAAAAATGAAGTATAGATAAGGAATATTCTCTATACCCGGGTTGGGTTTTTTAACCGGGAGTCGGTGGGCAATTTTGAAAGGGAGGGGGTATCACCGCGGATACCCCCTCCCTTTCGAACCCACCCCCCGCGCCGCTCATCGCCGCGGGGCTAAAAATTGTAATCCTGCTGGCTGTTGTGGTTATCAGAAAAACTCCATGAAAGATTCGATATGCCTGATAATGTCCCCCTCCGGGCCGGGATAATGGCCCGAGGGCGTCCCGCCGATCCAGGCATTGAGGTCCCTGGCGGTATAAAGGACTATGCCGAACTTCCCGGCCAGCTTTGCGGCATTTGTTGAAAGGCCCGGCGAAGAATAGAGGAACCCCTTCCGGATGCCCGCCTCACCCATAAAGTCATGGAGCTTTTTAATGAAGGCGGCATTGGCCGGGGCGCCGGTCCGGTGGCGGTACCGGACAGCGATCCTCTCGTCGGCGCTGCTTACGACCGCAATGCGTTCCCCGGCGTCATGGCTGACAGGCCGGTAACCCAGCAGAAAAAAATGGACCATCATTCTATGGAAAACGGTTCTTTCATCATCCCTGACAAGGGTGCTTCTCCTCAGGTCCGTGAAGAGGCGGTTCACGGTCTCGGTTAGTTCTTCCAGGCGCGCGCGCATTGATTCTGCTTCAAGGGCCACCTTCTTTCGGACGCGTCTTTTTATCATTGAGCTCCCCTCGGGATTCATGACAAAGAAAACATCATCGCCGGAGCCATATCTTGCATTGCGGTACAGGGCATATCCCGCCGCTGCTGTTCCGGCCCACAGGAGGGGATGCATGAAACCGGCTACAAGGAAGACGCAGGCGACGGCGGCAGCAATGATGAATCGTCCCCGGATCTTTTTGAATTCCCCCAGGGCATCGGCATATGCAGCGTCGACCCGGCGGCTTAAACCGCTCCTGATCTCTTCAGATCGCCGATTGACCTCCTCCCTCACCCGTTCCCTGATGTTCTTATTTGGCCTGTGTTTTCGGAAGCTCCTTTCCCATTCCCCGGTCCCCCCTGGCCGCCGCTGCTTCACTGAATGCTTTTCGCCCGGTGCCGACAGCGCCGCGTCATAGCGCCGGCGGCGAACAGGGTCGGAGAGTATTTCATAGGCACGGTTGATCAGCGCCTGGGCTTCGTTGCTCCCCCCCCGGTCAGGGTGGGTCTTCAGGGAAATCTTCCTGAAGGCGTTTTTTATTTCCCTGAGGGTAGAATTCCGTGGTATCCCCAGGAGCTCGTAATGGGTCTTTTCATTTTTGTCAATGGAGGTTTTCATGGGAATGTTATGGTATGGATAACCTGCTCCTCTGATCATGTCAAGGGTGTTTTATGACCAGATGTCATGATTTAAGCGCATTACCGGTTTTGTTCTTGAAAATCCGGATTATGTTCTGCTACCTTTTCCCCAGCCGGGAGGCACTGCCATGGGCACGGGAATTGTTTTCCTAGACGCATCAACCATCGATTACGGCGACATCGATTTTTCCGAGATCAGGGAGCTCGGGGACCTCGTTTGCCACGGGTCCACGTCTCCGGAGCAGGTGGCGGAACGGTGCGCCGGTGCCGACATCGTAATAACGAACAAGGTCGTGTTCAGCGCCGCCGTGCTGGCGCAATGCCCCGGCATCAGGATGATAGCGGAAGCGGCCACGGGTTACAACAATATTGATATCGCGGAGGCCCGCAGCCGCGGCATTCCCGTGGCCAATGTACCGGGATATTCCACGGCTTCGGTGGTGCAGCTCACCATGGCCTTCATCCTCGCCCTGTCGACGAACCTGTTGCGGTACAACACCGCCGCCCATGACGGCACATGGAGCAGGTCGGCCATGTTCACGCTGGGGAGCTGGCCCTTCTCGGATCTGGAAGGGAAAACCGCGGGCATCATGGGCCTGGGAGCCATCGGGAAAAACGTGGCGAGGATCTGCAACGCCTTCGGCATGAAGGTCATCGCCCTCAGGCGGGGAGAGAGCGCGCCGGAGTCCCCCTATGAACGGGTCGGCCTGTTCGACCTGGCGAAGGAGTCTGACGTTATCACCATACACATGCCCCTAACCGACTATTCGAAGCATATCGTGAACCGGGAGTTTCTTTCCCGCATGAAAAAAACGGCCTTCCTGGTAAACATGGCCCGGGGGCCCATCGTGGATCCCGAAGCCCTGTGCCGGGCCCTTGAGCAGGGGACAATTGCCGGGGCCGCGCTGGACGTGATGGAAAGGGAGCCACCCCGGGAGGACGACCCGCTCCTCAGGGCGCCCAACCTGATCATCACGCCCCACATAGCATGGGCAAGCATCGATTCCCGGAAAAGGCTTGTCCATGAAATCGCGGAGAACATCAGGGGATTTCTTTCCGGAAAGAAAAGAAATATTGTTAATGCCTGATTGTTTCCTGCACCCGTCCGCTGCCTTGAGGTGAACGGGGAATCAGCCGGTGAGGACCTCGCGGATTTTCTTCTGCAGTTCGCTCGGGAGGAACGGCTTGGGGATGAAAAAAACTCCTTCCTTCAGCATTTCGGTTTTGGAAATTTTATGTTCAGCGTACCCTGACATATACAGCACCCGAATCCCGGGCCTGATCCTCTGCACCTTTTCGATCAGCTGCGGTCCAGGAATATCCGGCAGGACAATATCGGACAGGACCAGATCGATCTGACGGCCCCTGTCCTCGCAGATTCGCAGGGCTTCGCCGCTGCTGGAGGCCTCCAGGACGGAATACCCCTGGGCGGCAAGGGCCCTTACCAGCAGCCTCCTGACATGGTCCTCATCTTCGACTATCAGTATGGTTTCCGTTCCGGCGGTCTGGTCCAGCGCCGCCGTTTCCGCCGGTTCCCATGCTTCTTCCACGGAGCCGGCATCGTTGAGGGGCAGGTAAACTGAAAAGACAGATCCCTTCCCCTTCTCGCTTGTGACGGTGACATATCCGTCATTCTGCCGCACGATCCCGTACACCGTCGACAGGCCGAGGCCCGTTCCCAGCTCACCCTTGGTCGAGTAAAACGGCTCGAAGATCTTCTCCAAGATATCCCGGTCAATGCCGACGCCGGTGTCGACCACATCGATGCGGACATAGGAGCCGTGCGGGACAGTCAATCCAATCCCCGTCCGGCTGGCGTCAACGTCCTCCTGGGACGTTACGATGGTTACCGTTCCTCCCTGCGGCATGGCGTCACGGGCATTGACGACGAGGTTAACGATCACCTGTTCGATCAGGGACGGATCGGCCTTGATCAGGGCCCGGTCCGTTTTCCGTTCGATAACCAGGGATATGTTCTCGCCGATGATGCGGCGCAGCATCCTCTCGACCTTCTCAAGAAACTCGTTGATATCGACCACCACGGGTTTGCTGATCTGCCTGCGGCTGAAGGCAAGGAGCTGCTTGGTCAGATCGGCGGCCCTCCGGGAAGTGACGAGTATGTCATTGATATTCTCCCGTATGTCAGAACCCCGGCCAAGCTCCTTCAGGGATATCTCCGCATTGCCCATGATCGCCGTCAGGAGATTATTGAAGTCATGGGCGATCCCTCCGGCAAGCCGGCCGATGGCCTCCATCTTCTGCGCCTGGATCAGCTGTTTCTCCAGGTTCTTCATGTCCTCTTCGGTTTGCATCTGGGCGGTAATGTCCTGTATGAAGCCCTCCAGGTACTCACCGCTTCCGTCGGCCCTTGTGCGCAGATGCGTATTGATGGACACCCAGATCTGCTCGCCGTTTTTCTTCCGGAATTTCGTTTTGTATCCTTCCACATATCCCCTGGCGCGAACCTCCTCCAGGAGAATGGCACGAGCCTCCGGGTCAAGGTAGAGCTGTCTGCTGTTTACCTCCGATGCGGTGACATCCTTCACCGATGCATACCCGATAATGCGGGCAAATTCCTTGTTGATGGTGATGAAATTCCCATCGAAGGTGGTCTGGAAGATGCCGACCGGGAAATTGTCGAATATTTCCCGGTAGCGCCGCTCGCTCTCTTCAAGCTCCTTCTGGGACCTGATGAGCTCCTCGTTGGTCGACTCGAACTCCTCGTTGGTGGCCATCAGCTCCTCGTTGGCGGCGACCAGCTCCTTGTTTGTCGCTTCCAGTTCCAGCATGATGGATTGAATTTCCGCGTTTTTCTGGTTGAGCTGAACATTCCTGCGGTCAAGCTCTTCCTGGATATTCTTGATCTCGGTGATATCGATCACGTTGATCAGCCCGGCGGGTTTGCCGCCCAGGTGGGACGTGGCGCCGTTGAGCAGCACCCATTTCTCGTCCCCAGATTTCGTGATAATCTTGAACTCATAGCTGGAGATCACGTTCTCCCCCGCCTGCCGCTTCTTTCCCCTTTCCTCCACAAGCTTTTTGAAATCCGGGTGCACCACTTCCCAGAAATTCATCGAGGTCAGCTCCTGGCGGGAATAGCCGGTTATCCGCTCCGCCGCGGGATTGGCGTAAATCCATTTGTTTTCCTGGTAAATGAGGATGGCCATCGGCGTGGATTCGGCCAGGTTGCGAAAGCGCTCTTCGCTCTCACGAAGCGCGTCCCATGACTCCAGGTCAATGCGGGGGGTTGTGTTATCGTTATTTTCCAATCTCGTGACCCATCACTCCGGCATGATATCGGTTATAAACTGCTATTCACAGCCCATATTGTTGCAAGAATCAGCATGCAGGAAAGCGGTTATGCCCGCTCTTCCGGTGTAACCGGTATAGCTCCGGTCGCGATCTTTTTTAAAGCCGGATTCGGCACACGGCAGCATATTCAAGGATCATATGCCGCTTTGAATATACTTCATTCCGATCACGCGTCAAGCATAAGATTGATTTTTTTATTTAACGCACACTAGAAACAATGCACGCAATGCCATACTGAAGATTGCTTATAACAACAGGCGCCCGAGGGTTGGGATCCTGATCATTTCAGGTCCTCTGGCCTGCCGTAGACGATTGTTCCGCCCACGATGGTCATGAGGACCCTGGCATCCTTGATCCGTTCCCCCGGGACAGAGAGGATGTCGTCGGACAGGACGATCATGTCGGCAAGCTTTCCCCTGGTGATGGAGCCCTTTCTATCTTCCATTTTCTCGGCATAGGCAGACCCCATGGTATAGGCGTACAGGGCTTCATAGGGTGTGTAGCATTCCGCCGCGTTGAGGGGACCCAGCCTGCCCTGCCTGTCCTTCCGCGTCACCGCGTAATAGATTCCCAGGAGGGGCGCGAAATCCACCTCTGCCGGTGCGTCGGACCCGAAGGAAACCGGGATGCCCGCGTCAAGGAGCGACCGGTACGGATAGGCCCTGCGGGCCCGCGCATCCCCCAGGAGCAGCGCGTCTTTAGCCGGCGTGCACAGGGCAAAGGGCTGGACGCAGGCGACGACGCCGAGGCGTTTCATCCGCGGGATGTCCTCCGGGTCAACCAGCTGGCAGTGCTCGATCCTGAACCTGAGGTCCCTGGTCCAGGGATATTTCGCCTGGGCCTTTTCCATCGAGTCGAGCACACCGGCAACGGCCCTGTCACCTATGGCGTGGATCGCTAGGCGTTTCCTTTCCCGGGCCGCACCCAGAATAATGTCGTCCAGCTCGGCCGGGGTGTGGCGCGGTTTCCCGCAGTTTTTCGGATCGTCATTATAGGGCTCCTTGAGCCAGGCTGTCCGCGTTGAAAAGGCTCCATCGGCGAAATACTTGATGGTATCATACCGAAGCCGCTGATCCTGCTCCCTGAACGATGTGAGCATGTTAAAGGCATGGTAGAAAGCCGTCCCGCCCTGGGACCAGCAGGAAATGCGGCAGGTCAATTCATTATCAGCGCGCATCTCCTGATAGAGCCGCGCCGTGAAGGGCACCCAGGTGTTGTCCTGGACCGACGTTATGCCCGCCTTCCGGTACATGTCGAGTATTTTCGATATGGTTTTTTTATGTTTGTCTGAATCAAGGACGATCTTCAGGTACTTGTCATCCGGCACTGACCCCATGGCGGTATCGCGCAGGATACCCGTCGGCTCACCCTTCCCGTCCCGCACTATCTGCCCCCCCGCCGGGTCCGGGGTTTCCCGGTCGATATTCATCTCCCGGAGCTGGTATGAATTGACCCAGGCCGCGTGACCGGAATACTGCATGAGAAACACCGGATTGTCCGGCGCGGCCTTGTCGAGGAGGGCCCTGTCAGGGTTTTTGCAGGTCGTGTAGTCCCAGAGGTTGCCGTAGACAGGCTCCCCCTTGGGCCTGCCTTCGGCCTCTTTCCTCACCCGTTCGGCGATCTCCCCGCAGCTCAGGTTCCAGAGCATCAGCTCCGAATAGAAGGTCCCTGCCGCCAGGGAATGGACATGGTTGTCATTGAACCCGGGGACCAGGGTCTTCCTCTTCAGGTCAACCATGACGGTATTTTTGGGGGCCATCGCCAGGGCTTCCCGGTAACCGCCGGCATAACGAATGGTTTCCCCCGCGACCAGGACCGCCTCAGCCCGGGGATTTGACGGGTCAACGGTTATGATATTTCCATTATAAAGAAGAAGAGACGTGCTGTTATTATCATGGTCATCCAGGGGCCTTAAAAAGCTTATGTAAGCGGCGGCGGATATTACGACGGTCAGCGCCAGGGCCAGGACGCCGGCGGAAACCGAAATTCTCTTTACCCATTTCTTCATAGATCACTCTCCAAGTTCGGATGAATTCGCCCCGTCCCGCCCCTGGTGATCCACGATTTGGCATCCGTGAATTTACGCAAGCCTAATTTTCATCACGTTGCGCCGATGGATTCACGCAAACAGGCGGCGCAGGTCCCTTTCCACGTTGGCCGCCATGGCGTACAGGTTCGCCTCCGTGACCTCGATGTTCAGGCCCTGGCACATCCTGACCAGCAGGTTGTTCATCCTGTCGGGAGTAAAGCGCTTATAAATCTGGGGGAAGCGTTTTGAGTCCAGGCTGATTTGTTCCATAGGAAAGACCCTCCGGCTTATGCTTAACATCATACCGATACAGGGCCCCGGGATCTGCCGGAACGCCCCGCCGGTTATCATCATGGTAGCACGGGGGATATGACAGATAGTGTCATGGGAAAATTATTTTCAGCGCCGCACAGTTAAGGATTGAAAGGATCGAATTCATTGCTGAACCGGTTGACCGGTATCAGCTGTCCCGTCCTCCCGTCGATCATGAAAACGACCCAGATCGTTCCGGCCTTATAGGGAGGAACATAGAAGGTGCGCTGGAGTCCCCCATGGTTGTAGACCCTGATCCTGGCCCCCGAGGCGGCAAGGGCTTCGGAATATCCGTTAAAACGATTGGTATAGTCATGGATAAAATATATATAGTTCCCAGCGAGGAGTTTTTTTATGGTGACCGTTTCCGGCCCGAAAGACGTGGTATCGTCAACATCAAGGTCTGCCAGTTCCGCCTGGGGGTCGTTGAAAAAAACATGAAAAATCCCCTGTGAGTCTTCAAGGGGCCCCACCAGGTGGCTGTCCAGGTCCGATGGTTCTTCCCCCCAGCTCAGCACAATTCTCACCTGGCCGCGCTGGAGCGAGGCCGAGATGGTGTCCTCCGCGACCCGCTCCTGGCCCTGCAGGACAAGAAGCTCCATGTACCCGGTAATATACTTTTCAAGGCTCATCTCCGCAGTGTAATTGCCCGCCCTTATGCCGGTAAAGGCATAATTGCCGCTTGCATCCGTCATGGTCTGGGCGATGACGGGACCCTGGCGGGTGTTCATCCCCTCACGCAGCTTAAGGGTAACTCCCTGGAGCGATTCGTTCGTTGCGGAATCCCTCACCGTGCCGGTTATTGATCCGGGGCCCAGGTGGCCGGTATCCACCTGCTGGACGGTCGGAGCAAAATTCCTGGTCCTGGGCATCACCTCCAAGGCATTCAACCGCGTCGTCTGATACCCCTGGCTCTGGATCTCCAGTGACACGTTCCCGGCGGGCGACTTGAGGCTGTATTGTCCATCGGCGTCCGATGTCGTTTCGTTGATCGGTGACCGCGCGGCTGTTCTCCGGCCCGGTGAGGCAATGATGCGTATTTTCGCGTCCCGCAGAGGCTTGCCGGTGAGGGCGTCAACCACCTGCCCTTCGATGATGTTATCCTTTATCGTGTCCCGTTGGATGCCCGCGTCGGAAAGCCGGGGCGGACTTATCCATAAATCCCCCGCCGGGTAGCCGATGCGGTGAAAAAGGGCGCGCATCTCGTTGAGGGCGGCAATGGCCTCCTCCTTGTCGGCAAAGGAATCGTATAGAGCCACCCTAACATACAGGTCGCCGTCAACGCGGGCCGATTCCAGCTTCGTGTCAACGCCGTACTCGTACAGGATGTCCTGCCACTCCCTGGCATTATCAGGATTTTCAAAAGAGCCGACTATGACGCGAAAGCCCCGCGAATGGAGATGGACCGGCAGTATGGCCGTAAGCAGCAGCAATAAAGAAAAAATCACCAGTGAATTGGAGTGCATGTCATTACCTGTTTTCACTTAATAAAAATAAGTGCGTCGATAAGACTGACACCAGTATTGAAAGAGCAAATTCCAAGCCGGTACAGCATTCAAACCCGGTACTGCGGTGCGACGAACGCTCTGCAATCATTTCGATTCATGCATTTACCATCAATGCATGTGTTACCCTTACAACTTGACACGACAGTACCCCGGATCATAAAAACTGTCAAGTATTCCTCGGTTTGTTCAACAAAACAGCGGCGCACCAGGACCCGCCGGAACGCGGAAAAAGTGCTGGACACAGGCCCGAAAGCATGACCCAGATAGTTCCAAGGTGAAATCCATATAAACCCCGCCCTTCCGATTGGAGGAGCCGGGTAACAGCCATGAACGCCATGGAGACGATCCCTCCCATCATAAAAACGATCAAAAAGGCATTCCCCCAGCTCTCCCACACCGGGAAAGTCGAGCTGTATGACCGAACGGTGCCCCTGCTGCAGAACGCGATAGAAAGCGGCATGCATGATGACATACTGAAGCATGCCTATACCTGCATCTGCTGCCTGGAGGACAGGATTCTGGCCACCACACTGTCAGAAGTGCTGAAAAAAATGATGCCTGAAGCCGTTAAGGCGATGAAGGAACATGAAACATGGCAGGACGCGGCGCTGCGGCTTTTAAAGAAACGGTATCCGGACCTGGATGCCAACTCGGATATCGAAGGGCAGACCGAATTCACCGGTGAAGTGCCCTGCATCAGCGATTTCGGCGATTACTGCTCCTTCGCGGGATATGCCGCCCCGCTGAAGGACCTGAAAGATATCGTTGAATATTATAAAGACCTATCCGTGCACAAGAACGCCGTGGACGGCATGGAGGAAGTGCTTGACGCGGGACTGGAAATACGGAAATTTCTCGGGAAGAACCCCGGTTTCATCCAGGCGGAGCTGAGGGACGAGCTGAAGATAGACCCTATCGTCATAAACAAGCTGTGCCAGAAAATGGAAAAATACAAAATACTAAAGCGCGAAAAAGAAGGCGTGTCGTTCAGGCTGACCCTTCTCAGATAACCGCATGCTTTGCGCGCACCGCTATTTCAGGAACGCAGCCGCGTCCTCATAACCGACTCCCGGATTGACCTTCATCATCTGACGCACAAGCTTTTCCCTTGATGCTTCCGTACCCAGCCGGTATGACTTCGCGGCGAAGTTTTTCCCGAACTTGTCCTCGGCCCTGGAGTATACGCTGATGTGCCAGCCGTAGTATTCCCCGGCCCTGTTCTGTTTCCTGGTGAAGGTGCGGACGGTTATATAGGTCTGCATCTGCAGAAGAGTGAGGGCGCCCTCGAACCCCTTTTCTCCCCGGCCGGAAAACCCCGCCATTGACTTTATGATGTACGAGGGTATCTTCGGCTGTTGCCCGAAGAGGTCCATGATCTTCTTGCACTTGTGGGAGGCCTTGCCGTCGTCGTAGCGCGCGTCAAAGTCATAGCCGTCACGCCGGTACGATGCAAAATAGGGAAACCACTCTTTCGACACGAATCCGGCCCTGTTCCTGAAGAGTTTCCCGTAGGCTATGGAGGGGTCCTCCGAAAGGATCATGCGCCACACCCAGGGGTCGGTCCTCTCGTCTCCCGTCCACCAGCGCCCGATGCCGGTGCAGTCCATGACGGAAAAACCGGCCGCTTCATTCTGAAAGAGGGGAAGAAACCCTATTTCCATGACAAGGGCCCTGAGGTCGCGGCAGGTGGCGATTTTTTTACGCTTCATACTGTACAGATCATTGCGCCATACCCTTATCGCAGATCAACTTCTTTTCATTAAAGGAGTATCCGCCCGGGACAGGGAGGAATCAATCCGGCGTATTTTTCTTGAACATCAGCGCGTCGGGGCACAGGTTTATGCAGGTGTTCTTTTCCTTGATGCATACGTTCCCGGCCGATATGCGTTCCTTGTAGTTATAGTCCCTGGCTTTCTTCAGGCAGTACCGGTAATCGGCGGCGCACCTGTTGAGGCAATTCCGGTCTTTTTTCTTGGCGCTTGAAGCGGATATGGATATTAAAGCCAGCATTGAGCATGCCATGGCGGCGACAAAGAAGATCCTGAAAAGCCGTTTCATACTATTTCTCCTTACTGATTTGTTTCCTGCATGAAGATTACTATTAATCGCTCTATGTATATGATATGAACTATGACAGATATAATATCGGGAAAAATTTAATATTGCAAGAAGAAAATATATGCCTTCTGCGAGCGTGGGGCTTAAATCCCACGCTATAAAGCTCCATCGGAAAAAAACAGGGCGCGTTGCATGAAAAAAATCCCATTGGACTGATAAAAATCTTTAAAACCAAATACTTCGCGCTAAATCTTCTTGCTAAATACTCCCCGCAATTGATTATCACACCATACCGTACATTATTGTTTCGCATGCGTGCATCAGGCACCGCTTTCACTTCAACATTGGGGGGAAGAAGAATGAAAAAAAAAGCAAAAAATATCATCCTTTCCGCCGGAGTCATAATCTGCGCTCTGGCCGCAGCATTCATCATATATATCAATACCGGTCCGCGCATTCCCGGAGGCGATACCGTATTTGAAGAGATAATGACATGCGAGCTTCCGGAGCTGGTAACGGGACAGACGGGATTTGCCCGTAATGGGACCGTAAAAATCTGGTACGAGGCTTTCAATCCCGCGGGCAGTCCAAAGGGGACCATCCTCCTTATCATGGGACATTCTGCAACGGCATTGCGGTGGCAGGATTTTCATCTGCCTTTTGTAAAGGCCGGATACCGGGTCATCCGTTTTGACAATCGCGGCGTGGGTCTGTCCGACTGGATAACGGACTGGGACAAGAACAAGCCCTACCTTCTCGAGGACATGGCCCTGGATTCCCTCGCGGTCATGGACGCACTGAAGGTCGACAGGGCCCATCTCGTCGGCGTGTCGATGGGGGGCATGATCGCCCAGGAGATGGCCATCAGGCATCAGAGCAGGGTGGCATCATTGACGTCCATCATGTCCACCGGCTTTTTAAAGGACCCGGAGCTGACCATACTGCCCGGTGATATTATGGAAAAGATGATTAAGATATCCCTGCGGTACCTGTTGGTCCCGACTAAAATGAACCAGGTCAAATTCCAGACGTATGTTTTTTATCTCGTCAACAATAACGTCTCCTTTGACACCAGGAAAAACGCCCTCGTGGCCCGCTATGAATTGGAACGCCATGGGGGATACAATCCCGGGGTCAAAGATCAGCATGACGCCGCGATCCTGGCTTCCGGCTCCCGGTATGATCGGCTGGGCTCCATAAAGGCTCCGGCCCTGGTCATACACGGGAAAGCGGACCCCCTTATCCCGGTTGAGCACGCGATGAAATACGCCGCCATGATACCCCATGCCAGAACACTCTTTGTCGATGGCATGGGGCATTATATCCCGAAGATGCATGCGGAAAAAATCCAGCAGGCGATATTCCGGAACATTCAATCGGAGTGAACCGTCATGAATTCAAAAATTAAAAAAACCGTCACCACATCTGGACCCGGCCGTCCGCACTGGCCGGCTCCTTGCCCATCCCCGGCGGCGGGGAAATCCATTGTCGTGCGCGGAATGGACCTGATGGATGTCTTCTTTCCGAAGGAGGAAAAGAAAAAAGATCAACGTCTTTCCAGGATCCGCAACCCTGAGAAAAACATTTGACATAGTGCCGATTGACGAATTAATCTCAGGCAGCATGTGATTTGAAAGTTCCCGCCCGGCCGCCTTCCGCGGCAGGGTCAGTAATTCAACGCCCATCAAGGGCCTCTACCTGTCCAGCGGCTGGGGCCGCTACAGGGGCTCCTATCCCGTCGGGATCATGAACGGCAGGGACGTGTACCGGCTGATCATGAAGGAGATGTGAAGGAACGCGCCATGTCATCACGGTCCATCAGGGGTATAATCATGAAAAAGGTATCCGCAGCGGTCGCTTTCGCCCTTCTGGCCGTTATTCCCCCATGGCGGCATCCGGCATTGTCAAAGGAACTGCCCCTGCTGACCGAAAAAAAGGGGACCTTCGAATTCATGAGCCGCGCAGACTACACGGACCCCCGGTGCGGGTTCACCGGAGCCGAAATACAGGAAAACCTGAGGGAACTCGGCGCTATCGTGAATACCATGCGCACAAACCCGGTGTTATCCGGGCTGATGGGCTTCGACGGCAGGGCGAGGATCTACAACATCGGCTGCGGGGACGCAGGCGCCTACGGGATCCAGTCCCGGATCAGCTTTGAATTTGCCTCATGGTTCATGGGAAAGGACGGCAGGCCGGCGCGGATACTGATGGAACCGCCCTGCTGGGATCTCATCATAAACAAGCAGACCCACGGGGACAGTCCCATTGTCGGCGAGCCCAATTATTTCATCGTGCCCGCAGCAAAGGAAACCGTACGGCCCGGCATCGACCTGTACGACGGCGAACTCTACATTATATACAACCCTGACCGGCCGGCCTACTGGCTCCCGGTGACGGTCCGGGATTGTTATAACAAGATAATCGCGCACTGGAAGCGTGAACCCGACAAAGTAGCCGCGGATTACATGCTGAAATTCATCGAAAAACAGTACGCGGACTTCCCGAAATCCGACCTGGACAAGCCGGCCCATTACGGAAGCAGGTCCGGGAATCCTCCCAACATCATGAGCGTGACCGCGGACCCAACCGGTTCGCCGGTCGTGCGCGTTAACCCTGAATACTGGAACAGGAACCTGCCGCGGTCGGCCATACAGTTCATGTACTGCCGGATCATAAACAACAAGAAATACATCCGGCAGTTGAAAGAGGAATACCTGAAGAAGAACAGCACCAGCTACAGCCTGTACCGGTTCCTGGAAACACTCGATACCGGCACGGCGGAGTCCCTCGGCAGGCACCTGCGCCGGTAAGGCCCCGCTACCGCGGCATATTCTTCAGCCTGAAATCCTTTAACCCGATACCCGGCGCCATGTACCTGCGCCAGAAGCGGAAACTGGTGGGGGTGAACCTGGCAAAAATAACGTCGAAGGGCCTGAACCGGGTAAGGCGCAGGACAAGGCGGTAGCAGAGAAACATGATGCTCAGGAAGGATGATGGCCACCGGGGTTCGGTATCGTGTTTCTTCCTGATATGTTTTCCCATGACGTAGGAAAACTGCTTCCACGCTTCCACATCCATCTCCCAGGCGGCGTCTATGCCGAACTTCTTCGCCACCGCCATGAACCATGCGCCGTCCATCCGCGCGAAGGAAACCTGTGAAAGGCCTCTCTGCTCCTCATCGGATAATTTCAATTTCAAATTCCTCCTTTCCTGAATGATCCTATTCCTTCCCGCACCAGCCCGATGGGGATGCCGACAATCTCCGCTATCCTTTCTTCCGCGATCCCCTCTTCGTGCAGCCGGCGCGACAGGTGGGCCAGCGATTCTCCTATCTCAATGATATTTCTGTCGGGGTCATAGAACCGCAGCACCCTTTGCCGCCACGGCTGTTCCCTGGTCCCGTGGAGGAACTCCACTCCCCGCGCGGCAAGCTCCCGCTCCATTTTCTCGACATCATCATATTCAAAATACAATTCGACGGCATGCTCGCCCCGCCTGACCACCCTGTTTCCGATAAGGCTTTTATAATGAGATTTATCATGAATGGAAAAATCGCCGTGGAACGTAACACTTTCCCCGAAATCATGCTTGATCGCCTGCCCGAGTACATCTCTGTAAAATGCCTTTGACCTTTCGACATCATCCACAACCAGGAGGACGCATATGAATTTCATGGAACCGCTCCTTCATAGACATGCCTGCAATCTCCGCCCGATACCGCCTTGAGGAATCCATGCCCTGCATACAATCATTCATCTTCAATGATACGATTCTTATTCAGCTGTCCAGTAATATTTTAATTTCACCGGCATGGCCCCGCACTGAAGCATGGTGCCCCCACAATGTGCCGAGATAATCGCAAATAGTGAACGCTACAATTAATTGCGGCGGTTTTCATTCTGATGCCATTCCCATAGTAACAGCGGCATGTATACTGTGGACATCGATACTCCTTCCGGCATCTAAGTGCGGCAACTTTGGTATCCCCGCCCCGTCAATGATTAAAGCATATGAGCAATTGCTCACCGCATGATGGATGGACACCTGATACTGGATTTTGTCGGATCCGATAACAATGATTTTTAAAAAAATGCCTTTTTATTCTTGATCTTTTCGTTTAACGGTTTTTTCATATACGCGAGAAGGATTCTCAACTCATCGGCCGTGGATTTTACCGGACTATTTATTCACGAGCGCTATCCAGACCCCAGCCCTGCACAATAGACATGGCCGGGGGCGCCCGCTGCCGGTGCTGACAGGACGCATTTCATTTCTTGAACCTGCATGATTAATGCAGAACAATTTTTTATGCAGCAGCGTTGTGAATCCAGTCCGGGTCGTGTTACCGGTTCCATTCGTCCACTACCAACAGCCAGAAGGAGCAAGAGACATGTCCGAGAAAAAAGTCATGAAATCAATGGACGGAAACATGGCGGCGGCCCATGTCGCCTATGCCTTTACCGAAGTGGCGGCCATTTATCCCATCACGCCGTCATCCCCGATAGCCGAGACCATCGATGAGTGGGCGGCCGCGGGGAAAAAGAACATCTTCGGCAACACGGTGAAGGTCATCGAGATGCAGTCCGAGGCCGGGGCGGCCGCCACCATGCACGGCGCCCTCCAGGCGGGGGCGCTGGCCTCCACCTACACCGCGTCGCAGGGCCTCCTCCTGATGATCCCGAACATGTACAAGATCGCCGGCGAGCTCCTTCCCGGCGTTATCCACGTGACGGCGCGCTCCATTTCGACGCACGCCCTCTCGATCTTCGGCGACCATTCCGACATTTACGCCGTGCGGCAGACGGGCTTCGCCATGCTCGCCAGCTCCAGCGTGCAGCAGGTCATGGACCTGGGCGCCATCGCCCACCTTGCCGCCATCAAGAGCAGGGTTCCCTTCCTGCACTTCTTCGACGGCTTCCGCACCTCCCACGAGATACAGAAGATCGAGGTGATCGACTACGAGGACCTCGAACAGCTCCTCGACTTCACGGCGGTCGACGCGTTTCGCCGGAGGGCCCTGAACCCCGAGCACCCGGTCACGCGCGGCACGTCCCAGAACCCGGACATCTTCTTCCAGATGCGCGAGGCGGCGAACACCTACTACGACGCCATCCCCGACATGGTCGACAGCTACATGGCGGAGATCACCAACATCACCGGGCGGGAATACCACCCCTTCACCTATTACGGCGACAAGAACGCGGAATTCGTGGTCGTCGCCATGGGCTCCGTGACCGAGAGCCTCCAGGAAGCGGTCGACACCCTGATAGCCCGCGGCGAAAAGGTCGGCGTCATAACCGTGCACCTCTACCGGCCCTTCTCAAAGCGCTACCTCATGAAAGTGATCCCGGTCACGGTGAAGCGCATCGCGGCCCTGGACCGCACCAAGGAGCCGGGAGCCAACGGCGGCCCCCTCTACCAGGAATTGAAGGAAATATTCTACAACATCGACAACAAGCCGATGATCGTGTCCGGCACCTACGGCCTTTCCTCGAAAGACACGACCCCGGGGCGCCTCCTCGCGGTCTTCGACAACCTGAAGTCCTTCGAACCGAAGAACTTCTTCACCGTGGGCATCGTGGACGATATCACCTACCGGTCCCTCCCGGTCGGGGAGCAGCGCTTCCTGGGACCGAAGGGAACCATGGCCTACAAGTTCTACGGCGTCGGCGCCGACGGCACCGTTGGGGCCAACAAGAACTCGATGAAGATCATCGGCGACAACACCGATTATTACGCCCAGGCCTACTTCGCCTATGACGCGAAGAAGTCGGGCGGCATCACCATATCGCACCTCCGCTTCGGCACGGAGCCGATCAAATCCACGTACCTGATCCACCATCCGCGATTCGTCGCCTGCCACGTGCCGGTCTACATCTACAAGTACAACCTCCTGGAGGGCCTGGACAGGGACGGCACCTTCCTCCTGAACAGCATCTGGGACGCGGAGGAGACGAAGAAGCGCCTCCCCGACCGCATGAAGAAGTACATGGCGGCCAACAACATCCAGTTCTACATCATCAACGCGACCAGGATCGCGGAGGAGCTAGGCCTCGGGACCAGGACGAACTCCATCATGCAGGCCGCCTTCTTCAAGCTCGCCGGCATCATGGACTACAACACGGCCCTCGAGAAGATGAAGGAAGCGGTGAAGAAAACCTACGGCATCAAGGGAGACCACGTGGTGAAGATGAATATCGACGCCATTGACCGCGGCGGCAATGAGGTGGTAAAGGTCGACGTGCCGGAGGAATGGAAGCACATCAGCCTGGCCCGTGAGAACGCGAAGGAGAAAGAGCTCCCGCGTTTCATCCGGAAGGTCGTCATGCCGATAAACCGCTACGAGGGGGGGCATCTCCCGGTGAGCGCCTTCGTCGACAACCCCGACGGCACCTTCCCGAACGGCACCACCCGGTTCGAGAAGCGCGGCATAGCGGTCAACGTTCCCGAGTGGCAGCCCGATAACTGCATCCAGTGCAACCAGTGCGCGTGCGTGTGTCCCCATGCCGTCATACGGCCCTTCCTGCTGGACGAGAAGGAGGCCGCGGGAGTACCCGAAGGGACCGTGCTTCTCGATGCCAAGGGAAAAGAGCTCCAGGGACTCAAGTTCAGGATACAGATAAGCCCGCTGGACTGCACCGGCTGCGGCAACTGCGCCGACGTGTGCCCGGCCAAGGAAAAGGCCCTGGTCATGAAGCCCATAGACACCCAGGTCGCGCAGGGGCATATCTGGGAATACTTCGCCGGCGAGGTGACCTACAAGGACACCCTGATGCCCAAGACCACGGTGAAGGGAATCCAGTTCGCACAGCCGCTCTTCGAGTATTCCGGGGCCTGCGCCGGATGCGGCGAGACCCCCTACATCAAGCTGATCACGCAGCTCTTCGGCGACAGGATGATGATCGCCAACGCGACGGGCTGCTCTTCAATATACGGCGGCACGGCGCCCTCCACGCCCTACTGCACCAACCCCGACGGGCACGGCCCCGCCTGGGCGAGCTCGCTCTTCGAGGACGCCGCCGAGTACGGCTACGGGATGCTCGCCGGGATCAACCAGATGAAGCATCGCATCGCCCAGCTGGCGCTGGACATCATGGAGAAAAACGTGGCCCCGGAGATGAAGGACGCCCTCAACGAGTGGCTGCAATACCATAACGACCCGGTAAAATCGAAGGAGATAACCGCGCGTCTCGTGCCGATGCTCCAGCGCGACGGCGGCGAATGCCCGCGGGAAATCATAAAGCTGAGACGCTACCTGATCAAGAAGTCGGTTTGGTCCTTCGGCGGCGACGGCTTCGCCTACGACATCGGCTACGGAGGCATTGACCACGTGATCGCATCGGGAGAGGACATCAACATCCTGGTCCTCGACACCGAGGTCTACTCCAACACCGGCGGCCAGTCCTCCAAGTCGACGCCGCTGGCTGCGGTGGCGAAGTTCGCCGCGGCGGGCAAGCGCGTCGCGAAAAAGGACCTGGGCATGATGGCCATGACCTACGGCAACGTCTACGTTGCCCAGATCTCCATGGGCGCGAGCCAGCCGCAGACGATACGGGCCATCCTCGAGGCCGAGGCCTACCCGGGGCCGTCGCTGATCATCGCCTACTCCCCGTGCATCAACCACGGTCTCCGCGCGGGCATGGGCAAGTCGCAGCTCGAGGGAAAACTCGCCGTGGAATGCGGCTACTGGCACCTGTACCGCTACAACCCGCTCCTCGAGGCGCAGGGCAAGAATCCCTTCATCCTCGATTCAAAGGAGCCGAAGTGGGAGAAGTTCCAGGACTTCCTCATGGGCGAGGTCCGCTACAACGCGCTCAAGAAAAATTCGCCGGACATGGCGCAGGAGCTCTTCAAGGCCGCCGAGGAAAGCGCGCGGCGAAGATACAACCGGTATAAAAAGCTCGCCGGGGACGGCGCCGGGGCCGAGGCTCCGAAGGAAGAATAGACTTATTGCACTCACCGTTACCCCCGCCGCCGAAGGCGGCGGGGGTAACTTAAATGAAAAGTCCATGAAATTCATTTCACTTCAATCGGGGAGCAACGGCAACTGCGTCTATGTCGAGGCCGGGGGCGTAAAGCTTATCTTTGACGCCGGCATCAGCGGCAAGCAGGCATCGGCGCGACTCGCCGCGGCCGGCCGGGATCCAGCCGGCGCCGACGCCCTCATCATATCCCATGACCACGCGGACCATGTCCGGTGCGCGGGTATCTATCACCGCAAATTCGGCGTTCCCCTCTACATCACCGAAAAAACATTGCGGGCCGCGCGTTCGTCCCATGATCTCGGCGTCATCAGCGAAGTCGTTCATTTCCGGTCAGGCGCGACGATGGACTTCGGCCGGGTGCGCGTCGAGACAATCCCCACACCCCATGACGGCGCCGACGGCGCGATCTTCATCGTTGACGACGGCGCAAACAGGCTCGGGATATTCACGGACCTCGGCCACGTGTATGAAGACCTGAAATGCGCGATCGCCTCCGTGGACGCCGTCCTGGTGGAAAGCAATTACGATCCGGAGATGCTGCGCACAGGGCCCTACCCCCGCCATCTGAAAAACAGGATAGCCGGCTCCCGCGGTCACATATCCAATATCGAATCGGCCGAACTCGTCGCGCAGCACGGGACGCGGCTGCGCTGGGCCTGCCTGGGCCACCTGTCAGGAGAGAACAATACCCCCGATGTCGCCCTCAGGACCCACCGCTCGATAAACGGGGCCATGACCTACCATATCGCCGGGCGGTACGGGGCGGGTGATGTGCTGACGGTTTAAAAAACGGCCCTAATCCCCACCTCCGCCGCCTCATGAACCCCGGCCGGACCGCAGCCCGGTCATCTGGCCGCGCGGTATAACAGGAACACAACTCCGGCCATCACCAGCAAAGACACAAGGACCATGAGCGGCGCGGGCAGGGAGGGAACAACCCTCATGTCAAGGACGATGAAGACCGCCGTAACTATGCCTATGAGGGACTCGCCGGCGATCAAACCCGACGACAGGAGAATGCCCCGATCCCCGGTTTCCCCGTCAGCGGCCCTGCCTGCCTTTTTATCCAGGATGAAACGAATGATGCCCCCGGCAAGCATGGGCATGATGAGCGTAAAAGGAATATAAATCCCGACGGCAACAGGCATTACATGAATCCGGAAGCGGGAATTCCTTTTCAGCAAGAGCCGGTCCGCTCCAATGAGAATGAGGCCCGTGATGAAGCCGGCAAGAACCATCCCGAAGGGGATATTCCCGTCCCCGAAAATTCCCCTGGTGATGCTGGCGAAAAGCGTAGCCTGGGGCGCCTTAAGCCCCGTCCCGATGCCGTAGGCGCCGTGCAGAAGCGATAATACCGGAGCGATGAAGAACGATGTCACGGCGACGCCGATCACCTGGGCCCACTGCTGCCGCGCCGGGGTGGCGCCGAGGAGGTGCCCGGTTTTCAGGTCCTGCGACATGTCGCCGGCGGAGCTGGCAGCGCAGCACACCACCCCGGCGACGCCCAGCGTGGCCAGTATGGCCGAATCCCCTTTCCACCCCAGGACAAGAAAAAGGGCGGAAACCCCGAGGAGGGCGCTTAAGGTCATACCCGATATGGGGTTGTTGGTGCTCCCCACGAGACCCACGATGTAGCTTGACACTGCCACAAAGAAAAACGAAGCCACTGCCATGGACAGGGCCGTTATGAAGCTGAAGCCCCACTGGTCGGTGAGCATTTCATACAGGAAGGCGAGCACCGCCAGGCACAGGACCAGGATGACGGCCATCACGAAGAAACGCATGTCCCGGTCCGTCCTGGACTGTTCCGCGTCACCGGTGTCCGTTGACGATTGTGCTCCGAGATTGCCGCTGCGGAGACCCCGCAGTCCCCTCACTATTCCCCGGCGCACGGACATTATGGACCAGATCCCTCCCGTCACCATGGCTCCCACGCCGATATAGCGGATCTGGGTTTTCCAGAGATGCCACGCCACTTCCAGGGGCGGCGATCCGGTCATGTCGCCGGGAACTCCCATGGCGGGTATCCCCGCGATCCACGCGGCGGCGCTCCCCAGGAAGACCATGAGGGCTATTTCCAGGTTGACGATATACCCCACCCCTGCCATGGCCGGCGAAATATCGCATCCCATGAAGAAAGTCCGCCCTCCCAGGAAAAACGCCGTTTCTACCGTTCCTTTCAGCACCTGTATGCCGGTGGTGAAAAGCTTAACCGTTCCGCCCGCTGCCAGTCCGCCCAGGATGGCGTGAAAGCCGGGGCCCTGCGCATCTCCCGCCTTCAGGACCTCGGCAGAGGCCACGCCTTCAGGATAGGAAAGGCTCCTGTCCTCGACAATAAGGGCCCTCCGCATCGGTATCATGAATATTACGCCCAGCAGGCCGCCGCAGAGGGCTATGAGGGTCGTGGGCCAGAACCGGAACTCCTTCCACACGCCGATAATGACCAGGGCCGGCACGGTGAAGATGATACCGGCGGCCAGAGATTCCCCGGCGCTGGCCATGGTCTGGACAATATTATTCTCCAGGATGGTTCCCTTCTTCATGAGGCCCCTCATGATGGACATGGAGATGACCGCGGCGGGAATCGAAGCCGAAACGGTCATGCCTGCATAAAGGCCGAGGTAGGTATTGGCCGCTGCCATGATCACCGCCAGCGCTATCCCCAGAAGAATGGCCCGGGCGGTAAATTCCAGAGGATTGATGTCCGATTTCCCAGCCGCCTTCACGGTCTTTTTCATTCTCTTACTTTCCATTAAAGAACAGAAAGGATATCCTTAGCCTTCACCGATCACACCCGGTTTAGCCTGCGTTCAACGATACCCTGGGCCAGCGGCCACAGGCCGAAGCAGATCTGGCCGGCCAGGCCCAGGGCGCCGGGAACGGTGCAAAGATCGCCGAGAAATGCCTCCGGCCCGCGGCTGAACAGTGTAACGGCCAGGACAAACTCCGCGGTCATCAGCAGCAGGAAAGCCGAAAGGCCCATCAGTGCCCGGCTGCCGGCTTCAGGCGGCACCCGCCAGTGCCTGACAATGGCACGGCACACCAGCCATGATGTCAGCAGCATTACAGGCAGTTCAAGCATTACACCTGCCAGGGGCCCTATCCGCGGAACCAGAAGCAGCACGCGCGCCGCACCGAAGACAAAGCCTGCGCCGAATATGATTGCAAAGTAAGCCAGAGCGGCCTTTATCGTATTTTTCATCAAGCGGCATACCCCTATGGGAATAATTGATCATGCATCGGACGCCAGTTAATTCATAATTATCATGAATATAGTGATTAAAAAAAATAAGACCCGTCAATTAATATTTATTCCGCAGCCGATTTCACAAAGGCAATACACGGCTTCATTGATAACCAGTGGGTATACAGGGTGACAGCATGAAACGTTCGTTTCTCCCCGTCATGGGCCTCCTGGCTGCCGGCGGATGCAGCCGCCTTGAGACAATCCCCTACGCGCCTGCCGTGACCCCTGCCGCATGGTTATCGGCAAGGACGAGCCGTGGGCCGGCCTGGTGCCTGCCGGCACCGAGGGACTTGGCGTCTTTCAGCGCTTCACCGGCGCGCGGTCTCTGGTCCCTTACAAGCTGGAATGAGAATCACCGGCCCATGCTGATCCCTATCGACTCGGCGCACCTGATGAGCTGGGAATCCACCGGCACGGTGCGCACCTTCCCGGCAAGCTCGCTCAGGGGCACGAGGGTGATCAGCGGGGTATCGAGGGCCACCATGGTCCCGAACTTCCCCTCTGCCGCGGCCTGTACCGCGAAGCTGCCGAGGCGGGTTCCCAATACCCGGTCAAAGGCGCAGGGGGAACCGCCGCGCTGGACATGACCGAGGACGGTGCAGCGCACCTCCAGGTCGATCCTCTTCTTGATCTGGTCAGCCAGGTACTGGCCCACGCCGCCGAGCTGCGGCACGCCCTGGAGACGGGTGGAGGCAGAGGCCTGGGTGATCACGTCGCCGCCCTCCTCCTTCGCTCCCTCGGCCACTATGATAATGCTGAAGGGGCTTCCGCCCTTTTCGCGCAGCTGTATCTTTTCCACGACCCGGTCAATGCTGTATGGTATTTCGGGGATCAGGATGATGTGGGCGCCGCCGGATATCCCCGATTCCAGGGCGATCCATCCCGCGGTGCGGCCCATGACCTCGAGGATCATGACCCGCTGGTGGCTCCGGCCGGTTGTCTGAAGCCGGTCCAGGGCCTCGGACGCGACCTCCACCGCGGTCTGGTAGCCGAAGGTATAGTCCGTTTTATCCAGGTCGTTGTCGATGGTCTTCGGTATGCCGATCACGGGAACGCCCTTTTTGAAAAAACGGTAACCGATCTCGAGGGTCCCCTCGCCTCCGACAACGAAGAGGCAGTCCAGGCCCATCTTTTTGAAGGTTTCCACCGCGCGGTCGGAGTAATCGCTCACCGTGATCGAGCCGTCTGCCTCGAGCTCGCGGAACTCGAAGGGGTTCCCTTTGTTGGTGGTCCCCAGGATGGTCCCTCCAAGGGTAAGGATATCGCGGGTCGATTTTACCGTGAGCTCCTCCGAGTGGCCGGAGATGAGCCCCTCGAAGCCCCCCACGATGCCGACCACCGCGGCGTTGTACCCGATCACGGCCGCTCTGGTGACGGCCCTGATGACCGCGTTGAGGCCGGAACAGTCCCCGCCTCCCGTCAGAATTCCCACCCGTTTCAGAGCCATGGCATACCTCCAGCAGAAGGATGTGACTATGCGATACCGGTAATCTTACTGAAAACAGAATGAACGGATGGTTTACTATATGGGGCATGGAGGGAGATTTCAAGCAGAATTCTTCCCTAAGCCCAGGATCTTCCGCGCTTCATCTGGAGTGGCCGGTTCCCTGCCCAGGGATCGAACCAGGGCCGCCGCCCATTCAACCAGCTCATAATTGCCGCGGGCAAGCTCTCCGCCGGGCATCCGCGTGTTGTCCTCGAGACCCACCCGAAGATGCCCTCCCATGATGCATGACTGCATGCAGGCAAAAAACTGATCCGGACCGATTCCACACGCAGTAAAGTTCGCTTCCGCGGGAATGGCCTTCACCAAAGCCGCAAAGACCTCCGGCCTGAACCTCTGCCCTCCCGCGACTCCCCATACAAAATTGAACGCATAGGGACTGCTGAAAATACCCTGTCTGTCAATGAGGAGAAAATTGTCCAGCCCACCCATATCATAGACCTCGACCTCGGGTTTAACGCCGTTCTCCTCCATGGCCCTGCCGAAATCACGAAGCATCGTAAAGGTGTTGGTAAACACGTTGTCGAACACAATGGCGCCGGTCTTCCGGTCGATGATGCTGAAGTTCATGGTATTGGTGTTGAGCGACGCCATTTCGGGCCTGATTTCCAGTATCTGCTCTATGCGCTGTTCCGGGGTCGCCAGGGGACCCACGGCGGAAGAAAGATTGACGATGACACCCGGAACCCTTTCCCTGATTGCGTCGTGGGTCGCCCTGATGCGGCCGATATCATGAGTTGCCATGCCGTTGTCATCTCGGGCATGGACATGGACTATGGCAGCCCCGGCCCTGCAGGCCTTTTCAGCCTCATCGGCAAATTCTTCAGGCGTGTAGGGAACCGCCGGATTGTTCTGCTTGAAGGTCCCGGCCCCGGACATGGCGCAGGTGATGATGGATTTTTTATTCATTAGATTATCTCCTGTTATATTGTTTCAAAGGCGCCGATCTCTTCCAGGCGGTCCAGCATGGCCAGGAATTTCAGGTCCCGTTTTCCGACGATCTCTTCTTCGCTGCGACCCTGGTAATCGAAAAAACCCCTGGATGACTTCACCCCGAGATGGCCCGCTCTGACCTTGTCCGCGATGACCGGCATGGTGAGGCCCTTGCTCCTCATGATATCATGGACGAGGTCAAGGCCGGTGAAATCCAGGCTCTGGACCACACCTACGACGGGAAGGCGAATGCCGAGGCTTGCCTTTACCGCCCGGTCTATATCCTCCGGCGAGGCCCAACCGTTGTTGAGCAGCTCAAACACGGCCATCGATATGTAATTCTGTATCCTGTTGACGATGAAAGACGGGACAAACCGGTTCAGGCGGACCGGCTGCTTCCCGATCTTTTCCATCAGCCTCATTGTCAGTCCGGTAATCTCCGGCGAGGTATCCGGGCCGGGACATACCTCGACCAGAGGAATTATCTGCGCCGGCACGAAAAAGTGCGTCGCGACCATCCGCGACTGATTCCCACCGCCGACCAGGCCGAACACATCAAGGCCCGAGGTGTTCGTGGCCAGGACCGCGTCATCCCTGCATGCTGCATCAAGCCGGGCAAAGACCTCTTTCTTGATCTCCGGCACTTCAGGCACTGCCTCCACCACAAAGTCGGCATCCTCCACCGCGTCAACAATGTCCCGGTCAAAGTGTATCCTGCTAATGATGCCATCGATATCATGATGACTGCAATGACCGGCATGGGCGAGAGTGTGCAAACCCGCCCGGATCAACATGCGCGCCCTCTCCAGGGCGTCTCCGGCCGGGTCCATGAGCCTTACCAAGTACCCCGCCCGGGCAAAGACCTGGGCGATGCCGTGCCCCATGGTCCCGGCGCCGATGACCGCAATTCTCCGTATATCATCCGCATTCATTGTCTATCCCTCCTTGTCAGTTCTCCCTTATTGATGTTTTTTCAAAAACTTGAATAGCGGCGACACCTCAATGCGCCGCTTATCTGTTTGCCGTTTTTCAGCAGATTGTTAATGCAGCTATTATGACCGATTATTTTTCTGCTCCCGGAGCCATTTCCTGAACTTCATATCCTCGCTCACGAGGCGCTCACGCGAGGCCCTGGATGACGGCTGGTCCTCCCTGTCAATAATGGCCCATGCGGGAAATGGCTCTCCCGGCGGGCATCCGGGCACGTGAAAGCATGTGCCTCCGGACTCCTCGATTTTGCTTTTCAGCCCCTTTGTGCAGTCCCCCTGGAGGATGATCGTTTCAGAGTCCAGCGCGCCTTCGGGAATATGCGTATGCCGTCCGAGGATATAATGGAGTCCGCTGTTTTTTTCATACTCGCCGAGGGACTTGAGCTTCACCATGGTGAAGGCCGCCAGGCCCTGGCAGGTGCTACAGGCGCTCTTCACGTGAAACCGGTATTCCGGCCACGCATCAAAACCCTGCAGGTAGGGCAGGTAAAGCTCCCGGCGTAGTTCCCCGACGGGGATGCCCCGCACCTCGATCATGTCTTCGCTGAAATTCCCCAGGCTTTTCTCCTTCGCCGCCCTGAAATAATCGACCCTGCCGAGGTCAAGGCCGACAAGACGGCACGCAGTCGCGTCAAGCGCCACCATGTCGCGGCTGGCGAGGACAGCCCCGAATTCGCAGGGGGTCCCCGAGTGAGGCCCGAACCCCTCCATGGGCCGTATGAGGTCTGCGATGGTAAGGTCCGGCCTGAACACGTCCCCGAGGTCCATCATGGCGGCCGAGAGATTCGTGGTATGCATGACATAGTGATGCACGTCCTGGACGACCCCCTTCAGGTTCTTCAGAGCGCAGCTGAAGACCATGCTCACGTGCGACTTGAAGATGGGCACGTTCACCATGTGGTCCGCCTCGAGGAGAAAACGCGGCAGCATGACCTTTTTGATGGACGATGTGGGATGCTCGATCTTTCTCTCCACGAGGTCCCTGTCCTTTTTTATATCGATGATATCATCGACCCCGGCCTCCTCCGCCGCCCGCTTTATGCCGCTTACCTCCAGGCAGGCCATGGTGTCACAGCCGATGGCGGAGCTCTCCGCCAGGATGATCCTGCCGGGTGAGGCCTTCTTCACTTCCATTATGACGGCCTTCACCACTTCCGGACTTGTGTTGACGGATGAATCCGGCGCCCCCTCATGTCCGGCGTTGGGCTTGATCACCACGGTCGAGCCTTTTGTTATGAAGCACCCTATGCCGCCCAGGTGCTCCACCGCTTCATGAACCATCCGGTCAGCGTCGAAACCTTTGGCGATAGATACGATTGATTTTTCCATGATAATTCTCCTGTAACGCGCGTCCCGGGGTGCGGGATGAGCTCTTAATTATAAGGAAGCCAGCACTCCATGAGTTCCCTGATCGGCCACCGTGAAAGCACCTCACACCCGTCTTCAGTAACCAAAATGTTTTCCTCCAGACGGACGCCGTCCCTCCCCCCTTTACGGCCCGCATAGGTTTCAAGGGCAATCACCATTCCGGCTTCGAGGGTCACCGGCGGCAGGTCATAAGCCCTGCGTATCGGCGACAGCGCCGGCATGTCGTGGAGGCTCAGGCCAAGACCGTGCCCCATCGCGTAGGGTGCGACCTCCTCCCAGGTTTGATAACCCCAGTAGGCTGGCGACCGCGGCCATTTCTCATAGATATCGTAATCCGTCACGCCGTGCCGGATGACGCCGATGGCGGCGTAGAGCATGTCATGACATTCACGGTACAATTCCTTCTGCTCCTGCGTCGCCTTGCCGCAGCAGAAGGTGCGGTACACGCATGACTTGTATCCCTGATAGGAATTGCCGTCCACATCGATGTAGACAAGGTCACCCGGCCTGAGGGGCTTGTCCGTGAAGGACCATCCGTAGGGATTGGTATTGAAGCCGGAACAGCAGACCAGGTCCTCGGTGTGGTCCGCCCCTTCCTCGTACAGGGCCTTGATGCCAATGCCCACCAGATCGCATTCCCGTATGCCCGGCCGTATGGCGTCGGCGATCGCCGCGAAGGCCTTTTCAGAATTGCCGCAGGTTATGCGCATGAGCTCGACTTCGTCCGGGGTCTTTATCATGCGCGCCCTGTCCATGATCGGCTTTCCGTATGCGGTTTTGATCCCCGCCCTGGTCAACGCCCGTTCCAGGACCATTCCGCATGTGGTGCCGTCCATGGCGAGTGGCTCCCCGCTTATCCCGTGTTCGGCCATCAGTCTTTTCACGATGTCAACAAAAACCAGCGTAGCCAGATCGTTCTCAGAGGCCGATGACATCTTGAACATTGATATTGAAGGTTTCACCCTTCCTTTCATCCAGGGCATGCGCCGCTCGGTTTCTGAAGGGGTCCCGCCTCCGAAGAGAACCGGCTCCCCCTTCCTCGGCAGGAACACGCACTGCATTTCCGCGGGCCTCATCGGCGTTGTCACGTAATAGGACGTGATATAGCGTATATTCGCTTCATCCCATGTGATCAGGGCGCCGATGCCCGCATCGTTGATCTGTTTCTGCGCCCGCGCGAGCCTTTCGGCGCGCAGACGGCTGTAATCAATCCGTTCTTCGTAATCCACCGCATATTTTCCCAGTGCCATAGGCCGCTCCTTTTATTATATTAGTAAACGTTTACTTACTTATTAAATAAAAGAGAAAGGTTATTCCTTTTTAAAAATAGCATTCATGCGGGCCCGGAGCGCTTCCGACTTGTAGTATTTCCGGATAGCCCCTTCTGTCAGCCCGATGCCGCGGAACGTGAAGAGCAAGGCTTCCTCGACCAGGTCCCGCTTTGCACCGGCGTAAGAAAAGACCGGCTTGTCGGAGAGATGGCAGAGGTTCAGCGCCATGGCCAGGTGATGGGCAAACCAGAAGCGGTTTTCCAGCGATACGGTCAGCTTCGCCAAATCGCCGTTCTTAATCGCCTTTGTCACGCTTTCTTCAAGCATGGCGTGGAAGGAATCGAACATCTTTTTGAATACCATTCTCGCGTAGCTGTCTTCTTCCAGAAGGCTGTAAAACAAAAGCCGCTCATGGTGTTTCTGCTCATCCTCCAACCCGGGCGACTCGAACAATATGACCTGGAACAGGGTGTATATCAGCAGGACGAGGGTTTCGGTCCCCGGTTCGAGGTCTCGTATCCCTTCCAGAGCAACGCTGGACAGCCTGCCCGTGTATGCAAGGATCTCACGGTACATGGCCTCCTTGCTGGGAAAATGCCGGTAGAGCAGCGCCTCGGAAACTCCGGCTTCCCGGGCAATATCGCGAATTGAGGTGCCATTGAAACCTTTTTCCGCGAATAGGGGTTTGGCTGCCCTGATAATCACGGCCTTTCGCTCCTCGCTGCTCATTCGGGCCTTCTCCGTCATGGCAAACTCCTTAATAAGTAAACGTTTACTTACATAATATATCAAGAGGGTTCAATCGTCAACAAATTTATTGCATATTTGGGAGATTTCAAGCAGATTTACCGGAACCAAAAAAAGGAACCTCCTTCTTGGCGGTTCCTTTTCATTTAAAATTAAAAAAGAAAAAAATTATCCGGCTACCCTCTGGACAACCCGGTCCGCAATCAGGTTTTTCAATTCGCGCAACAAAATCCTTTCATGATGGTCGACTCTTCCATCCTGATCCGCCAGGGCCAGTATTTCTTCATATTCACTTCTTGTGATGACATGATCTTCAATGGCTGTTTTTATTCTTTCGGCTAATCTGGTGCCGCTTGCTGTCGCTTTCATGGTGAACCTCCAAAGCAATTATTTAGTATTATATAAATAACTAAAATTCTTGCGATCGTCAACATTTTTAAAAATTTTTTTCCAGCCGCTCCTGCCCATCAGATTATCCCGGGGAAAATGAAATTTTCATTGGATGATGACCAATGACGCAGGGGGTATGCCGCGGTGCCGGTGATGTTCAACCATGATGGGGGGTCATTTTTTTTCACGGTCATCGCCAGGGAGGACAGGAGCCGGATGACCGTAGGCAATGAATTTTTTCAGCGCTTCGAGCTGTTTCGACGTGGCTTCAAGGGTGACCGGGGTCTCGCCGAGATAGAGCCGGATTTTATACGAAGACGCACCGATAATCGCGCTCTGGACCTCCTGCGTCAGCCGTATCCTTGCCGTCAGG
This sequence comes from Spirochaetota bacterium, assembly GCA_035400945.1. Taxonomy (GTDB): domain Bacteria; phylum Spirochaetota; class UBA4802; order UBA4802; family UBA5550; genus RBG-16-49-21. Next base: position 87,052 of record DAONAJ010000007.1, read on the forward strand.
ATGTACCTGCGCGACTCCTTCACTATCACCACGCCGGGATAATAAAAATAAAAATGCGGATACCCGAAACCATAGGGGTATACGTAAGGATAGTCATAGATCATTGTATTATGCTTGACGCGCTCTTTCCTGTTATCAATCAGGCTCAGCGGAAAGGTCGTTGCGTCGGCCATGATATAGGCTTCCTTGCTCATATCCTGGCCGTGATAGCCGTAATAGGGATCTGCTGAAGCCACGAAGACGATGGTGGCTATTGGATCGGACACTTCCCCCTTTGCTATCCTCTTAGTGTACAGGGTTCGGACATTGTCCAGGTCGCTGTCCAGGACCGTGTGCCACATGTCGACCGAAACCGTTGTCACATCTTTGAAGGGATCATTATTTACCGTAACCGGGAAGCTTACGCAGCCCGTCATAACGGCGATGAAGATAAAGATAAAAAGGACATACAACCGGTGAAATCCTCTTTTTCCCGGTATCCGAGCATATACTCTGATTGATCTTTTCATTGATAGTGCGTTCATAATAATAAATTTAAATGGATATATACAGTATACAACAATTTCATTTACTTTCAATGTTATTAGACCTGCCGGAGTAAAGATTTGTTTTAAAAAAATCGCTTAATTTGTGAATTTTTATGGCTGCAAAAACCCATATCCAGCCCGCCAAGAGACCGGCAAGGCGATACCTGCCGCGATCCGCCGCGCCATAATAACATAACCGGGATCAATAAATTTCTTGTTTTGTGACAGCCGGGATTAAATAGTGTCGGATTGTGTCATAGTTCCCCGATCAATGGTGCGGAGAAAATGTAATGAGAGACCTTTCTGAAGGACATGTTTTCAAACTGCTGATATCATTCTCCATCCCGATGATAGTGGGGAACCTGTTCCAGGCGGCCTACAGCATAATAGACGGCGTTTTCGTGGGACGGATCCTCGGCCACGAAGCCCTGGCGGCGGTTTCCATCAGCACCCCCCTCATCTTCTTCCTCGTCGCAATTCTCATCGGCCTCGGCATCGCCGCCGTCGTCCTCGTGGGGCAGGCCTACGGGGCCAGGAACCACGAACTCCTGTCCCGGATACTCGTCAATTCATTCACCCTGAACGTTTCGGTGAGCATCATTATAACACTGTCAATCATCATCTGGGGCCGCGGCATGCTGAAGCTGATAAACACGCCGGACGAGCTCCTGGAGAACGCCTATGCCTTTCTCGCTTGGTTCGCGTCAGGGTTCATTTTCATGGTGATCAACAACTGGGTCATGGGGGTCCTGCGCGGCATGGGGGACTCCCGCGCGCCGATGTACATGACCGGCCTCACGGTGCTCCTCAACATCATATTCATACCGTTTCTCATCAGGGGAGCCGGCCCGATTCCTCCCCTCGGCGTCCGCGGCTCGGCGCTGTCAACGGTACTGGCCAACATGGTGACGACGGCCGTCACCTGCCTGTATCTCGCCAGGAAGAACCACGTGCTGGACTTCGGCCGGTGGCACTGGGTATTTGACAAGGGTATTATCGCAAAAATAATAAAGCTGGGGCTCCCGACATCCCTCCAGATGCTCATCGTTTCCTTCAGCGGAATCGTGCTTATGGGACTCGTCAACCTTTTCGGCGATGCCGTGATCGCGGCCTACGGCATCGGCCTGCGCGTGGAAAATTTCTCCGTCCTCCCCGCCATGTCCATCGGCGTTGCCGTGTCCACCATGGTGGCGCAGAGCATCGGCGCCGGGAAATTAGAACGGGCCAGGGAAATAACGGCGGCCGCGACACGGTTCACCCTCGCGGTTTCAGCGGCGGTCATCATCGTCTGCACCTTCCTCCCGCGGTGGATTTCCAACATTTTTACCGATGACGCCGCGGTCATCAGCCACGCGGCCCTGTATCTCCGGATAATGTGCTGGGCCTATCTCAATCTCTCCCTCTTTTTCATACTTCAGTCGACCGTCAGGGGGGCCGGCGCGGTCACCGTGCCGCTCTTATTTTCAATTCTGACAACGTCCACCAGAATCGCCTTTGCCTATGCGCTGAGCCGCCGTACCCCGCTCAACGAATCCGGCATATGGATCGGGATCTTCATATCCACGCTGGTCGGTCTCGGGCTTATGGTCGCGTATTACAAAAAGGGAAGCTGGCACAGAAAAAAAATCATAGACACAGCGCCGGTCCCGCCCCTGGCCGGCATCCCGGAGGAAGACATTCTCTGATCCGGCCTCTCCTTATTCAAGGACACGAAATTATTTCCCGGCGACGATTCAACGTCAATCATGCAAAAGGCCCGGTTTTTCCCGGGCCTTTTAGGGCTTCATTGTCTCATGCGCTCCAGATCACTGACCTCCCGCCCTTCTCTGCTGCCGTCTATTCCGTATCTGTTCCCTTTTCTCCGGGGGCATATTCTGCCACCGCTCCTTCATCCGGGCTTTCTTCTGCTGTTTTTCCTCCGGGGTCATGTTCCGCCACCGCTCCCTGGCCCGCGCCTTTGCCGCCTCCTTCTGTTCCGGCGTCAGGCCGTTCCACCAGGCTTTCGCCTTCTCCTTTGCCGCCTGCTTCTGCTCCGGCGTCATGCTGTTCCATTTTGCGCGGATCTTCGCCCGGGCCGCCTCCCGCTGCTCCGGCGTCATGGCCGCCCACTTTTCCCGCGCGGTCTCCCGGGCAATCTGCCGTTCCTCTTCCGTCATCTCGGCCCATGCCTTCCGGCCGCTTTCCGATGACGCTTCCTGCGCCATGAGTCGCGGCGCGATGCCCAGGGACACTGCCAGGGCCAGGGCCGCTGCAAGCCACTTCATCATTTTCATATAATGCTCCTTTAGCGTTTATTGTTTTGAATGCGCCCCGGTCACGAGACGCGTTCTTATATTCCTATTCATATAACGAAGATAATGCCATTTAGTGCCAGAAAAAATGCGAGGTAAAGCGATAATCTTCTCTCCGGGCATAAAATTCTTGATTTCTTCCCCGATCCCTGTTCTTATAGAAAAAACATCATAGTCGCCATGTGCCGCCGCTGCCGATGGCTGCGGTGCCTCATAACCAATGCGAGGATACCAATGGACTCAACTGTCATATCCGGAATATTCGCCCTGGTCGGGGGTCTGGGCGGAGCAGTAGCCGGCTCCCTGATAACCCGTCACGCCCTCCTGACAACGACAAAACAGAATAACGAGACGCTCCTGGAATCCATACGGATGAATACCGACTGGGACAGGGCCCTCAAGGACATCGCGATACTCTGCAACCAGATCAAGGGGTTCTATCACCTCGAAGGATTATGCATGAAAGAAATCAGCAGGCTCACGAAAAAACCGGAAAAAAGGATCAAGGTGCGGTTGAGGGAGGATAACGCAAGGACTACCGGCATCAGGCTGGACATGACCGAGAAGAAGGCCGACAAAATACTCAGGAAATGGGAATACAAGAAGCACTGACCGTTTGCCGGCCCATCAAGGTCGGCCGGTCCTGAGAAACTGGCGCAAAGCCGCAAGCTGTTACGGGGCCGCCTCGAGGACTACAGGGTCGTTCCCCATGTAGAATCGTATCTGATAACATTCCGCTCCTTCAAGGGCCTTCTGTATCTCCGGGGTCAGCCTGATGGTTGCCGTCATGACGGACTGGCCGGTCTCGCTGCCGCCCGTCATTCCCGGATGAAAATAATAGAGCCGGTAGCCGCCGACAATGCGGCAACCGCAGAGCATCGCCTGGCTCCTGGTGTAGTCGCTGTTGTTATCCATGAGCCGTACCGGAAAGGATTCAGGGCCGGCCAGTATCCAGGCATTCCGGTTCAGTTCTCCCCCGCAATAGGTCGGGTAACCGGGATCAATGGTCGCCACAAAAACAAATGTCGCCAGAGGGTCCGACGCCGAATCCCCGGTTATCTGACGGTAATAAACCGTGCGCACGTTATCAAGCTTTCTGCCAGGGACGCGATGCCACATGTCAACGGTGACCTCGGTAACTCCTGTCCGCGGATCATTTCTGACGGCTATGGGGTAACCGGCGCACCCCGCTGCGGCGCACAGGAGAAACGCCTGGAGGATTGCCGGCGCAAGGACCACGGCGCCCCCGGCAGGGCTGAACCATAACCGCCGCTTGCGGAAGCCTCTTATTGTCATGATAATTTCTCTGTTTTTTTATTTTCCCGAAGGAAGCCCGCTTTTCACGCATTATCGAGAGAAGACGCCTCACTGCCCGACTTGTCCATCACAATATAAGGGCAAAATCATTCTCAATAACTGGTATTGAAAAGTCCGGTTGGCGTATGACAGCATCTTCAAACATCATGAGAATATGAAGCATGTCCATGGACTCCCTGAAGCAATGGCCCGGGGTGCTGTTTATCCTAGCATTTTATGGAAAATTTCCCCCATAACGAAATAGGGGAACTCCCTCACATTACCATGAAAAAATGAAGTGGATTTATATTGGCACATAAATATATTGTATACAATGGCTACAGTACCAAATGCAGATTCGCCCGCGAACAGATAGATCTAGCTAATTCAAAGTTTCGAGGAATAATGACTGTTAAATCAATAAAGGACTATGTTAAGTAGGATCATAAAAAAAATACTGCCCGGTGAATTCATATTCAACAACGCCAAATGGTACAGGGATCTGAGAAGCAACTATGACCGGTACCGGTACACGCTGCTCTGTGTCGTATTGATCGCGGCGTCACTGGTCCCGGTACTGTACGCCATCCTGGACCTCACGAAGGGAGTGACGGCATTTCTTGTCAATTATGCCATTCCCTTTGTCTTCCTCTTGACCATGGTCATTATCCTGATGACGACAAAGAAGACCGAGATCATCGCCATAGCGGCAATAGTTTCCTGCATCATCAGCTTTGCCCTGACCCTCTATCTCCCCAACGCGCGCCACGTAAGCCTGGTCATATTTTACTGCTTTCCACCCATAGCCATCCAGCTCCGGGGCACGTGGCGCGGCACACTCTGGGTCGTCATCTTCTTCGCCACGGCGGCGACTCTGTACCTGCTACAGCTGTACGGCCACCTCCCGCCGTGGAACGTTGCCTATCCCAGCAACATCAATATCATCCTGGCCGGCGTGGCCCTCTTTTTCATATCGGTGCTGACCTTCTTCGGCGAGTGGCATCATGAAAAAGCGATCGATACCGTCATCCGGAGCGTCCTATTCGACGAAACGACCAGGTACCCGAACAAGAAAGTGCTGATCAACTCCATCAGGAAAAATACGAACTACCTTTTTGCCATCATCAGCATCGTGAACTTCAACGATCTCGGCCTGATATTCGGCTACGACCTGTCCGACGAGATCCTTCTTTTCTGTTCAAGGCAGCTTGACCACTGGAAGGGCCAATTCAATTATACCATATACCGCCTCAAGGGGAACGAGTTCGGCATCCTCCTCGATCTCGGGAAGGACGACCGGAAAGAGGCATACCTGAAGATGAAGGAGCTCAGGCGGCTCCTCCAGTCGACCGCCATGCCGTGGAAAAATTCTGAACTGAGGCTGAACATTCACATCGGCGGCGTCGCCTTTCATTCCGGCAAGCCGGGAGAGTCGTCCGACATCCTCTCCAAGGCCGACCAGGCACTGAAGTCTTCAATTGAAAACCACAAGGGCGTTACCCTGTACGAAAACCATGACCATGTAAAAACCTCCGCCTTCCACTCGACCAACCTCTTTTCAATACTGTACAAGAACCATGAACAGCAGACATTCAGGGCCTACTACCAGCCGATCATCGACGCGTGCACGGGGAGCATCGTCTCCTACGAGGGCCTGCTCAGGATCCGCAACGACGAGGGGGCCTACGTGTCGCCGCTGCCCTACCTTTCCATAGCCGAGTCAACCGGCCTGGATGTCATCCTGACCCGCTTCATGATAAAATCCGCCTGCGAAGCCCTGCGCCATACCGACAAGAACATCTCGGTGAACATTTCCTTCCGGGACATGATCCAGAGCGACCTCCTCGGGCTTCTGACCAGGCATTACCGGATGCCGGCGCCCGGCCAGGGCAGGCTGATACTGGAAATACTCGAACGGTCGGAGCTGAGCGAGATCGCGGCCTGCCATGAATTCGCGGCAAGTGCCAGCAAGCTCGGCTGTCTTATTGCCATCGATGATTTCGGGTCAGGATATTCCAATTTCGAGAACCTGCTCACCCTGCCGATCAATATCATCAAAATCAACGGCACCCTCATCCAGCAGCTGAGGAACAACGCGAAGGCGCGCATGATGATTGAGAACATCATCCTGTTCTGCAAGCAGGCGGGCCTTTCCATCATCGCCGAATGGGTGGACAGCCCGGAGCTGGCGGAGGATCTCAGGGCCATGGGGATCGATTATCTCCAGGGATTTTATTTCGGCCATCCGTCATTTATCAACTGGAAGGACGACTCATCCAACGTGAATTGAGGCCTTCATGGCGGTTCGGCGCACTGGGGCACTTCATTCTGCTGGTAAAGGCGGAGAAGGTGTTCACCATCAGGTTGTAATAAGTCGATTTCATCGTTAACGCCGCGATCGTGTCAGCTTGTTCCCATCCATAGCAATCGTAAAGCCGCTTTACCAGGTCAGGACCCGGGTTCCTGTTGGGTTCCGCATAATTCTGCGCGTAGAGCACCGCGACCATTTCATCGCTGCCGCGCTTTTTTGTTTCATCCAGGGCCATGTTAAGGATTGAAAGGACCTCCTCCCTGTATCTTTATCTGTTTTTGCGTCAGACAGCGCCTCCGATGCGCCGCTGACATGATGACTCGATTATATCTTCGCCCACCATCCTGAATCAACGGCGGTATCTGAAACGTCAACGGGCTGCCCCGGCTCGGGGAGCAGGAGGCGCCG
>DAONAJ010000008.1:0-92752 GCA_035400945.1 Spirochaetota bacterium
GTAGACCGCCGGCGTGAGCACCGCCGTGAAGAGGTTCTCCCCCTTCGTCACTATGGGACTTTTTTCCGAGTTGAGGCCGTACACGTATACCCCCATGAACCGTACGGCCAGGGGCTTGATGAAGCGGTATTCCGCCTCCATGGCGACGGCAATGCCGGCGGTGGCTACGCCCACCATGCCCTTTTTGCGTTGCTGCCCGGGGCTATCCTCCCCATTCGCGTGCAGGGCTGCGGTAACGATTATGAATGTGCAGATGATGAAGGATTGACGGATCGTCTTCATGGCCCGCTCATATCAGCTGAAAGGTAAGGGTCAGGCTGTAGTAGGTGGTGGAAAAATGATAGAACTGCCCCTCCTGCGACGGGCCGTGGCTGAAGGTGAAATAGAGCTGCATCTTCGGCCTGAAGCTGTCCCGGTCCGCGGCGAATTCTATCCCGATGGAATAATCCCCCCTGAGGGCGAAGTGGTTGTTCTGCCAGTTCTTCAGGTGGGCCGCTATGAAGGGCTGGAACCTGACATTCTTCGCGATGCCGATGGCGTCGAAGGGCCTGATCTCCGCGCCGTATTCCATGTAGAAGGGATCGAACCTGGAGTCCTTGAAGGAGTGGTAGATGCAGCCGATGCCGAGGTAGAGGCGCACCTGGCTGACGATCGCGTATGACGCGAAAATATCGATCCCCTCGATGCTGACGTTCTTCCGCCATATTTCCGGATAGAGCACCAGGAACTCGTCCCCCAGGTGGGACGACATGTGCCAGAACCGGAGCTGGAGCGCCAGGTTTCCGTAGGCGTAGGAGGTGATGAAGCCCATGTAGTAGTCGGCGTTGAGGAGCGTCGAGGCGTCGCCGAGCCAGCCGCTCGGCTTCTTGAAGGCGAAGAGGGCCCACACGCAGCCTTCGATGTCCGCCTGGAGATATCCCTTGACCACGTCCCAGCGGTAGAGGGGGAGGCGCGAGCCCAGGGATACGGCGCCGAACATCCTGTCCGAGCCGAGGACGCGGCTGTCCGTCCCGTATCTGGTGCGGAAGCGGTTGAAGGCGTCGTCATGATAGCGCAGGCCGCCGGAGAAGGCCACCCGGCGGGGGTCCGCGATCGCTGCCGGGTAGAGACGCGACCCGGGGAACAGCCCGGTGCCGCGCTCCCTCGCGTCATCGTCGTTGTTGACTGATGGTGGGTTCTGAAGGGATTTTTTATCCGACGGCGTTTTGCCCGCAACACCCCCCCCCTGCCCCCCAGTGGGGGGCTTTCCGGGCTTGTTCTTGTTATTTAAGTCCCCCTCCGGGGGACTTAGGGGGTTTTTAGCATAGCCACTCTTTACATAGTATGGTCTCACGGCATCCGCATCCGCCAATGCCGTGACAGGCGGTGCCGCCAGGAAGAGCAAGCAGCAGAATATCAAACCTGCTTTTAGAATGCCGTCCTGCGCCATAACTCTTCCTTCGCAGGGCTTATGCCTGATGCTGTTTCAGGAAGGCCGGTATGTGGGCGGCCTCGCGGGGGCCGATGGTTATCTTCCAGTCAGCCAGCTGTTCCTCCAGCTCGCCGCTGATGGCCGCGGAATAGCCGGGAATGACCAGGGAGCGGTGCTTCACCCTGTCGGCAATGCCGCATTTCTTGACAAAGGGGCCGATGGCGTCGGCAACGAATTTTCCCGCGGCCCAGGCGGTGAGGACGCTGAGGCCCTCGCAGTCCATGACGAGGAGCCACGCCGGCACCCGGCTTCCTTCGATCTCGCCGGACACGATGAAATAGGTGAGCGAAAAGTTGGTGGTGATCATGACCGGAGAATTCTCATCCGGGTTGTTGATCGGGTAGATGCCCTGTTCCGTGGCCATGGGCCGCTGGGGATCGGTGAAGATGTTCATCCGCTCCACCAGGAGGGGAAAGAGCCCTTCACCGCGCAGCTCCGACAGGACCACGATCCCCGCGTACTTTGCTATGAAGGTCGACGCTATCAGGGTCTCTTCCATGAAGTCCTTCGCCATCTCGCAGGGGAAGGCAATGGTGGGATACCCCAGGGGCCGGAAGGCGCCCTTGATCGCCGATCGGCGTATCACCACCTGGTCCTCGAAGGCCTTCTTCAGGGTGCGCGCACCCGAATCTATGACTATTTCTTTCAGGCCCATGGCTGACAGCTTCTGGGTGAGCTCGACGACCTCGTCGATATTCGCTCCCCTGACCGCGACGGCGCACTTGTTGTCGAGGGCAAGCTTGCCCACCGCGTCCGCGTTTGCCTTGGTTGCTGCGTAGAGGAGAGGCTTTTTGGCCGCCGCGTGCTTCAGGCCCGCGGCGAGGACGTCGGCGTTTTCGCTCATGAGAATGAGGCCCGCGTCAACCGCCCCGGACACTTTCTGCACCAGTTTTTCAAAGGATGCTGCGTCGCCCTTTTCGGATTTGACCGCCACCAGGTCGGCCGCCAGCTGGACCCCGACCCGCTCATAGCGGAGGTCGGTATAGGATTTGAGCCGCCTGTCCACATCGGCATCGGCCATGGCGTCGGTGACAAGCACCGCGATGCCCGTGGGGCTCACGAAGGTCTTCTCATGGCGGAAGAGCACGGTCTCGCCGCCGGTCTTGAAGGGGCCGATGGATGCGGGCATCACCGGGGGCGCCGACGCGGAGTCGAGCTTCGCCTTCGAAGCTTCGGAAACGTGGGGGCACTTGGCCAGCTCGGCCTGGCCGGCGGCAAGCTTCATGGCGAAGGCGAGGCATGTCGGCACGCCGCAGTCTCCGCAGTTGGTCTGGGGCAGCAGTTTATAGATTTCAATTCCGGTCATTCCCATGGTACGGTCTCCTCGTGATTGATATATGATGTGTCCGGCCGCAGGCGGGGTCACGTGACCCCGCCTGCGGCCGGACGGTTATTTTTCAAAACAGCGGCTCCATCGTCAGGGCCGGGTGCTGCTTCTCCGTGAGGAAATTGATGATCTCCTCCTCGGTCGTGCCCACGGTCTCGTCGGCTATCCGGTCCAATAAGTCAGGCATCCCGATTTCTGCCGCGCGTTCGTTGAAGCGCTCGCGGACCTCCTCCTTCAAGGACCTGGGCATCCAGACCAGGCGCTTGATGCCGCCCTCGGCGTGGAGGAACTTTCTGCTTGTAATGTAATATTTACTGTGACCGACAAATCCCGGCGTGATGTTGCCGCCGCCGACCATGCCGGCCAGGGTGGTGAACTTCATGCCCGAGGGCGTCATCGACGCGGTGTCGCGGTCGACGGTCATGACGCCGTTGCACAGGGGAAGTATCGCCGCGATGCACTCAAAACAGCCGCAGGAGGTCATCGGGTTGCGCATGATGCTGTAGGCGTCCACTGTCGAGACCGTTCCCCGCGACGCCTTGGCCACGAATTCGTCAACGCCCTTCCACCGCCCGTACCGCGCGTCAAGGACGGCGCCCTTGGGCACCGGCTGGTTGGGGCCGGTAGGATTTATCTCGAAGGACGCCTTGCAGTCGAGCCAGTTATAGGCGCCGCACAGGCCGGTCCGCTCCGGCGTAACCACGCACACGTGGTTCGGCGCGAAGGACTGGCACAGGAGGCAGGAGTAGAAGGGGTCCGTGTCCTCGTCGGTCATCCCGGCAATTCGCTCGTCCCGCTGCTTGTACAGGGCCCGGGCCTTCTCCAGGATTTCGCGGACCTTTGCTTCATCGGTGTATACGGTCACCTGGACCTTGTCGAAGATCTTGCCGAAGTCCTGGTGGAGCTTCGCGTGGAGGATGCTCCCCAGGTGCGCCATGCGGAAGCCCTTGTCCACGGCCTGCTTGCTCACGCGGAGCCAGGCGATGTCGCGCTGTCCGATATGCATGATCCCCTGGGCGTAGTTGATCAGGTGGTGGATCTGGCGTTCCAGTATCGGCTCGAAATCGGGCTGCATCTGGCGGCCGGCCACTTCCACGTAGATGGCCAGGGGGAGCTGGCTCCCGGCCGGCACATCGGTGATCTCCGGTCCCACGACCTCGATCTTGTTGTCGGTCACGGCGTTCATGTCCGCGGACACCACGAGTTCCACGGCCGGGGTGCGCCCGCCGCCCGCCTCAAGGTAGATGTCGTCGCCGCGGACGCGCTCGCCCTCGAAGGCGGGGCCGTAGGCGACCGGCACCGGGACCTTGCTCACGGTGACCTTCAGTCCGCGCACCTCGATGGCGCGCGCCACGATGGAATCATGGGGGATATTGGAGACCACGTGCTCGTAGGTGCACACGCCGGTGGGGAGTATCTGGGGCGTCGGCGTGTCGGTTATGACCGGGAAGCCGTAGTTGATGCAGCCGGCCCCGTTGGCGTACCATTCGTCGTTCACGAAGCCGAAGGTGATGCCGAAGGCGAAGACCCGGTCCTTGTTGTAGATCAGGATCTTCCGGTAGTCGCCGGGGTCGATGCCGCCGAAGGACATGGCCGCCCTGGTGGCAAAACCGATGGAAAAGACCGTGGCGCTGGTGTCGGACCCGAAGGGGACCAGCCTGGTGGGCCAGCCGATCTGAACCCCCTGGTCGATGAGCTGCTGCGACATGGTCTTTCCGCCGGTGTTGGCGCTCATGAACACGTACAGGTTCTTCTGCTGGAGCTCCAGCGCTATCTGCGCCGAGGCCGCGGCGTTTTCCGGCGCCCCCAGTATGGCGGCGAAGCCGGGCGCCGTTCCGTCGACGAACTCAACGCCGCGCTTTCTCATGATGACGTCGTCCGCCGCGCCGAGCCAGATGTTGTCCTCCCGGGGGTCTTCGCCGGGGACATACACCGACGGGTTGTCGATATACTTGATCGCCTCGATGAGCTCCTCCGCGAAGAACGTGGCCATGCCGGCGTCAAGGGCGGGTCCCAGGTAGGGAAGGTGGTGGTTCTCCTTGACCGGAGGCGGCAGGAGGTTTTTGCTGACCTTGAGCACATGCTCCATGTCAGCCAGCTTCTGCACTTTGTAGCCCATGATGCCGTAAATAATCGGCAGGTAGTATCCTGTATTGGGAAACGCGACCTCTTTGTTGGGCCCGTAGGCGTCAATGGCGCGCTTCACTTCTTTCTCGGCGCGCTCGACGATGCTGTAGGCTCCCCGTATGGCCGCTGATGCTATTATCTTGGACACGATTGTTCTCCTATGCTAATTCTCTTCTGTCGGCCATGTCGAACAGCACGCGCTCCCGCGCCTTGTCGATGCCGAGGTCTTTGCGCTTCTTATCGATATGCTCTATCATCTTCCGCGCCATCTCCTTTGGATCAACGGCGAAGTCCCACCTGCCGCCGTAGATTGTTTCCATGTCCTCGAAGAGGTGCTTCGTCAGATCCCTGCTACCGGAGGTCGGCCAGGTGACGCCGAAGACCGTGTACACGCCGGAGGCCACGAAGTACTGGCCGATGGAGATGGCCTTTTCGCTCATCCATTCCGGCGCCGCGCCGGCCGCCGGCAGGTCGCTGATGTCGTTGCCGAGGCCGCCGTCCCTGACCACCGCGGTGGCGGCGATGAGGATGCGGCTGTTGTCCACGCAGGAGCCCATGTGCAGCACCGGCGGGATCCCCACGGTCTCGCACACTTCGGCGAGGCCCGGGCCGGCGAATTCCCGCGCCGCCTCGGGTGTGAGGAGCCCCTCCTTGCCGAGGCCGATGGCGGTGCAGCCGGTGGTGAGGACCAGGACGTCGTTCTTTATGAGTTCCTTGACCAGGGTCAGGGTGTTGCCGTCAAGCTCGGTGCGGGCGTTGTTGCAGCCCACCACGCCGGCAAGGCCCCGTATCCTTCCATTGATAATATTATCGTTCAGCGGGCGATATGACGCGCGGAAGGTGCCGCCCAGCATGTAGTTCACGGTCTCGTGGCTGAAGCCCGCGATCATGGGCGCCTTGGCCTTCGGGATCAGGACCTCGCTCTTCCGGTTCCGGAAATTCTCCACGGCCGCGGCCACAATGGCCTTCGCGGAGTTGAGGGCGTCGTGTTCGTTGAATTCCATGCGAACGGACCCGGTGATGTCCGCCTTCGGGTTGGTGGTGATGAGCTTCGTGTGGTAGCAGGACGCCACGCTCTGGAGCGACTGCATCACGCACTGGACGTCCACCACCATGGCCTCCACCGCGCCGGTGGTGATGGCCAGCTCCTGCTGGAGGAAGTTCCCCGCGATGGGGATTCCGTGGCGCATCAGGATCTCGTTGGCGGTGCAGCAGATGCCGGCGATATTGATGCCGTTGGCGCCGTGGGTCCGGGCCAGGTCGATCATCTGCGGGTCGCGGGAGGCGATTACTATCATTTCGGAGAGGAGCGGCTCGTGGCCGTGGACGATGATGTTCACCTCCTCCTTCTTCAGTACGCCCAGGTTCACCTCGGCGTAGACCGGCACCGGCGTGCCGAACATCACGTCCTGGAGGTCCGTGGCGAGCATGGATCCGCCCCACCCGTCGGCAAGGGCCGCCCGGGTACCCTGTTTCAAGAGGCTCCTGTAGTCCTGGTCAACGCCCATATGGGTGCGGTGCATAACCTCGACCACTTCGCGGTCGATTCCCCGGGGCGCGACGCCTTCCTTCCGCCAGATCTCCTGGCGGCGCTGGGGCGCCTTCTTAACGTAATCAAGCTCGCCCTCCTGCTGGCCGAACATGGCCAGGGCCTTCTGCCCCACCTCGATGGCGATTGCCTTGGTCTCTTTCCCCTCGACGGTGATGCCGAGGTCCATGGCCACGGCCAGGAGCTTCTGCTCGTCCTTGATGCCGTAGCCGGGTATCTCGCCCTTGGCTGCCGCGAGAAATATCCCCGCCACGCCGCGGCCATGGTCCGAGTGGGCCGCGGACCCGGCCGCTATCATGCGGAGGAAGTTCCGCGCGGATATGGTCTCGGCGGTGGCTCCGCAGAGGCCGACCTTGCGCACGGCCCCGGCACTCTTCGGCTCGGGCACCCGGCAGGGGCCCATGCCGCAGTGCTTGCAGCAGTCCCCGGCGGACCCGATGGGGCAGGGCTTCAGCTCCGCCGCCTTGTCGAAGACGGTGCTGACCGAGTCCCTTCTCGCCTTTTCATATATCTCCTGTGATGCCCTGTCGGCAAACAGTTTCTTTTCTTCTGACATGTGATGCTCCTTAGACCCCCCTGTCCCCCTGAGGGGGCACGGGTTAATTAATATAATCCCCGAAAAAACATTATATCATACACGCCCCCTGCGGGGGTCGGGGGGTGCATGTGGGTGTGCGGCTTCTATCCCATCAGATTCTTTATCATTCTCTTTATCTGCTTCACCGACTCCGGGTGGCGCAGGATAAGGATGTCCGCGCCGGCCAGGAGGAGGCTCATGGCGGTGACGCACTCCATCAGGATGCCGCGCTCCTTCGCGCTTCCCAGTTTCGGGTCATCGGCCTCGGACATCTTGGCCTCTTTTGTTTTCCATACCTCGATGCCCACGTTGCAGACGATGGGGTACTGCAGCTTTTCGTCCTCCTGGGTCAGGGCCGCCATGCGGTCCCGCTCCATGACGGAGTAGGTGTATTCCAGGCCATAGCCCAGGGCGCCGGTGGTGGGGTCGATGAGGACCTTGTCGGCCGGAACGCCCAGGTTGCCCAGCAGGATGTTCAGCTGCTTGGCCAGGTTCACGTCGATGGGGGAGGATGCCACCGCGACGTGCTTGTAGGCCAGGGCTCCGGCGCCGATCTGCTTGTAGTCGCCTTCCTCGACGGGCCCGAGGGCGAGGTTCTTCCCGTCGCACTCTTCCGCGAGGATGCGGAGGACCTCGGTGTCCTTCTCGTGGTTGCCCACTCCCCAGAGGATGACCGGCACGTCCACCGCGGCAATGACCTTCTTGGCTATGTCCGCCGCTTCCCGGGCCGGCCGGTTCATGCCGTTGGGGTCGATGCTCGTCATCTGGAGGGCGATCATGTCGGCGCCGTATTCGGCCACATTCTTTTTGGCCCATGCTGCCGGATCGCCAATGACGTCGGCGAAGGGCTCAACTGCCGCCGCCGGCCACTCCTCGGGATTGCTGTCGAAGACTTCCATTGCTATCCTGGGCGGATGGGGCATGGACCCTTCAAAGAGGTGGAAGGGATAGGACGTTGCCCCGCCCACGGTGACTGATTTAACGCCGGTCCCCAGGGTTATTTCCCTGATCTTGCCGGTGTAATTTATCCTGGGTATATCGAATGCCATGATGTTCCTCCTGTATTTTTGTTCCCTCACCTGCGCTTCGCGCGCCCTCTCCCATTAAGCTTGGAAGAAAGGAGAGGGCCGTCGTATCATCCACCTTCTCCGATTCCCCCTCTCCTTTCTTCATTTCCTCATGGGAGAGAGGGCAGGGGGTGAGGGTATATATTATCGCTTTATCGTTTCTTCTCGCTTCCGTACCAGTCGTTCGAATACCAGTAGCGCTCGCCGTTTTTAAGATAACGCAGCATCTCGTTTCTGTCCGTGAGATGACCGCGCCATCCCCGGTCCTCGCCCACCCCCCTGCTTTCAGGAGTGCCCGGCGCGTAGGTTTCGCCGAGGACACTGACTTTTGTTCCGGTGTAATCTTCCTTTTCAATTGTTTTGTATTCCATAATGAGCCTCTACTTCTTTTACTCCCCCCTGTCCCCCCGAGGGGGCATCAGAGATGAACCTGAATCGTGTGCCCCCTCAGGGGGCTAGGGGGTCATTCCAGCGATATCCCCGCTGCCAGCTTTGCTGCCCGCACCGTGTTCAGCATCAGCATGGTGATGGTCATGGGGCCCACTCCGCCCGGCACCGGCGTGATGACGCCGGCTATTTCCTTGACAGCGTCGAAATCGACGTCGCCCCGGAGGATTGCCTTGCCTTCCGGCGTGGTGCCGATGCGGTTCACGCCGACATCGATGACCACGGCGCCCGGCTTCACCATGTCCGCGGTCACGGCGTTCTGGACGCCGGCGGCGACGATGAGGATGTCGGCGCGCAGGGTGTGCTCTTTCAGGTTTTTCGTCCTGGTATGGCAGATGGTCACGGTGGCGTTGGCGTGCTTCTGTTTCTGCACCAGCATCATGGCGATCGGTTTGCCCACGATGTTGCTTCTTCCCACCACGACCACGTCCGCTCCCTCGATGGGGATGCCGGAGCGGACCAGCATCTGCTGGACCCCGTAGGGAGTGCAGGGGAAGAAGCGGGCCTCGCCGATCATGATCCTTCCCACGTTGACCGGGTGGAAGCCGTCAACGTCCTTGTCGGGATCGATGGCGTACAGGACCCGGTTTTCGTTGATGTGTTTCGGCAGGGGGAGCTGAACCAGGATGCCGTGAATATCCTTATCCTTATTATACTTTTCCACGAGCTTCAACAGATTTTCTTCTGTTATATCAGCCGGCTGGGTGTCCTGGATGGAATGGAATCCCAGTTCATGGGCGGTCTTCTGTTTGCCGGTAACGTAGCTTACCGAAGCCGGGTTGTCACCCACGAGGATGGTTACCAGCCCGGGGGTTATGTTATGCTTTGTTTTAAGGAGAGCCACCTCGTTTTTAAGCTCTTCCCGTATCTGGGCGGCAATGTCCTTGCCGCTGATGATTTTAGCAGTCATGCGGTCCTCCCGATATATGGGCAGGTATAGTATTATTGATTATGTATCAAATAAAATTTATTAATTAATTAAAAAAATATCAGTGAATGCGAGGTCCCCGCAGGCGGGGTCACGTGACCCCGCCTGCGGGGACCTCAATAATTCCTTAATCTTTCGTCCAGAGAGCCTGTGTGCAGTTCAAACAGGTGATTGTCATAGTCGTAGAAGTATATGGATTTGCCTTCTCCTGCTATTCTTTTCCTGTCTTGAATTATTTCAAGTCCCATTTCAGCTATTTTTTCAGAATACAGGGTGAAATCTTCTTCATTGATCCTGAAAGCGATATGGTTGTACGTTTTTTCCTTTAATGAGTCTCCTTCCATCAATGCTAACCAGATAGTGCCGATCATAAAGAACTTTTCCCTTGATCTAGAATAAAATACATCACCGCTGGAGTATACTTCTTTAGCACCGAATATCTCGATAAATAGACCGGCCGTTTTTTCGATATCCTTCACGATCAGTGTTATATGGCTTATTCCTTGTATCATTGGCGTCAATATTCCTTTATGCCCTCACCCGCGCTCCGCGCACCCTCTCCCATTAAGCTCGGGAAAAAGGAGAGGGTTTTCTGAATTAACGGATTTTCCACAGCACCCCTTCTCCTTTCTTCTTTTATCAATGGGAGAAGGGGCCGGGGGATGAGGGTGAGATCATAATATCCTCCCCAGCATCTCCTCAAATCGCCGCACGGTCCTGGAACTGTCCGGCAGGTCGAGAAGCGGCACTCCCTTGATCTCCGACTCCTCGATCTCCGTGTCCATGACAGTATGGCCCAGGAATGGTATTCCTGTCTCCTCAATGCCGTCGAGGAATTCCTGCTCCAGCGTCTCCGGGGTGCGGTTCACCAGGAGGTAGCGGTCTCCCACCTCTATTTTAAGTTCCTTGACCAGACCGGCGAGGGTCTTCACGGTCTTCAATCCTTTCAGGGAATAGTTCGAGCAGAAGATCAGGGTGTCGATGCGGGCCGCGGTCTTGCGGCTGAAATGCTCCATGCCCGCCTCGTTGTCCACCACGACGTACCGGTAGTTCTTCGAGAGGTGCTCGAAATAATCTTTAAGGATGGAGTTGGCGGCGCAGTAACAACCGGGCCCGTCGGGACATCCCATGACCAGCATGTCCATGTCCTTTCCTTCTTTTAGTATCTGGTGAAACTTCATGTCAAGGTACGATTGCTTCGTCATCCCTGCCGGTACCTGGGCCCGGTCGCGCATGAAATCCGACAGGACCGTGCCGATGGTGTCGTTAACCCGCACGCCCAGGGAGTCGGCCAGGTTCGCGTTGGGGTCCGCGTCCATGGCAAGGAGGGGGGTCTTCCCCGCCCTGAGAAGATGGCGGATGATAAGCGCCGCAGTCGTTGTCTTGCCGGTGCCGCCCTTGCCGGCCACCGCCACTATCCTGCTCATCGCGGCCCTCCCCGGGCGGAACCGCAGGACCCGCCAATGTCTTTAAATTTCTCCATGACCGTGGGAAAATTCCTCATCTCAGTGTGGGGGAAGAAGAGGGAGGCCACGTAATGGTCCATGAAGGATTTGTTCTCGCTCAGCTCGAAGTTGGTCATGCGCGCCGCGATCTCCTCAGCCTCGGCGAGGAGCTCCCGGGACATGGCCGCCAGCCGGGCGCCCTGGAGGGAGCTGTTCCCGATGAAGGAGAAGCGTTCCACCGGCAGGTCGGGGAAGAGGCCCGTGATGATGGACTTCTCGATGTCGACGTAGCTCCCGAAGGCGCCGGCGATGATGACCTCGTCGAGGTCGCTGTGCGACAGGCCGACGCTCTCCAGGAGGGTCTGGTACCCGGCGTACATCGCGCCCTTGGCGCGCATGAAGTTGTCTATGTCTACCTCGGTGATGACGATGTCGCCGTCGATGCCGCTCCGGTCCGCGGTGACCAGCACGTATTCCATGCCGTCGGCGCCGCGGCGCAGGCGGCCGGTTGCGCCGTCGGTCCTGAACTTGCCATTCGGCTCGAGGAGCCCTGTTTCAAGAAATTCCGCCACGATATTAATGATGCCTGAGCCGCATACCCCCTTCGGCTTTTCCTCGCCGATGGTGAAGACCACGGGCTCGCAGGTGGCGAGGTCGATGCGGATCTCCTCTATGGCGCCGAAGGTGGCCCGCATGCCGTGGCGTATGCCGCCGCCCTCGAAGGCTGGTCCCGCCGAGCAGGACGCGGTAACGAGCCATTCGCGGTTACCCACCACGATCTCTCCGTTGGTCCCGATGTCGATGAAAAGCGTGTTCTTGTCACGGCGATGGAGGCCGGAGGCGAGCACTCCCGCCACGATGTCTCCGCCGACATAGCTCGAGATCATCGGCATGGCGTAGAGATAGGCGTGGCCGGGGAGGTCGAGGCCGAGGTCCGACGCCTTCACCGGTGGCAACTGGTTCACCACGGGCGTGTAGGGCGCGGAGCGGATATGGCGCGTGTCAAGGCCGAGGAGGAGGTGCGTCATGGCGGTGTTGGCCGCTATGGTTATGTGGGGAACGTCGTCACGGCCGACATTCCCCTTGCGGAGCAGCTCCGCGATGACGCCGTTTATCGTGCCGGCGACGGTTTTCTGAAGCACGGTCAGGCCGTCGCCCTTCTGGGCGAAGACCATCCTGCTGATCACGTCCTCGCCGTATTTTATCTGGCCGTTGTAGTCCGACGCCTCGGCGATGGTCTCGCCCCGGGCCAGGTCGAGGAGCTCGCCGCACACCGTGGTAGTGCCAACATCGATGGCGATGCTGTAGTGGCGGGTCGAGGTATCGCCGGCTTCAATGGAGATGATCCGCGGGTGGCTCTTCCCAGGCCTGGTTCCAAAGCGGGTGTGGAGGATGGCGGCCGTCGCCTTCCATCCTCCGTCTCTTATCGCGGCGGAAAGTTCGCGTATCGCAGGGTAATCGGCAGAAACATCATCGATGCCGTGCTGTTTTTTGAGCGCCCTCAGGATGCGCGACAGGTCGCTGGCGTTATCCTCAAGATCAGGCGCGTCTATGGTGATGCATTTTTTTTCAATGACAGGATGATGGGTCCCTGCCAGGGCTTCCGTCTCCCGCGGCATGGCCAGCCTGCCGGTGGGCCTTTTCACCCTTGACGAATCCAGTACACCGCGGTGCAGGCGGGACTCCGGCGGAATCTCCACTTCAAGGGATGTTTCTATATGACTCAGGCAGGCGAGGCGGTATCCCCTCGCGAAGTCCGCGTCGGAAATCTTTTCGGTTTTGCCGCCGGTGACGGAGCCTTTTTTAACAAGAACGCGGCACTTGCCGCAGGTCCCCTGGCCCCCGCAGGAGGAGTTTATATGAACCCCGGCAGCATGGGCGGCACGCAGGAGGTTTTCGCCCCTGGGCACAGCCACGGTCACGTTGTCGGGAAGCAATGTTATGTTGATTTCCCCCATACTCTTATATTACTATATCAAGATATCTTTATATAGTAATATAAGAGTATGTTCCTGTCAAGATTAATTTTTAAAAAAGAATAATGGGAAAAAAATACCGATAACAACCGGTCAGAAAACCCCGGTAACCTTTCTTCTTTTTATATCGACATCGATACGACGGAACGCCGGGTCTGAAGCTGTCCCCGGCATAAGGCTTATGGCGCCAGCAACGGGAACCACGAAACCGGCACCCTGATAGGTAAGGATATCGCGGACCGGAAGCACCCATCCGGTGGGCACGCCCTTCAGGTTGGGGTCATGGGAAAGGGAGAGGTGCGTCTTCACCATGCAGGTGCCGAGCTTTGAAAGCTCCGGATCAGCATCCATTTTTTTCAGTTTTTCCTCGGCATCGGGAAGGTACTTAACGCCGTCGGCTCCGTATACTTCTTTGGCTATGGTTTCTATGCGCTTTGACAGCGGCATGGAAAGTTCGTATAGAAAATTGAAGCTGTTTTTGTCCTCGCAGGCGTCTATCACCGCATCGGTGAGTTCCAGGGCGCCGTTACCGCCTTTCAGCCAGTGGCTGGACACGGCCACGCGGGCTCCTGCGGCCTCTGCCTGGCGCTTGATCTCGGCGATCTCCGCATCGGTATCCGTGGAAAAAGGATTGATGCAGACGACGGGACTTATGCCGGCCCTCTTCACAGTCTGTATGTGTCGGATTAGGTTTGCGCATCCCTTTTCCACCATGGCGACGTTCTCTTCAGTGTAGACGGGATCGAGGGGATGGCCCGGGGGGACCGGCGGACCGCCGCCGTGGCTTTTAAGGGCGCGCACCGTCGCGACGATGACCGCGCAGTGAGGCTTGAGCCCGCTTATGCGGCACTTGAGGTTCCAGAACTTTTCAAATCCGATGTCGGCGCCGAACCCGCTTTCAGTCACATGATAGTCGGCAAGCTTGAGGGCGAGCTTGTCCGCGGCGATGGAAGACTGGCCGATGGCTATGTTCGCGAAGGGGCCTGCGTGCACAAAAAGAGGCTGTCCTTCCAGGGTCTGGAGGAGGTTCGGTTTCAGCGTGTTGAACATCCAGGCCGTCATTGCCCCGTCAACCTCAAGGTCCGCGGTGGTTATGGGGTCGCCATGCTGGTTGCGGGCCATGACTATTTTGCCTATCCGTTCGCGCATGTCAGCCATGCTCGAGGACACGGCCAGGATGGCCATCAGCTCGGAGCTTGCCGCGATCTGGAATTTCGATTCCATGAGGAATCCGTCTGTTGCTCCGCCTAAACCGATAACTATCTTTCTGAGGGACTGTGCGCAAAAATCGATGACCCAGCCCATCTCAACACTGCGCGGGTCGATGTTGAGACGGCGGAGATTCTTTGACGCGAGCATGGCGTCATCGTAATTGAACTCATGCTGCATCCGGGCCGTGAGGGCCACCATCGCAAGATTGTGGGCGTTTATGATGTCGTTAATATCACCGGTCAGACCGAAGGAAAACGGGATAAGGGGAATGCACTGGGACAGGCCGCCGCCGGCAGCGCTTCCCTTGATATTCATGGTCGGTCCGCCTGACGGCTGGCGGATAGCACCGGTCGCTTTTTTTCCGCGCCGCCCCAGGCCCTGGAGTAAACCGATGGTGGAGGTGCTTTTCCCTTCGCCCAGGGGAGTCGGGGTGATAGCGGTAACGTCGATATATTTCCCGTCCGGTTTGTCCCTCATTCGCTCCAAAACGAGCTCGAAGTCGACCTTGCCGTAATAGTGACTGTTGGGCAACAGTTCATCATTACGGATACCCAGCTCTTCGGCGAGCCGGTATACGGTTTTCATGTGCTTTTCGTATTCATCCGCTATCTGCCAGTCGGCCAGTTTTGTTGGGTCTGGTTTAGACAACACGTTCCTCCCTGGATTTAATGCCATGCGGTTATATATGCGAACTTCTGTGAACATGGTATTTTAATCAAGAAGTTTTGTGTTTAATACCGTGAAATTACGATAGAATAGTGTTAATATTCATGGATAAGATTCACAAGGTTTCTGGTGATTCCCCAGATTATCTTCCAGCTTTTAATCCCATCAATTTCATCTGTATGTAACAGATAGTTAGTAAAATGATAGTTATCGGTAATCCTTGATTTTTTTTGTCCGGGTCATTGTCAATAGCATAAACCAGAATAAGCGAAACCGACATCTTGAGAAATTTTCTCAAATCCAGCATGAATTCATAATCATTAGGTCTAGTCTGAATATGAAGAGTGCGCCAGATTCCATGATTATGTCTGCTTTGATACTCTACCTTTTCCCGCTCCGGATATGGTCCTGAGCGTCCTTCATGACAATTTTATAGAGGCGAATAATCAGTTCAGTCCGGGAAATCCCCTTTTGTGCCGCGGTATGGGTATTTCTTGTTAACGGAATATCCTGGATATTGAGGGTTATTGTAATTATCATATAAATCCCCTTGCTCAGATCATGTTTGTGTTGTTAATAAACGAGAATGGGGAAGTTGAAAAAAATTCATAATTATGAGCCGATTGTAACCGGCTTTCCATGTTTTTGGAATTCATTAATAATACAGGCGGACCTGAATTTGCAGTAACCCTTCGGGTCCTTGCAGGAAAGACATTCATCGCAGTAATATGAGGAAAATTTCGAACAGAAATATTTGCCCGGTTTATCCTGGTGGCGGCTGCATTTTGGTTGGTTATAAAGATTCATAATATCCACGATTATTAAATAAAAACTAAAATACTAAATTTCATTGTATTCGTCAATTTCTAATTGCAAATTATCTGTATTATTTATGAAATTCAGAGATGATGACTTGCTGGATTCTACATCAATAATTATTGATACCGATTGTTATCGGAGGTAAGTAAACATTGTTTAATTAAGTAACACAGAATTAAATATATAACTGATGATTAAATTTGTTTTGCAGAAGAATCTTTTGTATCTTTAAAAAAAATATTAATGATACTAATTCCGTGTCTTTCGGTCAGATGAAAAAAGAGTAAGGAAAGGGAGGGAGTAAGATGCTTTTAAAAAAAACCGTTTCTGAAACATCTTCTGCGAAAGTAAGCGTGTTGAGGGGCAAAAAAAAGAAACAAGTAGCCGAGGTTGATTTTTCCGGTTTTCAGGATGAGATCAGGGTCCAGGCATATTACAATTATTTGAAAAGGATAAAAAGTAATATGCCCGGCAACGAGATGGCAGATTGGCTTGAAGCTGAAAAGAGCATCGCGTCAAAAGGACTCACTCACTGAACAACTGTATCGGAATCGGACGGCTGTGGGATTATATTTTCAGCACCCAGCCCCTTCCCTGGAGAGCGACGCCTTTCTTCATGACTTCAAGGAAGCGGGAGCGGAACCTGTCGCTCATCAGGTTTTGCTTGACTGCCGGGAGGCGGAGAAACCCGCCGACTAAGCCGCACATGAATTTCTGCGTTACGCTTTCCGGGTTGTCGAAGATCTGATATTGAAGAGTTCCCCTTTCCAGGTTCCCCAGGATCACCTTCTCAAATACGTTTTCCGGATGGAGGACGCGGCTTTTGCGGCGGGTGAGTTTCATGGCGCCCTTCGGGCATTTTACGGCACACACCCCGCACCCAAGGCAAAAGGAGGAGTCGATGACCGGATCCATTCTTCTTTTTGATGACGGCTTTTGCGTGGGCCTCATCTCGATCACGTCGATGGGGCAGGCCTTGGCGCATTTGCCGCAGCCGGTGCATTTGTCTTCGTGAACCGCGGCTATGTAATTGGAGGTGACCACCGCATTGGCATATCCGTACTTGCTGATTCCCGACAGGGCGACGCAGCAGCATTTGCAGCAGTGGCAGATGAAGGTGACGTTGTTCTTGACGTTTTCGCCGCAGAAGGCAAGGCCCAGTTCCTTCGACCGGGCGATGTTTTCCAGCATCTCCGTGCGGGAGACCTTTTTAGCAAGCTTGTTCCGTATCCAGTAGTCTGCGGCGTAACCGAAGGTCGAGCAGGTGTTGAGGGGCATGTCGCATTCCCCGGCGCCGGCATGCTTCTTTTTGTGGCGGCAGGAGCAGATGCCGATGGCAAAGGTTTCATGGTCCCGTATGATTGATGCCGCCTTTTCGTAATCCAGTATCGAGGTGTATTCACTTTCTTCGATGGAGCCCTCGTGGGGAATTGACCGCATCAGGGAAATGATCTGTCCGTCCCCGAAATTCTTGTCGAAAAATTCGCCGGTCAGGTATTCGTTGAACATGCCGGCCCATTTCTTGTACTCCAGCTGCCCCCGGGTGCGCATCATGGTGAACTCGAAGATGCCGATGACCATGGGGGACGGCATATACTGGTATTCGCCATTTGCCCATATGTCGATGACCAGGCCTTTTTGCGCCAGGGCTTCCAGTATCTTCTGGAGCCGCGCCGGCTCGAGACCGGTGATATCCGAAATCCTGCCGAGGCTGGCAAGGCCGTAGGGCATGCTTGAGACCACCGCCGCCTCTTCGGGAGTGTAGAGTTCTTTCAGTATATTGTTGAGTGTTTCATTCCGGGGCACCCTGGTGCCGAGACAGTCAATTTTATCGCCCAGTTTCAGATACAGTTCCTTTGGCCCGAGATGTCCCATCCTTCCCCCCTTTCCGGTTTTTTGTATGATAGCGGTCATGCGGCCGCTGTCAAGCCAATATTCCGGCTGCGCCATGGTGAATATCTAGTTGACTTTTTTTGTTTTCGTCATCATAACCAGTATGCTGCCGAAGCAAGGTTGAAGACCGGGAGGATTCTCATGTGGCTTTTTTCACCCAACGTTGAGCGAATGAAAAAGAAAAACGATATGGCCGGACTGCTCCGATGCCTTCAGCACAAGAGCCCTTCCGTGCGCTACCGGGCGTTTCTGGTTCTGGCGGGAGAGAAAACCATAAACGGCGACATCATCAACCACCTGAAAAAAATGCTCAATGATCCGGATGAGCGGGTAAGGACGGCCGCGACGCTGAAGTTCGCCGCCCTCGGCGCTCCACTCCTGTCAAAGAACCTGGTTGAGCTGATATCGGGGGGGAGCAGGAAGGAAAAGATCAGTCTCCTGAAAATAATCACAGGCCGCGGCCGCGACGTGGATGGACCCATCCTGGAAGCGGTTGTCCTGGCTCTTGAGGACCGTAACGGCATCGTCAAGCTCCATGCCGTGGAGGCCGCCGGGGCGACGGGAAGCGGCCGCCTGGTGCCCCGGATAGCCGAATACCTGAACGACCGGCATTCCGACATGAGGATCAAGGTGGCCCAGGCGCTGTGCAGCATCGGCAACGATGCGTCCATGGACCACCTGATCGGCCTCCTGGCCGATACTGACGCCGGGGTGCGGAGCGCGGCGCGCGCATGCCTTGAGAATGTCGATCTGCCCCGCGTACGGATGGCACTCCATGACACGAGGTGCGCGCGCCTCATCCGCGGTATGGGCGGCCTGGTGCCGGACCGGATCGAAACGGCGAAACAGATCGGCGTTGAAGGGATCAGGGAGGGCCTGCCGCTCCTTCACCGGGCCTGCCGGGACCGGTACAAGGGAGTGCGCCTGGAGGCGGCGAGGTCCCTTGCCGCTTTCGGCGACCGGTCCTCGGTGGAGGCGCTGTCCAGGCTGCTCGATGATAAGTTTTATGATGTGCGAATAGAAGCGGTCAGGGCCCTTGGCAGGATTGCCGGTCAGGCATCGATCGATGCGCTGCAGCCGGCGCTTGAGGATAAAAACAAGCGGGTGCGCGGCGAGGCGCGCCGCGCCATCAGCGATATCAAAGCCATGGTGGAGTGACGGCTGTTTTGTCCCCTTGATGAATGGGGTTTCGGTATCCTCTGATCATTCAGTATCAGTCTCCGAAGTTGCCGCAGCATAATTGTGCGAGTCGGTTGCCGCGTCGTGGATGCTGCCGTCCCAGAGATATTTCCTCGTTTCAGAGATGATGACCCCGTTCAATAAAATCAGGGCGACAAGGTTCGGAATCGCCATGAGCATGTTCATCATGTCCGCCATGTCCCATACCAGCGGGAGCGACACCACGGAGCCCACCATGACCGCGCCGACCCAGAGGACACGGTAGGGCACGATCGACCGCTTGCCGAAGAGATATTCCACCGCGCGCTCGCCGTAGTATGACCAGCCCAGTATCGTCGAGTACACGAAGGTGAGGAGCCCCACCGTGAGGATTATCGGTCCCACCACCGGTATTTCCGCGAAGGCCCGCCTGGTCATGACCGCGCCGTTGATCGATCCGAAGTCACCGGGGAAGCGCAGGATGGTGCTCACCAGGACCAGGCCTGTTATGGCGCAGACCACCACCGTGTCCCAGAAGGTGCCGGTGGCGGAGACCAGGGCCTGCTTGACCGGATTGTTCGTTTTTGCGGCGGCCGCCACGATGGGCGCGGAACCCAGGCCCGCCTCGTTGGAAAAGAGCCCCCGGGCGATCCCGTAGCGCGCGGCCATCATGACCGACGCGCCGATGAAGCCGCCGCCGGCGGCCTGGGGCGAGAACGCCGACTGGATGATAAGGATAAGGGCTTGCAGCATCACTTCGCGGTTAATGAAAAGGATGATAAGGCATCCGATGACGTAAAAGGCCGCCATGAATGGCACCAGGAGCGCGCATACCCTGGCTATGGATTTGACCCCGCCCAGGATGACTATGGCCGTGATTGCGGTCACGAATATACCCGTGACCCAGAGGGGCGCGCCCAGGGTCTCCTGCGCCAGGGTCGATATGGAATTGGCCTGCACCATGTTGCCGATACCGAAGGCGGCAATGGACGTGAATACGCAGAAGAGCACGGCCAGCCACTTTTTCCCCAGGCCCCTCTCAAGGGCGTACATCGGCCCGCCCAGCATGGTGCCGTCCGATGTTTTGACCCGGTACTTGACGGACAGCACCGCTTCGCCGTACTTGGTGGCGAAGCCGAACACGCCGGTGAGCCAGCACCAGAGCACCGCCCCGGGCCCGCCCAGGGCCACGGCGGTGGCCACCCCCACGATGTTCCCGGTGCCGATGGTGGCCGCCAGGGCGGTGGTGAGGGCGCCGAAGTGGTGCACGTCGCCGTGACCGTCGGCGTCACGGGAAAAGGAAAGTTTTATGGCCAGGCCGACATAGCGCTGGATGAATTTCAGTCTGAAGGTGAGAAACAGGTGCGTGCCGAACAAAATGACCAGCATCGGCGGTCCCCAGAGGTAGCCGTTTATCCATTTAATGATTTCGTGTAGAGTATTCATGGAGTCCCCCTGATGTGGTTCATCGCCCTGACTGATTATATTCCGACACGATCTTGGTCGTGGAAATAATGGTCTGTGTCAAATACTTTTCATCTGGGACAAGTATGTCCTCATGGAATGGATTTGCATGAATGGGGAATGGATGTAAAGCGAACCAAAGGCGCGGCTGTCCGCGCCCTTTAGCAGTTTGCTGAAAAACAGCGAACTGCTAAGCGATACATTGATGTATCGCCATTTTTCGAGGCGTTAGCCGGGAAAAATGCGAGGTTTTACGAATTCACTTCGTAAAACCGGCCCTGAAAAACTCCATGGAAGGAGTTTTTCAGGAAACTGTTAGATTATTTTATATAGAAACACCAAAGTTCATATCCGTTTGTCCCGTCAGTGGCCTGGAAGTAAAGACGATTATGATAATTAAACAGATAGTCCACATATGCCGAACCGGCGGTGTTTATTTCACAGGCCAGCCGCATGTTGTCGCCGATAACTATCGGCATGGTGCCGTCGTATACCCAGAGTTCCTGTCCGTTTATGTTGTTATCGGCGCTAAAATAGAGCTTGCCGTTGAACTCGGTAAATGATTTTGGATATGAAGAATTGGGGCCGGGATATATGTCAACCATGAATGGATTCGCTGTTCCGTCGTAGACCCAGAGCTCCTGGCCATCGGTGCCGTTTTCAGCCCTGAAATAGAGCCGGTTATTGTAGACATAGAGGTCAGAAGGATTTGAGTGTCCGGACGGATTTATATCGTATCCATTGACCAGTGACGTTGTTGAGCCGTTATACTGCCAGAGCTCTATGCCTGCGCCACTGTTATCGTAAGCCTGAAAATAGAGGTTCCCCATGAAGGGTGTCAGAAATGTCGGTGACGAGTTATTGATGCCAGGATTAATATCCGGGACCTGGTTCACCGTTCCATCAAACATATATAGTTCTTCACCATTTGTCCCGTTATTGGCATTAAAATAGAGGTTTCCGCCATAGAGGGTCAGATATGATGGTTTGGAATCACTGCTTCCCGGGTTGATATCGTAAACCCCTGAAGTCGTGCCGTCATATTCATTGAGCTCATTTCCATCTGTTCCATTCCATCCTTGGAAATAAAGATAGCCGTTATATTCCTTCAGGTATTTTGGCGAGGAATCCGCGCCGGTGCCCGGTGCTAGCGTACAGGTGGGACCCGCGTCATCATATACCCATAGCTCTCTCACGAGGCCTGAACCGTTTACACCGTCATTAACGCCGAAATAGAGTTTGTTGTTATATACGGTAAGATCTCTCGGGAATGAGTTGCTGCCTGGATTAATGTTCCAGGCCATTTTCGGATTGGTGCCGCTTGCTATTGGCTGGGAATCGTCGTAAACCCAGAGCTCTTCCCCAAAGGATGATCCGTCATCCGCGTTGAAGTAGAGCCTGTTGTTGAACACGGCGAAACTTTCCGGCATAGAGCTGCCGATTCCGGGGTTGATTTCTATCATACGGCACACCATGTCGTCGAAGTCCAGCGCCACCGGCATTGCCGATTCGCCGAATGTGTTTTTCGAATAGACCAGCATGTGTGTTGCCCCGGCAGGGACCGCGGTGCCGACAACCAGAGGAAAGGTAATGTCAAAGCCCGTCTTGGGTATCTCGATGATCTGAGGAGTGGCCGCAAGCTTGGTCGAGGCGCTGCTACCCCAGTAAAGAACGTACGAAACGATGTCGCTTTCGTTAACGGCCCTTTTAATAGTGCCGGTTCCGCCCACGGAATCTTCATCGGGGTCAATGTCATGGAATTTCAGACCCTGGGCGTTGTTAGTTGGTGCGTCCCCGGTGGTGAAGCTCCAGGTGTAGGTGGCCATCAGCGTGTTTCCGGCAAGATCGGCAATGGCGGTACTAAGGTTAGCCGTGTATGTTGTTGAAGGAGAAAAAGCCGCAGATGGAGAAAAGACCGCGGTAGACGCCGCGCATGATACTGTGCCGCCTATAGTAGAAGCGCCGTCATTAATGGTGAAGGATCCCGCGCTGATCGTGGCTGGATCAATGTCCTCGGTAAATACTACGGTGACCACAGAGCTAACGGCAACATTTGTGGCACCGCCGGCGGGTGTTGTGGAAGTTACCGCGGGAGGTGTGAGGTCCGGAGCAGTGCCGGTTGTGAATGTCCAGGTATGGTCCGCCGCCATCGGGTTTCCGGCCAGGTCGGTGGCCCCGGTCGTTATGGTAGCCAGGTAGGTGGTGTTGGGCGAGAGGTTTGCTATCGGCGAGAAAAGGGCCGTATTGCCCGTATATGACACGGTCCCGGTCACCGGTATCATAAGGAGGAAATCCTGAACCATGAAGGTCATTGTGGAAATGGTTGCCGGGTCCATGGCTTCATCAAAGGTGACGCTGATCCCCGAATTGATCGCCACGTTTGCGGCTCCATCAGCAGGAAACGTGGAAGCAACTGTTGGAGACGTTGTGTCAGGGGCGGCCCCGGTCGAGAAACGCCATGTATGGTTTGCCGGCAGGGTCTTGCCGTCAAGGTCCGCTGCTGCGGCAGTGACAGTCGCCGTATAGGTTGTGTTGGGAGAAAAAAACGCGGAAGGGGTGAATGTGGCGCTGGTGCCGGTGTAGATCACTGTGCCGGGAATGGGGCCCGTGCTGTCTGATACGTAAAAGGTTGTTTGGTTGATGGTCGCCGGGTCCATGGCCCTGTTGAAGATCACAACTAGTGCTGAATTAATCGGTACATTGGAGGCATTGTTTGCCGGGATCGTTGAAGTTATATGCGGTCTTAATAAATCATAGGGATTGATAAGTGAAAGAAACGAGTCTTTGAAGAAGATTATTCCATCTCTACAAGAAGATAAGGATATAATTACGACGAGAAACGAAAGTATCGCCGGCCATTTTGATATAGATTTTATTCTCATGGTAAATGATACTAATATTGTATTCAATATACAATATTGTAATTGTGTATAAATTTGTAAATAAAATTTTAATAATTACTTATAGAATTTTTTTCTGCATGTGATATTATAAATATATGGACAGTGGAAAATTATTTATGGGCGACTGACTACCCTTCTCATTTGCCGGCGCGGAATTCCTCGATCGTCTTTCCCCGGATGCACTCAGCCAGCTCCCATACATAATCATATATATGCAGGCCCTTGGAGCAGGCGATGATTTCGCCGTCTTCCACGCCGATCTCCGAGGCCATGTATTCCTTCATCATCTGCATGGCTGCCAGATTGGCCGGGAAGCCGCCCCAGAGGTCCCAGGAGCGGAAGTATATGATGAAATTGAGCCGGCCGTCCTGGATGCGCGTATCGATAAGGCGCAGGCACGGAGGATCAAGGAGGATCATGTCCGCCGGGTGCGCCACCTGGAGCACCATCTGGTTG
This sequence comes from Spirochaetota bacterium, assembly GCA_035400945.1. GTDB lineage: Bacteria > Spirochaetota > UBA4802 > UBA4802 > UBA5550 > RBG-16-49-21. Next base: position 23,486 of record DAONAJ010000008.1, read on the forward strand.
TTGCGGTGGCCCTTGTTTTTATAGGTCCAGATACAGAGTTCCATCTGGTTGATATAGAACCTGCCGTCCTCCTCGAGAATTATTTTACGGTCTTCCCAGACATCACGGTCCTGGATGAGGATATGCTCGTATCCATGGGTGTTGTACTTTTCCGCGTAGCCTGTCGGTATCGGATACTTGCAGATACGCTGGCCGTAGGTATAGGATTCCCCCGGCTTTGCCTCTCCGGTCATCAGGTAGGGAAGATAGTCGGTAAGATAATCATCGGCCACCGGGTTGGGCAGATTGTACTGGCCCGGTATCTGGGGTAGCAGGGGGAGTTCGCCCGGCTTCTTGATATGGACAGTGATGAAGTCGAACTCGAGGCGCTTTTCGCCCGCGTATGATCCCCGGTCGATGACGAAATCCCGGCCTACCTCAAGGCATCGGTAAACGGCCTGGAACCACGCGTCGGGAAGGGTCGTGGCTTCGATCTGTATGGGGCGCAGCCCTTTTGCTGTACTGTTCATGTTCGTGTCCTGTCGGGGAGTAGGTTCATCAGGCGGAAATATTATGTCCGATGCGTTTGTAATCTGTCAAGAACTAACACGGGCCATCTTCTGCCATATTGTAAAAAATAATAAATCCTTGACTCGGTTATGGGAAGTGGTAGTTTTTCATATAGTAACATTAATCTTGAATAATGACATGAGCGGGCAGGCCTCTTCAACGGAACAGAAAACAGTCACCCTCGGCATCGTGGGCGGAGGCAGGGGCGGCAACCAGATCCTGAAATATATTGCCGGTATAGGATCCTTCAAAATATCCTATATTGTCGATGTCAATCCCGGAGCCATTGCCTTTGAAAGCGCACGGAAGCTGGGCATTATCGCCTCAACCAGCATGGAATTGACCGTAAAATCGAACCCTGTCGATTTTATCATCGAGGCAACCGGCTCCAGGACCGTATACGAACAAATCAGCGCCATTGTTCCCGACTCGACGGAAATACTGAACAGCAAGTCGGCGCTTCTCATTTTTAATATGCTCGATGAGAGCAGGAAGATGACCAACTCCAGGGTGAAGAAGGATATTGAGGCTATCCGCAGCGAAATTGTCGCTGAAACGGAGCGCGTGAACCATTTCCTCCAGGATATCAACGGCATCACCGTGGGCATGAAGATCCTCGCCATGAACGCCAGCGTTGAAGCTGCGCGCTCCGGCGTGCATGGCAAAGGGTTCGGCGTCGTGGCCGAGGAAATCAAGTCCGTATCGGAGCGAACGAGATCATTGGCGCAGAATATCGAGAAGATCAATGATTCCATCGTCGAGATGTCGGCCCGCATCGATGAGTCACTGGAAAACCTGAAATAATATCCCTGTGCCGCGGAATTGCAGGCGTCATGTATCCTGAATAACTTATCCCCCGCTGAAAGAATCGTGAACAGACCAGAAATACTCATAGGCACCTCCGGCTGGCATTATGATGACTGGAAGGGTCGCTTTTATCCGGAGAAACTGGCCCGGAGCAAATGGCTTTCCTTTTATAGCAATCATTTTCGCGCCGTGGAAGTCAACGCCACCTTTTACCGTATTTTCCCCGGCAGCGTCTATGCCGGTTGGGGCGCCCGGGTCCCCCCTGATTTCCGTTTTGTTTTCAAGGCGCCCCGGTTGATCACCCATCGCCGGTATCTTTCCGGAGTCGATACAGAGATCGGCGAATTCTGCCGGCAGGCAACGTCCATCGGCGACAGGTTCGGACTCATACTCCTGCAGCTGGCTCCCGACACGCCCGCGGACCAGTTGCTCCTTGGATCGGCCCTGGCCGCTTTCAGGGACACCGGGGTGGCGGTGGAGTTCCGCGACAGCCGGTGGCTCACCGATGAAACCAGGAATACCCTCGAAAAAAACAGGGCGGTTTTCTGCGCCGTGGATTCTCCGAAAATGACCATCAGGGACTGGGTTACCTCGGATACCGCGTATCTCCGCCTCCATGGAAGGGGACGGTGGTACGATTATCTGTATAATGAAGATGAGCTTGAAGAGATTGCCGGCCATGTGAAGGCCATGGGATCCCTGGGGGCAAAGCGCATATATGTCTTCTTTAATAACGATCCCTGCGGCTATGCTGTTAAAAATGCCGATACCCTCAATAAAATACTTGCCGGTTGATGGTGTCAGGGTAAAAGTTTGGGGTCAGAGTAAGGTTGCCGATAGGTACCGGTGAACAATGGTTAAGATTGTGATAAACAACATTAATTGCAGAACATGCCGATTGTTATCGGTATGGGTGCCTGAATTGCGGGGTCAGAGTAAAACCTGATAATCAGATAAAGCGGATGGAGATATCATCCATGGGCTATAATACAAAAGAAACTGCCGAAACAATGCACTCTTTCCTGGAAAAAGGGATGCCCCGCTACATGGATATTCTCCGGGACATGGTCGGGATTAACTCCTTCACGCTGAACCCAGACGGCGTGAACCGTCTTGCCGACTTCACGGCCGGCGTGTTCCGGGACCTCGGCTTTGCCGATGAGCGGGTGCAGTCGATCAATCCTTCCTATGGAAAGCACCTGGTCCTGTCCAGGACGGGTAAATCGCCGATTGTTATCGGCTGTGTGTCCCATCTTGACACGGTTTTCAGCCCGGAAGAGGAGGAACGGAACAATTTCCGCTGGCGCATTGACGGGGACCGCATTTACGGCCCCGGCACAGAGGACATCAAGGGAGGCACCGTGGTCCTGCTCATGACCCTTGAGGCGCTGAAGCACGCCGCGCCGGAGGCCTTTGACAGCGTAAATTGGTCTCTGCTCATGGACGCGTCCGAGGAAACGGAGTCAGTCGATTTCGGCAACCTCTGCAGGGAGCGCCTGGGCGCCGACGCCCTCGGGTGCCTGATCTTCGAGGCCGGCAGGATACGGGACAACATCTTCAGCGTCGTCACGTCCCGGAAGGGAAGGGCGGAGTTACGGATAACCGCCGAGGGAAAGGGCGCCCATTCCGGCGTATCCCACAAAAAGGGGGCCAGCGCCATCGCGCAGATGGCCGATGTCATTGGCAGGATCGAGGCCATCACCGACTACAAGCACGAGCTCACGGTGAACGTGGGCAGGATCGCCGGCGGCTCCCAGATCAACCGCGTTCCCCACTTTGCCGAGGCCCACGCCGAGATGAGGGCCTTTTCGCCGGCCGTGTTCGATAAGGCCCTGGAGCAGATACTGGCACTTGACGGTTATTCCAGCGTAAAAAGCGCCGACGGCGGTTTTGCCTGCCGTACCGCGGTCGAACTGGTGCGGAAAGTCCCGGCCTGGCCGGACAATCCCGCGTCTGAAAAGCTCCATTCCTTCTGGAAATCAGCGGGAAAGATGCTCGGGGTTACCGTAAATCTCGAAAAGCGCGGCGGCCTATCCGACGGCAACTATTTCTGGGACTATATGCCCACCATCGACGGCCTGGGTCCCGCCGGCGGTAATCCCCACTGCTCCGAGCATTCTGATGACGGCGCCAAGGAACAGGAATACGCGGTAAAATCCTCCTTTGTGCCCAAAGCGGTCCTCAACGCCATGGCGATACTCGGGATGATCGTGTCATAGAATCACCCTGTAATTCAAAATTGAATACCTTTATTTTTTGACCTTTTTTTATTGACGCGAACAATATTTTTCACGACAGTGTACCTGTCATTAATCCTCTTTCGGAGGCCTGCCAATGAATCTGCTCCTTGTCCTGGGAATTTCCATCGTTGCATTAGCTATCGGGTATTTCTTCTACGGCCGTTTTATTGAAAAGAATTTCGACGTGGACGGCACCCACAAGACCCCTGCCGTCGAATTCGAAGACGGAGTGGACTATGTCCCCACCCATAAGATCGTCATCTTCGGACATCACTTCGCTTCCATCGCCGGCGGCGGCCCCATCATCGGCCCCTGTGTGGGTCTTATATTCGGCTTCGCCCCGGTCTGGCTCTGGATCATCGTGGGGACCATCTTCATCGGCGCCGTCCATGACTACTCGGTCCTCCTGGCTTCGATGCGGGAGAAGGGGCGGTCCGTTGCGGAGATCGCGGAAAAGACCCTGGGCCGCACAGGCTTTCTCCTGTTCATTGGGTTCACCATCATCATGCTTCTCATGGTCACCTCCGTATTTCTAACCCTTACGACCACGGCCCTATCCTCAAAGTACCCGGTGGAGTTTTTCGGCACCGGAGACCTGGGAATCCGCACCGTGGTGGAGAACGGCGTCACCTACGCCGTCATCGGCGGCATCGCCTCGACCTCGGTCATCGTCATTACCTGCTGCGCTCCCATCATTGGCTATTTCCTCTATAAGCGGAAAGCCAACGCGTGGATCATGGCCATCGCGGCAATCGCCGTTTGCGCGATTTCGATTGAGATCGGCCTGATGTTCCCCATAAAAATCGATTCCTTCATATGGATGATAATCCTTTCAATATACACCATCTTTGCCGCAGGCGTTCCGGTGTGGCTGGTCCTGCAGCCGCGGGACTTCACTAACTCCTTCCTTCTCTACGGCGGGGTGATTGCCATGATCATCGGAAGCCTTGTCCTCGGCGTTCAGGGCGCAGCGGTTGAGGCGCCGATGCTCAACCTGGAGGTTGGGGCCCAGCATCTCGGGTACGTGTGGCCCATTCTCTTTATCACCGTCGCCTGCGGCGCCATCAGCGGCTTCCACGCCCTGGTGGCAGGAGGCACCACGGCCAAGCAGGTGAATTATGAAAAGCCCGATTCCAGGATGGTTGCCTATGGCGGCATGTCCCTGGAGGCCCTTCTGGCGCTGATGGTCATCATAACCATAGGGTGCGGCCTCAGTTATGACAAGCTCTGCTCCATCGTCTTTCCCGTAGATCCGGCGGTAAAGGCAAACCCGGTTCTGGCCTTCGCCCTGGGCGTGGGCGGCCTGATGAACAAATCGGTGGGCCTTCCGGTGGTGTACGGCGCGGTCTTCGGCATCCTCATGGTGGAGGGTTTTGTCGTTACCACCCTTGACACCGCCGTCCGTCTCAACCGCTATCTCCTGGAAGAGCTCTGGCGCGTGTTGTTTAAAAACGTTCCGAAGGTATTCAATACGTATATTTTCAATTCTTTTCTGTGTGTTGCCCTTATGTTCATCCTGGCCTACTTCAACGCCTTCAAACAGCTCTGGAACCTTTTCGGCTCGGCCAACCAGCTCCTGGCGGCCCTGTCCCTGATCACGGTGAGCATCTGGCTACTGAAAAAAGGGAAGAAGTACCTCTTTGTCCTGGTGCCCGGTGTTTTCATGCTGGCAACCACCATTGCGGCCCTCGTGGTAATTCTGGTGAACGAGTATATCCCCAAGGGTAACTGGATGCTGTCAGCCGGCGATATCATCCTCCTCTGCCTTTCTGTCGGTGTTATCGTGTTGAGCTTCAAGCAGTTCATGCTGAGCCGGAAAGCGGCGGCATAAAGTATTGATTATGGACATTGTGCCCCGGTCGGGAATTGCCCCGGCCGGGGTTTTTTAGTTTTTGACCGATAACAATCGGATGTCCCGCCGGTAATAACAGCAGATAAACCATTAGGATGCTCACCGATAACCGTCCCGGGAAGATCGGCATCCATGCCTCCGCGTTTCTCAATCCTGCTGATCTGACACCATTAAGGAAAAAATCATTTGACATTATGCATCAATTATCTGTTGTAAAAGAATTGCATCCATTGGAACAGGAATGAAGAAATCATGAAGCAGATAGCCAGCGGAATGATACATGACCGCATACACGTGGCGGGAAACCTGGCGTATCCCGGGTACGTGATCATCGGCGATTCCAGATGCGCCATGATAGAGGGGGGCATCAACCTCATGGGCCCGCTCTATCTGAAATCGATACAGGAAATTCTGGGCGACGCGAACCGCCTTAACTATCTTTTCATTACCCATTCGCATTATGACCACCTGGGGGCGGCCTTCTATCTGAAGCAGAAGATCCCGGGCATTGCCATCGGCGCCCACGAACGGGTGGCCCCGCTTTTGCAGAAGGATTCGGTCCTCGCCATGATGAACCGGCTCTCCGAGATCCAGCGCGCCATGTTTAAGGATATCGCGGGGAACGAGGACCTCGCCATCAGGCCCATGTCATTCGATCTCTCGCTGAAAGAGGGCGATGAATTCGACCTTGGCGGCCTCACATGCCGCGTGTACGAGGTGCCGGGCCACACCAGGGATTCCCTCGCCTTTTACATCCCCCAGCTGAAGGCCCTGTTCCCGGGAGAGGCGGCCGGCGTGCCCCAGGGCAGGGAAGGGATAGAGCCCCAGGTCGAGTTCCTGTCGTCGTTTGACGACTACCTGGCCTCCCTGGATAAGATGATCGCCCTGGCGCCCGCGATGATCTGCATAGGCCACGGCTGGGTGCTTACGGATGACGACGCGTCAGGGTTCCTCGCCAGGTCGCGCGCCGCCACCTTCGAGTACCGGAAGCTCATCGAACAGTACATCAACGATGCCCATGGCGACATTGAAAAAGCCACCGAAACAATGGCCCGGAAGGAATACGACGAGAAGGGGACCATTTACCAGGAACGCAATGCCTATCTCACCAACCTGACCGCGCAGGTGAAGCATATAGCGAGTCTTATGAATTAACGCTGGTGCCGGGGCAGGATACCGAAGTACTTGCAATAAAAAAAGATTCTCGCGGAGTCGCGGAGACGCAGAGTTTTTAATGTCGGACATGCTGCGTGTCCAGACTTGTCATTTCGAACCCCGGAGGGGTGAGAAATCTTTCCCCGTTGCGAGATAATGATTTCTCAGCCGCAGTGCCCTTTCGAAATGACAGCCCTGCGCCTCGGCGCCTCTGCGAGAGCAACATTATAACAATGTATTGAAGGCAGGTGTCTCATGAAAAAGTCCCTTCTCATTATTGCAATGACCGTTCTCTTCTCAGCGATCTCCTGCGTGACCACCCAGGACGCGGCGAAAAGGATCGAGGATTCAAAGCCCGCTGCCGAGGCCCTCAGGGCGGGGAAATTCACCGAGGCCCTGAACCTTTCCGGCAAGGCAATCGGCCGGGACGGCGGCAATTGCTATGCCTTCATGGCGCGCGCCATTGCGCGCTATGTCGCGGCCGGGCAGAGGATGTCCGTCGACATCGCCTTTGTCAGGTTCCGCGGTTCACGGCGGCGCGGTATCGATCTCGAATACCTCCGGGAAGCCGTCAGGCGTATGGTGGCCGAATTCGTTCAGGTGGATTCGGATCTGGAAAAGGCGTCGCGGTGCGATGACGTGTTCCTCGATCTGGCGCCGGCGCTATGGATGATCGACTGGAACGGTGACGGCGACATCGACAGCCGCGACCGGTCGTTGCTGGAGATAGAGCTCGATGCCGATGGGAAGAAACTGTCCGAGGACGACCCGCGCCGCCGTCCCCTGTACCGCTACGACGTCGGTGACGTGCACTGGGCCCGGGCCTTCGTCAATTTCCAGATGGCGGCCCTGAATATCGCCCTGGCCTATGACTGGTCGATCATCAACACGCTCATGACCGATGGATTCAGGGGCCTCATAGAGATACGGATCAAGATGCTGGATAAAACGCTGATTGCGCTGGCGCGGAAGGAGATACTGACCGGCCTTGAGTGCGCCGAACAGGCCCGGCTGGCCTACCTGGCTGAAACCGATGACGAGCGGGAGTGGGTCCCCAATCCCCGCCAGAAGAACCATCCCATGCCGCTTCCCGTGGACGAGGAGCTGTATAAAACCTGGGATGGGGTCCTGAAGGACGTGCGGAAGCTCGTGACGGGCGAGGAGGGTCTGCGCCTTGCCGATGTCGCCGACCTGGCGCAGCTCAAGATGGACCCCATGCCGCTGGGGTATCTTGATTTCGGCAGGATGTTCGACCGGCCCAAGGATATCGTCATCAATCTCAATGAACTGGTGATGCTCGAGCATTCCCGCGACCTGGAGGGGATGCTCAGGACGGTCTTCGGTGAGTATTACTGCTGCGGCAAAAAGCCGTCGCTTATCACGTCGCGTCTCAAGCGCATGAAGGGCGAGATTGACCGGGGGCTTGAACCGTTCGGCAGGAAGCTGAAGTACCTGCTCTGGCTCAACTAGCGGAGGTTTTTTTCCTGTCCCGGTTGTACTGGCAGACGAGCTTTTTGTCCGGCGTTGTCAGGGCAATGACCAGCGTGTTTTTATTGTTGGTCAGGGAGTAGGTGTATCCATAGAGGTTGTCGCCTTTCCTGTTGCGGAAATCAAGGGTATCGCCATCGATCTTTCCCGTCAGCTCGTAGACCGACTTTTCCCCGGTGATCAGCTCAAGGGAGATGCGGAACTTGTTGTGACGGATTTTCTCTATTACGATTGACCTGCCGCACCAGGGGTCGAGGTAGGTGGGCGCTTTCGTGTAGCTGCCGTTGAAATCCGAAATAAGGGCAAAGGCCGCCGAAGAGCAGAGCGCGGCGATGAGCACGGTTGTCATCAATAGCTTCATGGTGTCCTCATATGAAGCGACCGGACGTCGCGGGCGGCCCGTGGCCTCCGCGTCAGGAGTAACTGATCAGCCTTCCCAAATCCATCACAGTCGCGTAGATCATTAGTCCTATGATGAGCAGCCACCCGACCACCATGATCGGCACAAAGAGCGGTCTCAGGCGGACGCTGATTTTTTCAAGAATGCAGAAGAGTATTTTCCCCCCGTCGAGCACCGGCAGGGGCAGGAGGTTGAAGATGGCGAGGTTGGCGCTGATGATGATGGCCAGCCTGACGGCGTTGATCCCGTCGCCGCCGATGAACCTGCCGCCGTCATGGAGTATGCCGACAATGCCCGATATGCTGCCCGGTTTTGTAAACAGGTTTATGAAGGCGATGAAGATGCGTTGTATCAGGTCCGCGGTCTGGATAAACGGCTGAAGGATAATCCCTGCCGGGGCAAACCCCAGCCGGACCGCGTTCAGGATTGCGAAGAGGAGGAGTATGGTAGCCAGGTTCGCGATCGGCCCGCCGATTGAGAAGATGATCCGCTTGTTGATGGGGATAAGAAAGTATTCCTGCTCGTCCTTCACCGCGGGCAGGACGTATCCTCCCAGGGGGACCAGGGACACGCGGTATTCGGTGCCGCCGATCCTTTTTCGCCAGAGCGCGGGGCCGAATCCCACTGAAAAGACTTCAACGGGCACCCCCACGGCGCGGGCCGCTATGAAGTGGCCCAGCTCGTGGACAAGGATCAATAAGCCTATTATTATTAAAACAGCCAGGTAATTCATTATTCCTCAGTGTGTGCGCATTATTTTTTAGAAAAAATCGAGTCGGATTTTGTTACAGTAAAATTGAGTCCCCCCAAACCCCCCAGAGGGGGGCTTTAAAAATCTAAAACATTGCGGCAAAGTCCCCCTCCGGGGGATTTAGGGGGGGCTAGTCGCTGTGGTCCTTGCCGTCCTGGACCTTGACAAAGGCCTTGGCTTTTTCGACGATCTTGTCTTTCGTCCATTCCCTGGGATCTTCAATCCGGGAAGCCTTGGGCCCCAGGTCGTATGAATTCGCCTTGAGGATCGCATCGATGCCCAGGGGCGCCGTGTCCTTGCAGTTGAACACGTTCACGAGCATGTTGTACACGAAGTCCTCGACGCCCTTTGCCATCCTTCCGCGCACGTCAGCAGGGAGGCCGCAGAGCTTGTTCTCGAAGGGGAGGTTCAGCTTTTTGTAGTCGCCCGCCTTCAGGGCTTTCTCCGTGGCGTACTTCACCATCTCCTCCCACATCTCCTCGGTGACGCCGGCGCCCTTCACTTTCTTGAAGTTCTTGTTCGCGTCCATCTGGGCGTTGCCGTAATCGTTCACCTCGAGGCCCCACGATATCATCTGCAGGGCGGTGGCCACGTTGGCCTTGGTGGTCCTGGTCTTCTGCGCTATCTGCCGCAGGCGCTCCGAACTGTTGCCGGAGGTGCCGTGCTGGGCGCCGGACACCTTGTATTTCTCGATGGCCTGGTGGATCTTCGCGGTCAGGTCCACCTGTATCCCGGCGTCGCTTTCCTCGATGCCGTGAGTGGTGCCGTTGTTGAGGGCGATCCAGTCGGGGAAGATGTCATGGGCGTTCAGGCCCTGTATCAGGAAGAGGGCCTCTTCCGGCGTCGACAGGCCTTCCTTGCCCTTTATCTCGCCCACCTCGGTCTCAAGGCCGGCCCATTTCGGGACCAGCGGGTTGAGTTCGATGCTGGCCAGGAGGTTCCTGTCGTCGGTCAGGTGTGACGCGTCTATGGCGATCGACGTGATGCCCGCCTCGAACATGGTCGGTATCTCGGTCCTGGCCGCGGCCAGGTCCTTGTCGTTCTGTATCCCGTAGTGGTCGGCGTGAATGGCAACCGGCACGGTGATGCCGAGCTCGTTGCATACCTGGTCTATGAGGGCGGCCATGTTCCAGTAGTTGACGGCGCAGTACGCCTTGGCGCCCCCCTCGGACTTGGCAATCTCGAGGATGACGGCGGCGTTGGCCCGCTGGGCCGCCATCAGGGTCCCGCGGATCACAAAGCTGTTGCGTACGTTGGCCGCGATGGCGATGGCGTTGCCCTTCGCGATCATGGCCCGGTCGATCACCTTGCCGCTCACGATGAGCGCCTTCGAATTGGGGAAAAGTTTCACTATGTTTGGCGGCCTTCCGACTTCGAGGGCTTTCAAGAAATCCTTGCTATAAGACATGATGTTCCTCCTTCCTCTGGTTGTGGTGCGCCACGTATAATTACATGATATGCATCAGTTGTGCGTGAGATAGATGCGGCAACTTTTTCTACAATATGGAAGAAAATTTGATTTTTTATCAAGCCAAAATTGGACCGGGATATGCAATTAATCCCGTGGCCATGACAAATTTTGATTTTTGTCCGGTTTGATGGGTTATTGAGATTTCATATGAGAAAAAATTTTATTAAAGATGAAGATAATAAAAAACCCGGGAAATGTATCTATTCCCGGGTTTTTTATTGCACATCGTATCTCTAGTGCATCTACTTCGCCACCTGGAAGGCCGTGTCTCCCCAGGAGACCTTCCAGTCGTCGGATTTGACGCCGTTGCGATCGCTTCCGGCGTACTTGTCCAGCCCCTTGACCACCAGGACCTTGACGCTGCCGCCCTTGTCCTTCGCTATGACACCGGCATGGATGGCGGCCATGCAGACCGACGAGTCCGTGGTGTAGGTGTCGGTGCCCCACACGACCCCGCCCGCGCAGTTGGCCGGGCAGCTGACGGTGAATGTGGCGCCAGCGTTCTTGTCCTTGGCCGCCACGTCCCTCATTTTCGTTGCGCAGTCCACCGATATGGCCTTTTTTCAGCCGGCCCTGTTTTATCCGAATAATGACGGTCATCACTGGCTGACAGACGTGTCTCTGGAACATTTCAGTTTTATAATTATTTCATTGTAACAAGACCAAAACCATGGATTCTTAATATTCAATTTTAGAGTATGTTCCAAAAAGGGAAATGAGATTGATGGGGATAGGGCGGGATGTCCATTTTCTGGTGGACAAAAAAAGAGGTTTTTTTCATTTCATTATTAAGTATCATTCTGGTGTAAATGACATTTTTTGGAAAGGTCCGGTAACTGCCTTTGCGCACAGGGAACAGCATGTTCCCGCCCGGCAACATGCATGGATGTATTGCTTTGGCGGGTGAGCAAAGGCAGTTACCGGACCTGAAGAGAATTTGGTTGATAGAAGTACGGTCGTTTTATAGATACTATAACTAATAACATATATGCGGGAGAGATCCTATGGACTATGCCGAAATTGAAAAGCTTACCGAAAAGGTGAAGGCTGAAAATGATTTTGTGGTTAAAATAAAGGAAGAGATCGCCAAGGTCATCGTGGGCCAGGAGGCCCTGGTTGACCGGATCCTCATTTCATACATCTCCGGGGGTCACGTCCTCCTCGAGGGCCTGCCGGGGCTGGCCAAGACCCTGGCCATCCGGGCCTTTTCCCGGGCCATAGACACGTCCTTCATGCGCGTGCAGTTCACGCCGGACCTGCTCCCCGCTGACCTCATCGGCACCCGCATCTACAACCCGAAGGAGATGGACTTTTTTACAAAAAAGGGCCCCATCTTCACGAACCTGCTCCTGGCTGACGAGATCAACCGCGCCCCGGCCAAAGTGCAGTCGGCGCTCCTCCAGGCCATGGAGGAGAAGCAGGTCACCATCGGCGAAGAGACCTACACCCTGGAGAAGCCCTTCATGGTCCTGGCCACGGAGAACCCCATCGAGCAGGAGGGCACCTATCCGCTACCCGAGGCGCAGCTCGACCGCTTCTTCATGAAGGTGCTGGTGGACTACCCGACGCACCAGGAAGAGAAGGAGATCCTGAACCGCTTCAGCGATATCAAGGTGGACAACGTGAAGAAGGTGCTGGCGCCTGACAAAATCGCGAAGAAGGCCGAGATCATCGAAAAGATATATATCGACGACAAGCTCATCGACTACATCGTCACCATCGTGGGAGAGACCCGGAAGCCGTCGCGCAAGGAGCTGAAGAAATACATCGAGTTCGGCGCGAGCCCCCGGGCCTCCATCGCCCTGATGAAGGCGTCGCGCTGCATCGCCTTCATCCGCGGCCGCGGCTTCGTCACGCCGGACGACGTGAAGGAGATCGGCGCCGACGTCCTGCGCCACCGCATCATCCTCTCCTACGAGGCGGAGGCGGACGGCAGGAACGCCGACGACGTGGTGAAGATGCTCTTCGATTCCGTGGAGGTCCCGTAAGTGGAAGCGCAGGAGCTCACGCTCTTAAAGAAGATACGGCTCCAGCCCGGGAAGAAGATAAACACCCTCTTCATGGGCGAGTACCACTCCGCCTTCAAGGGGCACGGCCTGTCCTTCGATTCCGTACGGGAGTACCAGTACGGCGACGATATCCGGAGCATCGACTGGAACGTGTCCGCGCGCATGCGCAACCTCTACGTGAAGCAGTATATAGAGGAGCGCGAGCTTTCCGTGGTGCTCATGATCGACATGTCCGGCTCCACGGAGTTCGGCGGCGGGCCGCGGAAGCGCGACCTGATCATGGAGGCGGCGTCCCTCTTCCTGAACCTGGCCCAGATCAACAACGACCGCGTGAGCGCCTGTCTTTTCACCGACCGCATCGAGCGCTACATCAAGCCCAAGAAGGGCCGCAAGTTCATCCTGAAAGTACTCGACGAGATCCTGAAGTGCCGCCCCTCGAGCCGCAGGACCGACATCGGCGGGGCCATCGACTTCATCCAGCGCGTCCTCAAGAAGCGGAGCATCATCTTCATCATCTCCGATTTCCTCGACCGGGACGACAGCTTCATCCTGAAGATGAAGCTCCTGGGGCGCAAGCACGACATTATCCCGGTGCAGGTCTCGGACCCAATGGAGAAGGAGATCCGTTTTTTCGGCCTCACGGAGTTCGTGGACCTGGAGACCGGCAGGGTCTTTCTCTCCGACGCCATCCCCGAGAAGGGAAGGTTCCCGGTCCTCACGGAGTTCAACGCCATCTCCCTCAGCACTGCCGAGCCGATCGAGATCCCCATCCTGAAATTCTTCGAGAAGCGCAACCGCACCAGGCTGACGAGGGCGTGAAAACATGAGAGCAGGGATTATAACATTAATGGCCATCATTATCACGGCGTCGGTCATGGGAGGCGAAGTAAACGCCCCGAAGATAAAGGCCACGGTAACGCCGGAAAAGGCCACGGTGGGCACCGTGCTCGATTACCGGGTGAACGTGGCGGGCAAGGGCCTCGGCGCCATTACCATCGTTCCGCCGGAAAAGCGCGAGGTCTATCCTGAGAAAAAGAAAACCCAGGCCCCGCCCCCCAAGGAGGGCGAAGAGGCTGAGGAAGACCCGGCCCAGTACGTGCCCCTCTATGTCATCCATACCGTGAAGAAAGACGACCGGTCCGACAAGACCATGACCGACATCACCGTGACGGTGCAGATGTCCTTCTACCGCCCCGGCACCTGGCAGCTCCCGGACATCGAGATCAGGGGCGCCGACGGCATCGCCATCGGGTACAAGGCCCCCGCGGTGACGGTAGCCGCGGTCAACGAAAAGGGCGAGTACCAGGAGATCGAGCCGCCGCTGAGTCTCGGCGGCAACTGGTGGCGCCTGGTGATCCTTGTCCTGGTACTGGCGGTCCTCGGAGTCGCCGGCTTCTTCGCCTGGCGTCATATCCGCAAGAGAATCGAAGAGCGCCGGGCGGCGCCGGTCATCGTGCCCCCCATTGATATTTTCATGAAGGAGATAGAGCAGTTCAACGGCGGCAGGCTGATAGACGAAGGAAAGATCGAGGAGTTCGTTTTCGGCATATCCATGATCTTCCGCAAGTTTCTCTCACTGCAGTTCCGCTTCGACGCGGCGGAGATGACCACCTATGAAATAGAAAAGAAAATCAAAAAGGTCTTCCCGAAGAACATACACGACGCCTACGCGGGCCAGATCATGGACGGCTTCAATCTTTGGGACCTTTCCAAGTTCGCGGAGTTCACGCCGTCTCCGGAATTGCTCCATGCGAGCCTGGGGAAAACGGTCGACCTGGCGAAACAGATATCAGGAGATATGAGCAGTGTCCTACCTCGAGTTTAAAAATCCGATGCTCCTGCTCCTCCTGATACCGTGGGGGCTCATGCTCTTCTGGTTCCTGTTCCGGAGGCTCTATAACCGCGAGGCGGCCGTGGCCATCTCGTCGGAGACCGTGGTGCGGGCGAGAAAATCGATACGGGCGCAGACCTACCGGTTCCTCCCGGCCCTGCGCTTCGCCGTGGCCCTTCTTCTCATCATCACCCTGTCCCGGCCGGGCAGGGGGGTCCACTATTCGAGCGTCAGGAACCTGGGCGTGGACATCATGATCACCATGGACGTGTCCCTCTCGATGCTCGCGGAGGACTTCCAGCCGAAGAACAGGCTGGCCGTGTCGAAGCAGGTGATCAAGGACTTCGTGGCGCGGCGGAAGACCGACCGCATCGGCATGGTGGTCTTCGCCGGCGAGGCGTACCTCCAGTGCCCCCTTACCCTGGACCACGATATCATACAGGACATCGCCGGAGAGGTCGACTTCGAGTCGGTGCACGTGGACGGCACGGCCATCGGCGACGCCATCGCCCTGTCGACGGCGCGTATGATGGACAGCAAGGCGAAGAGCAGGGTCATCCTCCTCGTCACCGACGGCATGAACAACCGCGGAAGCATCGATCCCGAGACGGCGGCGAAGGCCGCGGCCGAGATGGGCATCCGGATCTACACCGTGGGCATCGGCAAGAAGGGGGAGGCGGTCCCGTATCCGACCGGATTCATGGGGATGAGGCAGCAGGTCATCCTTGACATGGACGAGGATTCCCTTAAAAACATAGCGGAACTAACGGGCGGGAAATATTTCAACGCCACCTCCAGCGGCGTGCTCTGGCAGAACTTCAAGGACATCGACCGCCTCGAAAAGAGCCGGGTCGAGCTGAAACAGTACCATGAGTTCTACGACCGGTTTCAGTGGTTCCTGGTCGCGGCCGCGGCGCTCTTCTTCATCGAGATAATACTCAGATCGGTCGTGTACAGGAAGGTGCCGTGATGTACCAGTTCGGCAATTATCCATACCTGGTCTACATTGTCTCGGTCTCCGCCGTGGTGCTGGGCCTCTTCGCCTTCTACATCGTGTGGAAACGGCGGGCCATCGAGCTGATGAGCCGCGGCGTCGCAAGGAACTACTTGATCCGCGGTTCCGGAACAATCGCGATCGTTAAGCAGGTTCTTGTCTTTCTCTCAATTATCCTCTTCGCCGTTGTCATGCTCCGGCCCCAGTGGGGCGAGCAGGTCCGCGAAGTGAACAACGAGGGCTCCGACGTCCTCATAGCCCTTGACGTGAGCCCCAGCATGCTCGCCCAGGACGTGAAGCCGAGCAGGCTGCAGCGCTCCAAGGACGCGATCCGGCTCATCGTGGAGTCCCTCAGGGGCGACCGTATCGGCCTGATCCTTTTTTCCGGCGATGCCTTTCTTCAATGTCCCCTGACCAACGATTACGGCGCCTTCATGATGTTTCTTGACAGCGCGTCGCCGGATTCGATCAACCTGAAGGGAACGGACATCGGCATGGCCCTCAAGCAGGCGTACCGCGTCTTCCAGAAGAAGCGCCTCACCTCGCGGCTCCTCGTTCTCATAACCGACGGCGAGGACCACGAGGGCACCGCGGAGGAGGCAGCGAAGCTTTTCCGCGACATGGACGTGTCGATCTACACCATCGGCATCGGCCGCACCGGCGGCGAGGTGATTCCAACCCAGGGGAATGATCCGTCCCCGGACAGCTATTACCGCGATGACAGCGGCCGGCTGGTGAAAACGAAAAAAGACGTTTCCTTCCTGAAGCGGATCGCCGGCGCCACCCGCGGCGCCTACATAGACATCTCGGACAGCTTTTCCGGCCTCAAGTTCATCAATGAGATCGTCGACGATCAGCACCGGAACAAGTACGGGTCGCGCATCATCAGGGAGCCGCGCGAGCAGTACCAGGTCTTCGCCTTCATCCTCCTGCTGCTCATCTCCCTTGAGCTGATGCTGCCGGAGCGGAGAAGGTAATCCGCCCCGGCCCCGGAGAGCTGGTCATTTCCGGCATCTGAATATGCCCGGTTTTGGCAAGGAAAATCATTGACAATCCAAAGGTGCATTTTATCCCTGTACTATTCTTTTAACGCCGGGAAAAATCCAATCCCTTTCTACGCGCAGACCGCGCGGGCCTGACCGGTTCGCCGCGACAGCGTTTGGATGCTGGGCTGCCGGGGTTTTTCCCGCTTTCCGGGGAGGGAGCCGCATGCAGAGGGCGGAGACGTTTTTTAAAGTGCTGGTGGTCACGGACAACAGGATCCTGGCCGCCAGCATGCAGGAATATCTGGCCGGAAGCCGGTACAGCGCCGCTGTCTGCTCGGGCAGAACCGGCATTGTCCGCGCCGTTGCCGATGCCATAAAGAAGGACGCCGTTGACATCGTCGTCATCGACATGGCGATGCTGGTGTCCGCCGGCCGTGAACTGGTCAGGACCGTCAGGAAGGCCGAGGGCCGTCCAGACATCGTCATGATAGGCGGCGGGGACCTGGCTTCCCTCAATGCGGATGAAATGAAGAAAGCCGACCATGATTTCGTGCCCCCGGAAATCGATCGTGACCACCTTCTCTCGCTCCTGGAACAGGCCGCGGACCGACGCCAGAGAATCAAGGCTTCCCAGGAGCCGGATCCCTACCGCCAGACATCCCTGATAGACAGGCTGACAGGGCTCTACAACCGGAGCTATTTCCGGGAGCGTGTCGAGCAGGAGATCAGCGCCGCCAGGAGAAAAAGAGGAGATTTTTCGATACTCCTCATCGAGATCAGGGACCTTAAGATAATCAATGAAGACCTCGGCAGGCACGCCGGGGACGATGTCCTGAAGCGGGTGTCCGCAAGCCTGCAGGAGCACTGCCGCGGCTGCGACACCATCGCCCGCTGCGGCGGCGACGAGTTCGGCATCATCCTGTCCGAGGCATCGGTGGAAGGCGCGAAAAAAATCGCCGAGCGGATTCTCTCGTCCTTCACGGCTGACCGGGACAGCGACAGCAGCGGCCGGCCCATCACCGCCTCAATCGGCATATCCTCATATCCTCAGCACGCCGAGGATTCGGAGGGGCTGCTCCGGAAGGCGGACCTGGCCCTCCGGGCCAGCAGGAGCGCCGGGGGCAACCGGTACTCCCTGGGAGAAAACTGACCGGGGGAAGTCCGCATAGCCTGCTGTAACTTTTTTATCCATGATCATTCTTATGAAATAATGATTGGGATGACCCCCCTGTCCCCCTGGGGGGGCATGAAGGATAGACTTCATTATAATAAAAATTCTTTGACATACCGTTGCGGCAATTGAAAATGATAACTGATCGCAGTTGATGCATATGAACCGGGATAATTAAGACTGATGAATTCGGAAAAGAAAAAAAGACGACCCATTGTTATCGATGCGCGCCCCCATGGGGGGACGGGAGTGTCTGATAGATCTCTGTATATCCTCCTTGTCCTTGTTCTGGCCTTTATGTCCATCGCATGGCTCGATCCCTACCGCGACGCGGTTTCAGCCGGGAACGAGGAATATCAGCAAAAAAAGTATAATAACGCCAAGCGCTATTACGAAAAAGCTGAAAAGTACGCACCGGGCGAAGATGATAAAAAGAAGCTTTCCTTCAATATGGGCGACGCCGACTACATGCTGGAGGACTATGATAACGCCCTCGCAGGGTACCAGCGGTCGATACAGTCCGACGACCGCGATGTCCAGAAAAAAGCCTTTTTCAACGCCGGCAACGCCTATGTGAAGCAGAAAAATTACCGCGAGGCGATGCAATCCTACATGAACGCCCTGAAGATAGACCCCAATTACGAGCGGGCGAAGAAGAACATCGAGTACCTGCTGAAACATATGGAGAATAAAAACAAGCAGGATAAGAACAAGGACAACAAGCAGAACGGGGACAACAAGCGGCAGAATAAAGACAAATCCGGCCAGGACAGGAAAAACCAGCAGGAAGACCGGAACCGGCAGCAGCAGAAGCGCGACCGCCAGGGCGGCGGGCAGATGAACCGGGAACAGGTCCAGAATATCCTCCGGTCGCTGGAAAAGAGCCCTGTCCGCCGGCATAAAGGTGGCGGTGATGAAAAAAGGAAGCTTGAAAAATACTGGTAGGCTGCTGGTGTGCGCGGCGCTGGCGCTGTCCCTGGCGCCCGCCCTCGGCGCGGCCCAGCTTGAAACCGAAATCGACGAGGCTGTGATCGAGGTCGGCGATACCACGTCGCTCAAGGTGAAGATGACCGGCGATCCCGGCGATGTCAAGCCGATGAAATATCCCTCCGTTCCGGGGCTCAGGATAGAATACTCCGGCATGGAGCGGAGCTTTGAATACATAAACGGCAAGTCATGGTCAGGCGTGAAGCTCATCTTCATGGTGACCGCCCTCCGGAAGGGCAGCTATCGCATTCCTTCTTTCGTGTTTCAGCGCGGCGGCCAGAAGATGGTGTCCCGCGAGGTGGCCCTTACCGTGACCGGGGCCGGGGCCGGCTCCGAGGGAGGCGGGGAGGAAGGGTCCGCTGCCGGCGATATCAAGTCATCTGTCGAGCTGTCATCGGGCACTGTCTATGTCGGTCAGCCCATCATCATGCGTTATTATCTCCTCTCCTCCGGCCTCAGGGCTACGGTGCACCGCTTCAACGAACATCCCGAGACCAGGGGCTTTGCCATCAAGATGGTCGATGATCCGGCCCATGGCCGCGAGGGCGGCCGGGCGGGGGCCTATGAAAAGGCCCACATCGTGACATTTGCCCTTATACCGGCCGGGGCCGGCACCTACCGCGTCGGCGGCGGTTCCGCAACGGTATCGGTCGAGACGCCGATACGGCGCCGCAGGGACGATTTCTTCGGCTTCAACGTCCCCGGCATGTCGCGGCCGCAGGAACTCCCCTTTGACACGAGGCCCGTCACCATCATGCCGCTGCCGGCGCAGGGAAAGCCGGAAAAATTCCAGGGCGATATCGGCAGCTTCACGATGAAGGCTGAATACGGAACGGAGAAGGTGAAGGTCTACGAGGAGAAAAAGGTCACGGTCACCGTTGAAGGGAGCGGCAATCTGATCACCATGACCAAACCGTATGTGGAGAAGGATATGCCGGGGCTCAAGGTGATATCGGAGGAGGGGGAAAGCTCCATAACCCTCGATGGCGAAAGGCTCAGGGGGAGCAGGAAGTTCATCTATACTCTGGTGCCGGAGAAGGCCGGCGAGATCAACGCGGGCCGGATCATGTTTTCCTTCTTCAATCCCGACAGCGGCAGATACGAAACAGCGGAGACAAAGGAGATCTCCTTCGTCGCGACCGGGGACGGCGGCAAGACGGGGACCCGTTTTGACAATGAGGGAGAAGAAAAAAAACTGGACCTCAATCCCCTTTATTTTGTCCTTATTGTACTCGCCGTGGCGGGAACGGTGGTCTTTGTCGTGCTCTGGGAGCGCAGGCGCTACAGCCTGGTGACGGCCGCCGGCGGCCGGGAACGGGATGACGCCGCGGAGAAGGAGACCGCTGACGAACGGGACTACTCCGTCGATGCGGCGGGCGCCGCCGACCGGGGCGACAGCGAGGGGTTTCTCAAGGCGGCCGAAAAGGCCCTTGAACAGGCGCGCAGGATGTTCGGCGGCTCCGTGCCGGAAAGCGCGGAAAAGGATATTGCGCGCATCAGGGAAGAAATATACGGATACAAGTTCGGCCGCGGTTCGGTCGCTGCCGAAGACATGAAGCGGATCCTTGCAGAAATCCGTAAATTAAAGGCGTGATGGACACGGGCCGATAGGCGCGCAGGCGCTTCAGCGCCTGCCGGTAACACGTCACACTCTATCCTTCGACTCCTGCCAGAGGTTCTCCATCTCGCCGATGGTCATCTCCTCGAGGTTTTTCTCCATTCCCGCCGCACGCTTCTCGATATACTGAAACCGCCGGATGAATTTGCTTATGGTCTTCTCCAGGGCCTCTTCGGGATTGATGTGCATGAAGCGCAGCAGGTTGGCGATGCTGAAGAGGATGTCGCCGGCCTCGTCGGTTATCTTGTCCCTGTCCGTTGTGGCTATGGCACCCTTGAGCTCTCCCACCTCCTCGTCCAGCTTGGCGGCCACGTCCTCGATGCGCTCCCAGTCAAAGCCGACCCGGGACACCTTCTGCTGGATCCGGTACGCCTTGAGGAGTGCCGGGAGGTGTTTCGGCACGCCGTCCAGGATAGATTCGCGGTGCGGCTTCTCGGCCTTCTTGATCTGCTCCCACCGGTCCGCCACGTGGTCGGCGTCCCTCACCGTCGCGTCCCCGAACACATGGGGATGGCGCAGTATGATCTTGTCTATGATGGATCGGGCGACATCGTCAATGGCGAACTCGTTTTGCTCCCGGGCGATCTCCGCGTGGAGGTATATCTGGAGGAGGATGTCCCCCAGCTCCTCGCGGATGTGGGCCGGGTCGCCGCTCTCGATGGCGTCGAGGGCCTCGTAGGCCTCCTCGATGAGGTAGGGGCGCAGTGACTCGTGGGTCTGTTTCCTGTCCCAGGGACAGCCGTTTTCCCCCCGCAGGGCGGCGATGATCTCGGCGAATTGGTACAGCGGGCGTTTTTCCTTGAATTCCATGACTCTAGAGAGGGGCATCCCGATGCGGCGCGTCAACGTTTTTTTTGAACAAATATCATCCTGACCAGTCTAATAAAGTAAAATCTTGACAGCAGAGTCAGGATTGAATATCATTACATTTTAGATTACTGGAGAGGGTTGCATGGAAAGAAGCAAAAGAACCGCAGCGGCAATTATCACACTGTTCTCGTTTTTCATCATCGCCGGACCGGGGCTGGCACATGCAGCGGACCAGGCCGGTGAAAAAAAAGAAACCATTGAGAGCCAGAAGAAGGCAAACGAGGAGCTCGTCAAGAGCCTGCAGGACCTGACGCAGTCAATTAAACAGCTCAATGAGTCGGTGAAAAGAAGGATCACCAGGGACACGGAGAAGGTCGTCATGGATTCGAACGACAGGGTGAAGAAAAACCTGGGGGACATCCGTAAAAAGCTTGAAGAAATCGCGAAAAGCCTGAAGAAAGACGGCACGCTGGTCAAGGACAGCGTCACCGGTACCGTCAATGATTCGGTCAAAGACCTGAAAAAGACCGTAGACCAGATCAACGAATCGGTGAAGAAAGACGGCGCCGCAGGAAAGTGACCGGAGAGCATCATGCAGAGGGAAATCGTATACGACACGCTGGAGTCGTACCTGGAAGGCCTGAAGGGCCAATCCATAACTAAAATATCATTCAGCGAAACCAGCGAAAAGCGCGCAGAGCAGGTCGAGCCGGGGAAGCTCCAGGTCGTCCATGTTGACCGGGTCGAGCTGATCAGCTACAAGGATTCCATTATATACAAATGCGCCCTGAAAGACGTCGACCGCGAGGAACTGTTCAACCGGCTGACCGCGGATGGGTTCGACGTGACCCGGCGCAGCAGGAACATAACCTGAGAACGCCCATGGCAGCGCTGCTTGAAGTAAAGAACCTGAATGTCCGGTTCCCTCTTTCCGGGGGCGATATCCTCGCGGTGAGGGATGTTTCCTTTTCCCTGGAGAAGGGCCGCACTCTGGGTTTTGTCGGGGAGTCGGGATGCGGCAAGTCCGTCACCGCCTATTCGATCCTCGGACTCGTCCCGCCGCCGGGGGTGATTGATTCCGGGAGCATACGATACCGGGGAGAAGATATCGTCCGCATGGACGATGACCGTATTCGGCAAATCCGCGGCAAGGAAATCGCCATGATATTCCAGGAGCCGATGACCTCCCTCAATCCCGTATTCACCATCGGCTACCAGATTATCGAAAGCATTAGTCTCCACCTGGGCATGGGCGACCGCGAGGCCCGCGAGTACGCGGCGGAGCTCCTTGACAGCGTGGGAATACCTGATCCGGCCCGCCGCCTCGACTCGTATCCCCATGAGCTTTCCGGCGGCATGCGCCAGCGCGCGATGATCGCCATGGCGCTATCCGCGTCTCCGTCGATACTGATAGCCGACGAGCCGACCACCGCCCTTGATGTCACCATACAGGCGCAGATACTGGACCTCCTCATCAGGCTCCAGGACGAGCGGAAGATGTCTCTCGTGCTCATAACCCACGACCTGGGGATCGTGGCCAACATAGCCGACGAAATCGCCATCATGTACGCCGGGGAGATCGTGGAATTCGGCAGGACCGGGGACATTTTCAGGAAACCGGGGCATCCCTACACGAGGGGTCTCTTCAGCGCGATACCGCGCATCGGCGAAAACCGGAAGCGTCTCATGACCATCCCCGGCATGGTGCCCGCCATGACATCGGCCCCGACAGGGTGCGTGTTTTATCCCCGCTGCGGCATGAGCATCAGCGCATGCGACCGCGCGCCCGTAGCGATGAGGGGCGCACGGGGCCGCGCCGTGCGATGCATACGATACCGGGCCGGTTAGAGGTGCATGATCCGGGGCGCCGGCTGGCGCTCCGCGGCGGGCAGCCGGGCGGTTACTGCAGTTCGGCCAGGTGTGCGGCAATGAGTTCTTCGGTTATGGTCCTGTTATCTTTCATTTTAAGGTAAATTTCTTCCGCAATAACAGACGCTATCATTTCCTTCGCATCAGCCTCGTCGTGTCCATTGGCCACAAGGCGTTCAAAGGTTGACTTGATTGCCGGCGGGTCGTTGTCCCGTATCTGGATCTCTATTGACTGCATGATGATTTTATGTAAATCTAAACCGTCCTCGATGGTCATCTCCGTCCCCTCCGTTGCCAGAAGACAGGTGCGGCGTAATCAGCCGCCTGTCAGGCTGTGTATGGTATCAATATACAGCGGCTTTGAAATATTACAAGAATAATTCCGCCGTTCAGGCTGATGAAAAAACGGCCGCAATGACGAATAGGCTTGACGGATAGCCGGAATCATGGCTATTATTTACAGGGAGGGTGAGAGCGATCTCCATATGAACAATAACATGAATAATGTCCTGATCCTTGATCCCGGGTCGCATAAAAAAAACATCCTCCAGGATATCCTGTCAAAGGCGGGCTTCAATATCCACCTGTCCAGCGGCATGGATGATGCCATGGCCGCTCTTGCAACGTTTAAGCCCGATATCATCCTCTGCAGGGCAAGCAGCAGGGTGCTGAAAGATAGCATCCAGCTCTGCGGGTTCCACGACGCCGCCGAGGAAAAAAATATCCCCTTTGTCGTGGTGTCGGCCGTATCGGACGTTGAGTCGTTCCTCAAGGTCCTTGGGCGCGGGGTGACCCATTCCATCATGCCCCCCTTCAGCATGGAGTTCCTGGTCAAGCGCATCAACGAGATACTGAACTGGGAGAAGCCCGCGGATGAAGGCGGGCCCGTTGACATTAACTTCAGGTACCGGGGAGCCATGCATTCATTGCGCCTCAGGCCTTCACAGCTGGCCCAGTTCGTCATTTCCATGCTGAGCAATTCAATAAACCACTCGCTGACCCTCAATGCCGTTATGCAGAAGAAAAACCTCCTTCAACAGAGGATGTGCCGGCCGGAGCTCTTTGAGGGGATTAAGACAAAAACCGAGGCCGAGCTTCACATGGAGATGGAGCTGAACAGGGGGCTGGAACGGGGCGAGTTTGATCTTTACTATCAGCCGATCATGTCGATTGCCGAAGAGAGGATTACCGGCTTCGAGGCCCTCATTCGCTGGAACCACCCCGAGAACGGTTTCATTTCCCCCGATGATTTCATTCCCTTCGCCGAACGGCTCCCCTTTATCATGTCCCTCGGCTACTGGGTCATTGAGACGGCGGTGAAGCAGATCGGGAAATGGCACGACGCCTTCGCCATCAGCCATCCCGTCCACGTAGGCGTCAACCTGTCAGCAAACCAGTTCGTCAATCCGGGGCTGAGCGACGGCATCGCCGAGATCATCAGGAACAACAACGCCGACCCGTCCCTTATCGCCTTCGAGATCACCGAGAGCGCCTTCATGAGCGACATGGAAACCGCCAACGTGCAGCTTCTCAAGCTCAAGTCCAGCCAGCACAGCATACTGATGGACGACTTCGGGACGGGGTACTCGTCCCTCAGTTACCTGCAGCATTTTCCCGTTGATATCCTTAAAATAGACCAGTCCTTCGTCCGGTGGATGCACATAGACGAGCAGAGCCTGAGCATAGTCCGGTCGGTGGTCGGCCTCGCCCATAACCTCGGCATGAAGGTCGTCGCCGAGGGTCTCGAGGAGAAGGAACACCTGGCCAAGCTGAGGGAGCTTGAGTGCGACTTCGGCCAGGGCTATCTCTTTTCCGTGCCCCTCGACGCCGAGTCGGCCGGTAATTACCTGGGACAGTTTTTTCGAAAGAAAAAGAACAGGTCTGCCCGCATCTGACGACAGAACAACGTGACCCCGCCTTCATGTCATATCTCGTAGTTCTTCTGCAGATTTTTGTACGAGAGCGCCTCTAAAATGTGCGCCTTCTCAACGGAACCTGATCCGGCGAGGTCGGCGATGGTCCTGGCCGTCTTGAGGACCTTGAAAAAGGAACGCGCCGTTATGCAGGCGCGCTTCACCGCCAGATCGAGGACCTCCTCGGCGTCGGCCTTGAGCCGGCAGTGCTCCCGTACCTCCTCCTGGTTCATGCGCGAATTGAAGCGGGTGGCGCTTCCGGTGAAACGCGCCGCCTGCCGTTCCCTCGCTTCAATGACGCGGTTTTTAATCACGGCCGATGACTCGTGTGTGCCCCCGGAGAAGAGGTCCCGGGAGGGGACCCGCCCCACCAGCACCTCGATGTCGATACGGTCGAGTACCGGCCCGGCGATTTTCTGGAAGTGGCCCCTGACCAGGTGCGGCGGGCAGACGCAGGGGATCTCGCCGTCGAAAAGATGGCCGCACCGGCAGGGGTTGCTCGCCGCCACCAGCATGAAATCGGCCGGGAAGCGGAAAGTCCCGAAGACCCTCGAAACGGTGATCTCATGGTCCTCCAGGGGCTGGCGCAGCGCCTGGATTACGTTGCTCTTGAATTCAACGAATTCGTCCATGAAGAGGACCCCGTTATGGGCCAGGGAAACCTCTCCCACGGTCGGGATGGTGCCGCCGCCGGTCAGGGCGACATCCGACGATGTGTGGTGGGGGGAGCGGAAGGGAGGTCTTGTCACCAGTCCCTTCCCGTTGAGGTGGCCCCCGACGCTGTGGATCATGGTGGTCTCAATGGCCTGCGCCTTGCTGAGCTGCGGCAGGATGGTGGGTATGCGCCTGGCGAGCATGGTCTTTCCCGAGCCGGGCGATCCGTACAGCAGTATATTGTGGTGGCCCGCGGCGGCTATCTCTATGGCGCGCTTCGCGGATTCCTGCCCGCGCACGTCCGCAAGGTCGAGGCCTTCGATGGGGTCAACGAACTGCCGCTCATCGGTAAAAGGCCGGACCCGGCCGCACAGCGCGTCCAGGGCCTCGCCAATGGTCCTGACGGGATATACATCGATGTCGCCGATGGCGGCGGCCTCGTGCCGGTTTTCGAAGGGGACGATGACGGCCCGGTAGCCCTGACGGTATATCGCGATGATCATGGATATCACGCCGCGGACCGGCTTGACGCGGCCGTCAAGGGATAGCTCGCCCACCATCGGGACGGCGGCGGGGTCTACCTCCGTCTGGCCCGTCGCGTGGAGTATCGATACGGCGACGGGAAGGTCGAAGGTGGCACCCTGCTTCTTGAAGCCCGCCGGTGCCAGGTTGACGACGAAATTTTTCGGGGGAAATTCGTGCCCGGAATTTTCTATGGCGGAGCGGATGCGCTCCCTTGATTCCCGGATGGTGGAATCGGGCAGGCCCACGATCGTGAAATTCGGCAGACCGCGGATGATGTCGACTTCGACCTCGATGATGCGGGCATCAATGCCGTGAATCCCGAAGGAAATTGATTTTGATAACATGGACTATTTCTCCTGCCGCTGCCGCGTTTCATGAGCCTTTGCTGTCTATACGATGTAAGCTGAGAAATTGTTAAAAAAATATGCCCATGGCATAATTTTTTTTGATGCGTTTTTTTTTGATTCAAAAAGGAGGCCGGTCACCGGTTCGGATTTTTCCGGAAACCGTTGTGGGCCATCGGGAATCATCTTATGTCGCATGCGGAAAAATGTGTCGATCTTCGGGTTGACATGCCATGATATCGTGCGTATATTGATGTTACATTCACCATTTATTACGATACAGCCATGGGCAGAAGAGCGGATATCATCGTAAAAAGTATTCTTCTTCTGACGGCATCAGTTTATTATGCCGGTGCATCCCACGATGAGGCAGCAGAAATGCTGTTTCTTTTTCTTTCTGCCGTATTTCTCCCGGCGGCTTTATGTATGTCCGCCGTAACGAATAGGTGTGCAGTTGTGATATGCGGATCGCGTCAAATTTGAATATTTAGGGGAATGTTCTTTTAATATAAAATTTTTCCGATGAAGATAATCCTGATGCTATGACGTGCGCAGAACAAACAATGAATGCGTGGTGAGATTTCGATGGAAAAAATACTGGTCGTAGATCATGAATTATCCAATCTGTACGAATACAACAACATTCTTTCAGCAGCCGGATACGGCGTCATAACGGCCGTTGACGGAAAGAAGGGGATTGAAAAGTACGGCAAGGAAAAACCCGACCTTGTCCTTATGGACGTCATGATACCGGGCATCAACTGCTATGAGACGGCCCGGCTTATCCGGGAGGAGAGCAAGTCTCCCCACCTGCCCATTATCTTTATATCAAACGCGCTTAATGACATAGAGTCCAGCCTGAACGCCCTTGAATCCGTCGCCGTTGATTTCCTCATTAAGCCCGTTGAGGACAAGGCCCTCCTGCTGAAGATCAGGGCGTCCCTGCGGATGAAGCACCTGTACGATGAGCTCTATGCCACGCGGAACATGCTGCAGAGGAGCGAGGCCAAATACCGCACGATCCTTGAAACCATGCAGGACGGCTTTTTCGAGGTCGATACAAACGGCAACCTGACATTTTTCAACGCCGCTGCAACGGAAATCCTCGGATATCCGAGAGATAAGCTGATGGGGATGAATTTCCGCGAGATCACGACCAGCGAAGCTGCCGTCGCCGCCGAGAAGCATTATGCCGAGTTTCAAAAGAGCGGCAAGCAGAACGACCTGAAGGAGTATGAAATTACCAGGGGTGACGGCAGCAGGAGGCTCATTGAGATTTCGGCCACCGTGATCAGGGACAGGGATTCCATACCGGCCGGTTTCCGCGGCATCATCAGGGACATCACCGAGAAGAAGAACGCCGCGAGCGAACTGCTGATCAAGAGTTTTGCCGTTGAAAAATCGATTAATGCCATCGCGATCATGGACACGAAAGGCAGGTGCACTTTCGCGAACAACTCGTTTCTCATGATGTGGGGCTGCGAAGGAAAGGATGAGGTGCTGGGCAAGTTCATAACGGATTTCTGCCATCCGGACAACCGCGATGATTTCTTCAACATCCTCGAGGTGCTTGAGGAAATCGGCAGCTGGGTCGGGGAGCTGTCCCTCAAGAAAAAAGACGGTTCCGTCTTTTTCGTCATCCTCTCCGCCGCACTGATAAAAAATGAGAACGATGATACCATCGGCATCATCATGTCCTTTGTCGATATAACGCTGCGCAAGAAGGTCGATTATTCCTTGAAGGAAAGCAAGGATATTCTCACCAAGCGCACCAAGCTGATGGAAAAGGACCTGAGGATCGCCAAGACGGCCCTCGACGGGATCATCACCCAAAAAATTCCTGTCGTTTCATCGGTCCAGGCGGACTACCGGTATTATCCAATGGAAACCCTGGGAGGTGATTTTTTCTGTTATTATCCCTACGGGAATGATGCCCTGGGGGTTTTTATCTGCGATATTTCAGGTCACGGCGTGGCGTCATCGCTCTTTCTCACGCTGCTGAAGTCGATAACGGACAAGCTTTCGATGAAATTCGGGGACTCGCCGGCCGAATTCGTAACCCAGCTCAACCTGGAACTGGTGGGGCACATGTCATCGTTTTATATTACCGGCATATACGGTCTCTTCTCCCGGGAAGTACAGTCGAAGCAGGTATTCTTTACGTACTCCAACGGCGCCCACCCCGGTCCGATCCTGGTTAAGAAAAATGGATTGATAAAGCTCCATACGGCGAAGAGCACGCTGATCGGCATCAGCAATGACATATCATACGGCAACACGGTCATTACGATGGAGAGGGAAGACCGGCTTTTCCTTTATACGGACGGGATACCCGAGACCCTGAATCCGCAGCGTGACATGATAGGATTTGAAGACGGCCTCCTCGGATTGTTCAAGAAATCCAACCAGTTCAACCTCAGCGAAAACCTCGATTATATCGTCAACCAGGTGAGCCATTTCAGGAACGGCGCCGACATTAACGATGATATGCTCCTCATGGGGTTCGAAGCCCGGTAGGCGGGCGGTGCCGCTCAGGCATCTTTCCATGTCGCCGCCCGCGGATGGACTCGCTGTAGTCGTCAGACCTGTTGCAGGGGCATAGTGACAGTCACTCCACGTGTGGCCACGGCGTTTTGGCGGGAATAAAATATCCCGGGGCGCCAACTTGTGGTTGACAGGAGCCGTATCGCGCATATACAATCAATGAACCAGGATAGATAACAATTATTTCAGGAGTTTGCCGATGTATAAAAAAGCAATGGGTGTCCTTTGCGTGATTGGCGTTGTCGCGGTATCTGCCGCGCTGTATGCAGAAAAGAAATTTACCTATTCAGTCCATGGCATCGCCTTTGATGCGAGCCTTGAATTTTCCCGGCCGGCGAAAGCGGGAGCCGATGCCATGCTCATGGTGTATCCCCTCAACGCGGACCCCGGGAAAGAAAACATGAGCATCACCATGGTGCTCTATGACCGGAACGCGCAGAAGCTGATGGGCATGGGCGACACGGGCCTTCTGAATTACACGAGGACGGTGTTCATGGGATCGGCTGACCCCGGAAAGCCTGTCGAGAGGGTTTTCGCGGGGAAAAAAGTCAGGGGACAGGCGCTGAAGAAGATAATTCCCGTCCCTTCAACGGTCGAAGTATACCTGATCACGCTGTCGAAAGGGAACAAGATAGGGATCGGCATCAGCTACAGCAAAAACATGAAGGAGGATTCCGCCCGGCAGGTTATCGATGAAATCGCGGCATCCCTGCGGGAACAGCCGGGCAGATAATATGTGTTGACAGGGAAAATCCCTGTGCTGATACTTATGGCCTGTTTCCGGGCGGCCTTCTGTTGAATGATGACTTGAGACGGCCCGGCAGTTTGCAACACCGGTTTTATCAATTACACCAGGGAGGAAATTCATGATAAAAAAAGGACTCGTTATCGCAATGGCGCTCTTTATATCGGGAGCATTATCGGCCGCCCCAAAAATGAAGCCCTGCAACGCCCTCAAGATTGACCGCTGCAAGGAAAGGAAGGACTGCGTGTGGATCGATGCGCACAAAACCAAAGACGGCAAGGATGTCAAGGCGCACTGCAAGTGCAAGGGGAAATGCGCGAAGTAACAGGATTCGACTGTTGCCGGCGAAAACGGGATGGGCGGAACCGCCGCATCCCGTTTTTTTTTGCGGTGAATCCGTTCCGTCCATGGCGGAAAAATCATAATACCATATTACCCGCGGCAGGATTTATCCCATTATTGAAGACAGCGCCTTCCTGAGTTCATCAAAGCGGTACGGTTTCCCGATCACTCCTGCAAATCCATAGTCACGGAAATTCGACAGAACCGGGTCGGTGGAGTAACCGCTTGACACGATCGCTTTCAGGTCCGGATTGATGGCCTTGAGGGCGGCGATTGTTTCCCTGCCGCCGGTTCCGCCCTTGATGGTAAGATCAAGGATTACGCAATCATAGGGCCGCCCTTCGCCGAGGGCGTTTTTGTACAGTTCCACCGCCTGCTGTCCGTTCAGGGCCTGTGTGACGGTGAAGCCCATGTGTTCGAGCATTTTTGTGGCCACGGTAAGAACCGAAGCGTCATCGTCCATGATGAGGAGAGACCCTGCCAGGGCGGAGGGCTGGGCTGCCGCTGAAGATTTCCGTGCAGGCGCATCCCCGGTAGCCGGCAGGAAAAGCTCGAACAGGGTGCCGCTGCCTTCACGGGAGGAGACATTGATGAATCCATTATGGTTCTGGATGATTGAAAGTGAAAGAGTCAAGCCAAGACCGCTCCCGGACTCCTTGGTGGAGAAGTAGGGATCGAATATCCGGTCGATTATTTTTTTGGGGATGCCGGGGCCGGTATCCCGGATGGATAGCTTGACGAATTTGCCGCGCCTGCCGGATTTCAGGTCCCTTTTGAAGAGATTGACGTTTTCCGCTGATATGACGATTCTTCCGCCCTTCGGCATCGCCTGTATGGCGTTCAGCACGATATTCTGGATCACCTGGCTTATCTGGTTAACATCAATGGAAACGTTCATCAGATTTTCGCCGAAGTTGAACTCGCAGGTGACATCGGACCCGCTGGCGACGAAAAGGGCGGTGTCCCTGACGATATCCTCGATGGACGTCACTTCCTTCAGAGGTGACCCTCCCTTTGAAAAGGCCAGGAGCTGCCGCGTCAGGTCCCTGGCGCGCAGTGAGGCCTCTTCTGCCTCCCGGATGAGAAGGCCGGCCTGCTCCGCATCCCCTTCTTTCGATTTCAACCGGGCCAGGGATAGATTGCCGATGACCGCCGTGAGCAGGTTGTTGAAATCATGGGCTATCCCGCCGGCGAGGATTCCCAGGGACTGTATCTGGGCCACCTTTTCAAGGGCGCGGGTCTGGTCCAGGTATTTCCGCATGAATCCGATTATGGAGAGCATGACAAAAAGCGTGAGGCCCAGGCTGAAGCGCGAAAAAAACAAGTCACTCAGGATGATATGGGTGCGATGGTATATATAATAAAGATCATCGATGGCGCCCACCATGCAGAGAATGGATCCGCCCAGAACATAGATCAGGTAGGTCAGATTCCTGTGTATGTAGAGATAGATCGAAAATGACACGATTAAATACAGCATCATGGCCATGAGAATATAGTCCTTGATGGATGAGAGGGGCCCCATTTCCCCCCTGCCATAATGGCCGTGGTGGGTGAGCCATGTTTGCCTGTGGAGTGTCTGCGAAACGAAAATATCCGGATCGGTGAAGGCTGTAATCGTCACGGCCAGCGAGAAGACCAGCCCGAGACCCGTCAGGATGGCATTTACACGGGTTTGGGTCCTGTTATTGTCAAGCATGTAGATAATGAAAAAAGGGATCGCGAAGGCATACCAGACCAGGGAAAGCTGTTCCAGCCGGTGGAACCACATCCCGAGGCGCACATCCTCGATCCACCCGCTGTACAGGATAATCGCTTCGCTGAGCACAAAGAGCAATGCCAGCAGGCATATGACGACCGACGCCAGGTGGAGCCGTTCCCGGGATTTCAGGAAGGTGTATGACACGATAATGGTTCCGATAGTCAGAAAACCTATGCAGAAGCACTGAACGATCAGCGGGTATAGTATTAAGCTTTTATCAAATGTAATCATATGCCGTTGTTACATGATATATGAATAATAATCATTATATCAAAAAACGTGTCGCTTTTTTTCCCGATAATAGGCAAATATTCATTGAACAGCAGCGACTCCATTGTGAGGATTGGCGCGAAACAGGATCTGACAGCATGATTACCCTGGGCAACATAACACTGGCGAGCCCCCTGATGCTGGCGCCGATAGCCGGCTTCACCGATTCCCCTTTCCGGAGAATAGCCCGCAGGCACGGCGCAAGCCTGGTGGTGACCGAGCTTATTTCCGCCGAAGGCATAGTCCGGAACAACAGGAAGACCATGGACCTCCTCGCCTATGACGAAGAGGAACGGCCCGTGGCAGTCCAGATTTTCGGGAATAATGCGGAAATCATGGCGGAAGCCGCCTCAATAGTTGAAGGCCTCGGCCCTGATATCATTGACATCAACATGGGGTGCCCGGCCCGGCGCATATGCGCCTCCGGATCCGGGGCCGCGCTGCTCCTTGATCCGGGGAAGGTATTCCGGATAGCGGAAAGCATCGTGAAACGGGTCCGGATACCGGTTACGGCCAAGATACGGATCGGCTGGGACCATGGGTCCCTGACGTACTTCGACACGGTGAAGGCCCTGGAGGATGCCGGCGTATCGATGATCTTCGTGCACGGAAGGACCCGGGCCCAGCAATACGGTGGGTCAGCTGACTGGGATGTCATCCGCGCCATTGCCGGAAAGGCCAGGGTGCCGGTCGTCGGCAACGGCGATATCCGCTCCCATGAGGAGGCCCGTAAGCGCATGGCTTCTTCCGGATGCCCGGCCGTCATGATCGGACGCGGCGCCATAGGGAACCCCTGGATCTTTTCCGGAATAACGCCAACGCCTGCTGAAATAGTGGACCAGATCAAGAAGCATCTCGACCTGATGATCGAAGCAAATGGTGACAGGGGCATCATGCTCATGCGCAAGCATTTTGTCAGGTATATCCATGCGTTCCGGGGGGCCAGGAATATACGGAAGGACCTGGTTGTGGCCAGTGACCGTGAAACTGTCCATAAAATTCTGGATTCATTGGTTGACGGCTAAGCATCCCCGGTATTGGTGTCAGAGTTAAAATTTTAAATAATGTCAAGATTGCTTATAACCTTCCCCGGGGGTAGAGCAGGATATACATTAGACATGTTGCAAATCTGTTTTTTCGGGGTCAAGGGGCGAAGCCCCTTGAAAGCCCCCCGCAGGGGGCTTTTTTCATATTCCTATTAAAAACCTTGACTATATTAAAGTAGATTTTATTAATGCACCATACTCCGGGAAGGGAGTGTGATCAGAAAAACCAGCATGCCGAATATCAAGGATGACCTTTTTATTAATCTGAATATACCCTGACGTTTTAGGATATTCGGTTCAAGGAGATGTCCAGTGAATTCATGTTCGATTCCGGAAGCAATAGAGGAAATCCGCAATGGAAGAATGATAATCCTGGTCGACAATGAGGACCGGGAAAATGAAGGCGATCTTGTCATAGCCGCGGAATACTGCACGCCGGACATAATTAATTTTATGGCCACCCATGGCAGGGGACTTATCTGCGTGCCGATGACCCAGGAGCGTTCCCGCAAACTCGAGCTGGATCTCATGGTTGAAAACAACCAGGACAAGTATGGGACGGCCTTCACGGTGTCGGTGGATGCCCGCGAGGGAACCACCACCGGGATCTCGGCATATGACAGGTCCCACACGGTGAAGATCCTCATCAATGACGACACAAAACCGCAGGACCTCAGGAAGCCGGGGCATATATTCCCCCTTGCGGCGCGGAAGGGGGGCGTGCTGGTCCGCGCCGGTCATACCGAAGGCGTCGTTGACCTGACCAGGCTCGCCGGCCTCAAGCCGGCGGGCGTCATTTGCGAAATCCTCAACGACGACGGCACCATGGCCCGCCGGCCGGACCTTGACAAGTTCGCGGAGAAGCACGGCCTGAAAATCGCAACCATCGCCGATCTCATCAAGTTCAGGCAGCACAAGGAGCGGCTGGTGCACCGCGTATCCGAAGCGAACCTTCCCACCATCCACGGCGATTTCACCATCATCGCCTACGAGACCGAGGTCGGCGATGCGACCCATGTCGCCCTGGTAAAGGGTAATGTCGAGGGGAAGGAAAACGTGCTGGTGCGCGTCCACTCCGAGCGCCTCACCGGCGACGTATTCGGATCCCAGAGGTGCGACTGCGGTTCCCAGATACACAGGGCCATGGAGAAGGTTGACCGCGAAGGACTGGGGGTGATTCTCTATATGCGCCAGGAGGGACGGGGGATCGGTCTCGGCAACAAGATCAAGGCCTATCACCTCCAGGACAAGGGAATGGATACCGTCGAGGCGAACATAGAACTCGGTTTTCCGCCTGACCTCCGGGACTACGGCATCGGGGCGCAGATACTGGTGGATCTCGGCCTGCACAAGATAAGGCTCCTTACGAACAACCCGAAAAAAGTCATAGGCCTGGATGGATACGGCCTTGAGATCGTTGAGCGCGTGCCCATCGAAATCGAGCCTCATGAGGACAACGTGGAGTACCTGAGGGCGAAGCGGGACAAGATGGGACATCTGATACTGAGCAACGAGGAAAAAAAGAAAAAGGACGATGAATAATAACGAGGCCAAAATACTTGTTGTTGATGACGAAGAGGTGATCCGCTATTCATTGCAGAAAAAACTCTCGCGCCTCGGCTACAAGGTCATCTCCATGGAGAAGGCCGAAGATGTTCTCTACCTGCTGAAAAACGGGGAGAAGGTCGATCTGGTCATCACCGACATCAAGCTGAGAAAAATGGACGGCATAGAGCTCCTCCGCCGCATACACGGCCTGGATGAGCCGATCCCGGTCCTCATCATTACCGGCCATGGCAACGTCGAGGATGCCATCAGGGCCCTCCGCTACGGCGCAAGTGATTTTATCCGCAAGCCCTTTGATATCAATGACGTTGCTTCGTCGGTGCGCGTCATCCTTAACAGGAAGCATGAAAAGAAAATAGCCGAGCGTTTTGCCCGGTTCGTCGTTTACGAAAAAGGCTGCTACCGGATACCTGTCGATGAATCAATCATAAACGCAATATCGTACAACCTGACCAAAGACCTGGTCCCGACTGGATTATGCAATAATACCACGGCGGAGAACATCTCCCTGGCGCTCCAGGAAGCCATCAGCAATGCCATGTTCCATGGGTGCCTGGAGATTTCCTCGTCCATCAGGGAGGAACTCGGCATAAAGGGCTACAACGATGAGATCGAGAAACGCAAGGCTGACGAGAAATATGCCAACCGTCGCGTTACCATCACCTATGAATTGAACAACGATTATGTGGAATATATAATAGAGGATGAAGGGAGCGGTTTTGACTACAACTCCCTCCCTGATCCTCGGGACCCGGAGAACTTTTTCCGCAACAGCGGGCGGGGGCTTCTTATCATACGCATACATCTTGATGAAGTCGGCTGGAACGAGAAGGGAAATGCATTAAGGCTCCGCAAGTACCGGGTCGACAGAAACGGCGCGAATTGATGTATCTCGGTAATCAACCTGGAGGGGGGGATTTGTTATGTTCAGTGTCAAGTGGGAGGGCGATGCGGTTACGATTCTTGACCAGCGCCTCCTTCCGAAGAAGGAGGTCTACAATACATACAGTAATTTCTGCGATGTGGCCGATTCTATCCGCAACATGGAAACCCGGGGGGCTCCCCTTATCGGCATAACCGCGGCAATGGGGATCGCCCTTGCAGCAAAGCATTCGAAAGCTTCCGCCGTCGGCGCGTTCAAAGAGGAAATGAAAGGTGTCTGCGATATTTTTACGGCCACGCGCCCAACAGCCGTGAGCCTCTTTGCGGCAGTTAACCGCATGAAAAAGATCATAGAGAACGGGAATGATGTCGCGGCTGTTAAAAAGCTTCTTGAGCAGGAAGCTGTCGCCATCTACAATGAGGACATTGAAGCGAACAAGGCTATCGGCAAAAACGGTGCCCGTTTCATCAGCGACGGCGATATCGTAATGACGCACTGCAATACCGGCGCCCTTGCCACCGGCGGTTACGGAACCGCCCTCGGCGTTATCCGGTCGGCAGTGGCGGAGGGGAAAAAGATACAGGTATATGCCTGCGAAACGCGGCCCTACCTTCAGGGCGCCCGGTTAACAGCATGGGAGCTCTTGCAGGACAATATCCCGGTTACCCTGATCACCGATTCGATGTCCGGCTATTTCATGAGGAGCGGCATCGTAAAAAAAGTTATCGTTGGCGCCGACCGTATCGCGGCAAACGGCGATGTCGCGAACAAGATCGGCACCTATACGCACGCGGTCCTTGCCAGGGAGAACGGGTTGCCATTCTATGTGGCCGCCCCGGTTTCGACCCTTGACTCCGAAACCAAGAGCGGCAATGATATCCCGATCGAGGAGCGAAGCGTCGAAGAGGTCGCATTTATAATGAACGAACAGATCGCCCCTGAGGGGATATCCATT
The DNA here is from genome assembly GCA_035400945.1 of Spirochaetota bacterium. Taxonomy (GTDB): domain Bacteria; phylum Spirochaetota; class UBA4802; order UBA4802; family UBA5550; genus RBG-16-49-21. The sequence continues at coordinate 60,023 of DAONAJ010000008.1, forward strand.
CGGAATCCGTCTTTTGATGTAACACCGGTAAAATATATATCAGCCATCATCACTGAAAAAGGGGTCGTGGAAAACCCTGCTTCAGCGGGAATCGGCAAGTTGTTGAAGCAATGAAGCAGATACGCGCTGAGATCATTATCAATGTTCCTGCCTCCGCGGTCTGGAATATCATTACCGATTTTGATTCTTATCCCCGGTGGAACGGCTTCACTCCCCGCATCACCCTCAGGAATTCTGATTTTGCCGAAGGAGCCGAGTTCGATCTTGACTGCCGGATGACTGACCGGAAGCTTTTAAAGAATGAACATGAGGTGATACTTGCCATCGACAGGGGGAAATTCCGTTTTTGCATGGGGACGTCCAGGACGAAGGGCAGGCCCGGCATTACAAGCTATCGGTGGCAGATGTGCAAACCTCTCGATGAAAACCGCGTGCGATTTATCAATTACGAGGAATTCCACGGTCCCCTCGCTCCCCTGGTTTACCTGATGTATTCCAAAAAGCTGAGCATGGCCTTCAGGAAATATTGTGAGACGCTGAAAACCTATGCCGAAAGCATCCATCGTCCTTCTTGACGCCGCGTCAGTACAGAATGCGATAATACACCAGCAGTATATCCCTGCCGTATAATAATGCGACGACAAGACCAAGGGTCAGAAAGGGAGCAAAGGGGATTTTTGTCTTCAGGCTTTTTCCGGTCTTTAAGGCAAAGATAACACCGGTTATTGCGCCTGAAACGAGGGAAACTTCGAGGACCACGATTGACATCTCAAGACCGGCCAGGAGACCAATGGCTGAGCCGAGCTTTAAATCCCCCCCGCCAAACGCTCCGGGAAAGATCAGCAGGATTACAATGAAAAACGCAAATAGCGCCAGAAGGCCGTATATGTTGTCCAGCATGTTGTAATTCATCACTATTGGATACACAGATAGAATCACGAAAGCGATAATAAGGGAATTGGGTATTGTCATCGATTTTATATCAATGATTGTTATACACAGGGCAAGAGCGGATAAAAGATAATAATTTACCGTAAGCAGCGATATGCCAAGTTTCCATGTAAAGAGAAGGGCCAGCAATCCGTAAGAAATTTCCATTGCCGGATATAACAATGAAATTCTTGCCCCGCAGCTGCGGCATTTTCCTCGTTGGATTATGAATCCCAGAATTGGCACCAGGAAGATGGGGCTGATACTATTGTTGCATGACGGACATTGGGACCGTGAGAACAGGGCCTGTATCGGGTTTTCCTTCATCCGTCCGTCCGCAAAGCGCAGGGCAAGGGTGTAGAAAAAGCTGCCGCAGAATGTTCCCGCGATAAACGATAGCGCCAAGTTTGGAATTATGCCCATGGATATTGACGATGCATAGAACTGATAATTACGTCAAGGATAATTATCCGGGGGTGATGTATCAGGGGTATAAGATGTTATTAAAAAACATGGGATTGAATAAATATTTTTCATTTTAGCAGCGATCGTTCGTGTGGCAATGTGTAACAATCGGAGGTATTTATGATGATTAAGACCACTGTTAATATAGATATATTCGTTATGAATAAAATAGCAAGAGCATCAGCGGTCACCGGTATCTCCAAGCGCGATAGTATTTCATCATTGTTAAAACGTTTTTCCGGAGACCATGCAAAAATGGTGCGTTCCTGGAAAAGAGTGCGGTGTCAGGGCCGGGCCGGCAATGTTCCATGGAAGTGCCTTCATCTTGCTCTGTGGCCTGACAAGTATGAGTTTTTTCTTGATCTGAGAAAAGTCTGCAAAATGTCTGTTTCTTTCCTTATTGCTTATGCGGTTTCGAAATACTTGCAAGAAGTAATCGGTTATTTGTCAGTTACCTCTGATAAAATCGCTATAAAAATGATATGATATTTAACAGAATTGTTGACGGGATTGTATGCCGGGCATACTGTTGGGGCATGCCGCGGACTGTGCCGGGATGTCTTTGAGATCTGTCGGGTAGAAATACCTGTCGGGTATGGTTGACCGTGGGCTGTTTTTTGAACCCATTATGTAAGGCTTGCTTTGAGTTGAAATGTAAATATTCTTTGAATGCCGATTGAGGCGTGAATTGTCATGATAAAATTCTACTTAACCATTATTCTTTTACTGGTCATTCTTCCGGGTTTTGGAGCGATGCTCGCAGGGTGCGCTACGGGCAGGCCGGTCTCTTCAGACAGGATTAAAACGGAGATGGCGGCCATTATCCGCGATATTAACGCTGACAGGACTTTTATGAATTCCCTCGGGGAAAAGCGTGTAGGCAAAACCGGTTTTTATTACGTCCTGGATGCCGATGCCAGGGTTGTGTTTCACCCTCGTCAGGCCCTGATAGGTGCCAGTTTCTCGAAGACATGGTTCGTAAGCCAGCTGCTGACCCGGAAAAGCGGGTGCCTTACCTATACCCTTGGGAACCGGACCCATTTTCTCTTTTTCTCTCCCGTCAATGAGTCGGAAATTCTGTGTCTTTCCATTGTCTCGGAGGATCTCCCGCAGCCGGTTGAATGCGAGGCGGCACAGGTCAGATAAGCCGGTTGAAGGGATGGGCGGCTTCCACGAGGCCGCTCCATTCCGAAAGGAAGTAAAGATACAATGCTGATACGATAATGGTATGGTGGATTGGGCCATTGCTGATCATGTCCATTATTTCGTCACGGGTGCAGGTGACGACTTCAATATCTTCAGCCGCATCAAGATTCTGTTCATGGATCTTTTTGCAATTGCCCGCATAATAGAAATAAATATGGTTATTGAAGATGGCCGGATTGTTCGTCAGTTTTTTGAGAAGATGAATTTCCCCCGCTTCATAACCGGTCTCCTCGCGCAATTCACGCCGGGCTGTTTCCTCCGGCGATTCGCTGCCCTCAACAAGACCGCCAGGTGTTTCAAGGGTGATTTCATCGGTTCCCAGGCGGTGTTGCCGGACCATGATGAATTTTCCATCTTCCGTCACTGCCACGATATTGATCCAGTCGGGGGAGCTCAGGGTGAAAAAACGGTGCGTGACGTCTTTATCCGGATGATGACAAACCATGTCTTTAATCGCGAATATCCTCTTGCGGAAAAGTTCGTTTTCTGATTTTATTATCCACTTGTTCATGTGCATACCTTCATGGAAATGGCAGTGAAATATTTATTGGATATTTACAAAAATATATTGATATTGGGCAAGAAATAAATAATTATTAAACCAGCACATCCCTCTCCGGGGGGCATTCGTTTCATTCGGTGTTGACTCCGGTATCATCAACCGCATTGCTTTAATGGAGGCTGATCATGAAAAGGAAGATCATTATCATTCTATGTATTGTTATCGCCATCCTGGCCGTTTTTATGCTGAAAACATTCCGGGACGCGGGAGAGTTCTCGGCCTTGACCCCGCATGCAACCTGTGCCTGTGTAAAGGTGAACAATGTTCCCGGAGCGGAGGACATAGCCATTGATAATTCAACAGGCACCGCCTTTGTGTCGTCCTTTGACCGGAGATCACTTATGAAGGGGAGGTTTATCCAGGGAGCCGTATATGCCTACAACCTTGAAGGAAAACCTGAGCTGAAAAACCTCACGGCCGGCTTGAAGTTTGAATTTTCACCCCATGGCCTCAGCTTCTACAAGAATGATGATGGAAGAAAATATTTATTCGTAATCAATCACCGTAAATTAAAAAATTACATCGAAATCTTCGAGTTCAAGAATAATGCGCTGGCGCACCTGGAGTCTGTCACCGGGGACCTGGTGATGAGCCCCAATGACGTTGCCGGAGCGGGACCCCGGCAGTTCTATTTCACCAATGATCACGGATCAGCATCGTCCTTCGGCAGCAGCATCGAGGATTACCTGCAGCTCAGGCGTGCAAACGTGGCGTATTATGACGGGAAACAATTCCGGATTGTAGCCGACGGATTCGGTTATGCCAACGGCATATGGTTGTCCGATAATGGAAAGCGGGTCTATCTGACAACCACAACCGGCAAAAAGTTTTATGATTATGACCGCTTCGCCGACGGCTCCCTCAAGCGTGCCGCTGAAATATCCCTCGGAACGGGCGGAGATAATATAGATATCGACGGCAATGGCGTCATCCGTGTTGCCGGGCATCCGAAGCTGCTCACCTTCACGAGGCACGCGAAAAATGAGAATAACAAGGCTCCCTCGCAGATTCTGGAAGTTATCAAGGACGGGAAGGGCGGATATTCTTTCAGGGAAATATACCTTAATCTGGGTGATGAAATATCCGCGGCGAGCGTTGGGGCAGTTTATAAAAAACGGCTTCTTGTCGGTTCCGTGTTTGAGAATTTTTTCCTCGACTGCACGATGAAACCGTGATTTCCGGTGATATGAGATTTTGCCGGTAACTGATGGAGGTTTACTATGTTAAAGACCCGGTTACATGTTATAGGGCTGGTATTCATTGCCGCAGCAGCCCTGACGGAGTGCAGCTGCAAGAACCGCTATCTGTTCCATCCCTACAGGCAGATTGTTGCGACACCCCAATCTATCGGCATAGCTTACGAGGATCTGTATTTTACAGCAGATGACGGCATACGGCTGAACGGCTGGTGGGTCCCGGCATCGTCTTCGGAAGGAACCGTGCTATTCTGCCATGGGAACGCGGGCAATATATCTTTTCTTTTGGATACGATACGCCTGTACCATGATTTGAAGCTCAATGTCCTTGTTTTTGATTACCGAGGCTTCGGCCGAAGCGGCGGCAAACCATTGGAAGAAGGAACATACCGGGATGTTGCCGCGGCCTGGAAGTACCTTGTCCATTCAAAAAAAATCGATCCGGGCACAATTGTTGTAATCGGCCGTTCCCTTGGTGGTCCGATAGCGGCGTGGCTCTGCCAGACGAGAAGGCCCGGCGCCCTGGTCCTTGAATCAACCTTCACCAGGGCGGCTGATGTGGCACGATATCATTACCAGCTAGCCCCGGCAGACCTGATATTTGGGGACACATACAATACTGCAGGATTCTTGTCCCGCATCGGTTGTCCGGTCCTTGTTGTCCATAGCCCCGATGACGAAATCATCCCTTATGAGCTGGGGCAAGCGCTATTTAAATCAGTCAAGGGGACAAAGGAGTTTCTTCAGATACACGGGTCTCATAATAGCGGATTCATGGATTCATTGAACCTGTATGTCCCGGGCCTGGAACGCTTCCTGGGAAGGCACCTGAAAAGGAGTTAGTTGCTGACATCAGCTCCCTTCAGGTATTCGATCAGGTTGACCGATAACAATCGGTTGATAAATAGTATTGACAATTATTGTTAAATTGCCATATCCTAGGTTCATACAAACCATCAAGGGGAGATAAAATATGGACAAAAAGATATTATTGTTAATTTTATGCTCTATTTTTATGTTTGCCATTGCCTGTAAAAAAGAAGGGGTATCACTTATCAATATAGGCCTCCGTGATGTGCCTGCAGATAAAAAGGGCTCATTTAAATGGATAAAAGACATAAACCGGGGCCAGGTCGTTAAAATCCTTGAAGAACAGGCCGATGGGGAGTGGATGAAGGTCCAGCTGCCGGACGGAGTAACTGAAGGATGGATCCAAAAGACCTATATCCACAAGGGGAAGAAGCAGGTCATCGAATTCACCGATTCCTCAAAACTATATGATCAGCCCGATACGGCATCGAAGGTGAAGGCAAACCTGGCCGCCGGCTCCAGGGCAATAGTCCTCAAGCAGAAAGACCAGTGGTATAATGTAAGCGTTAACTATGGCGTTGATGGATGGGTCAGGGCCGGCAGCTTTAAGGCTGGTTCTGACGCCGGAAGCCAGGACCGCGTCGAAGTCTATATCGGAGGGATCGGCAAATCCTCTGTGGAAGCTTCCAAAACCCTGGCTGACAGCGGCGGCTATACCTATACGGTCACGAATCTCTTTGACAAAAATCCCGGCACGACCTGGCAGGTGGGCGACGGCGGCGTGGGCGAGTGGGTTGAAATAACCCTGCCGCAGCCCGAGAACATCAGCGTTGCCATGATCAACGGCTTCGCGAAGATCGATAAAAAATTCTCCCAGTTCGGAGCTGACGGCGATCTGTACGTGCTGAATAACCGTGTAAAATCAATGAAGATTGAATACTGGGACAACCAGAACAAGCGGCAGGGGGCCACGGTTAATTTCGAGGATGAGATCCGCGATTACCAGGATGCCGGCGTTTACCAGAACGTGTCCCGCATCAGGTTCATAGTTGACAGCGTTTATAAAGGCCAGAAGTGGAATGACACGGCCCTGGCCGAAATAAAAATTGAAAAGCAGTAACCAGGGTAGCGGCGGGTGAAAGCCAGCCGCTACGGCACGCGCCTGAATATTTCCGTGGTTGTGCGGTGACTTTCGCCGGTTATCAGTTTGGTTGAATCAATATGTATGATGTTCACGGTATACCGGGCCGTGCCGGTATCCAGTATGCAGCTTCTGCCTGACATGCGGTACGTCCCGCGTTTTACGTCATTGACATAAAGTTCGCCGCTCCTGCCGTATGTGAAGAACCGTGTGGCCTTGTACTCTTCGCAGTTTTCGCCCCTGCCGTCGCAGTGTACAGATGCGATCTTCCATGTCCCCACGATCAATTCCCGGGGGTCACCGCCGGAAATGGCTTCGGAGCCTGAATTACTCCCTCCCTTTTCCTGAAAAAGGACGCACCCCGTCATCAAGACACTGCACGTCATTATGATGGCTGACACGATTGTGGTTTTCAAGGCGTTTATAGGTCAAAACCGCTTTAAAAGAAATTCAATTTCTTCTTTATCTGCTTTCTTGCTGTTTTTCAGCAGAGATTGTCTTATTTTTTCTTTTAGCTCCTGTTCGGGGCTTGGTTTTTTATTTCCCGCCATGGTTTTAATTATCTTAGGTCTGGTCTTCCCCACTTCCATTTTCCCTTTAGGCTTTTGCCGTTTTTATAATACATTGTTCCGAATCCGAAGGGAACATTGCTCCTGAATTCACCCTCATATCTGTTCCCGTTGGAATAGATATAGGTCCCTACACCGTATCGGCAATTGCCTTTGACGCACCTGCCGCCCTTTTCATCCACCTGAACCTGCTCCTGCTGGCCGCAGTATAAGAACATGGCCATTAATGATAAAAGCATAATAATGAATTTTTTGTTCATCTTTGAACTAGTTAGAAATGGTTTTGATTTTGCCAGGTGAAAAAACAAACACTTGGGTACTGATTAAGAAAAACTATTCCTTCTGCTGAAGGCGTTAGTGTTGACAATGTGTTATATCAAAAACATATCGTTATAAATTTCAAGTCAATTTCATTATAATTTTTTATTTAACAAAAAAAAATCACTTTTCAAATTGACGTTAAGGCTAATCGTGCGATATCTACTAAATTAATTACTGATCAATAAACGTCGTCGAGAGCGTATGACATTATGACCGTCATCTTGATCAATACTTTGATGAAAAGAACTATAAAAAATTTTATGAAAGATTTTTTCTTCACATTAATCGCGGTTATGTCGTTCCTTCCGCTTTCTGTCTCATGCGATACTGTGAAATCCGGCAAACCGGAGAAAGGAACGGTTCAATCAGGACTGCGTGCCGTGCTGTATCCTGATTCGGAATCGTTCCGCTCCGGCAGGGAAGCACGCGTGAACGCGAGGATCATCAACGGCGGAAGTTCCGATGCGAATGTTGACATGTGGAGCCTTGGGCAGTCGATGATCGCCCTGACGATCACCCGGGAGGATACCGGTGAGAGGATGCTGCCTGTCGGGCCTGCAACGCCGCGATCCGCGGAAGAGATGAAAAGATATATCAAGGTTCTGGGGCCAGGGGAAAAAATCGAGATCTGTTACACGCTTCATGTGTTTTCGCCGGAATTGCCCCGGGGAACCTACCATGTCCGGATGGCGACTCTTCCATCGAATAGCGTATCTATCACAATCCGATGATTGCATGATGGGCTTCCGGCAGGGGCCATTTCCGCGGATAAAGGCTTGACATCCTGATAATAATCAACAAAACACTCTGAAATGCGGCCTTTACAGTTTCTTACAGCCGGGCAGGGTTTCACCTGTCGGTTCAGTCTTTCAGCCATGATGACGGGGAGTTTGTGCCGGGGGAGATTTCGATGATTTCCGGTGCGGGAATCCATAGGCGCCTTGACGATTATGTCCGGGAACGCGAGCAGGGCGGCGGGCGGGGGCTGGTCCTGCAGTCCCCTTTCGGTTTCAGCCGGGAAGGCTCGTATGTCGATTCCTGGCATTTGAATTACCAGCGTATAGGTTACTACGCCAACACCTATGTGGTGAGGGATTTCGGCCCTGAATCCTGCATACAGATACAGGTGCCGACGACGGAGACCGGCATGGTCCCATCCTCCAGCGAGCAGCAGCCTTTCGGGTGGACCGGCAAGATCAACGAGTACACGGCCGAGCTTGCTGTCTGGTGGGCCTTTGAGCTGCTCAGCGACGGCGAGGCCCGCCGGTTCATGGAGGAGCACCGTCCCAGGGTGGTGTTCCGCTATTATGATGAAGGCGGTTACCGGGAACTGGAGACCAGGTTTGACGGCCGCGTGTGGGTGATCGAAAAAATCTCGTGAGAGGGTGATCCAATGAAATATCCAGGCGCGGTCTTTGCCTGTGCGGCTGTCGTTCTGGCCGCGGCGGCGGGGACCATATCGATTAATTGTTCGATAACGGCCGGCGCGCGGCCCGGTGGGCCGGTCCCTGCCGGCATCGATGCGGCGGTGCGCGCCGCGTGGCGCGATATCGGCGGCAGCCGGAGCCGGTGTGAGGATTTTGATTATTTCCCCGAAGGCGGCATGAGGAATTTCTACTGCCATGCCATGAATTTCATGGATTACCGGCGTTTCGCTGAACTGGCCGGAACGCCGGTGTTTTCAGGCGGGCCCCACACGGAACGGGAACTCAGGCTGGACTCTCCCGACAGTTTCGGCCATTACAACCGGGAGTTCGTGGCCCGTCTCAGCCGCATGATGATACCCGGCGAGAAGGACGCAGCCTTCAGGGCAGCCACTCAGGGAGTTTATGATGGTTACGTGAGGCCCCTGGCCCGCATCTTTTTCGTCACATACCGGAAACTGCGGGACAACCCGTCTTATCTTGATGGGGAAAAGCGGAATTATCTTGCCATGCTGAAGTCGGGGCGTCTGGAGCCGTATCATTATGAGAAATATTTCTATTTTATGAATCCCGGCTTTATCGGCAGCGGGGGGGATGGATCATACCTCATGGAGCACGGTTTTGACGGGGGTTGGGACGGGAATGTGGTTAAAACCTGCGTTGCCTTCTGGATACGGCGTTCCATAGACGGCACCGCCGGTGAGTTTTACGCCGGCCTTGAGAAGCTGCTGAAGACCTATGACGGCGGGTTCCTGGCTGAGTCCTCCCGCCTGGACCAAGATGCGGACGGTGAACGGATACGGAATTAATCAATGAAGATAGAAGCTGTTCCGGGCAATCCGATAAAAAGAACCCTGATGCGGGCGCTGCTGTTTTGCCGGCTCCATGTCTGGATCGTCGATAATTACTGGCTCAGGATTTCCGGTCTCCGCCACGCGGTATTGAGGGTCCTGTTCTATTTCGGCGGCGTACTGGGGCGGGAAGGGTTCGGCCGGAAGACCGGCGCCGTCAACCAGTTCCTCGATTCCTTCATAGCCGATCCCGGCAGGTCCCGCTATTTCACCGGCGCCGACGGGAGCGGCGGCGAGTGCGGCGGCTACCTGGTCGTTGCGCAGCTGTTCCGCGAAGGGCTCCGGAACCACCTCATGAACCTCACCATGCGCGATGAGGAGCGCCTGTTCCGCCTTGACGACCTGGTCGCCTTCGAGAAGGATTTTCTCGCGGAGAAAAAAAAGGCCGGCCATGTCCAGCGTGTCTTCACCAGGGAGAAGCGCGAGGAATTCGACCTCTTTTTCGGTGCCGAAAAAAGCGGCGCTGATCTGCCCGAGTCATACATAAAACTGTTTTTCCCCGACTTTGACCCTTCCGAATTTATCCGGAACGGCGCCGCCTTCGTTCTCGGAAAGAAGTGTCTCTTCAGCCCGGGGGAAACCAGGGCGGTCATGGATTTTTTTACGGCCCGCCTGCGCATGCGGAATCCGCGCAGCCTGGTTCACAGGGCCGTGCCGGTGCTTAAAAAGACGCTCCTTGCGGCATGTGTGCTCTACTACGCTGTTTTCTTCCTGTTTGATCTTGCCATCGCTCTCTACGGCACATCGAGGAATAATTACAATTACTCCTTCCGGAATTTCAGCCAGACCATCGACACCTGCGATTCGCCCTTCGCCCGCAGGGCTGAACGCATCTACCGGAGGAACCACGGCGCCCGCTTTGATGAATTTTCAACAGCCGGGTCGACACCGGCGGCGGGGAATTTGTACCGCATAAACAACAAATCGCAGATGGCGGTGGAGCTCAATTACGGGTTCTACCGCTCCCTCCGCATCCAGGACCAGAACGGCCTCACGGTCGTCGCCGTCGACCGGGAGAAGCTGCGAAAACTCGCGCGGTCCGATCCCGGCCGCTACCGGGAGCTCATGGACCTGATACTGGACAAGCGGTGGTGGGAATCAATCCTCTCCCTGGCTGATGACCTGACCGGCAACAGGCTCGGTCTTTTCGACCGCGCTGAAATACCCCATGACAGGATCTGCGATGATGTCACGAAAGGCATCATGAAGAGCGTTGAGCCGTTGGAGTGGATCAGCAGGGTGAACAGGACCGGCGACTGCGTTACGCTCCTGTATTACAAGGCCAATTCAATGAAATGGGCCGGCATCGACGAGATTCCCCGGGTGATGATCGAGGGGGTTATCCTCCGCGAGGACCGGCGCTTCAGGAATACCTTTTTTCCCCTGCCGCATCGGGGCAACGACAACCTGGTCATCATCCCGCAGATAACCAAGAAGGTCCTCCGGAAGGTTTTCCGGGAAGCACGCGTTATTGCCGCTGCCCGGGGGATTCCCTGGCTGGAAAAGCAGTCCAGGAGATTCGAGGACGCTTTCGCCGCCTCTTTCAAGGAGGACGCCCGCGGCGGCAGCTCCATCTCCAACCAGGTGATGGAGATGCTCTACACGAAATACATCACCGCCATAGCGGAGAAGCCAAGCTTCTCGGAACGGCAGATCGAGCAGAAAAAGCATGAGCTCCCGGCCTCGGCGACCGTTGACTGGTTCTGGACGAGAAACGATATCCTTGAGGCGTACGTCAACGAGGTGTACGGCGGCCATCTCTACTCCGACGTCAGGGGCTTCAAGTCCCAGGCGGAGATGTATTTCATGAAGGGGCTCGATGACCTGAACCTGCGGGAGCAGGTCATGCTGGTGGCGGCCATCAAGAAGCCTTCTCGGATCAAGGAGTATGCCGCCTTCCTCAAGGCGGAGGAGCTCCGGGACCTCCTTGAAGCGAAGCGCCCGTCCCGCGAGGCGGTTGACAGGTGGACCGAGGATAACGTCCCGTACAAGGTGAACCGGAAGAATTACCGGGAGATCCTCGAAACAAAGCTGCGGGCTAAAACATGGATCGAGGGGCGGATGCGCACCATCCTGAGACTCCTGCGCGAGGACGGCGTCATCAGCGCCGATGAAGAGCGCGATGCCTGGAACCGCCAGAAGGTGAGATTCCGCTTTGCCCCCGGGATATTTTCGATCGATAACCGGCTGGTTAACAACATCAAGCGGGAAATCGACCGCGAACTGGGGACGGATTCCTCCGATTCCGGCATGGTGGTCGTCACGACCGTCGACATGGCCATGCAGAAGAAGCTGCAGACCCTGGTCGACCGTAAATCCCGGTGGATATCGGTGGATCCCGACTGCCAGGTGGAAGGACAGCCCTCCGATGTCCTCCTCGAGGGAGGGGCCCGCATCATCCACGCCCACCGGAAGGCACGCTCCGGCAGGCCTGACATCGTCAACCGCATAGTCGCCGATGTCGGTGGCACGACCCGCAACGATGACGAATGGGACTGGATCTCCCTCGCTAACCGATCCCTCGGTTCAAGCCTGAAGCCGATCCTGGACCTTTACTTCATCCTGTCAGGATACAACCTCCAGGACATGTTCAAGAACAGCCTGGTTACCTATAAGACCTATTCCCTGGAGCAGCAGAAGGTGTTCCAGAATTTCATCCACAGGTATCCAAAGCGGACGAAGGAGATCGAGGGGATCGAGAAATACTGGTCCTGGTCGCCGAGGAACTTCACCGAGTACACCGACGACTGGGTGACCGTTGAGGATGCCCTCGTTCATTCAATAAACGGCATCCATGTCCAGATACAGGAACTGGTGACGCCGGCGACCTTCGCCCGGCTCCTCAACGAGACGATGAATATCACGGAACCGGAAGGGAAGCACCAGCCGTACCGTTCCATCATACTGGGCGGGTCCAGCGGCGATCAGCGCTACGACCGATATCTTCTTGCCTATTCGATGTTTCCGAACCTCGGCGTGATCAAGAAGCACACCTTTATCGAAACGATAAGGCGGTCCGACGGCGCCGTCATGCGGCCCGATTACCGGCCGCTGAAGATCCCGCTCCTCGATCATTTCGGCGCCGACCGCGTCAGGGCGGCCTGTGTGCTGATTGATCTTGCGTTGCGGGAGACCGTGAAGCGCGGCACCATGGCCGGCATGGAGGGGATCGGCGCCGGCAAGACGGGGACCTCCAACGAGCTGCGCGACGCCATGGCCACTGTCCATTTCATAGCCGGCGACAGCACCTACATAGCCGGCGTGCGCCTCGGCAACCGCAAGAATTATTCGATCGGCAGGGCGGCGGACCGTATTGCCGTGCCGATGCTCCACGACATCGTGACCGGAACATTCAAGCGCGATATGCTGATGCGCGGCGATGACTATGACGACTTTCTCAGGAGGCTTTGCGGATCCTCCGGTGAAATCGTGCGCGTCAAGGATGGTTTTTACCTGAAGGGCAATTATCATAAGCCGCGCCGCCTTGAAATTACCCGGACCCAGGAGGAAATTAGGAACAGGCGCCTGTCGGAGGCGGACGCGTACTACCGGGACAGGGACTATGAAGAGGCGGCCCGGTCCTACGAGGATTTCCTGGCCCTGTCCAATGAGTTCAACGCCAGGCATCCCGCTTTCGAAAAAATGGTCCATTGCTTCATAAAAACCGGCAACCTCAAGCGGGCGGCCCAGATTATCGAGCGGTTCTCTCTGCCCGGCAGGATCTGGAGCACTGCCCGGGCTATAGAACGCAAGCATGATGTTACCCTTAAAGTGAACGAGGATTTCTACAGCGGCGATAATGATTTCGAGCGGCGGAAGCATGAAAAGGAAGATAATAAGAAAAAGAAGAGAAAGAGAGCGGACGAGGAAGAAACGGAAGAAGCCATTCCGGATGAGATAAAAAACAGAACGGCCCCGCCCCGGGAAGAGAAGCAGGCGGATGCCCCGTTGGTCCCGCAGGAGAAGAAGGCGGAGCCGGATGCGCAGCCGCAGGACCATAAGGATGCCCCCCCTGCCCGTGAGGAGGAAAAATCAGAATGATAGCCGCGGCTGTTTCGGTTAATTGAACGAAGCGGGATTATTTTTTTTCTTTGTTCTCGTCCTGAGAACAATTCGGTGACATTCAGGTCGGCACCCCGAACCGGGGCAATATCCATCTTTGCAGGATGATCCAGAAGGCTATAAAGATGATGAGCCATATAATGGAGTTCATTATTTCCTCATGTAATTTAAATATTTAAAAATATACTAAAAAACTTTAAAAATGTCAAGATTATTTCTATAATTAATGAGCATATCAGGTCTATGATACTTGCCAGCCTGACGTTCCATCGCCTCTCAATAATCACCGAAACGCCATCTCCCGCTATTACTCGCGGAATAATGACCGGCCCAAAGGACTATCAGCCTGCACCATTCCTCCTAATGGTGTAAGTGGATTCCTTACAGAAAAATAGATGAAATAACTACAGAATTATCACCTGAAAGACTATTGAAAACCATGCTCCGGCAGTATTATTTTTACAATAATGCTGAATAGATGAGTTAGTTGAGGTTTTGCTTGATGGCGAGTGCTGATTCTAGTTTGAGAATGAGGGGGTGGGGCGGTGAGTGAAAATCGCATAGCGGAGGAAAAGGGTGCCATGCTGTTCAACATGAAGGAAGTCACGGCCACCGGGATGATGGGCGATTTTTGCAGGCAACTTGAAGAAAAAGTGACCGGCGGGAAAGAGATCATTTTCGATTTCAAGGGCGTCCATGACGTGGTTTCAGCGGATGCCGAGTGCTTGATGACCACCTGTCTCAGACTTAAAGAAGCGGGAAGCGTGATCCGTCTCAAGGACATGTCGCTCACGGTGAGAAACCAGTTCCTGATGTCTGCAATCAATTATGCCACGGAAGAGATAGTGCTGTAACATGGAAGCCGGTGCCCGGAGAACACCTCCCGCCGCTTGTTGATGATCCTGCCGCAGGGGACCGTGCCGGCGGCGCCCCGTACCGGAAGATTATGTTCTCTGCCATTGATGTCGTTGTGTCATTATGATTGACAGGATATGGCTTTTGGATATAGTTCAACTACCGCCGGGGAATCTTCATGCATGACCCTGAGGCCCCGGGCGGCAGGCCGGTGATACCTGGTGCGGGATATGCCGAAACCATCATATGAAACTCTGCAGAAAAAAGTGGCCCGCCTTGAAAAGGAGCTTGCCCGCCTCAGGCCTTCCGGGACCCAAACTGATAAGGAATATCGGGATCTTGTTGAGAACGTAAACAGCATTATCCTCCGCATGGATATACAGGGGAACGTCACCTACTTCAATGAATATGCCCGGAGGTTCTTCGGGTACGGTAATGATGAAATCCTCGGGAAAAACGTGGTCGGAACGATCGTGCCGGAGAGCGAGAGCACCGGCAGGGACCTGGCCGCCCTGATATCGTTCATTTGCAGGGACCCGGAACAGTACGCGGTCAATGAAAACGAGAACATGAAGAAGGACGGCACCCGCGTCTGGATCAGCTGGTCAAACAGGGCGGTAACGGACAAGAAGGGCGCCGTGACCGGGATCCTCTGCGTCGGCAATGATATTACCGGTCTTAAAAAAGCAGAAACCGCGGCGCGGGAGATCGAGGAGCGGTACCGGGTCCTATTCGATTCTTCGGTCAATATAATCTATCTCCATGATTTCCAGGGCAACTTCATCGATAGTAATGAAGCAGGTTTGAAATTCCTCGGCTACAGCCGGGAAGAAATAAAAAACCTGTCCATCAGTGATGTCCTTGTCCCCGCCGATGTCCAGAAGGCGATCGATAATACAAACGAACTTATAATCAATGGTTTTAATAACGCAGCGATTGAATATTCCCTGCGAACCAAAACCGGCGAGATTAAACATGTGGAGGTTGTCGCTTCGGTGGTGAACCGCGGCGGGCGCCCTTATGCCGTTCAAGGAATAGCCCGTGATGTCACGGAACAGAAGAAAACCCTGGAAGCGCTCCGGGAAAGCGAGGAAAAGTTTTTCAAGGCTTTCAACAGGAGCCCCCTCCTGATAGCCCTTTCGACGTTGAAGGACGGCCGATTTATCGATGTCAATGACCGCTTCCTGGAATTGACGGGATTCGGCCGCGATGAAGTGATAGGAAATGGATCCGCCGATCTGAAGCTCTTTTTCGACAATGAAGAACGCGCCGCGGTGATCAGGGATCTGCAGGCCAAGGGAAGTGTCAGAAATGTTGGCCTGAGGATAAGAAAAAAATCAGGGGAGGTGCGATGGGGCCTTTTCTCCGCGGATATATTACAAGTGGGCCAGAATGAACTGCTCCTTACCATGATGAGTGATGTCACGGAGGGCAAACGGGCGGAAGAGGACCTGCGGGAAAATGAGGCGGTGATGCGCAGCATGCTGGAGGCGGTGCCGGTCGGCGTTGGCCTCCTGGTGAACAGAAAATTCAAGAAGGTGAACCGGTCTCTCTGCGCAATTACCGGGTTTTCCGAAAAGGAACTGCTGGGCAGTGATACGCGGATAATGTATCCGGATGACGGGGAGTATGAGAGGATAGGCCGGGAATTGTATGAACATATGGCCCGTGAAGGTCTCGGGGTGCGGGAGGCAAAGTTGCAGAGAAAGGACGGCCGCCTGATAGATGTTCTGCTCAGCCTGAGCCCTATTGATCCGGAAGATCTGAACGCCGGGGTCACGGCCGCTGTCCTTGATATCACCGAACGAAAACGGTCGGAAATGGCGCTCCGGGCAAGCGAGGAGAAGTTTCGGCTCCTGGCGGAGAACGCCCGGGACGTCATATGGCTGACGGACCTGAACCTGAAGCCTCTTTATGTGAGCAAGTCCATCATGCATCTCTGCGGCTACACGCCCGAAGAGGTGATGGAAATGGACCTGGAAGAAATGCTTCCTCCTCGATCACGGGAACTGGCCCTGAAGTACAATAGCGAACAGGCGTCAATCGAACAGAGCGGCACCGGTGACCCGGGTCGGACCGTGCTGATCGAGATGGAATTCAAACGGAAGGACGGCTCAACTGTATGGACCGAAAGCATCGTTGCCTACCAGCGCGACCTCAAGGGTCATGCCGTCGCGATCGTCGGGGTATCCCGTGATATTTCCGAGCGTCGGATATCCCAGGCTGAGAATGAGGCCATTTCTCGCATCTCCCGGCTGTTTCTTTCTCCGGAAGGTTTAACCGACATTTATAATGAAATTTCATCCATCCTGAACACCCGGTTCGGTTTTCCCGTCACGGGTATCGTGCAGTATGACAGATCGACAGATGAAATGGTTTACCTGGGCTCGACTGGTATCCCATGGAAAGGGTCCGGCAAGCCCAGGGTTCCAGCCTCTGAATTCGATCACCGTTTTGTAGAAACGGGGAATTCCATCGCGCAGGTTGACATCTCCACCCGGGATGATTATTCCCCGGCGGCCCTTGCCGGCACCCTGGAAATCAAGAGCCTCATCTGCGAACCGATTGTTATCGGCGGCAGAGTCTTCGGCGCCGTGGTCATGGGAGACCGCCGTATCAGGCCGGAAGTTCCCCGCATCGCCCGGATCATCAGGATCATCGCCGATTACCTGTCAGGGGAGCTGTCGCGCCGTAGAATGGAGGAAACGCTCCGTGAATCGGAGGAGCTGACCAGGAACCTGATGGCGAGTGTCAACGAGGGGATCATCATTTTCGGCCGGGATCTGCGCATCCTCCTCTGGAACCGGTTCATGGAGGAGCTGACCGGCATTCCGGCCGGCGAAGTGATCGGTAACAAATATGCCGAGTCATATCCCCATGTAAAATATCCATCGCTGTTTGATGATATGAAACGCTCCCTGGCGGGGGAGAGTTTCAGGTCAGAAGACCTTGAATATGAATTCATCAGGTCGGGGAGGAAGGGCTGGCTCATCGGGCAGTACACGCCTCTCAGGAACGCTCAGGAGGAGGTCGTCGGCATTATCGTTTCAATACGGGACATCACCCACCGCAAGATGGTAGAGATGAGCCTGGGCCGGACCCAGGAGGAACTGCGGGAGACCCTGGATGCCACCACTGACGGCATCTGGACATGGAACGCCAGTGACAACGATTACTATTACAGTCCCCGGTTCTACACCATGCTCGGCTACGAGCCGGGAGAGTTTCCTCCCAGTTTCGATGTTTTCAAGTCCCTTATACATCCCGATGACCGGGAACAAGCCCTTGCCACGATGCGGAACTATCTGAGCTCTGGCAAAGGGGACATGTATGAAAATGAATACCGTTTCAGGGCGAAGGACGGCTCCTACCGGTGGATCTACTCCCGCGCGCGCGTGGTCGAACGAAACCAGGAAGGCCGGGTGATGCGCATGATAGGGAACCATGAGGATATTACTGACCGGAAAATAGCCGATGAGCGCCTCAAGGGACAGCTCGCGGTGAACATGGCCCTGGCGGGCTTATCCGGCTCCATCATTTCACAGTCATACAGCATAAAGGACATAGCCGTCATTGTCCAGGAATACGCCAGGCTCCTGACGGAGAGCGAGGAAGGGTATGTCTCGGAATTGTGCCCGGATACCGGCGGCAATATCATCCTTTCGTCAACAATGAAAATGCCCGAGGGGAGTTCATCAGCCGTGAAGAGAGACATTGGCGGAAAACCCCTCAACGGCCGGAAGCAGTACGGCGGTCTCTGGGGATACGCCCTTAACACCCGGCAGGCCTTCTTTACCAATGACCCGCCGGCCCATGAATCATGGGTGGCGCCGCCCCCGGGGCATCCCCTGATCAAGCGCTTTCTGTCGGTCCCGGTGCTTTTTTACAATGAGCTTGTCGGGCAGATCGCCCTGGCCAACTCACCCCGGGACTATACGGAGAACGACCTCGTCACGGTGCGCCGCATCGGCTCGCTGTACGCCATGGCCATAAACCGCATCAGGAACGAGAACAGGATCATGGCGTCCCTCCATGAGAAGGAGGTGCTTATCAAGGAGCTTCATCACCGGGTCAAGAACAACATGCAGGTTGTATCGAGCCTCCTGGCGCTGCAGTCGCGCAAGGTCGATGACGAGCGCTACCGGAAATATTTCGAGGAAAGCCAGAACCGGATTCACGCCATGGCAATGGTGCACGAAAAACTCTACCACTCGGAAGACATGGCGCGCGTGGATTTTTCCGAGTACATCAGGGAGCTGACGCGGCATCTTTTCTATACGTACAATATCAACCGACAGGCGATCCGCCTGCATCTTGATGTCGGAGAGATATACCTCGGCATTGACACGGCCATACCATGCGCCATGATCATCAACGAGCTCGTGTCAAATTCCCTTGAACATGCGTTCACCGGGGGGCGGGAGGGAAATCTCACGGTGCAGCTTCAAAGAAACGACGAGGGTATGCATACCCTGACCGTGAGCGATGACGGCGTCGGAATCCCGGAAGACTTCACCATCGGCAATCTTCAGACCCTGGGAATGCAGATCATCCAGTCCTTGACCAGGCAGATTCGGGGGACACTGGAAATGAGCGGGAAGGGCGGGACGCATGTCACGGTGATATTTAACGGCATCCCCCGGATAAAGGGGACGGCAGCGGCAGGAACAAATGGAAGAACCGAAAATACTGATCGTTGAGGACGACCCGGTTACCGTGATGTACCTGCAGGAGATGCTGGAACTCCGCAGGTACCGGGTCATCGGTTCGGCTCCGAACGGTCCCGATGCCATTGTCCTTGCCGGCCGGGAACAGCCGGATCTCATCCTCATGGACGTGATGCTGGAAGGAGACATGGACGGCATTGATACGGCCATGAACATCCAGTCACGGTTTCATATCCCGGTCGTTTACCTCACCGCCAGCACCGATGAGAAAAACCTTAAGCGCGCGCAGGAAACCGACCCTTACGGCTATCTCATAAAGCCCATCAAGGACTATGACCTCTACTCGGCCCTGGAAACGGCCCTGACGCGGCACCGGCTTGAAAGGAAGATAAAGGAGAGCGAGGCCTTCATGTCGGGTCTCATGAATTCCGTGCCCGTGCCGGTCATCGTCATAAATCTCGACGGCTCCATTAACTATGTGAACAGGGCCTTCGAGTCCCTGACGGGGTTTGACTCGGGGGATGTCGTGGGTGCCCGTCCCCCGTATCCCTGGCGTCCGGAACGGGGCGGCGATGCCGCCGTCGAAGCCGGGGCCATCGGCAGAAACGAGGAGCAGGTACGCAAGAAAAACGGCGAGAAAATCATCGTGGTCGTGTCGGCGGTTCCGGTTTCACGAGGTGAAGAGCTTCTCTATTACCTGGTAAGCTGGGAGGACATTACCCTGCGCCGCAAGCTCGAAGAGCAGATCCTCGACATAAGCGAGCGGGAGCGTATCAGCATCGGGCGGGACCTTCATGACGGCATCGGGCAGGAGCTGACTGCCGTCGGCTACCTGATGGGTGCGCTGGCGAAGAAGGTCCGTGAGGGCCAGCTCCCCGGCGAAAAGGAGACGGAAGCGGTCATGAAACAGCTGGACCATGCAAAGACCCATATACGGCTCCTGGCCAAGGGCCTTTCGCCGGTCATCGTGGAGCAGAACGGCATCACCATCGCCATTGATGAGCTCTGCCGGAGCGCCGAAGGGATTTACAACATCCGGTGCGAGGCGGACTGCGATGATATCGTGATACGGGACGCCTCGAAAGCCACCCATATTTATTATATTGTCCAGGAGTCCCTGAACAACGCCGTCAAGCACGGCAAGTGCAGGAACATCCGGATCATGCTGAAGCGCCGTGGCAAGGGTCTCTTTTTGTCAGTTGTCGATGATGGCACCGGCCTTCCGGAGGAGACCGGCAGGCGCGAAGGGCTGGGGCTCATGTTCATGAAGTACCGCGCCGATATTATCGGGGGAATCCTGAATGTGAACAGGAGAAAGCCTTCCGGCACTATCGTAACATGCATGATACACCGGATTGACTGAAAGCGTTGAATGCGCCGCAGGAGATCGTGTCGCAAGAGGGGATAAGGGGGGTGTGATGAAGAAAACACGGATATTCATCGTCGATGATCATGAGATTGTGCGACTGGGGCTGGTGCAGTTCCTGAACAGTCATGACCACCTCGAGGTGTGCGGCCAGGCCGGGGACGCCAATACGGCCATCGCGGCCATAAACGAATGCAATCCGGACATTGCCATCGTCGACATCAGCCTTGAAGGCGTGAGCGGCATTGACCTTATCAAGGCCGTCAGGGGGCGGTACCGCCAGGTTGCGATCATGGCCCTGTCGATGCATGCTGAGAAAGAGGTGGTGCGGAGGGCCCTCCAGGCGGGCGCGGGGGGATACGTGCTGAAGAGCGAGCCCGTTGACCAGGTGGTTGAGGCAATTGATAAGGTGATCGCCGGTAAGAGCTATATCAGCGAATCCCTCCGAGAATCCCTCATGGACATGGTCTCGAAGAAGGACGCGGGGCCGGAAGAGCTTCTCGCCCAGCTCACGGACCGGGAACTGGATATATTCAAGCTGATCGGCAAGGGGCTCGACAGGCGGGAAATTGCCCGGCGGATGGGCATCAGCACCTCCACCATCGGAACATACCGTGACAGGATCAAGAACAAGCTGAATATGAAAAGCTCCGGAGAGCTTATACGATTTGCGGTAAAATGGACGACCCAGGGGGAGCCCAGGGACGGCATGGATTAAAAATAAAATATTCAATACATATAAATATACATTTATTGACACCCGAAACCACCTTCTATCCTCTCATCCATTAATAATGCTTACTTGATTTTTGCTATACCCGCATTAAGGGAATCCCCTTGTTGTTGGATGATCAGTGTAACTACAATTATATCATTAAAACGATTATTGCAGTTTATCGCCACTGATGCTATTTTTTTACCATAAAAGCACCACCGGTGCCAGAGTAATAAGGAGGCGCGCTATGCAATGGTTTAATAATTTAAAAGTCAGCATGAAGGTTTTTATTTCATGTTCAATATTCCTTGCGGCTATCATCCTGATATCTGTCCTGGGGATCACCACCCTGCGATCGGCGAATGAGGATTTCGCCCATTTTTACAGCAACAAGTTTGTTCCCGTATCGCAGCTTAACAGCATCATGATCGATTTTCTGCATATCCGCGTCAACATGGGCATTGAACAGGCCGCTGCCGAGCAGAATGACTGGGCCCTCGTGAACAAGGGAATCGAAGAATCAAAAAAATACGGCGCCGAATACCAGGACCTGTGGAAGAAATTCAAGGCGACCAGCATGAACAAGGAAGAAAAGGCGCTGGCCGAGGAGTTTGAGAAGATCGTCGTCCCGATCAGGAATGTCCGCGGCGAGTTCCAGAAATCCCTCGAGGCACGGAACCTCAAGATGAGCAAGATGTACCTTGACAAGTGGATGGACGGGTTCACTGAGCTTGAGGCCCATACCAGGAAGATGATCCAGTACCAGGTCGATTTCGGCAAAAAGATGATGGACCAGCAGACCAGCGACTATACCAGCCAGCTTATCGTGAGGATCCTGATGATCGTCATCGCGATCGGCCTGGGCGTCCTCGTCTCGGTAGTGCTTTCCCGCGCGGTATCCGTTCCGGTGGCGAAGGGACTTGACTTCGCCCAGCAGCTCGCGGACGGCGACCTGACCACCAGGATAAACCTCGACCAGGAAGACGAGCTGGGCCGACTTGCCAAGGCCCTCAACAGCGCCGCTGACAGCCTGGAGAACCTCATATCGAACGTCATCGTGTCCTCCCAGAACCTCTCCCAGGCGGTGGAGCAGATAGCGAGCGGAAACCAGAACCTGTCGCAGCGCACCAGCGAGCAGGCCTCGAGCCTCGAGGAGATCGCTTCCACTATCGAGGAAGCCACGGCCACCATCAACCAGAACGCCGAGAACGCCGGACGGGCCCGGGACCTCACCGAGACCGGATCGGGCAAGTCGATAGAGGGCAACAGGATCGCGGTCGAAGCCGTTAACTCCATCACGGAGATGAACGAGTCAAGCAAGAAGGTGGCCGATATCATCGCGGTCATTAACGAGATCGCGTTCCAGACGAACCTGCTGGCGCTGAACGCGGCGGTCGAGGCCGCCCGGGCGGGCGAGCAGGGCCGGGGCTTCGCGGTGGTCGCCGGGGAGGTCCGGAACCTCGCCCAGCGGTCGGGCAACGCGGCCAAGGAGATCGAGACCCTGATCAAGGACACCGTCGGCAAGGTTGACCGGAGCACCGAGCTGGTGAACCGGACCGGCATCGCCCTGAACGAGATAGCCGAAGCGGCAAAGACATCGGCGCAGATCATCTCCGAGATTGCCGCCGCAAGCATGGAGCAGAAGCAGGGCATCAACCAGATCAACAACGCCATCTCCGAGATGGACAACATGACCCAGCAGAACGCCTCCCTGGTCGAGGAAACGGCATCCGCCAGCGAGGAAATGGCGAACCAGGCCGCGGAGCTCCTCGACATGGTGCAGCGCTTCAAGATAAGCGACGAGATAAAGACCGGCACCTACAACCAGAAGCACCGGGAACTGCACCTGACCGCGGCAGCCTCTGCCGTCCCTGAAAAGAAGAAAGATAAAGGGAACGGCAACGGCCGTCTGAAGTCCGCCGATGCGGCAGCGGCGGCGGCCCGCGGACTGGAAGGCGGAACAATGACGGAAATCCTCAAGCAGGAGGGGTTCGAAGAGTTCTAACAGTCCTCTTTAGTATTGCTACACTTTTACTGCATAACCCACTCATTAAGGGAGAATCTGATTCTCCCTTTTTTTATTGAGTCGAACCCTGCCGTGTAAGATGAAGGATGACAAATCTGATAGTGTAAGGATTACATGAATGATATTTTGAAGATTACGGGAAAAATAATATATTCCGCTATTGATTTTTACAGGAAAAAGCATTAGTATTTAATTAGTCTCTTACCTTGTTCTGGATTATTGATGATCCTTTCCAGAGAAAAGCGGAAAGGAGACATAATTGATAATTCCTTATAGCCAGTTCTATTGGATGGATATACGGGGGAAACCGGTATATCGTACTGCAGATGAATTATTTTCATTTTATGCTCATTGTTTGGCGCAGATATATAGCAATAATTTAAAAGAGAACGTTTGTCTTATTTATGCTGACGGGAATAGAGGTGCTGATAATAAAGAGAAGGGGGCACGATCATGAATTTCAGGGACATTAAAGTCGGGTTCAAGCTGTACCTGAGCTTTGGTATTGTCATTGGGACATTTATTTCTCTCCTGGCCTTTGTCGTTTACGAGATGAATGACATGAAGAACATACAGGATGAAGGTTATAAGCGCGCGGCTGATCTTGCCGATGTATTACGCAATGACATGACTTTAGATGAACTCTATAGCGTCATGACCGATGCGATCATTAACCGTAATTTGGCTGAAACTGAAAAAAAGATGGCTGAAATGGGTAAGACCATCGATGAGGACCTGAAGCAGAATGCCAACCTTGCTGATACGAAGAAAGAGAAAGAATTGGCCAGGCAGATCGGCGTCGAATATAACGCCATGATCAAGATATTCAACAACCGGATACTGCCGGAGTTGAAAAGGGGCAATGCCGCAAACATGGCTTTCATAAACCAGGCCGATGGCGAGATGGATCCAATAAGGGAAAAATTGAAGGACCTCTACGGGAAATTGTCGAAGTCCTTTGAAAAAGAGATGAAAGATGGTGATGTGGCATACGACGGGGATTATCAGACCGCATTCATCATGATCGTTATATTTACCGTCGCGGCGGTCATAGCCGGGGCTGTACTGTCCTTCATAATTACCCGCTTTATTAAGACCCGGGTCGACGAGGTTGGCGGGGTTGCCTCCAGACTCTCCAGGGGTGACCTTACCGGCCGCATTGACCTTGACCAGCGGGACGAATTCGGCGTCCTGGCGAAGGACATGAACGGCGCCATGGATAACCTGAACGCTATGATGGCCCAGGTCATGGCGGGCGTGCAGAACCTGGCCCAGGCCGTGCAGCAGGTGGCAAGCGGCAACGAAAACCTTTCCCAGAGGACGAGCGAGCAGGCCTCCAGCCTCGAGGAGATCGCTTCCACCATCGAGGAGGCCACGGCCACCATCAACCAGAACGCAGAGAATGCGGTCAGGGCGCGGGACCTTACCGAAACCGGCGTGGTAAAGTCAGTCGAAGGAAACAAAATAGCCGTTGAAGCGGTCACGTCCATTACCGAAATGAATGAATCGAGCAAGAAGGTGGCCGATATCATCGCGGTCATCAACGAGATCGCATTCCAGACGAACCTCCTGGCCCTGAACGCCGCGGTCGAGGCGGCGAGGGCGGGCGAGCAGGGCCGCGGGTTTGCCGTCGTGGCCGGCGAGGTGCGGAACCTGGCGCAGAGGTCGGGTAATGCCGCCAAGGAAATCGAGGTGCTTATCAAGGATACGGTCAGCAGGGTTCAGAACGGGACGGACCTGGTAAGCAAGACCGGCAATGCCCTGAACGAGATCACCGGGGCCGCCAAGACAACCGCCCAGATCATCAACGAGATTGCAACGGCAAGCCAGGAGCAGAAGCAGGGCATCAACCAGATCAACAATGCCATCGCCGAGATGGATAACATGACCCAGCAGAACGCGTCCCTGGTAGAGGAAACGGCATCCGCCAGCGAGGAAATGGCGAACCAGGCCCAGGAATTAATGGGCCTTGTGGAGAAATTCAAGTTAAATGACACCGTCTTGGGAGATATGGGATTGCGTAAGGAATCCACCCGTAAAGCTTCAGGAATAGTTAAAAAGAAAATGGACCAGGAGAAAAAGGCAAAAGGCGGTGATGGGAATGGGAAAAAAACGACCGCTATGAGCGCTGTACCGGCTATGGGAGATGAAGCGCAAAAAATAAAGGATATTATGCAAAAGGACGGTTTTGATGAGTTTTAGTCTATTTCTGTATTGTTGAGAGTTTTAGTGAGCGTTTGTGATAATGATAATGGATAGACAAGAGGGGAATTCCCCCTGAATCCCCCGGAAGGGGGACTTGTTTAAAGAACGAGTCTTAAACCTCTCCCCCCCCCCTCCAGGGGGGGGGCAGAAGCAGTCTTTTTTATCCTCTGCAGAATTTTACTCTGACCCACGTTGATTAATTTGAACAAATTCAGAATTATATATATTTTGTAAGGAAATTTCCTTACAAAAAAATCATCTTTTATCTGTCCAAAATATCACAATAACGATGATATTCGAATAATGCCAGATTTATTACATTAATGCCGGCATAGAAAGTTATGCATATGATGAAGTTAAGAATGTCATAGGAGTCTATCAATGAACTTCAGTGATCTGGGTATAAAAAAGAAATTGATGCTGGGCTTTGGCCTGGTATTTGTTCTTATGATGATGATAGGGGGCTGGTCCTTCTTCCAGATGAATATCATCAGCGATTCCATACATTATAATCAGGTAAGGCAGGAGCTCCGCGACATGATCAAGGAGAAGGAGATCAACCACCTTGACTGGGTGTCCCAGGTTTACAAGGGACTTCTGGCGAACAGCAATGACGCCATCAATGTGGAAACCGACGGGCACAAATGTAAATTCGGCAAGTGGTACTACAGCGAAGACCGCAGGCGCGCCGAGCGGGAAATGCCGCAGCTGAAAACCGAGCTGGCAAAGATTGAAGAGCCCCATCTCAATCTCCACAGGGAAGTCATCAATGTCAAGGAGGCATTGCGCTTTGGAGGTGAAGGCGGGAGACGGACCGCCAATGCCATATTCAATGAAAAAATAATCAATCATTTGAAGGAAGTCAGGTCTCACCTGAATAAGATAAATGATGACATAAAGAATGAATTTGCCCTCAGCGAAAAGAATATTGCTGATTCAATCAGGACCGGAATTTTACTGGTGCTGGGTCTCCTTGCCGTTTCCCTGGCAGTTGGAGTTGCCATAACGGTGCTGATATCAAGAAGCATCACGCGGCCGGTCGAGCTCTGTCTCGGTTTTGCCGACAGCATCGCCCAGGGAGACCTGACCCGGAGGATTGAGCTGAAACAGAAAGATGAAATTGGCCGGATGGTGACAGCGCTGAACAGCGCGGCGAAGAACCTCGAGGAAATGTTCTACAATGTTTCCGTGGGTTCACAGGGCCTTGCCCGGGCGGTGGACCAGATAGCCAGCGGCAACCAGACCCTGTCCCAGCGCACTACGGAGCAGGCGTCGGCGCTGGAGGAGATCGTCTCCACCATCGAAGAGGCGATAAGCTCCATAAACCAGACCGCGGAAAACGCGGTAAAGGCGAAGGAATTGACTGAAGCGGGCGCCGATAAATCGATTGAAGGCAACAGGGTGGCCCTCGAAGCCGTGAGTTCCATCATAGAAATGAATGAATCGAGTAAAAGGATCGCGGATATTATCTCGGTGATCAACGAGATAGCCTTCCAGACAAACCTCCTGGCGCTTAACGCCGCGGTCGAGGCGGCGAGGGCGGGCGAACAGGGCCGCGGTTTTGCGGTGGTGGCCGGCGAAGTGCGCAACCTGGCACAGCGGTCCGGCAACGCGGCCAGGGAAATAGAGGATCTCATCAGGGACACTGTCGCAAAGGTCGAGAAGAGCACCGATCTGGTGAAGAACACGGGCGGCTCACTGGGCGAGATCGCCGAAGCTGCAAAGACCACCGCCCGGATAATTTCCGAGATTGCCGCCTCGGCCATAGAGCAGAAACAGGGTGTCGGCCAGATCAGCACCGCCATCTCCGAAATGGACGGGGTGACCCAGCAGAACGCGGCCCTGGTGGAGGAAACCGCATCGGCAAGCGAGGAGATGGCCAACCAGGCGCAGGAGTTTCTTGCTATGGTCCAGAAGTTCAAGATCAGCAAATCAGTTGATATTGGCGCCGGCAGGACCAGGCTTGGGAGCCTCTCCGCGGCCGAGACCGTTCCGGTAAAGAAGAACAATAAGGGAAACGGCGATGGACGGAAAAAGCCGACCGGCTCCGCGGCAGATTCGATGAACGGATCTGATGATACTCTGAAAAAGATCCTCAGGCAGGAGGGATTTGAAGAGTTCTGATCGTGTCTCTTCGCTTCAGTTTAGATTGTACCGTATAATCCACATGACAAGGGAGAAGTTGATTCTCCCTTGTTTTATAACTATTTTGTCATGTTGTGTATCCCGGCATGCTGCCGTGGATGGATAGGAATCACGCCTTCGTTTGTTCCTGCTCCTTCTTCATTTTACGGTACGAGTAGCCCGCGTACGCTGCCGCTGCTATGAGCATGGGAATGTCATCGAGATATCCTGCGGGCACAAGGACATCGGGAATGAAGTCGATGGGAAAAACGAGATAGGCGACAGCCAGGCCCAGCAGGACGAGGGAAAAGATGAATTTTTTTCTGAGGCCTTCGAGGCTTTTATCTTCGATCTGTTTCATGATATGGCGCAGTCCTTGTATTATTCTTAATCCAGGTTATATTATAATGAAAAATGGTTGCTTTTTCAAGAATAATTTTTACTTGCATTATTTTAAGCTGTTGATCAATCCTGCATTCCGTGTGTTAATCGTTCAAGGAGCTCTGTCATGAAAGATCTGATAATTATCGGCGCCGGCCCTGCCGGACTTACCGCGGCTATCTACGGCATACGGTCCGGCCTGGATCTGACGGTTGTCGAGAAGCTATCACCGGGCGGGCAGGTGATGAACACCTACGAGGTCGAGAATTACCCCGGTTTCGAAGAGCCGATAGCGGGGTGGGAGCTCATGTCGCGCATGGAAGCCCAGGCGCGGAGGCTCGGGGCGGAGATCGTGAGCAGCGATGTGGCCTCTGTCGCGAGGGATGCCGCATCCGGGACTTTTAAAGTGCAAATGGCCGATAACTCCGTCTTGGAGTCGCGGTCCGTCATTGCCGCGTCCGGAGCCTCGTACAAGAGGCTCGGGGTGCCGGGGGAAGAGCAGTATCTAGGCCATGGCGTTTCATTCTGCGCCACCTGCGACGGCGCTTTCTACAAGGACCGGGTCTGCGCCGTGGTGGGGGGCGGGGACACCGCCCTGGAAGAGGCGTATTTTCTGACGCGTTTCGCCCGGAAGGTCTACCTTATCCACCGGCGCGACAAGTTCAGGGGCGTGAAAGTCCTCCAGGACCGGGTCATGGCCAGCGATAAAATTGAGCTGGTCCTGGATTCGGTGGTTGAATCGATCAATGGCACCACCAAGGTCGAACGTGTCGTCATTAAAAACGTAAAGACCGGCATCCAGTCGACCCTGGCCGTGGACGGATTTTTTATTTTCATCGGCTTTAACTCCAATACCGGGTATCTCCCGGCCGAAGTCCTTGACGAGAATCGAGATGTAATGGCCGACATGAACATGAGGACCGCGGTACCGGGGCTTTTCGCGGCCGGCGATCTCAGGAGCGGTTCCAGGCGCCAGATCGTCATGGCGGCGGCCGAAGGCGCCACGGCTGCCCTGGAGGCTTATGACTACATTTTAGGTTTGACATAATTGCCAGATAGGCCTCTAATGCCTGACAATCATGCCGGCCGGTCGGGCCGGGGTCATGTTCATGTTTTACTAAATACACCAGGAGTAGCCTTTCGGCGCGTTAGAGAAAATCGGCCATCAATGGATATGAAACAGTTGCAATTCTCCCCGCCGTTCAAGCGGCCGGAAGAATTGCAATCGATCGATTACCAGGGTGCTCAATTTTCGGAACCGGCTGAATCGATACATATAAGCATCCCGCGGAAGCAGGATGAAACCAGTATTAACATAAAGGAGTTTTACGATGATTAAAAAAATCATGGCTGTGGCTGTTGTGACCGTATTCGCGATTGCCGGCTTCGGATGCAAGCCCGCGGGAAAATACGGCGATCTGAAGGAATACCTGAATGACGTTATAAAGGCCAATGAGGACTACATTTCAGCCCTCGAGAAATCAAACAGCGCCAAGGAAGTGGCCGAAGCTATCACCGAGCTCGGCAATAAGATGGAAAAGCTTGCCAAAAAGGGCGAAGAGATCGAAAAGAAATATCCCGAGCTGAAGACCATGGACAAGAAGAAACCGCCGAAAGAGCTCAAAGAGGAATTCGAAAAGCTCGAGCAGATGGCGCAGAAGCTTCTCACAGTTTCGATGAAGATGATGAAGTACATGATGGATCCTGAGGTAATGAAGGCCTCCCAGGAGATGGCCAAGAAGATGGGTAAATCCGGAGTGGTCAAATAACCGGGATTTCCCTGTATGCATCAGACGCCCCTGCCCCGCGGCAGGGGCTTTTTATTGGAAATTCTTATTATAGAATTTTTCTATCGCCGACCATATAAGGTCGCTCAGGTGCCGTATCCTCAACTCATCCACCCTCATGTAGTCATAACTGAAATATTTGTCGTTGAGATAGAGGGCCCTGGAGAGGGAGAGCCTCACCATGGGTACAGGCCCCCTGCCGTACTGCCGGTGGATGAACCCGGGCGACGGCTCCGCGGCAATGGCGAATTTTTCCACGACGGTGTCGTCAACCCCGGCAAAGGCTTTTTTCAGGTGGTCCATGAGATTGACGGCGAGTTCCGGGCTGCATGTCGTCACCGCGCTCCCGTCTCCGGCAATGGCGTTTTCCAGAAGAATGATGGGCCGGGGCTTGCCGGGGTCCCGCGAAACGGTGGGGCCCACGGCAAGCATGGTGTGGCATTCGATGATCAGCTTCAGGCCTCCCGTATCAATGATTTTCTTTATCGCGTCATGAAAGGGGACCCAGTAGCGCCGCAGGACGTTTGAGATCGCTATCTCGTCGGGGAAGAGGCCATCCCGGAAGACCGGCTTGCCGTAGAGCGTCGTCTTCTTCAGGACACCGTCTATGGCCGGCGGCACCGAGGTGTACTGGCGGTCCAGGTCGACGAAGAGACGCGAGATGTCGGTGTCAATCGTCCCGGCGACGCGGTCGCCGAAGGAGAAGAGATCGTTGGCGCAGGTGTCCGACTGTATCAGCAGGTCAAACTTGCTCACCGCTTCGTATCCTGCAAATTCCTCCGGCACTTTGCATCCGCCATGGGGAATTATGATCAATATGGGAAGGTGGCTTTTTTTCTTCAAGGCAGTGTTCGCACCATGGTATCGGCCCGATGCTACTACGGGTTTGCCTTTCCTGTCAAGAAAATATACTCGCCACCCTGCATGGGTGCCGGCGGCGGAAATAAAATAATAGTTGAAAATAATTGTTACGTCGGTAAGTATAACGAGCGGAACTCGCCTTGATAAAACATTTTTACAAGGAGCCGCCATGAAAAAATCCATCCTTATGATAATTGTAATTATTATCGGCATTGCCCCGGGTCTTTCCGCAAGGGACCGAAGGATAACCCTGGTGCATACCAATGATATGCATTCGCACCTGCTCGGGTTTTATCCTAACATTGACTATACGCCGCAGGTGAATGATGACGCAACCCGCGGAGGCTGGGCCCGCATCATGACTGTGATTAAAAAGACCAGGGCAGAGCGGACCAACCCGGTCCTGGTCGTTGACGCTGGTGATTTTCTCATGGGATCCCTGTTCCATATGATCTGCCGGGAACGCGCCCTCGAGCTCAGGCTCATGAAGGACATGGGCTATGACGTGATCACCCTGGGAAACCATGAGTTTGACCTGAAGCCGGCTGGCCTGGCGCGGATACTCAAATCAGCCCGTCAGCACGGTGGGCTTCCCGCGATCGTTTCGTCCAATGTCATCTTCAGCGAAAAAGACGACCGTGACAATGCCCTGGAAGAAGTGTTCAGGGATGGGACGGTTAAACCGTATACCGTTATTGAAACGGGTGGGGCGAGGATAGGATTTTTCGGCCTCATAGGCAAGGATGCCGCCGAAGTGGCCCCTTTCGCGAAGCCGGTGAAATTCGGAGACCCGGCGGAAAACGCCAGGAAGATGGTTGACCTGCTCCGGAACAGGGAAAAAGTCGACCTCGTTGTCTGCCTGTCCCATAGCGGCCTGAACCTGGATGCAATTTCAAAATCAGAAGATGTCCAGCTTGCCGGCAAGGTCCCCGGCATCGATATCATCATAAGCGGTCATACCCACACCCCGCTCAAAGAGCCGGTCATCAAGGGAAACACGATCATCGTTCAGGCCTGGTGCTACGGCCTCTGGGTCGGGGTGATGGACATTGTACTCAGGGATGGCAGGGCGACCCTCGGCGCGTACAGGATAGTGGAAATCGATGATACAATCCCCGGCGATAACGCTATCACTGCTGTCGTGAATGGATATAAAAACGAAATCAGCGGAACAGTTCTGGCCCCCATTGGGCTCGCCTTTGATACGGTTATCGCCAAACACGATTATGACCTTACCATCGCCGAAGATGAATCGAACCTGGGGAACCTCATCGCAGACGCAAGCCGCTGGTACGTCAACAGGTTCGTCTATGATCCGCGGGACCCGCACTCTAAAGTTGATGTTGCCTTTGATTCCAACGGCCTCATCAGGGACCCGGTGGTAAAAGGGAAGACCGGCAGGATAGCGGTCTGCGATATGTTCAACGCGCTGCCCCTCGGCATCGGCAAGGACGATACCATGGGATATCCGATGGCTGCCGTGTATCTGTACGCAGCGGAACTGAAAAAGGCGCTGGAAATCCTTACCAGTATACATCCGTTGAAGGGATCCGATTATTTTCTCCAGATATCCGGACTTAAATTCACCTATAATCCCCGCAGGATGTTATTCGACCGGGTCACGTCAATACAGATAGGCAATGACGAGGAGGGATACAGGCCCCTTGATTATTCCGATTCGAATAAACAGCTCTACCGCGTGACGGCCAACCTGTATAACGCGACATTCCTTGATATCGTCGGTAATTTTACCATGAATATCCTGAAAATCATACCCAAGGACAGGAACGGCAAGCCCTATGGCGATCTTGCAGAAGCCCTTGTCGATGCTGACCCGAACAGGCCGGGCATCCAGGAGGTTAAGCAGTGGGTCGGTCTCATGGAATACGTGCGGAGTTTTAAGGACACCGACGGCGACGGCTATCCTGAAATACCTGAGAAATACCGGGGCAAACTGGGGAGGACAGTGAGAGAGCCGAGTCTTAATCCTGCTTTATTGCTGAAAGGCGGCACCTACATGACCTGGATCGGTTTTGCCATGGTTGTGCTTGTTGTTGCCATTGTTGCAGTGGTGTCAGTGGTTGTGGTGAAGAAAGTACGGAAATAAGGCCGGTTTCCGGGCTGTTCCCGCTGTCATGGCCTCGATGGCCTCGGGGTATACTATGTAAGAGGCTTGAAAGAATAAGAATGGCTGCCTTCAATGAGA
>DAONAJ010000009.1:0-74768 GCA_035400945.1 Spirochaetota bacterium
GAAGCGCACCGTGCCGGAATGGGGATGAATGAGGCCGTTCATTACCTGGAGCAGCGTCGACTTGCCGCTGCCGTTGGCGCCGATAATGGCGACCATGTCGCCCTCTTCCACCGAGAGGCTCACATCGCAGAGCGCCGGCACGATATCGTAAAAGCTGTAGGAAACGTTTTCAAGCTGGATGATGTTCATATTGTAGATTAAGACCCCTATTGTTTACCCCCCTGTCCCCTGGGGGGCATGAAGGATATAATTAAAATATGTCACTGCGAAAAGTCCCTCGTCATACTCGGGATAAACTCCGCGACGAAGCAATCTTGCGAATGATACACTTTGTATTTATGAGATAGTTCTATAAAATCATACCCTTATTTAAATCAATTACAAGATCACTTCGCTTCGCTCGTGATGACAGTTGATTTAGAATCGCATTTTTAACGATATAGCCAACATGCCCCCTACGGGGGTCAGGGGGGATTAAAAGACCGCCATCACGGCCGCCCCTGCCGCCGCCAGAACAAAGCCCGATACGGCGTCCCGCGCCGTAAACACCCTGAAGCTGTAGAGCTCGATGTCCCCGGTGAACCCGCGGCTCACCATGGCCCGGTACGTCTCCTCGTAGCGCATCTGCGATTTTTTGAATATGAAATAAATGCGGCCGGCGACAAGCTGCCTCACGGTCGCGCTGTCGGCGGCGCCCGCCAGGCGGCTCTTCATGGCCAGGTACATGTCCTCAACGGTCTTGGAAAAAATGAATATATACTTGTACGTCAGGATGATGATCATGAGAAAGGTGTCCGGCACCCGGAAGACCTTGAGGGCCCTGATGATCTCGAAAAAAGGGGTGGTATGGATGACCAGGAGCGATATCCCCAGCGAGTTGGCGACGCGCAGAGTGAGCATGGCCACGCCGAAGGCCCCTTCCCTGGTGATGCCGATCTCTTTCGGAATGAAATAGATCCAGAATTGATAGGACCGGGAAAGGGTCGCCACCGGCAGGATTACATCACCCCGGGTGATCACGTTGAAAGCCGACGGCAGGGCGATAAGAAAGCCGAAGAAAAAGGCAAAGCCAAGGACACGCTTGTACATGTACAGTATGTTCAGCCGTGAAAGGGCAATCAGCATGAAGATAATGGCCGCAATAGCCAGCTCCGCGTACAGGCTCCTCAACAAACTGACGATCACGATGAAGTAGAAAAGGAAAACGACCTTGACCCGCGGATCGAGTTTCTGGAACAGGCCATTCTTTCCCGCCATCTCCCAGTACACGTAGCTCGACCTGATGATGCCGGCTATGGATTGTATGGTTTTATCTATGACTGCCAATGAGGCTGATCCTGATCATAATAGTGCAAAAAATATGGGGTTGTCTTATAAGCCCCCTGAATCCCCCGGCGGGGGACTTTCAAAACCATTATTGATTAAGTAAGCCCCCCATGGGGCCAACACATTCGGCACGTCCTGTGCCTGCGCTGGCATCAACCTCATCCTGAGAACGCGGGTTGGGGGGTATTGTTGGACAACCCCATTTATAGAAATAACTCAAATTAAAGAGTTGGATATGCTCTGTCACTCACTTTTTTTAACGAGTAATTTTGAGATACCGAAAAGGATCAGGACACATAGGGCTATGCCGATGGCGCCTGAAAGAATGTACGACAAGGCCT
Source organism: Spirochaetota bacterium (assembly GCA_035400945.1). Taxonomy (GTDB): domain Bacteria; phylum Spirochaetota; class UBA4802; order UBA4802; family UBA5550; genus RBG-16-49-21. The sequence continues at coordinate 1,668 of DAONAJ010000009.1, forward strand.
GGGTGGTAAACGGCGATTTGTCGTCGCCCAGGTTATAATCAGGAATCGGCGCCTTCCAGAGATCGGCCGTTTCTTTCATTTTAGCCGGCACGAAACCCACCAGCTTTTCGATGGTCTCGGTCGACCACTCGCCCCAGGCGTCTTCGGCCTTGAATTTCGCCGGAAGGTAGATGCCGATGGGGGACACGATGGCCAGTATGACCAGCGCGATGAGGATTTTTTTCTGAAATGATGTCATTTCTTCACCTCCTGTATGGCATAAATGTTCTCAGGATCGCCCTTGAGGAAAAAGGCCAGCACCGCCATTGTTATCACACCCTCGACAATGCCGAACAGTATCATGTGCTCAATGGCCATGGCAGGCACCGCGACCTCGAGTCCGTACGGCGCGTAGAGCGGCTTCCCGTCCGCGGAGGCGATAAGGGGCTGAATGCCGAATTCAATAGAAGTCACGATAGCTGCCACGACAAGGCCGATGTATCCGGACAGGAATGCCGCCAGGTAAACACGCCAGCCGCCGGCAGCCTTACCGCGCACCAGTTTAAAGACAATGACCGAAACAAAGGGCATTACCACGGCCATGTTGAAGCAGTTGGCGCCGATGGCGGTGATGCCGCCGTCGCCGAAGAGAAAGGCCTGTATGATGAGGGCCACGGACACGGCCACCACTGCCGTCCAGGGGCCCAGCACCAGGGCCACGATGCTGGCCCCCACGGCATGGCCCGTGGTGCCGCCGGGGATCGGGACATTGAACATCATGATGAGAAAGGAAAAGGCCGCTGCCATCCCGAGGTAAGGGATGTTCTTCGTGGAAACAGTCTGCCGCACCTTTCGCAGGGCCGCCGCGATGAAGCCGCCGAAGGCGACATAGAGCGGAACATAGGTCTGCGGGCTTAAATATCCGTCAGGTATATGCATGATTATTTTCCTCCTTCCTTTTTCTCGTCTTTCTTGGCACCGCCGTCATAGCGGGCGGTGAAGCCGGCCAGCACCGAATAATCGGGCCCCGGGGACTGCGCCCCCGGCAGGGCGAGGCTGTACTTGAACCCGAGGTCAAGATCGCAGAATTCCGACGGGGACACCACGAAACCGCCCAGGAAAAAGACATCGTGGAAATTGGAGCGCTTGTCCGGGTTTCTCTCAAGTCCGGTATTCACGACAAATTTCAGCATGTCCTTCATGAGCACGAACTCCATCGCCAGCGAGCCATGGTAGAGGTCTTCACGGTCCCCCACCTTGTTCTGGTTGCGGATGTATCCGAGATTGAGGTGCATCAGGAACCAGTCCTTTTCATAGCTCATGATGAAGTAGAGATAGGGACTGACACACCCGGTGCCGAACCCGGCATCCTCGTTGCCCAGCGGAAGCGTCGTCCCGGGCTTCAATGCCAGGCTCAAACCTTCATGCTCGAAAAACATCCATTTCAATTCAATCGTGGGATCACCGATGCCGCTGTCCACGCTTGTTGACACATAGCGCAACCCCTGCAATCCGGCCATGGGTACCGGCGGATTGTAGAAAATACGCGCTTCCCGCGCCCGCGAATGTCCGTAGGGGACACCGATCACCAGGTCGAGAGGGTCTATCAAGCCGTAGGATATGGTCGCGGCCAGCTCATGGGCGTCCTCTTTCGTGGTAACTTTACCCCATGTGCCCTCCAGTACACTATCCAGACCGCGGTCAAACCACCGCATCGTGTCCCTTTCAAACTGGTACGCGACTTCAAATTCCACATTATGCTTTCCCTGGGTCCCGGTATCGTCGGTTATCAAGGGGTGGAAAGCAAAGGCCGGAATTGCCAGTAAAACAGCCGCGCATATCAAACAGACTCTAACGGTTATCGTCGCGCCGTTAGCAAGAACTCGTATCATCATCAATCCTCCTTTTTTAATAAAATACTACATATTATGTTGTTTTATTCTATATATGTTATTTTTTTTATAATCATGCTACTGTCAAGTACTATTCGGGCAGATAACCGTGCTGCAACTTGATGATGTCCAGGGTCTGATTTTCCTCGTTGACCTTCAGCCACATTCATCACGCATCTTCTCATCTGCATCAAAATAGGCATTCAGCATATCGGTAAAACGCCCGGCAGGCCCTTCACCCCGGCATGCGCTGTAAAGAACGAACCTGCCGCATCGCCGGTACCCAACAAGGCCGCAATTTTTAAGGACACGCAGGTGCCCCGATATACGCGGCTGTTTCATCCCGAGAGTCGCGGCGACAGTATGTACGCTCAATTCATTCTTGAGCAGGAGCCGGAATATAAGAAGGCGCCCGGTGTCGCCAAGGGCTTTAAATAACCGCGCGGAATCCATAATAACACACCAAAAAAAGATTGTTGTTCTGATAAATAAATTGTGAGGTATCATTTGTTGGCATTACTGATTTCCGGCAAAATCCAGGAAATGGCCGGTTATTTGTCCCATAATAAAAAAAGTATTTCATAACTAAAATAACCAATTCCACTATGGATTATTTCGGCGATTGACAATACATTATAATCAACAAACCAGGCAGGAGGATTAAGCCATGCAGGGAACTCATGAACATACCCATACACATGCCCATGATCACGAGCATCTTCACACCCACCCGCACAGCCACGGCGGCGAAACGCACGAGCATGAGCACAGCCACGCACACAGCCATGAGCATGATCATGCCCATGCGCATCCCCACGATCACGGGACGGACCAGAACCGGCACGACCATGAGCACGGGGGCGACCACGGCGCCCATACCCATAATCATCCGGCCCACGATCAGGAGCCGCACGAACACAAGCATTGAGTATTGCATTCACCTGTTCTGTGATGAGACCCACTGAATAGCGCACTTCAGCAGGTCGGATGAACTATCAAAGTTCATTTTATCCCTGATGTTTTTTTTATGTACATCAACCGTACCAGTGCTGAGATTGAGCAGTTTCGCCATTTCAACAGTGTTGAATCCGTTGCCGATGAGACGGAATATTTTGAATTCGCGATTGCTCAGCTTTTCCTGTAATATGCCGGCAGGCAATGATGAACCATGGACGAATCTATCAATCAGCTTCCTTGACAAAGCGCCGCTCAGATAAAACTCGTCATTTATGATAGCGTTGACGGCAGAAATTATATCTTTCGAGGCAGTATCTTTCGTAATGTATCCCCGCACACCAGCGCGGAGAGACCACTCCGCATAACAAGCTTCATCGTACATGGAAAGAACCAGCATCTTGACACCGCTATAACTTGTATTTATTGACCTGACAAGTCCGATGCCGCTCATGCACCCCGACAGCGCAATATCAATTATCACCAAGTCGGGCCTTTCAACGTTTAATGTATAAATCGCTTCAGCAGCTGTTGAAGCCTCCCCTATTACCTCAAGGTTATGCACCATCTTCAGGGTCAGTTTGAGCCCCTCCCTGAACAGGGGATGTGCATCGACGATAAGTATCTTAGTGGTTGTTGATGGCTTTCCAGGCCTTTCATCAATGACCGCGGCTCGTTGTATTAGTTGTAATTGCATATCATGTGACTTCTTAAATTGCCAATTATATTTCCATCCAAAACAGGTGATTCCTTCATAATCTGCAATTATCAATTGTGCTATTTTTGTCAATTTAATAACACTTTTAGAATATATTTATTTATTATGTGCTATTTTTGTCATTGCAAAATATCGCGCTATCTGTTCTCTTTAATCTGCATTCGTAAGGATCATGAAGGAGTATCCCCGTTATCATGGGTAAACACGCGCGCGTTCAGAAAATCGGCATCTTCGGCGGGACATTCGATCCGATCCATTGCGGCCATCTCATCAGCGCAGAATCGATCAGGTCGGACTTCAATCTTGATAAGATCTTTTTCGTACCGTCGAATTACACAGTAAAGAAAGAATCGACCGTCATCGCCCCCGGGGAAGACCGCTACGCCATGGCGGTACTGGCCACCGGAGGAATAAATGAATTCGAAGTCTCCCGCATTGAACTGGACCGCGCGGGACCATCCTACACCATAACAACAGTCGAGAAATTCCGGGAACTATACCCGGAGAGCTGTTTATATCTCATAATTGGCCTTGACGCCCTGGGCTGCGTCAAAAACTGGCGGGATTCGAAGAGATTGATGGAACTCGTGCCCCTTATTGTAATGCGCCGGCCTGGTCTCAAGCAAATAACAGCATACGATCCCTGTCCTTACAATACCAGATACGCTGAAAACCCACCGGTAGGCATCAGCTCATCATTAATCAGGAATAGGCTCCAGGAGGGGAAATCGATCAGGTTTCTCGCCCCTGATCCCGTAATCGAATATATACAGACAAGGAAACTGTATGCATGAACAAGATAACCTCGGAACCGGCATGCTCGATGCAGAAAAAAACATATTAATACTCGGCATCGGCAACATATTCCGGAAAGATGATGGTATCGGCGTTCACCTGGTACGCCGCATACTCGAATCAGGGATCGATATTCCGGATAACGTTGAGATCCTGGACGGCGGAACGGCTTTTTACGACCTGGTGCCGATCATGACGGGAAGGGAGCGAATTATAATCATTGACGCCCTCAAGGTTGACGATGAACCGGGATCCATATACCGGTTCCCGGCTGAGCGCCTGAAAAGCCCGCCTGCCGGGGGCTGGTTTCCCCTGTTCAGCATCCAGGAGCTCCTCTACCAGGTAAACCTGGCCGGCCATCATCCGGCCGTGGAAATAATAGGTATCGTGCCGGAAGATATCGAATCAATAGAATGGGGGCTGAGCACCACAGTCGAGAAATCAGTGCCGAAAGCCATCCGTGAGATCCTGAAGGCCTTACGGGAATAGCCGTATATTCGGTTTCCCCGCTACACGTCAATGCCAATAAGGACCTTCACCAGCACGCCGATGCCGAAGGAAAGGGCCGCCACACCCAGGCTTATGGCGCACATTTCGAGAAAGCGTTTCTTAAAATCAAGTTCTTTCGCAATAGAAATATAGAAATTAAAAGCGAATATTATCAGAACCGCGTTGGCGAGCATGACGCCGAGGCAGACCAGGTAGTTATCGATCAGCAGGTAGGGCAGGATCAGGATCGTTACCGTGGCCACGTAGGCCGCGCCGGTGTAGAGGCTTGATGTGAGAGGATTCTCGCCCCCCTCAGACTTGGTGGACAGGTATTCCGACGCCGCCATCGACATCGATGCGGCAATCCCGGTGATAAGGCCGGTCATGGCGATGAGGCGCGTGTTCTGCAGGGCGAAGCTCAGGCCCGCCAGGGCCCCGGTAAGCTCCACCAGGGCGTCGTTCAGGCCCAGGACCACGGAACCCATGTAGGCAAGGTGCTTCTCTTCGATAAGGGCGATCAGGGCATTCTCATGCTCTTCCTCATCATCGGCAATGCGGCCCGCCTCCGGGTACTCATCCGCCAGTTGCCGATACACGGCCTGGGCGTTGCCCTCCCCCCGCTCCATGAGCTTGATGCCGAAGGTGAGGCCGAAGATGCGCGCGATCCAGTAAAACCTGAAGGCCCTCCACCGGTTCGGCTTCACGTCAAGACCGGTCAGCCCCCTCCAGAAGCTGTAGTGACGGAGCTCGTCTTCCCCGATCCTTTTCAGAACGGCGCTGTTCTTTTCGTCTTTGATGACGCCGGCAAGCCTGGTGTAGATATGGTGCTCGGTGATCTCGTTTTCCTGGAGTCGCGCGATGCGCCTGACGGTTTCTCTGTTCAACACTGCGGACATGGAAGGTTGCCCCCCTGTTCAATAGAATTGGCGGATCTTCGGTCCGTGTTAGTACGGATCGATCGGGGGCGCAAGCGTATTTTTTAATAGCTTGCGGTCACGCGCGCCGCGGCCGGCCTGATGCCGTTGAAGCTCCGGCTACGCTGATTTTTTTTTCCGCACATAGAGCGCCGTCATCACGCCGCCCCAGGCCAGGAGGAGAAACACGATCACCTTCTGGCCGAATTTCACCAGCACCGGCGACGAGGCCTTCCCGCCCATGGCGGCATCGACGCTGACCTGCTCCTCGAAGCCGTGGCCGGTGCCGTCGTCGAGGCGCACCAGCCAGTCGCCGGCTTCTGACGGCACGAAGGCGAAGCGGCCGTTCTTATCGGTACGGCCGTTCTGGTATTCAGTATCCTTTTTCCCGGGGGCGAACACTTTTACGGAGGCGTAGGATATGGGTTCCCCGTCATCGTAATAGGCCGTGATCACCATCGCCTTTCCCTGTTCGATGGTGCGGGTGATGCCATGGGCCAGGAGAGACCCCGTGTTGATTGAAGCCAGGACGATTATGGCCGCGATACAGATTTTTTGTTTTAACATAGTAATAATCTCCATGTATCTTATGGTAATTTGATACGAGTGGCGCGGGGCGGTTTCGATCACAGGAAACAGGATGTTTCCGCCCGCCATAGTACAGGGACGTAGTATTTTGGCGGGTGATCGAAACCGCCCTGTGGCGCTCATATAACATCAAAAGCCGACGATAACGTCGTCCTTATGTTACTGGTCCAATTCAAACGTAATGGGAAGCTTGCAGAGCATCTTCACCGCCTTCCCATCCTTGCGGCCGGGCCTGAAGCGCATCCTTTTCACGACCTTGAGGGCCGCCTCGTCGAAGCCGAGTCCCGCCCGCTCCGACACGAGTTCCACGCCGCGGAGAGAGCCCCGTTCGTCGATCTTCACCATCACGACCACGGTCTTTCTCTTTATGGAAGCCGTGCGGGCTTCCCGGGGAAAATACTCGTTCAGGTCGAAATCGACAATGGGCTCCGGCATGCGGTCGGCGCTGAAGGAGAAATAGTAACCCTCCGGGTCCGTGCCGGTGCCCGATACGCGGTCCTCCCCCTCGTCGGTTGGATCTTTCCCTTTGTCCGAGACCCCTTCGACCCACTCCTTTTTTTCCACCGGCGCCGGGTTCGAGTCTCCAGAGTCGAAGCGGACCAGGTCCGGCGGTATATCTAAAAATTCCGCCTCGACCTGTTCAACGGCAGATTCATCGAAGGAGGCGTTTTCCCAGGGCCGGGTCGCAATGAAATAGGCCGCGTAGCCGCTCCCGTGCAGGAAGAGCGAAACCGCGATACACAGGGTGAAGCGGTCCCGCGCCCGTATCCACCTTCTCATCTTCCGTATCTTCTTTTTCATATAATGCCTGACGCCTTTCAGCCGGGCCGATCTACCGTTTCACGGAAAGGGCGATCTTGTTCACCCCGGCCTTCTTGATGATACCCATGGTCCGGGCGATGGAGCGGTAGGCCAGGTTCTCGTCGGCGGAGAGGGTCACCCTCATGTTGGGGCGGAATTTCACGTCCCGGGACAGCTTCGCGACAATGTCCTTCTCCGTGGTCTCGATCCCTTCGAGAAAGATCTTCCCGTCCCGGAACAGGGCCACCTGCACCGTGCGCGCCACGTTCGGGTCCGCAGCGGCGGCCGCGGGCAGGCTGATATTGACCGCGTCCTTCTTTAAAAAATTCGCCGTCACCATGAAAATGACAAGGAGGACCAGGAGGATGTCCACCATGGGTGTGATGTTGATATTCCCGATCTGGTTTTTATTGTTTTGAGCGGCATGGGCCATATGCAACCCCCTTTATTTTTTCTTTTTAACGGCGGAATGGGCCGCCAAGGCTGTCATTTCCTTTGAAAGGATCAACAGGTTTTTCATTATTTCCTGTATCCTGGCTGTAAAAAAATTGTTGAACATGACCACCGGCACCGCGATGAAAAGGCCCGCGGCGGTTGCCAGCAAAGCCGATGATATGCCGCGCATGACCACCTCTGCCCCGGTGTTCCCAAGCGTCCCCAGGCCGTGGAAGGCCTTGATGACGCCGAGGACCGTGCCCAGAAGGCCGATGAAGGGAGCGTTGTTTCCCAGCGTATTCAATACCGGCAGGCGTTTTTCCAGAATGGATTCCTCTTCAAGCATGCGTGACGCCATTATTTCATCTAGGCCGGGCTTCTTTTCTTCTATTTTAGACAAACAGTAAGAGGCAAACCTGGCATAGATTGATTTTTCATCCGGCAATATACTCGTGAAGCGATCAACATCAGAAGAACGGACACCTTCGAGTATAGACTGGTATATTCCCTTTGATTTTTTCCCCGTATAAGGACGCATGAGCAGATAGCGGTCCAGACACACCCCGAGGGCGATTATGCTCGCCACGGCAAGGGCGATAAAAATAAAGGTTTCACCATAATCGACAAGAATCATCATATCCAGGATCTCCTGCGGGTATTAATAAAAAAACATCAACATGCACAATCATAGGCGAATATTCTCTCCGAAATCAAGGCAAACCGAGGGCAATCCAGCTTGTGAGCACCGTATTACATCCGGCTCCAGACAGCCTATCATAATTGCCTGAATTATGCATGGCCACTATTGATCGAATATCATTTCTGTCAAGCGATAATAGCACAATTATTTTTTATGTGTTATTTTTTGCATAATTCTTGACAATATTTACCACCACAACATCGTGTTACAAAATTATTCAAAGTGCTACCAGTGGCACTTGCCAGGAGGATGAGATGATAAAAACAGTGTTTCGCTTGCTGGTCCTGACGCTTTGCATTGCGGTTCCGGTCTCGCACCTGTACCCGCAGAAGGCGGCTCCCCAAAAGGAGGATCCGGCCGCCGGGAAGCAGGGGACTGAAAAGCAGAAAAAACAGATTGAAGATGAAGGGAAGGACAATGAAGCGGCTGAAAAAAAGAGCGGCGGCGAAGTCACCCTGAAGGAAATCGTGGTCAAAGGCGAGCAGTTCCTCAAGAAATCGCCCTACACCATCAACGTCGTCAATTCAAATGATATCGAAAAACAGGGCATATCCCGCACGGCCGACATCATCAAGTCGGTGCCGGGCGTGAAGATGCATGAATACGACCAGGGCGGGGTCTCCAATGCAATCGCCATCCGCGGGTTCCAGTCCGGGGTCCACGGCGGCGACATGGGGGTCTACCTTGACGGCATTCCCCTGAACGAGTATTACGGCCATGGCGGCGGATACGCGGACCCGAACATCCTGATACCGATGGAGCTCGACAAGGTACTGGTGTACAAGGGGCCCTCGTCGGCCCTGTACGGCAACTTTTCCCGCGGCGGCACCATAGTATATATAACTAAAAAAGGCGGCGATTACATCGATGTGAACGCTAAATACGGATCATGGAACACGGTGGATATTCAGAGCGCCCTTGGAAAAACGATCATAAGCGACAAGCTGTCAAACAACACGGCCGTACAATTTTACCGGACTGACGGATTTCAGGAAAATTCCAAGCAGCTCTACGGCAACGGATCCACCCGATTCACCTACAGGCCCACCAGCGACCTGGAAATAACCCTTTCCCTCAGGGCCCATGGCGATAACTGGAATTCCCCCGGGTATTACTCGAGGACACAGTGGGGTATGAAGAAATATACCTTCAAGCAGCAGATGTTCAATCCCCTTGACATGCCGCTTGACGTTAATGATTTTGCCCAGAACGACGGCGGTGAACGCCGGCAATTCACCGAACGGCTCGATGTGAACTACGCCGCCGGTGAATATGTCAAAATCCTCGCCTGGGGCTTCGGGCTCCAGACCAACTGGACGAGGTTTTCCAAGTTCGGGTCCGGCAGCCAGGCCGAACAGGGCTACCGGGTCGGCAAATACGGGACCGGGATCAGCGCCAACCTCGACGCGCCGATCCACGGAGATATCAGGCTGAAAGGAATTCTCGGCTATGAATTTTTCAGAGACGGCACGGTATACCGCAGATTTCAAACCTTCAACAGGACACGGGAAAACCTGACCCAGAAAAAATACACGACCTTCGATACGCACGCGTTCTTTCTTGAGACCGAATGGAGCCTGCACCAGTATTTCTGCCCGGTCATTGCCGTCAGGGCCGACCTGTTCACCGGCACCTTTAAGAACGCTATGTATCTGCAGGATGTGCTGGGTACGACCGATCCGATACAGCAAATCATGAAACTGGATGAACGGCACCAAACGATTAATCCGCGGGACTACAGCTATGTGAGCCCCAAGTTCGGTTTTATCTCAGAGCTCCTCAAGGACGTGCTCCGCTTCAGGGCCAACGCCAGCAACGGTTTTGTGATGCCTCCCGACACGACCATTTTCCAGACATGGCAGCACCTGAAGCCATCGAAAATATGGCAGTATGAAGCAGGCCTGACCGCCACTTACGAGAAATACCTCTGGATTGACGTGACGGGCTACATGATAGACGTCACCAACGAAGCGAACGAAAATCCGGCCGGGTCGAATATATACAGGAACACGGGAACTACCCGCCGCTGGGGTATCGAATCTTCCGTAAAGGTGATGCCCATAAAATATCTCGAGCTTGATGGTACTTTCACATGGATGAACAGCAAGGTGCGCAACATCCCATGGATCGGAACCGACCCGGCGACGAATTATATCAATGTCGGGAACCTGTTGACCAAAGGTTCGCCCCTCCCCAACCTGCCTGAATACGAAGCCGGGGCGGAAATCATATGGAGCTCCCCCATCGGCCTGGGCGGCGGCTTCGGGTGGACCCATGTTGGGCCGCAGTACACTGATTCGTACGGCACCAGGACATGGTCGCAGGCATTGACGCTTCGTTATCTGAGCAACATTAATTCCTGGGGCCTGGATCCCGACCCGATTTACAAAGGGTACAACCTGTTTGACCTGTACCTGAGCTACACCATGATGGCGAACAATACGCCCATCACTTTCCGGTTTGACGCCAAGAACATTTTCAATGAGCATTATGCGGGTTATGCAGGAGGTTACGGCGTATGGGCGCCCGGCGCGCCCCGTTCGTTTTATGGCTCGGTTAACATGAAGTTTTAGTAGAATGAATAATCTTGTTTCCCGCCCCGCCTACGCGGTGCGGGAAAACAGCCCCCTAAATCCCCCCGAGGGGGACTTGTATAATAAGAACAAGCTGCAAAGCCACCCTCCGGGGGGGATATTCTGAGATGATCTAAATATTAAGGAGTAAATCCATGACAATAAAAAAAATAATAATGGCCAGAACAGCGGCGCTGCTGCTTGCGGTTATCCTGCCCGTGGCGCTGTACGCCCATGATATGTGGTTTGAGATGAAGGATTTTAAGATCGCCAAGGGATCGGCAATGGAATGCACCTATCCTTCCGACCACGCGTTCCCTTCGAAAAACAAGGAATTCGTACCGGCCGAGAGGATTTCAAAGAGCTATCTCATCGCACCATCCGGGGCGGTCATCCCCATAGCCCCTGCCGGCAACAACCTGAACCGGAGCGCACAAAAGCTGGCCCAGGCCGGATCCTATCTTGCCGTTTCCGGGAAAAAATGGACCTACTGGGTTAAAACGACAGAGGGGTTTATCGAGGGAAAAAACAAATCCCAGGTCAAGAATCCCCTGCAGGGAATTTACAGCGCCAAGTTCAGCAAGGCGATTGTTACCGTAGAAAAACCGGGCGGGAGCATGTTCTCGAAAATAATCGGACACGAACTGGAAATAGTTCCCCTGAAAGATCCGGCTACACTCAGCAAGGGGGATGTTCTTCCCGTAAAAGTGATATTCAAAGGAAAACCGGCAGAGATGGCGGTAAAAGCCACCCATGACGGCTACTCATCAAGAAGTAATGTTTTTGCTGAAACCATAAAAACAAACCAGAAAGGACTGGGGGAGATTAAGATAAGCAAGAAAGGAAAATGGCTCTTGCAGACAGGCTGCACTGAAAAGTCCGCCGACACCCGCCTCTATGACGAAAAAATGTACGCGGCGACCCTGACATTTCAAATACAATAAAAAACATCACGACTACATATCCATATACTCATCAGGGCCCGGAGGATAGCAGGCCGGGCCCTGATTCCTTTTCATCCATCCCGTCAAGATATCTGCCATTGCAAGATAGCAGCTTGCGAATACCGCCTAGCCCGTCGTGGTGCAGGTCAGCTTGCCGTGGCGCACGTTCTTGATCGACAGGAGCTTGTCTGCTATGGCCTGTATCTGCTTCGTCTTGCCCCGCAGGATAAGCACCTCCAGGCAGTTGTGCTCGTCAAGATGTATGTGGGTCGTGGACACGATGATGCGGTGGTTGTGGTGCTGGATCTCGTTCAGCTTGTCCGAGAGCTCCCGCACATCATGGCTGTAGATCAGGGTAAGGGTCCCTATGGACTCCGCATTCTTGTCGGAGAGATCCTCTGATACCAGCCGGTCCCGGATCAGGTCCCTGATCGCTTCGGAGCGGTTTACGTAACCCTTGGACTCAATGAGTTCATCGAACCGCTTAAGCAGCTTCTCTTCAATTGACACACCGAACCGTATCAGTGATTTCATAACCTTCCCCGGCATAATAATAATTATAACCCGGCCTCAGCGGCCCGATATAGTCAATACATTCTACCGGCTGACGGTACTTCTATCAAATCATTTTTGATAAAAATTAAATAAAATATCACCGGTCCATTTGGTCTGCCGCCAGTCAGGACGCCCTCCCTGAACAATTTAACTCTTGATTTTTATCGGCCATTCCTGCATAATAACCATATCCCAGAGGTCACCGTATGAAATTAAGCCTGCGCATGAAATTGTTTTTCGGTTTTATGACCCTGAATCTCACCGTATCCCTGCTGTTCGGTTTTTTCATGTACAAGGCCTCCAGCGACCGGTTTTTCACCACCTTCCGGGAGCACAAGCTCTCCATAGCTCGGTTCATCTCGACCGCGATCGACGGCGACGTGCATGAATCCTTCACCACGCCCGATTCGTCAAAGAACCCGAAATTCTGGCGGTATATCAAGATCATCAGCGACACCTGGAAAAATGAAAAAGAAGTCCGGTACATCTACACCCTGAATTACGACCGTAAACAGAACAAGCTGTTTTACGGCCTCGACGGCAATATTCCCGAACAGGACATCATGTGGTTCGAGACCCCGTCCTTCGCCTTTGACTATTTTTTCGACAAGGACGGCCGGATGACCGTCGAGTACAACTACACGTTCTACAAAGAGGATTTCGACATCATCACAGATATCGGGAAAGTAAGGATTTCCCTTCGCAACAGGAAGGACAAAAAGCAGCTCCTTATTCAGGGCCAGCCGGTCTTCGAGGTGCTGACCGTCAATCCCCTTTCCGCGAAATGTCCTGGGGGCATCTCGAAGCGTGACGACCGCATAAAGACCGGCTCCATCACCATCAACGGCAAGGAGCTGAAATGCACCATAACCTATTCCGGCAAGGGGGAGCCGAGCTCCTATCCCGGCAATGACTTCATCGAAACAAAGCAGGTTATCAGCAAGATAATCGGCCTGATAAACAGCAAAAAAGATTATGTGGAAGAGGAAATAGCGCGCAACGCCTACGGTTCCTTCATCACCGCGTATTCCCCCATCAAAAACAGCAGGGGAGAGAGCATCGGTATCGTCTGCGTCGACATCAACTCGCGGGAGGTCTCTGATTTCAGGCGGAGCATCCTCCTTGTCGCCATCGCCATGGCCGCCATCACCTTTGTCATATCAACGCTGTTCACCATATACCTTTCCCGGCACTTCACCCAGCCCCTCGCCAAGCTGATGACCGGTATCAACAACCTTGCGTCGGGCGACATGACCACCATGGTGGACATCCGCAGCGGCGACGAGTTCAGCAGGCTCGCGGACAGCTTCAACTCAATGGTCAGGAGCCTGCATGCGTCATCGGAGGAGCAGAAGCGCCTCATCAATGAAATCTCGCAGCTGAATGAAAACCTGGAGCAGAGGGTCATCGACCGCACCCTCACCATCCAGGCGCAGTCGGAAGAGCTGAACCGGCAGATCATGATGGCGCGTCGCATCCAGATGTCGCTGCTGCCGGTGCGCCTGCCCGACATCAACGCGGTGACCCTGAGCTTCAAGTACCAGCCGATGATGGCGGTCGGGGGCGATTTCATCGACTTTTACTACAACAACCGCGAGATGATGCTCTTCATCTGCGACGTTTCGGGACACGGCGTCCCGGCCGCCTTCCTCTCCGCCATGGTGAAGATGTCCCTGCCCGCCTGCTACAACGCCGGGCGCAACACCTCGCTCGCGATGGAGAAGCTCCACCAGTCGCTGCAGGGCAAGATGGGTGGACACTTCATATCCGCGATCTTCTGCCATATCGATCTCGCGGCCGGCACGATGACCTCTTCGAACGCCGGCCACCCGCCGATCATCGTCATACGGAAGGCGGGAGAAGTCGAGTTTGTCGGGTCACAGGGAAGGATCATCAGCGAGAAGCTGCCGCTCAACGCGACCAACATAACGACCAAGCTCAACGAGGGCGACAAGATGATACTCTACACCGACGGCATCACCGAGGCCCGGAACCACGACCTCGTCATGTTCGGCGAAGACAACCTGGTGCGCTTCATCCGGCAACACCGGATGCGGCCCGCCACGGAGCTGTGCGAGGAGATTTACCGGATGGTCATCAACTACATCGGCACCACGTCCCCGGAATTCGAGGACGATATCACCCTTATGGTATCCGAGTATAACGGCTGAGGAGGCCCCGGCAGCCGCATAATCGCGATCGGCCGGATAAAAAAAGCCCCCTGCTGCAGGGGGCTTTTCGGTTTTGCGTGTCCGGAAAAATCCTAGAGGTTATAGGCCAGCCCCAGCTGGGCGTAAAACTTATGTATCGGCCCGCCCTTGTACCATGACTTGGCGGGAACAATGACATAGAAGAAGCCGGACGTAAAGGTGAATCCCTGGTGGGTCACGCTCATGGTGACCGAGGGGACCACGTCGCTGACCCCTTTCTTCGGGGCCACGTGCTGGCGCCAGAGGATGTCACCGTCTGTCGGGGTAAAATCAACCCCACCTGGCGATGCCAGGTACCAATTGTTAAACCCGAAGGTACGGCCGATGTAATAGCCTGCGGTCAGGGACGGCGTGATGGTGACAACATCCTTCACGACCTCGAAGTCATGGCTGAAACCGAGCTGGACGTAGTAATCCCCCGCCCTCTTGTAGCCGAGATAATTGTCATAGTAGACGTTGATGACAGGATTGATCCAGGGCACGAAGTCAAGGCCGACATTGACGCCGACGCTGAAATAACTGGTGTCCCATTTTTTCACCACGTTGATGGATTCAACCCGCTGCCAGGCCATTTCCCGCGCATTTTTCGAGTTATAATACCAGTAGTACCAGAAGTTCGCGCCAAGGGTCACGACCCCCTCAAAGGTATGGGAATATTCCGCGCCGAAATCCAGGCCCTGGTTCGCGTAAGCGTAGGCATTGACCTGTTTCTTTTTTTTGTAAATCGAGCTCAGGGTCCAGTCTTCAAAATAATATCTGTTCGGCTTTTTCGTGAATCCGTTGAAGACCCAGCTTGAGGCGATTTCAGCGGCCACGGTGAACTTGAGACCGGTGCTGAAAGGCTCCCATGATATTGAAGGGTAAAAATACCCGTCACCGGCATAAAAGTCTATCCCGCGCCATATATATTTCGAATAATAGCTCATCGAAAAGCCGAGGCCGATGGAGCTTTCCTCTTCCGCGCTCTCCTTGGCAGCTTCCTTTTCTTTCGCTCCAGCCTGGGCGAAAATCTGAACCGTGATAAACATGAAAGCCATGGCCACCAGTAATGTTTTTTTCATAATCCACCTGTTCTAATGATAAATTTCCAGTAAACCGCGCATCCCGGCCGGAAAAAAATAATCCCGCCGATCCATCCATGCAGGTAATGATGCATGATGAAAAATCCCGTGTCAATAGTTTTTCTTTTGGCGATATGTTCCGCTGCCTTTCAATGCCTGCGGGACCCGGACAGCATTTTCATGGATTTTCCCGACTGATCTTTTTTCTCTTGCCCTCCACTGATGCCGCATTACCATATGCCGCCGGAGAGATTACCCATGAAAACGGACAATTTGCAGAAATACCTCAATCCATCAGCGATAATCGACTGCGATCATCCTGATGTGGCCAGAACCGCAAAGGAGCTCGCGGCCGGATCCGTCACCGCCAGCGGGACTGCCCGGCGCTGCTTTGAGTTCGTCAGGGACAACATCCGTCACAGCTACGATTACCGGATGAACCCGGTTACCCTGAGGGCTTCCGACGTACTCGCCCACCGCACGGGTTACTGTTACGCAAAAAGCCATCTCCTGGCGGCGCTGCTCAGGGCCAACGGGATTCCCGCCGGTCTCTGCTACCAGCGCCTGCTCCTCGAGGAATTCGGCGTCCACTGCCTCCATGGATTGAACGCGGTATACCTGCCGGGGACCGGATGGTACCGGGCGGACGCCCGCGGCAACAAGGAGGGCGTCGACGCGGTGTTTTCGCCTCCGGAGGAACGGCTCGCTTACAGGGCGGACAAAAAAGGCGAGATGACCCTGCCCGGGATCTGGGCCGAACCGCTTCCGTCCGTGATTGATGTCCTGTCCAAACATGATAATTATCTTGACGTACGGAAGAATCTGCCGGATATCGATCCGGTAATGATACCGGCTCCATAAAAGGATACAATATGTTCCATACAAGGCTGTGTGAAATCTTCGGCATCAAATACCCGGTGATACTGGGCGGCATGGCATACGCCGGGGACCACCGCCTGGCCGCGGCTGTCAGCAACGCGGGGGGCCTGGGCGTCATCGGTTCCGGCAACCTCACGGTGGACGAACTCGTGGCCGAGCTCGAGGCCTATCGAAAGCTTTCGGACAAGCCGGTTGGCATCAACGTGTTCATGAAGCGGGATGATACGCCGGCAAAAGCGGAAGCGATCTGTTCCATGGGAGTCGCGGCCCTCTTTACCGGAATCGGGAACCCGATGCCGGTGGTACCCTTCGCGAAAAAGGCCGGGATACCGGTGATCCCCACCATCGCGGCGGTCAAACACGCCTCCGCGGTCCTGGCCGCCGGCGCCGACCTGATCGTCGCCGAGGGACAGGAAGGCGGCGGCCACATCGGCACGATCAGCACCCTGCCCCTGGTGGCGCAGGTGCGCAATGCGATCGGGACAAAAGCCCCCCTCATCGCCGCGGGAGGCATCGGCGACGGAACCCAGCTTGTTGCCTGCCTTGCCATGGGCGCGGTGGGCGTGATGATGGGAACACGGTTCCTCATAGCCGACGAATGCCCGATCCATGGTGACGTTAAAAAGCGGCTGCTCGAATGCGGGGCCGAGGACACCACCGTGACCGGGCGCTTCACGGGCTTCCCCATGCGCTGCCTTGCCAACGAGTTCACCAGCACGTTCCGCAAGGAAGAGATCACCCGGGGATATGAGATGCTCAATTTCGGCGCCGGCAAAATCAACGCGGGCCTCATGGAAGGCGACATCAACAACGGTTCCCTCCCCGCGGGACAGGTTGTCGGCCAGATAACGAAACACCAGTCCGCAGCGGACATCATGAATGAAATCATAACCGAGGCCGGATCCCTCACCAGCCGGATAATCGGCAACAAGGGGTTTGACGGCTGGCGCTGACATGCACCGTCCGTTTATTACATCCTCACAGGAGAAACGATCGTGGATAAAAAAAAACAGGAACTTATCTTCAAGGCTTATAAGAGGAAAAAAAAGATAAACCTCATCGTGACGATTGTGGTTTTTGCCGCGGCTTTCTTCGCTTTCTGGTATTCGAACAATAAGGAACTCTTCACCAGCGAAACCCTTCGCACCATCATCCCCTACGTCATAAGCATCATTGCAATCGGGGGACTGGCGGTTTCATACTTCAACTGGAGATGCCCGGTATGCAAGCAATCCCTGGGAAGAATAATGACCATGAACCAGAATGTCTGCAGAAAATGCGGCACGAAGCTTCAATAGAAACAGGTTATTTCTTCACCGTAATTACGATCCCTGTCTTTTCATAGGTGATCTTTTCGGGAACGGCACCATCCGCCACGATATATATCAGCCTTCTCGAAACGGTCTCCCCGGGCGCGAGGCATGGCTCCGGGTTGGCCCTGACCGTGACCGGGCTATTCATATCCATTACATAGGGTTTCACCTGTTTTCCCCCCGCAGTCAACATAATCCTGTCCAGGAGAAAAATCTGTTCCGTCCTCAGGCCGTTCCGGATGCCGAGCGTTGCCCAGACAAAACGCCTGCCCCTGCGCGGCTTCCGGAATTCTCCCGCTGTAATATACTGGTCCGGCCCCAGTTTGAGGGTCTCCAGCGTCATCTGCCACCGTTCATTCGATGCGGTCATTGCTCCCTTTATGAGGGCCGTCGAGCATCCTGAGAAGAGAAAATAAACCGGCAGGAATATGATTGCGAAGCGTGTGATGAGCTTCATAATGGACCCCCCACCGCTGATTAATGAACAGCATCCTCTCGCCGTGCCGATTCTTTTGCCGTTGTGCAGAAACATGTATCGCCCTAGAGATATTTCCTTAATGCCTGCGGGCATCCCCGGTAGAATTTCCAGCAGATGATGTTCTCAACGAATTCTTTTACAATAACATAATGAATGAATCGATAGTTATCGTTAATTTCTCAACTCATCAATGATTAAACGATCGCCGGCAATTTTTTTGAAATTTTTTCTATAATCCCCATGACAATATTCTAATTGACAAAGCCGGGAAAATAATGCCATTCTTTTCAATCTCATCATATGCGAATAATAAGGACAAAAAGATGACAGAACCCAGCGTCACCGAAAAACCGGACCAGGCACCGGCGAAACCCAGAGGAATCATTTTCACTATCGTCAGCATAGCAGCTTTCATTGTTATCCCCGCGGCAACCATCGCGGCCATTATCATCACCGTGCTGCTCCAGCCGGGATTCTACACCGGTGTCCTCAAGGACGGCAAATTCATCACCGCCTTTGTCGAAGGCAAAAGCTGGCAGGTTGAAAAGGATATCAACGAAGAGATAGAGCGGGACGTGCAGATCACGAAGTTCACAAGGGAATATGAAGAGATTAAAACCCGCTACGAACAGGCAAAAGATGAGTATTCCCGCATCAGCCGTGACGATGAGATGGAGGCATTGAAAAAACAGCGCGGCGACCTGAAAAGCCTTAAATGGAAAGAAGTAAAGGACACCTTTCCCGATAAGGAGAGCTTTGACAAAAACCGCGATGATGAACTTAAAAACATCAAGGAACGCATAACAGCGATTGAGGAGTACCAGGACCAGAACAGCGACCAGATAAAAACGGCCCGCAAGGCTTTTAAAAAGGCCAAGGGCGATTACGAAGACGCCCTGTCAACGCTCGAGGACAAGAAAAAGGAGGCGGAAAAAATCGCCGAAAAGCACAGGGACACCCTGACCGGGAAACTCTATGCAGACCTGGAACGCATCGAGGGCCCTCTTTCAAAAATTCTGAACGATAAGCTCATTGACAGGGCGGTCCGCGGGGAAATCGAGAAGGTGCTCAGGTTTCTCACCAGTTATGAAAGCCAGATTGAGAAGAAAAACATCTACTATGCCCGCACAAAAGACATCGAAGGCCTGACGGGCAGATCCCTCAGGGTGAAGTTTCCCGACATCGCCATCAGCCTATGGGTTGAGGACACCTCCAAGGGTGCGCCGCGGCAGAAGCATGTCCTGAGCCAGCTCATGGTGGATGAACTCGACACTATTGAATCCCTTGAAAACAGGATGCTGTTGAAGACGCTTTTCAGGCTCTCCGACACGAGCCTGGGCGAGTATTTCACCGGTAAGTATCTCAAGAAGCTGGGCCTCACGATTGACGGGGGCGTCATCCGGCTTTCAAACCTCGTTCTTAAAGACGAAAAAGCGGAAATTCTATCCGACGCCATGGAGGTTCTCTCGTGGGGGCAATACGCTCCATACGGAGCAGGGGGTCTGCTTCTTGCCTTTATCCTGTACCTCGTTTTTTCCACCGTGGACCGGAGACGCAAACTGGCAATGATCAAGCGGCTCTTCATCTACCCTTCGTTCCTGGTCCTTGCCGCCTGCGGCGCCCTCGTCGCCGCATCGCGCAACATCTTCAGCTACTACCCGGACATCATACAGGACCTGTCTGTCCGGAGCTACGTGAAGCACCTGAGCTTCACCGCAGCCTGGCATTTCATAATGCCGATGCTGATAATTTTTGGCGCGCTTTTCTTCACGGGCCTCATTATCCGGAAGCTTCTGGCCGGTAAAGCTTCCCGGGGCTAGTGGCCGGTTGCCGTTTTTTTTTACTGCTTCAATAAAATTCTTGCAAACATAACACTGTTATCTTTCAATTGTCATCGTGTCTGCTTGGCTGCCCATGCTGTAGTAACCCAAAAGGATAGGTTCCATGAATGATGATATATACCTGAAGCTGGCCGAAGTCCTCGATTCCCTCCCCAACGGCTTCCCCCGGACCGAAAGCGGCGTGGAGATACAGCTCCTGAAAAAGATATTCGCCTCCGACGAAGCGGAGCTCTTCTGCGACCTGAAGATGACCAAGGAAACGGCCGCGGAAATCTCACGGCGCACCGGCAGACCCCTCCAGGGACTGGATGAAAAACTCAACGGCATGTGGTGGAAAGGCCAGATCGAATGCGACCCCACGGGAGCGGAAAAGCGCTACAACCTCGTGCCCTGGGTCGTGGGGATCTTCGAGTTCCAGGTCAGGAACATGGACGAGGAATTCGCCCGCCTCCACGTGGAGTACATAAAGACCGCCGGCCTCTTCTTCATGAAGAAAAAGCCGCAGGTCATGCTGGTGGTGCCCATCGAGAAGGAGGTTCCCGATCATAACGAAACCCTTCCCTTCGCCCAGGTGTCCGCACTCCTTGAGCGGAGCCAGTCCTTTGCCGTAAATGAATGCATCTGCAAGAAGCAGTCCGGCCTGATAGGGAGGGAATGTTCAAAACCGCGGGAGGTCTGCCTCCTCATTGCCGAGAAGCCGGGGTTTTACGACAACCACCCGATGGCCGGCAGGCTCATCACCCGGGAGGAGGCGCGGTCAATCCTCACCAGGGCCGAGGAGGCGGGCCTGGTCCACATGACCGCCAACATGCAGCAGGGGCAATGGTTTATCTGCAACTGCTGCGGCTGCTGCTGCAGCCAGCTTCTGGCGGCCAAGTTCGGCTGGAAGGGGGCGGTCAACTCCCACTATTTCGCCAGGATCGACGCGTCCCTCTGCACAGACTGCGGCCTCTGCTCCGACACCCGGTGCCAGATAAAGGCGATCGACGCCGGCAAAGGGCACCGAGTCGTCAACGAGGAAAAATGCATCGGCTGCGGTCTCTGCGTTTCGACCTGCCCTGCCGGGGCCGTAACCCTCATCCATAAAAGCGCCGACCGCATCATACAGCCGCCCCGCGACGAGAAGGAATGGTACCGCATCAAGGCGCAGAATGAAAAAAAGGATATATCTAAATTCGAATAGAAAGGCGGGCTGCTGGGGCCCCTCACCGGGCCCGCTTTTGAGCTTCCATCTCCTCGATCATGCGCTGTTTATACAATTGGTAATCCACCGTTTTAACGATTTCCTCAAGAGCGGAACGTTCCGGAGCCTTCCTCCATTTTGCCTCGGCCCGGCCATGGATCGGATACATCGCCGCCAGGACAACCAGGACGAGGGAGGCAATCCTATAGAAGACCTGACGGCGTGAGGTCGCCGTGAGAAAATTGTCATACACCGTTGCGAGGTTGCACGGAAGGTAAAACATCAGGAAGAGGACAGACCCGACGATCAGGGTAGCGATCGATCCCGGAGAAAAATCAGTTATGATGATCGGATTGATGCGCCATGTTACGGTAAAGGCAACGACGCCGAAGAAAAAGAGGCATATTTCACCAAGGATATTCAGAATTATCGCATGGGGCCGCGGCTGCGCCGGTATTTTCGCGCTGAATATAAAATAGGTGATGAATCCTTCAATGACCAGGTAGGCGATGAAGAGGAGCCGGAAAAGGTTTTCATTTTCATGTAGTGTCAGGCCAAGGGCCCGGAACGCGCTTACGGCGACCAGCAAAAACACGGCGGTATGAAACAGGTAGATGACAAAGCCCCCCTTGAGCCAGATCCGCCCGCCCGGCTTACCAAGGCCTTTCTTCAGCATTTTTTCCCCGATAGACTTGAACTTGAGGTAAATACCCGGGACCTCGCAGAGGAGCGCGCCAATCAAGATGAAGGCGATCCAATAGGCATGGCGCTTGTAGGAATAGGGCTGATTCACGTAGTTCCTGAGTTCCGGCAGCAGCAGCGGTTCCAGGAGTAAAATATAGAGGCAGAACAGCGCGTCGAAAGCGATGCTCCGAACATACCCGAGGCTGTTATAATTGACGGCCATGCAATACAATAGGCAGAGGCCTATTGTTCGTCAAGCAACTTGTCCTTTTTTGTCCAGATGCCGTTCAGCCAGTTCTGGAACCAGTTCTGGAAAACCCTGTCCTCGACATAGTCGCCCAGCAGGTCCGGTGTCACCGGCATCTTCTCGATGATGACCCGGATCTCTTTTATCCTGCCGCAGATGAAGTGCCAGAAGCTCGTGTCGCCGTCCGGATATACAATGGTGACATTGAGGATGCTGTTCAGCTGCTCCCCCATGGTGGAAAGGACGAACCCGACGCCTCCCGCTTTCGGCTTCAGCAGGTGTTTGAATGGAGATTTCTGCTGGTCATGCTTCTCCTTCGTGAAGCGGGTTCCTTCCACGAAGTTCATGATGGAAACCGGGATTCCCTTGAACTTCCGGCACGCTTTCCGCGTGATCTCGATATCCTTGCCCTTGAGATGGGGATTTTTCTTGAGAAACGACGGGGAATACCGCTTCATGAAGGGATAATCCAGTGCCCACCAGGCCACGCCGAGAAAGGGGACCCAGATGAGCTCTTTCTTGAGGAAGAACTTCAGGAAGGGGATCTTCCTGTTGAAGACCCTCTGAAGCACGACGATGTCAACCCAGGTCTGGTGGTTCGATATGACCATGTACCATTCATTCAGGGACAGGCCCTCGAGGCCACGGACATCCCACTTCGTGCGCTGTGTCCAGCTCAGGTTGAGGTTATTGATTGTTATCCATGTCACCGCGATGCCGTTAATTACGACGCCGCAGAACTTTCTCCAGCCGCTGATTGGCACCAGCAGCTTTAAAAAAGCCGCCGCCATGAGGGGAGTGAACAATACCAGCGTGTTAGTGTACAGGAGCAGTATGGAGAGCAGACCCCTGAGATTGTATCCAATGGTCAGAAAGATGGATTCTTTTTGTTTCATATCATTCCCTTGCAGATCAGCCGTGTTATTTCTCATATTCATAGGGATTGTCGACTCCATGTTTTACCAGATTCTGCAACATGATATCTATCGGGAGTGATAATTCCGGCAGGATTATGTTACGTGACCATAGACCGTCAACCTTTTATTACGGTTGCAAAAAAATAAAAAAGCCACACGATGTGTGGCTTTTTTGAAAAGTCGCATGAATTGAAAATTATTTTCCGGAAAGCAGGGACGCCTTCAGGCTGTCCTGGACAGGGTTGGATCCAAGCCAGATGGCAAACAGGGCCTTTTTCAGGTCAAGACCGGCGATCGATCCCAGGTTCTGGACCTTTCCGGTCTCCTTGAACTTGAAGGTCGTGGCAAGACCCGCCGGCGTGTATGTCATTGAAACGACATCACCCTTGGTGAACTTGATGTTATTGAACTGGTCCATGAAGGCCTTTGTCTTGGGTGAAGGATATCCCGATGCCGCGGATTTGGCGAATCCTTCCTTGACCGTTTCGACAAAGCGCTCGCGGGTGACGAGCTTGCTGTCAAGCACCAGTATCATCGACATCGGCTCATTGGCCTCGATGATCGTTTTCGCATCTTTTCCCTTGAGGTTTTCAGGGACATACAGGGTCAGGTAATAGAGGGTACCGAAGATCGACTTGGTCCTGACGCCGCTCCCGTTTTTAGCCATTTTTTTGCCGCCTATCATGAAGTCAGCGGACATTCCCGGAACAGCCAGTGATAATACGCATGCCGCAATAATGACGAGTAAACTTAACCGTTTCACTCTTATGTTCCTCCTTTTTTTAGATTGTTGATTTCGATAAATAATCAGGAAATTTTTCCTTTTGTCAATAGAATATTTGAAGTCTGATAAAATATTTTTTTGCAGGGACAGAATGCGGACAATCAAAACAAAACTTCTTGACAGTTGCGTCAGATATGACTAAGTATCATCATTCTCGCGGCCCGTATCGGCAATACCACTGTCCAGGAGTCGCAGCATGAAAAACCCTTTGCTCGTGCCTGAATTCCGCGAGATGCTCGCGACCAACGACCTCGACGAGATCAAGGAATTCTGCAATACCACCCCCCCCGCGGTCGTAGCGGATTTTCTTGGCGCCATGACACCGGAGGAAAACAGGGAGATCCTCCGGAACCTGCCCAAGGAGCAGCGGGCCAACATCTACAGCTATTACGATAACGACATCAAGCTGGCCCTGCTCGACCTCTTCAAGGGTGAAGACCTGGTGGCGATCATAGCCGGCATGCACGACGACAAGCGCGTGGAATTCTTGAGCGAGCTTCCCATCGGCAGGCAGAAGGAGCTTCTCACCCTGTCGCGCCGTTCCCTGGACAAGGATGCCATGCAGCTCTCGGACGAACTGGAGCAGCTCCTGAAGGCGGAGATTCCGGCAGAGGAGGAGATGACGGCCGAGGAGATCGCCGTCGAGATCCAGCCCCTCATTCAGGTCTACAAGCTCGCTGACGGCGCCATCAGGAAAATCGACCGCATCGAAAAAGACTGCTGGATCAACATCGTCAACCCCTCCCGTGACGACCTTCCCCACCTGGCCCAGTATTTCAACGTCCCCTTCGACTTCATAACCGCCTCGCTTGACATCGATGAGACGGCGCGCGTTGAAATTGAAGGCCCGGCGACCCTCATCATCGTCAAGGTCCCCTTCTTTGACGAGGAAAACCCTGACCTGATGTACGTGACCCTGCCCATCGGCGTCATCCTGGTGGGGGGCGTCCTCATCACCGTGTGCTCGAAGGACGAGGTCATTCTCAGGGACATCATCGAGGGGCGGGTGAAGAACATCACCACCATCACCGGGGTCAAGTTCATCCTCCAGATCATCCTCAGGTCCCTGGTGCTCTATCTCCAGTACCTGAAGCAGATCAACAACGCGGCCAACATGATACAGAAGAAGCTGGAGCAGGAATCGAAGAACAAGCAGCTCATCAAGCTGATGAACCTCGAAAAGTGTCTGGTCTACTTCACCACGTCCCTCAAGACGAACGAACTCATGCTGGAGCGCTTCCAGAAGCACAGCTTCGCCCGCATGGACACCGAGCTGGAGGACCTCTACGAGGACATCACGATCGAGACCCGCCAGGCCCTGGAGATGGCCAACGTCTACAGCGACATCCTGAGCGGCATGATGGACGCCTTCGCCTCGGTCATATCGAACAACCTGAACATAACCATAAAGTTCCTCACCTCCATGACCATCATCCTCACCATACCGGGGACCATAGCGGCCTTTTACGGCATGAACGTCAAGCTCCCCCTCCAGGAGCATCCCCTGGGGTTCATCTTCGTAATAGTGGTGAGCCTGCTTCTCGCGGTGGTGGCGGTATTGCTGTTTATAAAGAAGAAATGGCTGTAGAGATGGAAAAATATAATGCCCCCGGCCCCGGATGGGGGGCTTGTATATTACGAAGGCGTGGTCACGTGACCGCGCCTGTCACCCCCCGTCCCCCTGAGGGGGCGAGAAGGAAATATTTTTCTCACAGGAATAATTCTAAAAATCAGCCGTAATAGGTGTAAAGAACCCATCAGCAGTATAAGGATATCCCGGTGATTGTATGCACAGGGGATGAAAATGCACCTCAACACTATTTGGTGTTGCGGGCTGATATAGTATCGTCTGCTGAATGTAATTCCGGTACAGGTCGCCATCGACCGCTCCCGGCCTGGTCCCCTGGTAATAGGTGATGACCCTCTTAACTTCATCAACCGTGACCTTGTCGGGCGTTGAAGTATCATCAAGCTTTGACTGGAGCTGGGTCCTCATGCTGTTCCAACGAGAAACATTGTTGCCGGTATGGTTGTTATAGAGAGTTGAGAGTAGATTTGAGTTTACGGCGCCAATGGTATAATCATGATCAACCCAAGTGTCTCTTAAACCATGAGTATTCCAGGCCCGCATGCCCCGAAGGCCCGCTGGATCATATTCAAAGACCCGGGCCTCGCCGGGATCGGTAAAGACAAGGAGATGACCGGCGGCAAATTCAAGGGTATCGCTGGTCAAATAATTACCGGCATTGACGACCGAATCCTGCGTTTCAAGGACATAGCGGAGAATCATATTATAGGATCCCTTGCCGGTCGCATCATAGAGGCTCGTATCTCCGCTGGACACCTGTATAGCGCCGAAGAGACCGTCGTTGTTGAACCCGGTTATACAACCCAGAAATCCAAGGTATCCGATGAGACATACATCTTTCCGACCTGACGCAACAGTATTCTTCACGGTCACCACGGCCTGTAGCTTTGACAGGTAATTGTACGGGATACCGCCGAACCATTCCAGGTTCCTCCCTATGATGGTATTTCCCGTGGCCGACGACGACCCGAACACCGCCACGGACGAACACTGCGCCGAGATCCATACGTCCGGAAGGGTCTCGAGAATATATAATTCATTTTCTGAAAGCTTGCCGTCTAACAGTCTGTCTTCTGTCCCGTTGCACACGCTGGCCAGGCCGTTGATCTCCTCCTGATACTCGGCGGGGATTTGGGTCTTAATTGCCAGTGCCCTTTGTATCATGGTTTCATAGGGAACAATGGCGGACGCCATGTATATGTACCAGTCAAAGATCCGTTCGAAATCAGCATTCAGGTCAACAGTCTGCACGCCGAAATATTCTCCCATCTGATAGGGTGTTCTTCCAGAAGTTCTATAATCAAGGGTTATCTCATGATACTTCGCCCCACTATCATCGCACGGTGGCGCCATGGCCATGAACAGCAGGACAATGTTAATCGCCGGATCCGTTTCTGCTTTCTCCTTTTTACAGGCCATTCCCATAAGCATAATCGCGGCCATTGACATCGCGAAAATTCTTTTCTTTATCATATGCCTACCCCGGTAAAATTGTTGCTGGATTAATGTGCTTGCAAATATACTATTGACAATAATTATGAGAATTGGCTCATATTTATTGATTTTTTTGTCTCGTCGCCGCAGACAGCGGGATAAAAACTATAAATACTATTTAATCTGATTTTTTCTACTCTTTTTTATCAGCGATGAAGATACTCGATTACATCACCAGGGGGTTCCCCGCCTGGGTCCTCACAGCCAGCGTCATAGCCCTGGCATATCCACCGTCATTCACCTGGTTTTCAGGAAACCTGATAACCGTCGGCCTGGGGATCATCATGCTCGGCATGGGGGTAACCCTGACCGTGGACGACTTCCGCCGCGTCGTGAAGTTCCCGGGACGGGTGCTGGCAGGGGTGTGCCTCCAGTTCGGCGTCATGCCGCTACTCGGCTGGAGCATAGCTTATATATATGACCTGCCGACGCCGCTGGCGGTGGGCCTCATCCTGGTGGCGTCGTGCCCCGGGGGCACCGCCTCCAACGTCATAGCGTACCTGGCGAAGGCGGACGTGCCCCTGTCGGTGACCATGACGAGCATCACCACCATGCTGGCCATCGTCGCCACGCCCTTCTTCACCGCGCTCCTGGCGGGAAGCCGCGTCGACGTGCCGGCCTTCGGCCTTTTTCTTACCACGGTGCAGGTGATCCTCCTTCCGGTGACCGCCGGGGTGCTCATGAACCGATACCTGTCCCGCTTCACGAAGGCGGTGAAACCCGCCATGCCCCTGGTCGCGGTGATCTTCATCACCCTGATCGTGGCCTCCATCATCGGCGCCGGCAGGGACCATATCCTCGAAGCGGGATGGAAGCTTATCGCCGCGGTATTCTCGCTCCATGCCGGCGGGTTTCTCATGGGATATATCATGGCCTTTATCGTCACCCGCGACGTGATAACCGCCCGCACCATTTCCATCGAAGTGGGGATGCAGAATTCGGGCCTGGGCGTGGTGCTGGCCCGGAACAATTTTGCCGACCCGGTTACCGCGATCCCGAGCGCCATATCGAGCCTCTTCCACTCCATTATTGCCAGCCTGGTCGCGGCCCTGTGGAGGCGGAGCGCGCATACATATCGCGAAACGGCTCCAGATGAAGCGAATGGGACTGAAGTCAATAGGGGAATTCCGGAATGATAAACTTACCAATCGTTCACCGATAACTATCGGTGGAATACAGTTTTACTCTGACACCTGCAAATATAAAGTACCGATAACTATCCATACCGGGGCGATAACTATCTACATTATAATTCATAACCCCCATAAACAAAATAATGCTTGTGAAAAACCCTCCTTTCAAGCTACCCTGGGGGTCAGAGCAACAACCATAAGTCCGGGCACCAAACATGGCATCATCCAGAGACATCGAAAAGCAGCTCGACGGAATCCAGAACTGGATCCTCGTATCCAACAAGAAAAACGTCCTCAGGGGCCTGGAAAAGCTCCTGGCCAGGGGCGAGAATGTCATTGACCTCCTTGACGGTCTCTACCGCGGCATAAAAATCTCCGGCGACAGGGACCTGGCAGGCGTCCTTATTGCCACGGACCGGCGCCTCCTTTTCGTCACGAGCGAACTATCCGGCCCGCAGTACGAGGAACTTGCCTTCGGCGATATCAGGGGCATCGCCTTCGAGCGGGCCTTCTCTTCCATAATCATGACCCTGAAGCTCAAATCGACCCAGGTCACCTTCAAGACCTTCGACAACAGGTCCGCGGTCACAAGGTTCATTGATGTCATCAACAGCCGGGGCGGCGTCGCTGCCGCACCCCGGGAGGATACCACGCTCCGGATCCTCGACGAGATCAACAGCACGATGAAGACCCTGGAGGAAATGAACAAAACAATCATCACCGGCGCGGCAGAGGGAAAGGCATCCGGCGCGGAGATCTCCATAGACGACAGGAGCCTCGACTTCCTCTTTAAAGAAGCAAAAAAGATCAACAGGACCCTGGCGGAGCTCATCGGCCTCATCAATGATAAGGATTTTAAAAATGCCCTGGCAAACGATATCATCCTGCTTTCGTCACTTTGCGGGATGTCCGACGGCACCATGTCTCCCGCTGAGCTTATCTTCATCTCCCTGGTGCTCCTGCCCCTGAACCCGGACGGGTCCGACGCAACAGCGGCCCTCGCGGAGGAGATCTTCCGCGGCGACACCTTCCCGGCGGACCGGAAGGGGGACCTGATGGCATACTGGAACACTATTTCCGGCTACATCAAGAAAACGAAACCGGGCATGGACCTGGAAGGCTATTCCCTGAAGACCATGAACCTGCTGGAAAACCTGGACCGCGGGCAGGGGACCAGGAACGCGGACCGCGCCGGCGCCGCCCTCTACACCTTCGCCCAGTGCCTCATGAAGGCCGACGGCTCACTCTCCCCGGATGAAGAGGAGCGCCTCAAGCAGATCTACCGGCTCATCAACCGCGGCACAGCGGTTTCATCAACCTCGGTTGCCATCAAGGAGGCCGAGGAGGAAGAGACCCTGGACAAGGTCATGGAGAAGATCAACGCCCTGGTCGGCATGGACAAGATAAAGGAGCAGATAGCGACGCTGGTCAACCTCATCAAGGTCCAGAAGGAGCGCGAGGAGCGGAAGCTCCCGGCGACGCCGCTGTCGCTCCACGCCGTGTTCTACGGTCCGCCGGGGACCGGCAAGACCACCATCGCCCGGCTCCTCGGCAAGGTGTACCGGTGCCTGGGCCTCCTGAAGCGCGGCCAGCTCGTCGAGACCGACCGGGCCGGCCTCGTTGCCGGATACGTGGGCCAGACCGCCATCAACGTGGACAACGTGGTGCAGAAGGCCCTGGACGGCGTCCTCTTCATCGACGAGGCCTATGCCCTTATCCCGGACGACATCGGCGGCAGGGACTTCGGCCAGGAAGCGGTCAACACCATCCTCAAGCGGATGGAGGACTACCGGGACCGCCTGGTGGTCATCGTTGCGGGCTACACCGAGGAGATGGACCGCTTCATCCTTTCCAACCCGGGACTCAAGTCCCGCTTCAGCCGCTACTTCTACTTCGATCATTACAGGCCGGAAGAGCTGATAAAGATCTTCGACTCCTTCTGCAAGAACGCGGAGTTCAGGGTGCCGGAGGAAGCGCGCGCCAGGGCCCTGTCCCTGTTCACGTCCCTCTACGAAAAGCGGGACCGCACCTTCGGCAACGGCCGGGCGGTACGCAACATCTTCGAGCGCATCGTGGAGCGGCAGGCGAACCGGATCGCCGGCATATCGCCCCTCACGGACGAGATCCTCTGCACCATCGCCGCGGAGGACATACCGGAGGAAAAGGACCTGATTGGATAACTGGAGAGATACATGCGCAAGAAAGAATACGAGATCAGCGATCTCGCCGGCATCGAGGAGATACTGCTAAAAGCCGATATCTGCCGGCTGGCCATGGCCGACGGCGCCGTCCCCTATATCGTGCCTTTCAATTTCGGGTACCGCGACCGGGCCCTGTATTTCCACACGGGCATGGCGGGAAAGAAAATCGATATCCTGAAAAAAAATCCCGTGGTCTGCTTCGAGGTCGACGTGGACGCGGAACTGATCCGGTCCGACACCGCCTGCGGCTACGGGATGAAATACCGGAGCGTCGTCGGCACCGGCAGGGCGCAGTTCGTGGATGACAGCGACGCGAAGCGGGAAGCCCTTGACATCATCATGGGCCACTACTCGCGACAGGGAACATGGGAGTACCGGCAACATTCCTTCGAACGGACCTGCATCATAAAGGTAAGCATCGACGCCATGACCGGGAGAAAGGCGGGATGACCATTATTTCCGCCTGAGCTTCACCACCGGCAGATGCCCGGCGCCGCAGTCATATTCCCCCAGGTCCTTCAAAAACCTGAGGACCGCCTTCCTGCCGTTGACCTGCATCGCGCCGATGACCTCGTCGGCGCCGGAAGAGGCGCTTGTCTTCACGAGCTCGATCCTCCCCCTCCCCTGCCTCAGCGTAAAAGTCAGCCTGTCGCACAGGTGGGCCTGGCCGTAGACCGCGTTCCAGGTCCCGGTGAGCTCCCCGTTTGCAGCAAGGGCAATGACCAGGTCCGCGGACATGCCCGGTGTTTCCGACACATAGGTTCCGGAGCACGTTACCAGGAGGTTGATCATGGCCTTCACCTGCGTCACGCTGGAGCAGAGATCGCCGAAATAGAGCTCGGCCTTTTCCAGCCTTACGAAAGCCGTCCCGTTCCAGTCGATGACCGCCACGACCATGAGGGGATAGCCCTCCGGGCCCCTGCGGAAACCCCTGACGGGGATCAGGACCTCTTTCTGCCCGTCAAAGTCGATGTCCGCGAACAGTGCCTGGCCGACGCCCCGGTTCTCCACCGTGAGGTTGTCGAACTGGCGGATATCCGGCAGCGGCACCGCCCGGGTCGCGCCGCCCTTCTCCGCCACGAGGGCCATGCCGGCATAACGGCACTCGTTGCATCCCTCCTCCTGGTAAATGACAATAACGCCGTTGATTTCAGTGCCGAAATCGCCCCGGGTCACGCTCACCGCTTCCTGGCCTTGGGGGAGATGGCGCCGGACCTCCCCGTCAGGCCTGGGAAGGGCCGCGGCGGCAAGCGAACTCATCATAAGAACAGTAAGGATAATCGCCGTTGATCGGTATTTCATCGGAGCCTCCAGATCGCTTCAGCGCATGTAGATATCCGGCATGCGGAGTCCCCTGATCCCCCGGGCCGCTCCCATGATGAACTGTTCGGCATAGTCCAGATGGTGCGCAGCCGGGCTGCCGGGTGCCCCCTTCCCATCAATGACCCTGATCACCTTTCCCGCCGAAAAGTAATAACGCTGTTCCGAGGACTTCGGAAGGGACTGATAAAAAAAGACGACATTGTCTTTATCATCAAAGAGAAACTCAAAGGACATCCCGGCGTCGGTGCCGCTGGAATAATCGAGCTGCGCCATCCAGCATTTCGGCTCCGGGTCCTGCGAAACATTCAGCCAGAGAAACTTATCGTACCGCCATATGCTGACGCGGTAGCTGACTGCCCCCCTGCCGGGAATCACGGTCTTCCCGCTGTTCGACTCATAGCGGTCGCAGATCATCCAGCCGGCGGCCCGATTCTTCACGACCCCCTGGTAGAGTGCGCGGATCTCCGCCACGCGGCCGTCTTCTCCGGACCTGTTTCCGGGTCCGGCGGATAGGGCTGCCGCTGATACCAGGATGACTACAGACAGAGTTATACCGCAACTTTTTATCATGGTCTTACTCCTTTTCGATCGGGCCGCCCCTTACCCGGAACACGGTCTTCACCGACTTGATGATGAAGAGCGTCGAGAAGATGATGATAAAGAGGGCAAAGAGGGCCAGGAGCGTTTCCGTTGTGGCAAAAACTTCAAGCCAGGTTTTATCGGAGCCATGGCCGGTAACGCTCCGGGTCGTTTCGATTATGTTCTGCACCTGAAAAATAAGGAACAGGACCAGGCCCATGGAAGACCCGATTATCCTCTCGGCGCGCGTGAGGGCCCGGTGGGATCTCTCATCCATTTCCGGTCCGCCCTCCGCGCCGCCGACGCGGAGGGCCCGGAAGGCCCGCCTGACCCAGCTGATATCGGTCTCCAGTTCCTTGACCGCCGAGACCTCCCGTATCATCGCATATCCGACCGAAAGCATGAAAATGAGGCACGCCAGGGCAAAATACGCCATGGCGAAGAATATGACGCCGTTGCCGCGGAGATAGAGGACCGACATTACGGCAATGAAAGAGGCCAGGATGGGCGCGGCGCTGAACACAACACCGGCCACCATGATTATGGCGATGGCCCCCGCTGAGGGCTTCATGAGCGGGGCCATGTCCGCTCCCCGTGGCTTCATCAGGAGGGACGCGATGAGGATGGCAAAGAATATAAAGGGCGCGGCAAATAGAAAGGCGATGACGCTGCCGATCATGTTCCCGGCGGTTTCGATGATTCCCCTTTCAGTCCAGACCAGGCCCAGGAGTGAAAGGGCGCCCGTAAAAAAGAGAAAAAAAACGGTAACGACAAGGCTGCTGACAAAACCGTAGAGGCCGATCTTTAAAAGGCGGAGTTTCTTTTGTATCGCCGCATCCGTTCCGGTCCCATCACCCATGGCCATGCATATCCCCCATTGTGCCGCTGTGATCGGCGAACGCTACAGGCTGTAAATTATTTTGTAAGCACCGTTGCTTCCCGCCGGCGCGTCCCCGATCTCCTCGAAGGAGATGCCCTTGCTCTGCTTGGCCCTCTGGTACACCGCGTCGGTAACCAGGATCTCCCACGCGTCGGCCGTGTCCTCGCCGAGCTTGCTTGCCGCGTTCACCTCGGCGCCGAACACGTCGGAATCGCCGATCCTGAGCATCTTCCCGTATCCCAGTCCCACGCAGAGGAGCACCTTCTCCTCGTCGGACTTGTCCTCGTTGTACGCCCTCAGGGTGCGCTGCATGGTGATGGCGCACTGGATCGCCTTGGCGACGTTGCGGAATATGACCAGGAAGCTGTCGCCCTCCACCTTGAGGAGGATGCCGTCGTTGTTCTCGATGATGGGGATAAGGATCCGCTCGGACTCATGGATGGTCTGCAGAAAGTGGATGATGCCGAACTTGGCGACGCCGCGGGAAAACCCCGACAGGTCGGTGAACATGACGCACCAGGTTTCGCCGAAAAGGTCCCAGATCCGCTCGTCTATCTTCTCCTTATCTGACCCCGGCTTGAGCCGCTCCGCTATGAGCTTCTCGAGACG
Source organism: Spirochaetota bacterium (assembly GCA_035400945.1). Classification (GTDB taxonomy): domain Bacteria; phylum Spirochaetota; class UBA4802; order UBA4802; family UBA5550; genus RBG-16-49-21. The sequence continues at coordinate 35,409 of DAONAJ010000009.1, forward strand.
GTCCTCCGATGCGCTGCTTTTTATCGATCTCCGGTCACCCATGGTTTTCCTCGCTCTGTGCTGTAATAAATTGTGCGGCCTACTTCCTGTTCATGTAATCCTCGCAGATATTCCTCCACTTTTCCGCTTCCGGATAGTCCGGCTGGAACTTCAGCGCGCCGGCGTAGGCGTCCCGCGCTTCGCGGTACTTCTGCTGCATGTAGAGCGCCCCGCCCAGGTTGAAAAACGCCAGCGGCATATCAGGCTTCAGCTTCAATGCAGCCCGGTACGCCTTCTCCGCGCTGCTCCAGTCCCTGAGGCCGTAGTATCCCAGCCCCATGGTGACGTGGTACTGCGGGACCTCCGGCGCGGAGGCAATGGCCTGCCGCGCGTACTCAATCGTGTTCCGGTAATCCTGCCGTTCGTAATAGATCAGGGCGATGTTATGGAGGCTCGCAGCATGGCGGGGGTTGGCCGCCAGTATCTTACGGTACTCGGCCAACGACTCGTCTTTCTTGCCCAGTACCGATAGCGAGTAGGCCAGCGCCCAGCGCGCCACGATGAGCTCGGGATTGATGCTGAGGGCCTGCGTTATGTACCGGTTCGATTCGCTTCCCGGCCTGCCCATCTCCTTGTATTCGTAATTGGTGACCGTGGCCTTGACGAAGAGGATCTCCGGGTCCCTGTCGTTGAGGGCGTAGGCCCGGTCAATGACCAGGCGCGCGTTGTTAAAATCATCGCTGTTGACGTAGGCCAGGCTGAGCGCCCGGTGCGTCTGGTAGAGGTTGCCTCCCAGTTCAACGGCCTTCTTCCCGTCCCGTATCGACTGCTCCAGCTTCGGCCGGTAGTTGCCCCCGCCGTACTTGATGTGATAGCCCCACAGGGAATTCACCTCGGACATGCCGGCATAGGCCAGGGCGAACTTCGGGTCCCGCGCCGCCGCCTTCCGGTACAGCTCGATGGCCCTGGCGTATTCGGCCGGATTGAACTTGAGGTGCTCCATCCTGGCCTGTATGTAATACTGGTACGCGATATAGTCGCTGGTGGACGAGATGTACTCGTTCATGTTCTCGGTCTGCTTCTCGTTGATCCTGCCGTTTATGGCGTTGGTCAGCTTTTTCGCCAGGTCCTCCTGGAGCTCGAAGATCCGGTCAGGGTACGGTCCATGGACCGAGGCGGCCTTCAGGACCTTGCCGCTGTCCACGTTCACGAACTTCGCGTCCAGGTTGATCTGCTTCCCGACGGTGTAAAAGCTGCCGTACACGATGTAATCGCCGTTAAGCTTTTCCTGGGTCAGTTTCCGCAGGCGGTCCATGTTCTTCTCGTCGCCGGCGCCGATGGCCTGGCTGAACTCCGAATTATCGAGAAGATATTTTCTCACGCGGTATGAATCTATGATAATGAAGTTATTCACGTTGGAGAGGGCCCCCGACAGGGTTTCCCCGATGCCGACGGAGAGGGTCTCCAGCTCAAGGTTTTTCTCCTTGTTTATCTTGTCGAAGGGCAGCACTACGATCTTGTAATCCGCGGCGGCAAGGGCCGCCGGGGCCAGCAGGATGAGCGTCAGTATAAAGCGGACCAATCGTTTCATGGCAATTCCCCTTTACCCGGTTATACCGCACTGCGTCCGATGGGAACCATGCGGCAGGACAAAATCCTATATCCTCATCATGAACCTGTCAATATTAATACCGGCACCGGAAAAATATTCAACTCCCCGGCAAATAAAGTCTGGGTTACGGGATTATTCCCGCCGATTACTAAACCAGAAGCATTACATATCCCAGGGGGTCCCGGACAATGAAAAAAATATTCACCACCATAACCCTCATTCTGCTGCTGGGGCTGGCGTCGCTTTCCCGCGTCAGCACGGATTACCATATCGGAAGCCCGGCTTATGCCCTCTGCACCGCCGACAGCATGAAAAACGACTGCTGCTTCAAGTTTTTCAAGGTCCTTGAAAGCGATGCCTCCGTCAACGATTCGAAAACAAGGGACAGGATGGCCATGGCCGAATTCAGGCGCTGCATGAGGAGCGACATCGGCTGTTCGGTGGAAATGACGGAGCTGAAATGCAAGAGCGTTCAGCAGGTCAGGAGCTTCTGCCGGTAGGCCGGGCCCCGTCCCCCATGCCGTAAAATGTTATTGCAAATATTCAGCGCCGCTGCAGATTGTTACCCACCCTATTGTCAGCGGAGATTCGGAACATGAAGGAACCGACATTTGAAGAGATCATCCGGCAGGATATCGAGTCGCTGCGCCGATGCCCCAATGAGCTTGACTGCCAAGGCTGTCCCGACGACATCTGCGTCAAGGTCGTTTCGGTCGCGGATTTTCCGTCGGAATACGGCACTTTTAGGATTATCGGCTTCGTCAACAACAAGGACGCGAAGGACCACACCATCGTCCTGAAAGGCGATGTCGGCGACGGCGAGGAGATGCCCACCCGCATCCATTCCTCCTGCCTTACGGGCGACGCCCTGGGGAGCCGCCGGTGCGACTGCGGCCCCCAGCTCCATGAGGCCCTTGAGATCATCGAACATGAAGGAAGAGGGATTCTCCTCTATCACATGGAGGAAGGCCGGGGCATCGGTCTCATGAACAAGCTCAGGGCCTATGCCCTCCAGGACCACGGCCTGGACACCGTTGACGCCAACACCATCCTGGGCTTCAAGCCGGACGAGCGGGACTACCGCATTCCGGCGGAAATGCTGAAGAAAATCGGCGTGAAAAGCGTGCGCCTGATGACCAATAACCCGGACAAGGTGGAACAGCTGGAAAAGTACGGGATACGGGTCACGGAGCGGGTCCACCACGAACTGGCCCCTGACCGGCATTCCCGGCGGTACATGGAAACGAAAAAAGAGCGTTTCGGCCACGTGCTCCGCCTTGACCACGAGGAAGATGAACGGTTCTGACCGCCGCTGATAAAACCACAACTGTATTGACAAAATATGCCGGTATGGTAACCATGCTGCATGCACCGCCGCCTTCGGCGGGGGGAAAGGCCGGCACTATTTAGTGGATTTTTCCGCACGTCTGTCGTGCGTTGATCAAGAGTAACCATAATCACGAGGTATGCCATGTTCGAAAAAACCAAGCTCATCATGACACTGACGTTTACCTTATGCTTTCTCTCATACAGCTTCCTGGTCGGCAGATTCTACGATAAATTTCATATGAGCCGCAGCGCGATGATCGTCATCTGCGCCGTTACGACCGCTGCCGTGGCGGTTTCGTTTATCGCCGATGTGATAGCCATGAAGCGCGCCCGGGAACAGGCGACCCGGAATAAGGAATAGGACGCTTTCCATCAAGGCACCGGCGCAGCAATTCCCCGGGTACACTCATGGACGCCATATACGCCAGGCGAAGCATCAGGAAATACTCTTCGAAGCCCCTTCCGCGGGAAACCATCGAGGACATCATAAGGGCCGGCATGAACGCCCCGTCGGCGGGAAACGAACAGCCGTGGCATTTCGTCGTCATCAACCGGCGTAAAATCCTCGAGGAAATACCATCAGTCCATCCCCATGCGGAAATGGTCAGACAGGCGCCGGTGGCGATCCTGGTATGCGGCGACCTGCTGATGGAAAAACATGAGGGATTCTGGGTGCAGGACTGCTCCGCCGCCACGGAAAACATGCTCCTGGCCGCGGCCTCCCTGGGTCTCGGTTCGGTCTGGCTCGGCGTGTATCCCCGGCAGGACCGGGTCGAGGGGCTCCGCAGGCTCCTTAACCTGCCCGACCATATTGTCCCCTTTTCCCTCCTCCCGATAGGTTATCCGGCGGAAAAAAAACCCCCGAAGAACGAATATCATCCCCTGCGCATCCATTATAACACATGGAAGGTGGGCGCCTCGTAACACGAAAAACCATGATGATCTCTTACAAAATCGCGAATTTTAAGCGAAGGTAATATTATTTTATCCCTGTTTCTTCAATTAATAGTTGAAAAAAACGGTCTTTGTATTATGTTATGTATAGTTAGTTCATACAGGTTATTAAAATGATGAAACTGATATTTTTCCGTAAAATTCTGGTTATACTCTTCATCGCGGCAGGCGCGGTTTTCATGTCCTGCGACATGTTTAAGGATACGGACGATTATGATATCAACATCTTTATCATTTGCAGCGGTAGCGGCGGAGAATTATTCAACGCAACTATAATTATTGATGGGAAAACACCCATTACGATAAATGGCTTGCAAAGCCAGGCGGTTTTTCCCGCTGGCAAAATTTCCTCGGCGACCATAACCGCGACACGGGAAGCATCCGAGGATTCCCTGATGATCCTGGTCTATAAAGACAACGAACTGGATGAAAAAGGCTTTGCCCCCCTCCCCACCTGCACATCGAGCAGTTCCACCACCTATTGTTCTGACACGCTGGTCCTGCAATACAAAGTAGACCAGGAAGATACCGATAAAACATCAGGCACTGCAGCATCGACATCAACTTCCTCCAGCAGCTCCAGTTCGAGTTCATCCACAAGCGAATGATACTCTCGATGTTTTATTAACTCTGCCCGAAACCGCCGCCCTTAGCGGCGGTTTTTGCATATAGGAAAATTTCTTATTTACGTTCATACGGGTTACGGATACATTGAATCCATGACGGTTTTAACGCTTTGATTAAATTCGGTTTTTTTCAGGCAGCCGCAGATTAAGGAGCAACACATGACACCTTCGCAGACATGGCAGTACGACGAGATGAGGCACGTCGGCACGGACTACAACAGCGAGGCGGAAGTCGAGGATTACGACCGGCGCATGGCCACCATACGGGACATCCCCGCCGAGATAGGGGAAATCATGTCTTCGCTGGAACTTGCCGGGGGAAGCGCGCTCCTCGAGTTCGGTTCCGGCACCGGTGAGTTCATATGCGCCGCGTCGGAGCTGTGCGGCCGGGTCTATGCCGTGGATATTTCGCCGGTCATGCTGGCCTACGCGGAAAAAAAGGCGCGGTCACGGGGCCGCTCCAACATCCGCTTCGTCAATGCCGGGTTCCTGAACTACCGCCACGACGGCGGCCCCCTCGACGCGATCGTGACCCAGCTGGCGCTGCACCACCTTCCGGATTTCTGGAAGCAGGTGGCCCTCGTGAAGATGTGCGCCCTGCTGAACCCCGGCGGAAGGCTCTACCTCCGCGACGTGGTGTTCTCCCTTAAACTGGAAAAGTACGAGGCCACGGTCAGCCACGTCATAGAAGATTTCAGGAAGGCCTCCGGCGACAACATGGCGGAAAAGTTTTCCAACCATGTCAGGAACGAATATTCGACCTTTGACTGGGTCATGGAAGAGATGCTTTACCGCGCGGGATTTGACATAGACCGGGCCGATTACGGCGACCACTTCATGGCCGTGTATGTGTGCAGGAAGGCGCGTCAGAAATAACGCAACCGGGATGTCCTCTCCCTGATGCGGTATTTGTTGACGGTTGACGCAATGCCCGGTTCTGTTTATATTATAAGTGCCGAACCTGTTATTATGCCTACAATACCATTCACGAGGCGCGGCCATGGCCAATGAATACATCAACTTCATCATTTTCCTCGAAAACACCCTGGCGACATTTTACCAGAAGATTAAAAACGTGGCCCGCCTCGAGGGGGCCCGGAACGTTCTGGAGTTCATGGAAGTCCATTCCTTCGAACACGCGAAGATCATAGAGAATTTCAACGAGAAATTCCCGAAGCCGGTCATGAGGGAAAGCATGATCATTGATTTCCAGAACAATCTCCTCGATACGGTGTTCAAGCAAATCTCCGAGGAGAAGGACATACTCAAGGCCCTGGAGATCCTGGCCGGTTCCGAGGAATCCCTGGGCAAACTGTATGAAAGCATGGCGCGCCTGCTCAAAAAGGCGGCCGATTACAACATCATGATCGCCGAAAAGATAGAAGAGATCGCCAGGCAGGAGTACAGCCACCGGGACCTTCTCCTTAAAGACAGGGACCGCCTCAGTAAAAAACTTTCATAACACCTCACCAAAACCGCCGACCTTAAGCAACCTGGAAGGACCGGATAACCGGTCTTTCTTTTTTTTGAAAATATCATAAAAAATCATCAATAAATTTGACGATCTTCTTTTTTCACTATAGATTAGATTGGTTGTAAACATGACAGCAACTATAAGAAAACATAACAATAATGCCGATTCCGCAGCGCCGTTATGCCGGACGAGAATAATGCTGGCCATAGCCGCGTTACTGCTGCTCCTGCCGGTTGGGTGCTCGAAGAACAGCGGCAAAAACCTTCTCCCCCTGACGCTGCTCTGGACGGACGGCGCTCCCGACCAGGGATACCGCCAGGCAATGCGGGAATTCGTCCAGGGCATCAGCTCCTATGCCCGGGTCAGCAAACCAAGCTTCATCGTCATCCCCCAGAACGGGATCGAGCTGATAACCGACACGGGGGACACCGCTGGCGCCCCGGTGACCGCCTACCTCGATGCCATAAGCGGCGTGGGCCAGGAGGACCTGTATTACGGGTATAACGCCGACAACACGGCCACTCCTTCCGGCACAACCGCCTACCTGAAGGGCTTCCTTGATATCGCTAAAACCTACGACAAGAAGGTCCTTGCCATCGACTACTGCTCGACACCATCATACATGGATGATTCCTATTCGAAGAATAACGCCAGCGGCTACATCTCCTTTGCGGCAGACCGCCGGGACCTGGACAACATCCCGGCATATCCGGCTGACCCATACCATGTAAATGCCAGCAACATGCCATCTTTGTCCATTGCTCAGAATTTTCTCTACCTGATCAACCCCTCGGCCTATGACACCAGGGCACATTTCCTTGGGGCCATACAGGACACCAATTACGACGTGGTCCTTATTGACCTCTTTTTCAACGACGGCTCGCCGTTGAGCTCGGCCGATGTAGACTCCCTCAAGACAAAGAAAAACGGCGGAAGCCGCCTGGTCATCTGCTACATGAGCATCGGGGAGGCGGAGAACTACCGCTACTACTGGCAGCCGGGCTGGTTCCCGGGGACCCCCCCGTGGCTTGGCGCCCAGAACCCCGGCTGGCCGGGAAATTACAAGGTGCGCTACTGGGACCCCGCGTGGCAGGCCATCATATACGGCAATGATTCATCATATTTAAAAAAGATCATGGATGCGGGTTTTGACGGGGTGTATCTCGATATTATTGACGCCTTCGATTACTGGGAAAACCGCTGGTAAGGCATGATTTATTTGCGTCTACTCCTTAACATTATCCCCGCCGCAAGCGGGGACTTTTTTTCGCCGCGGGAGGGCCTGAGCAGGGACCCCCATCCTTACCGGACATTTCCTCCATCATCGGTTTTGATGATCCACAGGTCCTGCATCCCGGCTCCGTACGAATGGGTGCTGCCGAAGAGCACAATGCCGCCGTTACGGGCCGGCACCGCATATCCGCCGCCTTCCAGGTTTGGTCCTCCATATTTCTTCTCCCAGAGAAGAGCTCCCTGCCTGTCAACCCTGATCAACATCAGGTCATAGGAGCCGGCCGTATCAGTGTCGGTTTCGCCGCCGATGACATATCCGCCAGATGTTTCAAAGACGCTCATGCCGAACTCGTTGCCGCGGCCGCCGTAGGTCTTCAGCCATTCCTGTTTTCCGCCGCTGTCAGTCCTGATAAGAAAGGCATCGTTGCCCCAGGCGCCGAAAGAATGGGTCCTTCCGGTTATGACGAATCCGCCGTCGGAGGTCCGGGACAGACCATAGGCGATATCGTCACGGTCACCGCCATAGGTCTTTTCCCATAGTTTTGTCCCTTTGCCGTCGACTGTAAAGAGATACACGTCGCTGTTATTGGGATCTGACGTGCCGATAACGCCGCATACGGCATAGCAGCCGTCGGATGCCGCAACCACGGAGTACGCCTCATCATGATACTTCGAGCCGTAGGTCTTACGCCATTTCAAAATTCCCCTGTCATCGACCCTGATAAGGCAGATGTCATATCCCGGGACCCCGCCCGCGGAGGTATCGCCGGCGAGCAGATAACCTCCATCCGCCGTCTGTATCAGGCAGTTTGCCGAGTTTTCCTTTTCACGGGGGCCATAATAGGTCTTGAGCCATTGCTGGTTCCCCGAAGCGTCGGTCTTGATGAGGATGCAGCCGCTCGCCCCCGGCCGGTAAGAATCGGTCCATCCGCACAAGGCGTATCCTCCGTCCGAAGTCTGGATCACGCACAAGCCGGCATCGGTATCCCTTCCGCCGTAGTTCTTCATCCATTGGCGGTTGCCGTCGCCATCGGTCTTCACCAGGAGGATATCGCCGCCGGTCCCGAAGGACCAGGTTCCGCCGATCATGACGTATCCGCCATCGGAAGTCCGGGAGATGGATCTGCCATAGTCCATCTGCTTTCCGCCGAAGGTTTTCTTCCAGGTTGAACTCTCAGAGTCGGCTGCACCGGAACCGGCGGGGAATATCATAATCGTTATCAGCATGATAACAATGGACCGATGAATGGATTCTGACATGGTTTTTTATGCTCCCGGGTAATGTTTGGATTGTAGTCTTTCAGCCTGATAATGTCAATTATTATTGGGATAAGCCTTTTGCTCTGACCCCGGGAAAACCCTGTTGATACCGATTACTATAGGTTTATTGCATCCTCATATCAGTTGTACTCTGACACCACCCCATTTTTCTTGACAGTTTATTATTTTGAGCACATTTTCATGTCATGAAACGCCGGTCATCCCTACTTGTACTTGCCATATGTTCAATCCATCTGACAGCATGCCTGATGGCCCAGCAGCACCAGGTTATCCTTAACATAAACGCCAGGGCGGGCAGCCAGCGCTTTGACCCGGTTAATTTCATTGAAATCGATCGGTACGCCCTCCAGGCGCCGCCATCAGCCATGGAAACGATCGACTCCCTGGCGTTATATCTGGTTCAATCTTCTCCCAATGAACTGGGGAGGGTCAGAGCGGCATGGCGGTGGATAACAGCCATGATCTCCTATGATACCGACAAGAAGAACTACTCCGCCCGGGAGACCCTCCGCGACCGGAAGGGCACCTGCCAGGGCTACTCGGAGCTCTTCGTCGAGCTGGCGCGGCGGATGGGGGTCAGAGCAATCGAGATCACCGGCTACACCAGGGGCTCAGCCTACAGCCCCGGCGACAGGGTGGTCAACAACCATGCCTGGAACGCTGTCATAATAGAAGGTAAATGGTATCTCCTTGACTGTACTTACGGCGCGGGACACTTCAATGGCAGCCGCTATATTCGGGAATACCGAGAGCATTACTTCCTGACGCCGCCGACAGAATTCGTCTATACCAACCTCCCGGAATTGCGCCGGTGGCAGCTCATGCCTGATAAAATAACGAAAAAGGACTTTGAGAGGCTCCCCTTTTATCGCCATGGCTATTTCCAAAACGGCCTCAGCCAGATGGACGGAAATAAATCCTGCGTCATATCCTGCTCCGGCGAACTGGAGCTTCGATTCACTGTTCCCCGGGACCTGGTCCTCATGGTAAGCGTACGCGATCTATCGGGAAAACCCCTTTTCAGGCCCGGCGTCATCAGGGAAGAGGAGGATGTTGTTATCCACGCGATATTTCAAAAGCCGGGGGATTATCATCTTATCGGCTGGGTAAACCCGGTGGAAAAACCGAAGGATTATGCCTGGGCATTCACCTACCTGGTCAGGGTCCGTTATACCCGGTAAATAGTTAAATTAATTCATCACAATATTAATCCATACTTGACATAATCCCCCAAGTTTTTTAGTGTTACTTAATTTATTGGCTGATTGTAACGTTTTTCTCAATCCCATTTCCATGGCCATCCGGCCCAGAGTCATGGGACCTCCCGCAGGCGGATGCCCTGCGGGGACGGTTACGATAGGTGCTGTCCGGCAACTCCCCAAAATCCCCCGAAGGGGGACATTTTAAAAACAGGGCGCCTACCGGTGCCTGCCGCGCTAAAACCCTCTTCCGGGGAGGGCGTAATTCAGGACAGCCTCAGAGAGCAACCCATTCCTATTAACTCAACGAGGTTTCAATATGCCAAAACGCGACGATATCAAGAAAGTCCTTATTATCGGATCAGGTCCCATCATCATCGGCCAGGCGTGCGAGTTCGACTATTCCGGCACCCAGGCCTGCAAGGCCCTGAGGAAGCTGGGATACCAGGTGGTGCTGGTCAACTCGAACCCCGCCACCATCATGACCGACCCTGGCATGGCAGACGTAACCTACATTGAACCCCTCAACGCCGAAACAATCACGAAAATCATAGAAAAAGAACGGCCAGACGCCCTCCTCCCGAACCTTGGCGGCCAGACCGGCCTGAACCTCTCGTCGGAGCTGCACAAGAGCGGCGTGTTGCAAAAATACGGCGTCAGGATAATCGGCGTTGAAGCGGACGCCATCGAACGCGGCGAGGACCGCATCGCTTTCAAGGAAACCATGAACCGCCTCGGCATAGAAATGCCGCGGAGCAATCCAGCCTTCTCAATAGAGGAGGCGGAAAAAATCGCCGATGACCTCGGCTATCCCGTGGTAATACGCCCGGCCTACACCATGGGAGGAACCGGCGGCGGCATGGTCTACAACGTGGAGGAACTGCGCACCGTGGCGGCGCGGGGCCTGGCGGCCAGCATCGTGCACCAGATACTGGTCGAGGAATCGGTCCTGGGCTGGGAAGAGCTGGAGCTCGAAGTGGTCCGCGACGCGAAGAACCAGATGATCACCGTCTGCTTCATCGAGAACGTGGACGCCATGGGCATCCATACCGGGGACTCCTACTGCACGGCCCCCATGCTCACCATCAGCCCGGAGCTGCAGCAGAAGCTCCAGAAGTACTCCTATTCCATAGTCGAGGCCATCCAGGTCATCGGCGGCACCAACATACAGTTCGCCCATGACCCGAAAACGGGCCGCGTAGTCGTTATCGAGATCAACCCGCGCACTTCCCGGTCGTCGGCCCTGGCGTCCAAGGCCACGGGGTTCCCCATTGCCATGGTGTCCTCCATGCTCGCGGGAGGGCTCACCCTTGACGAGATCCCCTACTGGCGCGACGGCACCCTGGAAAAATACACCCCCTCCGGCGACTACGTTGTCGTCAAGTTCGCCCGGTGGGGCTTCGAGAAATTCGAGGGCGTGAAGGACGAGCTGGGCACGCAGATGCGCGCCGTGGGCGAGGCCATGAGCATCGGCAAGACCTACAAGGAGGCCTTTCTGAAGGCGATCAGGTCGATGGAAACCGGCCGCCACGGCCTCGGCTTCGCCAAGAATTTCAATTCCCTCCCCCTCGACGAGCTGATGCGCCTCGCTTCAACGCCGACCAGCGAGCGCCAGTTCATCATGTACGAGGCGCTCCGCAAGGGGGCCGATATCGACCAGCTCTTTGCGCGGACCAGCATCAAGCCGTGGTTCATCCGGCAGATGAAGGAGCTGGTCGACCTTGAAGAGGAAATGCTGAAATACAAGGGGAAGAAGCTGCCCGATGATCTGCTCAAGAAGGCTAAGCAGGACGGCTTCTCCGACAAATACCTGGCGAAGATCCTTGACTTGAAGGAGGATGATATCCGCAGCCAGCGCACTGCCATGGGCGTCGTGGAGCGCTGGGACGCGGTGCCGGTCAGCGGCGTCGAGAACCGGGCCTATTATTACTCGACCTACAACGGCAAAGACACGGTCCCCGTTTCGAAAAGAAAGAAAATCATGGTCCTCGGCGGCGGTCCCAACCGCATCGGCCAGGGGATTGAGTTCGACTATTGCTGCGTCCATGCCGCTTTCGCGATCCGGGACGAGGGGTTCGAGTCGATCATGATCAACTGCAACCCCGAGACCGTGTCCACCGACTACGACACCTCGGACAAGCTCTACTTCGAGCCGCTGACGGCCGAAGACGTGCTGTCGATCTACGGCAAGGAAAAACCGGACGGCGTCATCGTCCAGTTCGGCGGCCAGACGCCGCTCAACCTCGCGAACCAGCTCATGCAGGCCGGCGTGCCCATCATCGGCACTTCGCCCGAGTCGATCGACCTCACCGAGGACCGCGACCGGTTCCGCCAGGTCATGAAGAAGCTCGGCATACCGCAGCCGGAATCGGGCATGGCCAGCACCGTCGAGGAGGCCATTGCCATAGCGGGGCAGATCGGCTACCCGCTGATGGTGCGCCCCAGCTACGTCCTGGGCGGGCGGGCGATGCAGGTCATCTATTTTGAAGATATGCTCAGGCAGTACATGGCCGCCGCGGTTGACGTTTCGCCGGAGCGGCCGATCCTCATCGACAAGTTCCTCGAAAACGCGGTCGAGTGCGAGGCCGACGCCATAAGCGACGGCGCCGAGGTCATCGTCCCCTCCGTCATGGAGCACATCGAGCTGGCCGGCATCCACTCCGGCGACTCCGCCTGCGTCATACCGCCGGTCACCATCAAGAAGGAGCATATCGCGACTATCGAGGAATACACGAAGAAGATCGCCCTGGAGCTCAAGGTCGTCGGCCTCATGAACATCCAGTACGCCATAGCGGGCGACACGGTCTACATCCTGGAAGCCAACCCGCGGGCGTCCCGCACTGTGCCCCTGGTCTCCAAGGTCTGCAACGTGTCAATGGCCCGCATAGCGACGCAGGTGATGCTGGGCAAAAAGCTCAAGGACCTGAAGATCCAGAGAAAAGAGGTGAAGCACTTCGGTGTCAAGGAGGCGGTCTTCCCCTTCAATATGTTCCCCGAGGTCGACCCGATCCTCGGTCCCGAGATGCGCTCCACCGGGGAAGTCCTCGGAATGGCGGATTCCTTCGGCCTGGCCTTTTCCAAGGCCGAAGAGGCGGCCAACATGAAGCTGCCGGTTTCAGGAACGGTGCTCATCACGGTCAACAAGAACGACCGGCAACAGGCGGCGGAAGCGGCGAAGCAGTTCATTGAGCTGGGTTTCAAGGTCCTTTCGACGGAAGGCTGCAGCCGTTATTTCGCGGAGAAAGGCATCGTGACAGAGACTGTCTTCAAGATATACCAGGGGCGGCCCCATATCATCGACCGAATAAAGAACAACGAGATTCAACTCATCATCAATACGCCGAGCGGGCGGCAGAGCGAGTATGACGATTCCTACATCCGCAAGGCGGCGGTCCATTACAAGCTCCCCTATCTCACGACCATGGCAGCGGCCCTGGCGACCGTGAAGGGGATACAGGCCATCAAGCAGGGGAAGAGCGAGGTGAAGTCTCTGCAGGAATATCACAGGGGGATATGATCAAGCGCAGGCGAGGTCACGTGACCTCGCCTGCGCTTGATTAAAACTTATACGCCGCCCCGAAATTAAGGCCGCCGTACTGCTCGAGCTCCCCGGTGATCCATCCCTTCTGGTAGCTGCCGTTGTAGGCCGACCCGGCGTCGTACAATGACACATGGGGAAGGATAGCATAACGACCGCCGATCCAGACCTCAACGCGGATCCGCTCGATGAAATAGGCCAGCCGGAGGTCCGCCGCCCCGCCCAGGGCAAGATAGGCAACGGCGAATTCATCGGGGATGAAGGCAAAGGGAATCAATCCATACAGGGGACTGATAAAACTGTTTTTGCAATAATAGGTGCCCCCCTGGATAAGGGCGGACACGCCTCCTTTTATGGAAAAACCTTTTATTTTATAATAAAAACCGATTCCCACCGAGGGGCCCACATACCAGGCGTTATATTCCAATTTCGTCTGGCTTACCGGCCAGTAGAGGGTTGAGAACCTCTGGGATTTTGCGCTTCCGTCGATGTACCTGAACCGGGCGCCAAAAAGCAGGCTGAAAAACTTATGAAAAGAATATGCCGCGTACGCTTCCGTTTCATATCTTCTTGTCCTGGAGGTCCCGTCTTCAATAAAAGCGCTCACCATGGTTTGCGGGATGGTGAGATAGAGCAAATTATTATCGAGGGCCTGGGTGGTATGCTTGATCCTGTCTTTCGAGAGACCGAACAGGGCGGATAATCCCATGTTCCATGCGGGGCCGACCCTGATCCACAATTCGGGCCCCATCATAAACGACCCGCCGAAGGATGTCCTCACTTTCTTTGCCCAAAGATTTCCCTTCATGCCGTTTTCCAGCCTCAAGTTGGCCGGCATCCACCAGTCATAGACCATGGCGAGGCCAAGTTTTACCTCGATATTTTTCAGCCCCGACGGTCTGGGCTTCGGCACGGCAACGATGTTAACATTCCTGGGCTTCTGCTGCTTCTTCGGCTTTGATTCTGCCGGCATGGCCGCCAGTCCTGCGGCCGCCACAACAGCAAGAACTATCAGGATGCTCTTTTTCATGCGGACCCCCCTCCCCGCTACCTAACTGGCTTATACAGCAAAACCGCCGCTTCCGCGGCGGTTTTGTCATGTCTTTGTTATACCGGGCTGTTGCTAGAACTTGTACGCTGCACCGAAGAAGATGCCTCCCCAGTGCTCGATCTCGCCGTTGATCCATTCGTCTTTATAGCTGATATCAAGCCCGGAACTGTCGTCCCCTGCCGCGATATGGGGCAGCATCATGTACCGGCCGCCGACAAACACTTCGAGGTGCGCGGGCTGGATCAGATAGGCCAGCTTCACGTTCATGTCAAGACCGATGCAGAAATATCCTACTTTATACTCATAGGGAATCATCGTAAGGAATGACCACAGATATTTCTTTTCATTGTTGTATTCGCCAAACTGGATAATGGCCGACAGGCCGGTGCTCAGGGTAAGGCCCTTGATGAATTCATAGTGGAACCCGACGCCGATGGAGGGGCCGAAATACCAGGCGCTGTATTCTTCTTTTTTCATGTCAAGCAATGGGCCCGCAAAACCCAGGCGGATTGAATCTCCTTCACCATCATCATAGTTAAACCTGAGGCCGATGAGGAGGTTCAAATACTTATGGAAGGCCCACTCCGCGGTGAGGTCCGTGTCGTACCTGCGGCATTTGGATTCCCCCACGTCATAATACGCGGAAAAAATACCTCCCGGGAAGGCCCGTGCCAGATTAAGGTCAGCCGCTATTGATGAGTACTTGAATTCATTCCTGCTGAGGCCGAAGAGCACCTGTCCTCCCAGGCTCCATGCGCCGGTCAGCTGGACCCAGAACATGGGACCGAACATGAACGATCCCTCGCTGTCATGCTTGAGGTTATCGCCGAAAAGCTTGGCTGCGGATTCCCTCTCGAATTTGATAAACGCCGGCTGCCACCAGTCGCCCATCATGTACAGGCCAACCTTCGCCTCAACGGCATGCGAAGCGGATGGCGTGATGAAAATACCGACGGCGAATAATGCGGCAAGCATTACAACAGTTAGTTTCCTCATTGAAAACCCCCTTAATGCATTATGATAATAGTATTTGATCTATAACGTAATTAAGCACACCATATAACCGGAGTTTTTAATGTCCAGAAAAATTTAAAAAAAATGTGGCAACATTTTTCATCAAAAGATAAAAAAATTATCAGCTGTTATACGCCGATGAAATTATTTCGCCCGGACATACCGCGTCTCCTCAGTCCTGCTTGCAGAACCGCTCGACAAACTCCCCTGATTTTACCAGGTCTTTTAGATTGTAGACCTCGATAATGACCGAGCCGGTGTAGTCTTTCAGGAAATGGTTGAACAATCCCGATGAAACAGCATCGAGACCGGTCAACGCCTGATGGTCCCTTCCGCCGCTGACGCCGTGGAGGTGGACCTGCCGTATCTTCCGCTGGAACACCTCGATGAACCTTCCGTAGTCATGGCCGTGGAGCGTTATATGGCCCGCGTCCATGCATACCGAGCACCGGCTCCGCATAATGAGGCTTCCAAAAAAAGTAAGGTCATAGTTGGTGTTTTCAATATATATATTCATGGCGGAGTTTGCCAGCTTCACGGAAAGAGCGTCCAGGGCACGGTGAAAGAGATTGAATTGCTCCCGGTCAAGGTCAACACTGGGCGACCCCTTTACCAGCCTGTCGACATGAAGCACGTACCCGTCGACATCAAGTATTTCCGTTTCAGCCATGATCTTTTCAATAACGCCGATGGATTCATCCATCGCGGCCGCTGACGGGTTGAGCAGCTCCAGGTCGGAGGGCAGGTGCACCGTATACCTGAGGCCGCTTTCGTCCTTGATGGCCTTCAGGTCCCTGATGATCTTCGGAGACATCACCTCGTCCAGATATTCCCTGCCGAAGAACAGAAGCTGGACCAGGTCAAAGCTGTCCTTGAGATACACCACGTTGGCCACCACGCTTTCCTCCTTGACCGGAAGGATAAACGAAGTGGTGCCTATTTTAAAAGGAAACCTGTTTTTATATGAAACCATGACGTGTTCCGAGCCAAGGGCCCGGCGGTGATGCCAGGCCATTGCATTGCGATAATGAATGTGTTTATCATATAATAAACAACATCAATGTAATATCAATTGAAAAAAATTGTTTGGTCAAAAATTATTTTGACAACCGGAATAAACAATCCATACCATACTCATGATATCCTCCGGGTGGGGGGATACAGGCAGAATCATACAGGTCTTTCCGTATATCAATGGAACTATACCATGTCACAGGCCGAACTATTAACCATGCTGTACATTTTTTTCGCACGTATCGTTGACGTTTCCATCGGGACCGTGAGGATCGTCCTCATTTCCCGCGGATACCGGTACGTGGCACCCATCTTCGGTTTTTTCGAGGTCCTTATCTGGATTACCGCCATCAGCAAGGCCCTCGCGAACCTGGAAAACGTTTACAGCTACCTGGTGTACGCCGCGGGGTTTGCCACGGGAAACTACGTGGGGATGCTCCTGGAATCGCGCCTCCCCTTCGGCTACAAGTCGATCCGGGTCATAACGACAAAGGAGGTATCGGCGCTGCCCCTCATGCTGCGCGGCGAAGGCTTCGGGGTCACCATAAGCGAGGGAATGGGACTGAAAGGGCCGGTGTACATCATCTACTCCCTGGTGCCGAAAAAGAACCTGGCCCGCTACCTGGAGATCGTAAACATACTGGAGCCGGGCGCCTTCATCACCATTGAGGAAGTACGCGCCTACCGGCCGGGCTTCATATCGCGGAAAACCTATCCCGGGATGTTTGGCCGAATGACGAGAAAAGGCAAATAACCGGCTGATGGGATTCAGTTATGACAGACCCGAATGTAAATGAAAAAATCAATCTCCTCGGCAGGATAGAAATCTTTTCAACCCTTGAGCGCCGGGAGCTGGAGATAGCGGCTTACCACAGCCAGATCGTCCGCTACCGCAAGGGATCGCTCATATTCACGGAAGGCTCTCCGGGCAATGAGCTCTTTGTCATCAAGGAGGGCGAAGTGCTCATCACGCGGCACCGGGGCGATGATGATATCGATATCGCCCAGTTCATAGCCGGTGAATCCTTCGGGGAATGGGACCTCATCGGCAACACGCCGAGGGACGCAACCGCTGTCGCCATGAGGGACAGTGACCTGCTCTTGTTCCCCCGCGAGGGGATGACCTTCCCGATGTTTCTGCAGAAGTACCCGAAGATGTCGGCACGGATCACCTACAAGCTCCTTGCCATCATCACGCAGCGCATCAGGACAACCCAGCGCATGATCAGCGAAAAGACCCGCTGGGTCCATGACCTCAAGAAGCAGATGCTCGTGGACAAGCTCACCGGCCTCTATAACATGTATTTCCTGCTGGAGGAATACGATGAGCTCAGCCCCCGCAGCGATCGGCCACTGGCGCTGCTCATCATAAAGCCGGACAACTTCAAGGATATCAACGACCGGTTCGGCCATGAAGCGGGGGACAAGATTCTCATCCTCATGTCCATCTTCATCCAGTCGGTCCTTCGCGACACCGACACCGCCGTCCGCTTCCAGGGCGACGAGTTCGCCGTGGTGCTCCTCGACACCGGCCGCGAGGAGGCCATCGCCATGGCCCGCGACCTGGGCGTCGTGCTTCACGGCATCGATATCGGGCAGGTCACCGGCGACCCCGGCATTAAAATCACCGTAAGCATCGGCATCTCCCTGCGTCCAGCCCACGGATCGGACGCCCCTGCCCTTGCCCAGAGCGCCCGAGACGCCATGTTCCGGGCCCGCAGCAAGGGGGGGAACCGCATCGCCGCCACGAAATAATTTAAAATCAGAAATCTCTGTTCGTATATCCTGTAAACAGCTGATCGGGAGCGGAGTAAACATGAAAACCACGTTACATGTGCGTGTTGATAATCTTTTAAAAAAAATCACGGACTGCATAATTAAAAGGCCTATCACGTTCAAATATGATTATTCTTATCATTAAAAAGGTTATGAATGATATTCCCAATACAACTCCCATAGGGAAAATGGTTCAATACCAGAAAGAGAGGGAACCGGAGGAATGGCACACCTTTCATGTGCGTATTCTAATGGATGATTATGAATATTTTCTGGATCCAAGGAAGCTGTTTAAGATGTGAGTTTCTCTTATCCTTGCCTATGCAGTTGATAAATATTTAACTGAAGTATGAAAGACGAATATGAGCGATAACTATCAATTTAGCAGTTTGCTGAAAAACAGCAAACTGCTAAGCGATACATGGATGTATCGCCATTTTTCGAGGCGTTAGCCGAGAAAAATGTGAGGTTTTACGAATTCACTTCGTAAAACCGTCCCTGAAAAACTCCATGGAAGGAGTTTTTCAGGAAACTGTTAGAAATTATACCGTTATCAGAGAAGTTATAGGTGACATACTATTATGGAAACTCATCTGGTGTTACTCTGTTAACATCACAGAAAAAATCAGATTATAGACATTCGCTTAATCACAAACTGAAGATCCGTAAAGCTGAAACATACCCAGCCGGGTCACTGGTTCCCCGCGGATTTCGCATCGATCTGCGACACGATGCGCATGCACAGCTCGTTCATCAATTTCATTGCCTCCGGGTCCATGCGGTCCAGGGTGTCGTACCGGGTATGATAATTGGAACCGGGCGTCCTGTCCTGGGCCGATACCGTGATGGCCCTGGCGATGCCCGCCTTGGCGAATTCAGCGGCGTCCGTGCCGCCGGCGTCCATGGTCCACCGGTGATAGCCGAGCCCCATCTCCTTCATGACGCCCTCCACCATGTCCACGTATTCCCGGTCATAGCGGACCATCTGCCAGGCCTCGCCTTCCATGCAGAGGAAATCGTTCCGGTCCGCCACGCCGTCCACGTTGAGGACCCACACGTCGCCGGCAAGGAGATCGTCACGGTGGCGCCTGATAAAGGCCCGGGATCCCCTGAGGCCGGCTTCCTCCGCGCCGAAGGCGACCAAGAGAAGCCGTATGTTCCTCGGTCTTTTTTTCCGCTGCGCCCGGTATATCCTGGCCAGGCCCAGGGTCGTGGCGATCCCGGAAAGATCGTCCATGGCCCCCGGCGACGCCGTTTCCTTATCGTATAACAGGTAACGGAATAAAAAGAAAAAACCCGGGTAGAGGAGCGGAACGATCACCATGGTCCACCACATCGACCAGGGGACCACTCCCAGGAAATCTGTGCCGAGGTACCGGGCGATTGACAGCAGAAGAAGCAGGAAAGACGACAGGGCGCCGTAGTTAAGCTTGTATCTCGCCAGCACGTTTTTTGCCGCGAAGGGCGGGCAGTGCCACGATGAGTCGAGGTGGGCGGAAAATACCAGGGTCGCCTTCACGTAACGGGATCCGCCGGGCGGATCAATAATGCTGTAGACGTTTCGAGAAGTCGATTTCGGGAAAAAAACGTCAAACCATTCACGGTACAGGATGATCTGCGGGACGGCGAAGAGAAGAAGCGCCGCCGTCATGACCAGCGTCACCAGGGGTAGCCAGAAGAAAAAGATGCCCGCTATCATGAGCCCGGCCCCGAAGGCCGGGATGGCGCCGATGCAGGCCTTCGCCGCGTAGCTGAACTCTTCAACCGCGACGTTGCCCGTCACCGACATGAACTCGTCGGCTATCATGGCGGCGGCGCGCTTTTCCTCCTCGGAACCGGGAAGGCGCGGCCCACAAAGGTCAATGATCCGCTGGATGAACCCCCGCTGGTATTTCAGAACCTGTTCCATCAGACGCTGCTACTTCCCCGGGTCTTCGACGCGGCCGATGAAAAGTATCGCGCCGGTGCCGTTATCGCAGATGGCGAAGATGAAGGGATGATCGGCCCGAAAGGTGTGTTTCTTCCCGCCGTTCGCCTTGACCATGATGACGGCCGTGGCCGCGGCCGCCTCGGTCCCCTTCTCGTTCACCTTCACGTAGGCCTTGTGGAAGGCCTCGCTGATGGCTACCCCGGGGGCCATGCCGGAAAAATCCGCCTGCGGCGTAAAGGCCGTTTTCATTCCCATCTGCCGGAGGATATCCGCCAGGCTCGCGAAGGAAGTAACCTCGAAGCGCGGGAGGAAAACGCTGACCTCGTTCTTTGCCATGCCGGCATTCCATTTTTTCCAGTTATCGATTGTCAGTTTCTTATCAAGGCCCGCGATGCCGGCCCTTCCCTTCGGCAGGAGGACGATCATGGAGAGGCCGTTCTCCCTGCTGTCTTTACTTTTATAGGGAAGCGATACGGCCTGGAGGTCATTGTTCTCGAAATAGCTAAAATGGCCGAAACTCTTCATCATGTCGACCTCGATTTTCCTGGCAGGGGTGACGAAAAAATCGGCCCTCGCGGTGGCCTTCTCATCGAAGGGGCGCTCCCAGGTTCCCAGGAAATAGACCGCGTTGGTCAGCACGAGGTTCGTCGCCTTTGTAATCGCCCCTTCCGGCACCAGGCCGGTGATCTTGTCATTGGTATTCCTGGCGACCCACCTGTTGATGGCCGCGCGCGATTCCTCCGGTTCCCCGGCAAAGTCAAGCTGCTTCAGTCCGGCATTATAATACTTTTTCATGACCGCAGTGAAGGAATCCAGGAGGGAGATGTTCTTCCCGATCCAGAGGCGGTTCGCCGAATCAAGGCGGTATTTGCCCCCCTTCGCGCGCGCCTTCATGTCTTCCATCAGCGCGCTCCAGTCCCGCGCCATGTCTTCGCCGGTGGCCCTGAAACGGAAGACCTTTTCAATTTCCTGGCCGGTAATGCCGCGGGCCCCCGCATAGACCATCGAGAAGGCCGTCACCATGCTGAGGGGTGAGATAAAAAGGTTTTTACCCGGCGCTGCCATTTTCCTGTAGATATCAACGGCAAACTCGTTGTTCCCGGCCACGGGCCTGCTTATCTGCGGGGATCTATTCTGTTCCTCGGCTGAAACGGCGGATACATATACCACGGACGGAACAATAAGAGAGACCAGAACTATCCTGCATATCTTGTTCATGACATTTTCGCCTGCATGTATAAAATTTGGGTCCTGCTTCTGTTCGCTCAACCGGAGAAGCAGATTGCGGTACATGTTTTAGATCGATTGTTGTCCAAATTTGTTCTACAAGCGAAGAAAAAAATCAAGCAGAATTTGCAGCGGATTTACCCCGGGGATATGACGGGATGCCATCGGGCATGATCGGGACTAATAAAGAATATACTCGCCGATGATCCTCACTACCGCGCCCCCGCCGAACTGGACGCGCCGTATCCCGTCCTTCACCACGGTGCGGAGGCGGATGATATTCGGGTTGGAGCGGTCGCCGTTCTGCTCGATGACAAGGGCTTCGCCGTCCCACTTGCCGACATGGAGCAGATAACAGGCAAAGGCGGAATTCCCCGAGCCGGTGGCCGGATCCTCGAGATAACCGTACCGCGGGGCAAAGACGCGCGTCCGGTACCGGCGCTCCCCCGATGAGGTTTCCGCGGAAAAGACGAGGATGATATCAAGGCCATGGTCCTGGCAGAAAATCTTCAGGTCCTCCAGGCAGGGATTGATCGTCAGGCAGTCATCGAGCGTTTGCACCGGCACGATGAGGGTGTTCAGGCCCGCGTTGACGATTGTTATCGGCTGCCGGGCGCTGATGGCTGACGCGTCAATCTCCAGGGCAGCCGACACCGAAGCCGCATCGATGATGGTGTCCTTGATCAGGGGGAGCGGCGCCGTTATGTATACCGCGTCGCTGCCGTCGATATCATTGACCACATCGAGACGCTCATTCCCGACGCGGATGGAGAGGTTCTTTTTTAACCGCAGCTTTTCGTCGCCCGCGACGGCGTCATACATGGCGGCGATGGTCCCGTGACCGCAGAACTCGACCTCCCGCTCCGCGGAAAAATAGCGCAGGAACAATCCGCCGTCTTCAGGGAAGATATAGACGACCTCGTTGACGAAGCCCTTTAGCTGGGCCGCGATGGTCTGCATCTCCTCCTCGGTGATATCGCCGGCGCCGTCAAGGTACACGCACCCCGCCGGGTTGCCCGTCGACGAGCCCCTGGCAAAGGCATCGATTTTTTTAAACCTGAATTTTTTCATGCCTGTATCCCGGAGCAGGACGGGGCCGCTATTTCGCCCCTTCCCTGACCTCGGTCAGAATCACGGAACCCTCCCGGGCCTCTTCGATAAAGGCCGGGTGGTCCATCACCTTCCGGATATCCCTGTCCGACAGGAGGGCATTCACCTTACGCATCTCGCTGTCGAGGAAATCCGTCTCCTCCTTCGTGAGCCGTGATCCATCGCCGTATTTACGGTAATAGCGCTTGAAGGCTGCGGCCATGGCGTCCCGGTTCTTTTTATAGTATTCCGTAAAGAGCTTCCCGGCCCTGGCCGGGTCCTCCCTGTTGTCCTTGATTATTTGGTACGATTCGTACTGCATGTTCAGGGCGGCGGAAAAATCCTCCATTCCCTCGCCTTTTTTCCTGCAGCCCCACCCCAGGGCCAGCGGCAGGATGACGGCCGCGGCGGTTATGACATAGTGCTTTTTCATTGATCATCTCCCTGGGCATGAAGTGCTGCAGGGGGGCCGTATTTACAAGAACTTTTCTTCCCGTTCAGGCGATGTCCCGCTTTTTCCACAACAGGTAAATCGCCGGATATACCAGCAGTTCCATGATGAAGGACGTGAACAGTCCCCCCACCATGGGGGCCGCGATCCGCTTCATCACGTCCGCGCCGGTCCCCATGGACCACATGATCGGCATAAGGCCCATGGCGGACGCCATGACCGTCATGATCTTGGGACGGATGCGCTTCACGGCGCCGTGAACGATGGCCTCCTTCAGGTCCGCGAGATTGTTCAGCATCCCTTTCCTTTTCGCTTCATCATGCGACAGGTCCAGGAAGAGGAGCATGAACACGCCGGTCTCCGCGTCCAGCCCCATGAGGGCGATCATACCGACCCAGGCCGCGATCGACGTGTGATACCCGAGCGCTAACATGAGCCACACCGCGCCGACGGCCGAGAACGGGACCGCGAGCATGACCACAGTCGCCTTGAAGGCCGATTTCGTGTTCATGAACAGGAGCACGAAAATCAGCATGATTGTTATCGGCAGCACGGCCTTCAGGCGGTCAGCGACGCGCTGCATGTTCTCGTACTGCCCGCTCCAGGTGAGGGTGTATCCGACCGGCATCTTCACATGCTTCTTAACCACCTCTTTTGCCTCGTCAACATACGAGCCCACGTCCCGGTCCGCTATATCGACGTACACGTATCCTGCCAGTCTGCCGTTCTCGTCGCGTATCATGGACGGTCCGTAGGTCAGGCTGATATCGGCCACCTCCTTCATGGGCACCTGGGCCCCGCTCATCGCGGTCACATACACGCGTTCGAGCTCGTCCACCTGGGTGCGGAGGCTACGGGGATACCGGACGTTGATCGAATACCGCTCCCTGCCTTCTATGGTCGTTGAAACGCCCTCGCCCCCGATTGCGCTCATGACCACGGCCTGGAAATCATCGACGTTCAATCCGTATCGGGCAAGGGCCTCGCGTTTCGGGGTCAGGTCCACGTAAAATCCGCCGCCGACCCGCTCCGCGAATGCGCTCCTGGTCCCCCTGACCTTTTTCAGCACCGTTTCCAGCTCGCCGCCGATACGCTGTATTTCATTCAAGTCTGAGCCGAATATTTTTATCCCGACCGGTGTGCGCACCCCCGTGGTGAGCATGTCGATCCTTCCCTTGATCGGCATGGTCCAGGCGTTGCTGTTGCCGGGGATCTGCAGCTTCTGGTCCATTAATGCAATGAGCTCATCATAGCTGATCCTGTCGGGCCAGATGCGGCGCAGGAGCCACCTGAGCGGCGCCGGGGCCCAGGATGAATACCATCTGTGCTTTTCCCGCCATTCGCCCTGCGGCTTTAAATGGATGGTCGTTTCCATCATGGAAAAAGGCGCCGGGTCGGTCGACGTTTCCGCCCTGCCCGCCTTGCCGAAGACCGTGTGCACCTCGGGGAATGATTTCAGGATTTTGTCCTGCATGATAAGAAGATTGCGCGCCTCGGTCACCGATATGCCCGGCAGGGTCGTCGGCATGTAAAGCACCGTGCCCTCGTTCAGTGGCGGCATGAATTCAGAGCCGAGTTTGAAATATACCGGAATCGATATGAGCACCAGGGCGGCGGCCCCGGCTATGACCCTCCGCGGATGTTCCAGGACCCACCGGCACGGCCCCTCGTAGAGCCTGAATAAAATCCTGCTGACCGGGTGCTGCTCCTCCGGGTAATACTTTCCCACGAACATGGCGGTCATTGCCGTGGCGAGCCACTTCGGCTTCAGGTGGAACGGCTCCAGGCGGGTGAAGAGCATGCGCACCGCCGGGTCAAGGGACACCGCCAGGAAGGACGCGATAGCTATGGTCAGGGTCTTGGTCCAGGCCAGGGGCGTGAAGAGCCTCCCCTCCTGGTCCACCAGCGTGAACACGGGAAGGAACGCCACGGCAATGACCAGGAGCGAGAAGAAAACCGACGGCCCCACTTCCATGAGGGCCTCCAGCCGGACCTCGTGGAAGTCCCCCTTGCGTCCGCCCTCTATCCACAATTCAATCTTCTTGTACGCGTTCTCCACCTCGACGATGGCCCCGTCCACCAGCACGCCGATGGAAATGGCGATCCCGGCCAGGCTCATGATATTCGACGATATGCCGAAAAAATACATGGGGATAAAGGCCAGCCCCACTGATATAGGGATGGTGATGATCGGGACCATGGCGGAGGGGAAGTGCCAGAGGAAGAGAAGGATGACCATGCTTACGATGAACATTTCCAGCAGCAGGTCGTCCTTCAGGTTATCGATCGACCGCCGTATGAGGTCGGAACGGTCATATACTGTCCGTATCTGGACCCCCTCCGGCAGCGACGGCTTCAGGTCATCGATCTTCGCCTTGACCCGCTCAATGACGTTCAGGGCGTTCTCCCCGTGGCGCATGACCACGATGCCGCCCACCACGTCGCCGAGGCCGTTGAGCTCCGCCAGGCCGCGCCGGATCTGCGGTCCAAGGGTAATGGTTGCGACGTCTTCCAGGAACACCGGCGTCCCCTTGCTCGCCTTTACCACCGTCTTGCGAAGATCCTCCTCGCTCTTCACGTACCCCTTGGCGCGCACCATGAATTCCCTGCCGGACCACTCGATGAGCCGGCCGCCGACCTCGTTGTTGTTGCGCTTGACCGCCTCCATGATATTCATGAGAGAAAGATTGTACGCGTGGAGCCGGTTCGGGTCCACGATGACCTGATATTGCTTCTCAAAGCCTCCGATGCTTGCAACCTCGGAAACCCCCGGCACTGCCTGGATCGCGTAACGCAGGTTCCAGTCCTGGAATGAGCGCAGGCTCGCCAGGTCATGCTTCCCGGATTTATCCACCAGAACATACTGGAACACCCATCCGACACCGGTTGCATCCGGTCCCAGCTCGGGTTTTGCCCCTGACGGAAGGTTACCCTGGATCTTTGATAAATACTCGAGAACGCGGCTCCGGGCCCAGTAGATGTCCGTGCCGTCGGTGAATATGACATATACATAGGAAAAACCGAAATCGCTGTAGCCTCGGATGGCCTTGACGCGGGGCGCACCGAGGAGAGCTGATATGATAGGATAGGTGACCTGATCTTCCAGGATGTCGGGGCTCCGGTCCCACTTGGTGTACACGATGACCTGGGTATCGGAAAGATCAGGTATGGCGTCGAGGGGGATATTATACATGGCGTACACGGCATAGGCGATCATCGCGGACATGATCAATATGACCAGCATCTTGTTATGGGCGGAGAAGGATATGATTTTTTTTATCATATTAAATACCTTATGCCCTCACCCTCACCCCCTCTCCCTTTTATAAATGAAAAAAGGAGAGGGGGCAAAGATTAATACTTTGCTGCTAAACCCTCTCCTTTTTCCCGGTTTAATGGGAGAGGGTGCGCGAAGCGCCGGTGAGGGCATTGAACGACCCTATTGCTTATGCACGCCGGCCGCCTCTTTAAACGCGGCCTTCAGCGACGACTCCGAGTCGACGAGGAAATTCGCCGCTGTCACCACCCTGTCGCCCCCCTTCAGCCCGGAAACCACTTCGTAATAGCCGTCGCTGGACCTGGCGCCGAGCTTCACCTCGTACGGGACGATCAGGTCGCCCTTCCCCGCGATAAAAACATAATTGCGCACGCCGGTCCGCATGACCGCCTGTTCCGAAACGGCCAGCTTCTTGCCGACGTTGTACGACATCTTCGCGTCGCCGTACATGTTCGGCTTGAGAACCAGGCCGACGTTCGGGATCTCAACCCGCGCCTTCAGCACCCGCGTCTCCGGGTCCATGAAGGGATTGAGAAAACTGATCCTGCCCCTGAATGTCTTTCCCTCCCAGTAGGGGAGCGTCACCTCTACCGGCATCCCGGTTTTGACATAGGGAAGATCGGATTCATGGATGTCAAGTTCGCCCCATACCCGGGAAAGGTCAACGATCACCATGAGGGCGTCGTTCATCATGATCTTCTGTCCCTGGAGGACCATCTTTTCGGTCACATATCCCGACGACGGCGAATGGAGTGTTATAGCGCGCTCTGCCCTGCCCGTGGATCGTATCCGCTCGATCTGGGAATCAGAGACGTCCAGAAGGCGCAGCCTCTCCCGCGCCGCCTTCCCAATCTCGTCCATGGTGCCGGACATGTCATCATCCTGTCCGCCCCTGAATTTCTGCCCGGCCCTGATCGCCGACAGGTATTCCTGCTGCGCCGAAAGAAGCTCGGGGCTGTAAACGGTCAGGAGCGGGCTTCCCTTTTTCACGAACTGCCCGGTCTGGTTCACGTATAATTTCTCGACCCAGCCGTTCACCTTGGTCATGACCTTGAACTGCCTGGTCTCGTCCGGCACGATGCGCACCGAGGTGCGGATCTCCTTCCGTATGGATCTTATTTTCGCTTCTTCAAAGGCAAGGCCTATCATTTCCCTTTTTTCTTTCGAAATTTTGACAGGGGCAAGGCCCGTCGGCGTCGCGATATCTTCTTCCCCGCCGCCCGCTTCAAAAGGCACCATGTCCATGCCCATGGAATCCTTGCCGGGTTTGTCGCTCACCTCGTTCGGGTTCATGGACGAGCGGTACATCGTCTTTTTTTCCTTCTTCTCTTCTTTTTTTAGGGGCACCAGCTTCATGCCGCAGATGGGACAATCTCCCGGCTTGTCCTGGACGATCTGCGGGTGCATCGGGCAGGTGTAGAGCTGCTTTTGTTCCTCCCGGTGCGATTCATGACCGAGGGGAAGATAGGTTACCAGGAAATAACCGCCGGTCATGATGACCGCGACGGCGAGGGCGATGATTTTCCATTTATGCTTCATTCCAGCACCTCCACGCCCATCATCGCATTCAGTTCGGAATAGGACGCCAAATACTCCTTCACGGCCATGATACGCTCCTTCCGGTATCGGAGCAGCATGCGCACGCTGTCCACCACAGGCATGAACTCGACCGTGCTGGTCCGGTACCGCGCCAGGTTCGTTTCAAGGACCAGTTCGGTCTGAGGTATGAGCCGTTCATTATATAATTTGTACAGGTCACGCCACCGGGACAGCTGACCCACCAGGGTTTCGGCGCGGGCATTCATTTTATTCAACGCGTCACGGTACAGGTTCCTGGCCGTTTCGTTTTTCTTCTTCATCTCGTCCACCATGGGAATGTTTTTCTGCCAGAACCAGAAGGGTATGGAAAAGGTCGCCATGGCCGATATCATGTCGTCGCGCTTCATCTTTTCCGATTTGTACACCACCGACGGCCCGCCCATGCCGAGCATCGTGTCAAAGGAATTCTGCCTCTTCCCGTCCTGGCGCTGCATGTATGACAGCCCGAGCTCCAGCTCCGGGGCATATTCCGAGTTTTTCAGCGCGATCTCATTTTTGCTGATCTCGACATCAAGGGCCAGCATCTTCAGTTCAGGATTCGACGCGGCAACTTCCTTCCTGACGGCCTCAGCCGCGATCTCCCTGAAATCCGGCTCCGATAACGCGGCCGGGGGAATCTTCACGCTGTTACCGGCAAGATAATATATGTTCTGTTGAACCTCCCTCTGTTTCTGCTTCAGGTTGATGATCTCCTCGTCGATCATGTTATATTCAATTTTCGCCTTGATGACATTGGCGAGGCTGCCCGTTCCCGCCTTGGTGGCCGCCACCTCGCTGTCTATTACCAGCCTGATCTGCCTCTTGATATCCTCGAGGATCCCGATTGATGACCCCGTGTACAATAGCTCATAATAGTTCATGCGGAGCATGTGGAGCGTTTCCACTTTCTCTGCCTTGAGCTTTATCATGGCTTTTTCGTATTCCTGGCGCGCGATTTTATTCTGGTAGGGCAGCCGGCCCAGGGGTATCATCTGGGACACGCCGATCTCCTTTGTGGTCATGTCTTCTTTTGTAAATGAAGGGTTTTTAACAGACAGGTTATTGATGCCCAGCTTCAGCTTGGGATCTTCCAGGGCGACGCTCTGGGGGATCCGTTTCTTCATCATTTGCGCTTCCGCCTTCATGGCCTTGATGCGCGGATTC
Source organism: Spirochaetota bacterium (assembly GCA_035400945.1). GTDB lineage: Bacteria > Spirochaetota > UBA4802 > UBA4802 > UBA5550 > RBG-16-49-21. The sequence continues at coordinate 64,205 of DAONAJ010000009.1, forward strand.
TCTTCAAGCGTAATTTTTTGCAATTCGACAAGGACCGCCGGATCGCTAAATGCCGCAGCCCCCATCAGCAACACGATCATGACGAAAAGATACCTCATGACTTCTATGCCCTCATGCGGTTTTCTTTAGCAGCTCCATGCCGACATTATTCGCCATGATGCTTATGTTTGGTCTGGCCGCCGGTCTCTTTTATAGTCGTTCCGCCCTTGTCCGCCGCCGGCGCCTTCTCAGGGGCAACACCGCTATCACGGAGCTTCTTCATGTACTTTTCCGGATTCTTCTTGAACTCCTCGGGACATGAAGAGCAGCAGAAATAAACTCGATACCCCTTGTAATCGACAAAAAACTTCTTATTGATCGGATCACCCATGACCGGGCAAATCGTCTGTGCCTTTCCCGTCTTCTTGGCTTCGACAATAACGCCTGTTATAATAAGACTCAATGAAATAATGATAGCTGTAATAATTGATGCTTTTCTCATTTTCCACCTCCATGGTTACTTGTTTTTTTAATATACTACTCTGATATCAGAAAAACAATATTAGTTTCAAATAAATATCACTATTTCTGTAATATTTATACTGGAAAATGTAAGCCGTTGAAGCCAACGGCTTAAACAACTGCTGCCCCTCGATCAGTTTTTCTTAAAAAACGCTCTGCATGGCTCCCCGAGATCCGCTTCGTGGCTCTTCAGGCATGATATGATCCTGCCTTTGCCGCGGGGGATTCCCTTGCAGAACTTCTGCACGTCCGGCCTGCATGCCTGGTGAAATTCCTTTCCCCTCTCCCGGGCCTGGGCCATCTGGTCACGGCAGGGCTGGGAGATACTGGCTTCATTGCTTTTCAGGCAGGCCCATATGCGGCCGCCGCCGGGCCTGACGCCCTTGCAGAACTTTTCAACATCCGCCCTGCAGACTCCCTTCCCGCCCTTAGGGGCCACTTCCTGGTCCTGGTCCTGTGAAAGGCCAGCGACCGCAACAAAAAACAAAGCCGCTATTACCGAGCATGAACACAATAAAATCTTTTTCACTATCCTCACCTCCGTAATGATATATCCTGCGTCTGCCGGGCGTCATTGAGGGCCCGGCAGGGGGACGCTAATAATTATGAATTGTTACAATCAGGAAGGTCCAGGAATTCATGTCCATCTTGCCCCGGCACCTGAATTTCTGAACCTGGACCGATTTCGGCTGGACCGCCATGTTCACCCCGCACTCTTCTGAACCGCATTCGCGCGGTTGAATGTACATGTTATAAAGACAGATTCTGCCTTCCACGGTTTTCTTGATGTCATTCAGGTTTTCAACGGTGATCTCAAAATTCCAGTGGTACCGGTCCTCCGCATAGAGCTTCTTCACCGTGATGACGACATTGTCCCTTCGGTACGACCTCTCCTCCTCCGCGTCCCTGAGCGCCTTGTCCCCGAAACCGGACCCGCCTTCTTCCTGCCCGCTGCCGAGGCTCCCGGCATCATTCCGCAGGGATCGGCCGTTTTCAGCATACGTAAGCGTCCCAGGCATACAGCCGAACAACAATGCAATGATCACAGCGAAACGCATTACGGGAAGCCTGCGTCTGAATTTCATGAAACCACATCCTCGCCTTCAGCGGTTTTCATGAACAGGATAGTCAGGTTAAACAGCAACATGGCACTGATATAGGTCATGGATATGGCCGCATAGCATTTGTCCGCGGGATTCCTGAACGCGTCATAGCCGACCATGATGTCCGAGACAACAAACATCGTTGAGGCAATGACCGGCGCCAGCCTGAACATGAAAGGCCGCTCCGCCGACGCAAAGGCAAAATAGGTCATCATCGTCATCACGCTCAGGAAAAGCATGTAGGGGACCACCACGAGGGTCTGGAGCCCGTTGTGGATGAACAGATAAAACATTGCCGCCGGCACCAGGAGCCACAGCACCGCTACGACGGCATAATATATCCTCGACGACCCGGCGAGGACATCACGGAACCCCAAGGGGAGGATCCCCGTGAAGCTGTAGATCAGGAGCGACTGCATGGCCAGATAGAGTATCATGCCGGCAATGAAATGATAGCGGATCGTGACCGCCGCCGCGAAGCTGACGGCCAGCGCGGCGGGCATGCCGTTGACGAATCGCATAGGGCTGACCGGCCTTCCCCCCTGCACGGTTTCCGCAACGGCCCGGCTGAACTGGTCCACATTGACGCGCGCGCGGATATACATCGATGTCGCCACCATCAGCGCGTTCGCGGCCCAGTCGATTGCCATGACGGGACTGCCGGTGCCATACCGCACCATTTCATGGGCTATGACCATCGCAAACGTGATGCCGCTCGACACAAAAGCGGCTACGGCCGTGCGTCCGAATCCCTGACCATCCATGGCCACCCTCCTCCTATTCCTGAACATGGCGCCTGAGCGCTGATCGTATAATGCAAGCAAGGACCACCATCATGAAAGATGGAAAAATCACATAGCGGAGTTCGCTCTTCATCACGCGCAATCCCCACTCGCTGAAAAATTCCCAGATCCCGATGGGAGAAACAGCTATGGGCCTCCAGGGTAAAAATATCCTTTCATTGCTGAAGGGGATAAACAGCCCGATACCCAGCCCGCCCCCCGTCATGGCATCAAGGACAGGATGGGAGGCAGCGATGATAAAGAGGATTACAAAAATCCGGGCCCTCTCCGCCGCAGAAAAATCGCGGCCCCGGAAGCATAGCAGCACCAGCGCCAGCGATACGATTACCGAAAACACCAGGGAATGAAAAAAACCCCGGTGACCGAAAATGTCTCCATAGGGTATGCCAAAGCCGAAAGCAAGCACGTCCAGATCGGGCAGTATGGAGATGAAAGCTGCCAGGATAAAGAAAAACACCCTCCTGCCGCCGTTTAAGGAATATCCCAGGGACGCGCCGGCGACGATATGGCTGATGGCTGATGGCATACCATGAACTTTTTTACGGAATGGATGTATTTGACCTGCTATGAGCTGTTATTACAAGCTTTTTTTACTCTGACACCGGTAAAGAACTCCCGGCAGAGTCAGGATGAATAAAAGATATAGAAAATACCTATAACCTATCGGAATTATCTCTACAATATTATTGTTATGTTTAGTTTTAATTATTTTAATGCTTACACGTTGGGGTTACTCTGACACTTCTCTTCCCTTATCTCTTCCCTTATACTATACTGATCCAATCTGCTGTTTACCGATAACTATCAGTCCTTCTCTTTATTTTTCCAGACGCCGGGGAATTTTTGTATCTTTTATAAAAATTTAACAACACACTATCAGAATTTTAATATTTTAGAATATTATGGAGGCTTTATGCTCCGATTGATACATCTTTCTTTAATAGTAGCAGTGCTGGCAGGAATGCCGTTCTGCACAACCTGTAGAAATGAGGGATATTCAGCCATGAATATAAAAGATAAAAGCGAACTGAGAAAAAAACTGACCCAGGAACAATACCGGGTGACCCAGGAATGCGGCACTGAGCCGCCGTTCCATAATGAATACTGGAACAACCACCGCCCCGGCATATACGTTGACGTGGTTTCCGGAGAGCCACTCTTCAGCTCCCTGGACAAATTCGACTCCGGCACCGGATGGCCGAGCTTTACCAGGCCCCTGGTAAAGGAGAACATCGTCGCCAAGATCGACTCAAGCCATTTCATGGTCCGGACCGAGGTGCGCAGCAGGAAGGCTGATTCGCACCTGGGCCATGTCTTCGAAGACGGGCCGGCGCCCACGGGGCTGCGCTACTGCATGAACTCCGCCGCCCTCAGGTTTATCCCGGCGGAAAACCTCGAGAAGGAAGGATACGGTGAGTACGCGACGCTCTTCAAGAAAGAAGCTTCTTCCGGGAAACAGACCGAACTGGCCACCTTCGCCGCGGGATGCTTCTGGGGCGTCGAACATATTTTTAAAAAGGTCAAGGGCGTTGTGAAAACCACGGTCGGATATACCGGGGGGACCATCGAGCATCCCGGCTACTGGGACGTATCGTCCGGCGAGACCGGCCACGCCGAGGCGGTCCTGGTGGAATACGATCCGTCGGTGATAACCTACGAGGAGCTCCTCGATTACTTCTGGCGCCTCCACGACCCGACCCAGCTTAACCGCCAGGGGCCGGACATCGGCACGCAATACCGCTCAGCCATATTTTACCACAACGAGGCCCAGAAAAAGGCGGCGGAGAAATCCAAGGAGAAATTCGACCGGTCCGGCGTCTTCAACAAGAAGGCCGTGACTGAAATAAAGCCGGCGGGCACATTCTACGACGCCGAGGAATATCACCAGGATTACTTCGAAAAGAACCCCGGCAGGTCGTGTCACATACTGAGGGAACGGTAAGCCCCCTCAGGATTAAATCCGGGAGCCAGAGTATACCGACACCGATAGTTATCGGTTCTTTCTGGTCAGGTTACGGGGTCAGAGCAGCTATACGGCGATAGTTATCGGTAAGCCGGGATCAGAGTAACAACCGCCATGATAGTTACCGCCCTATCCTGCATGAAAAATCCGGGTGACGATAAAACCAATGACCATGAGGGCAACGATGACAATAAACAGCATATAGAGCGCCGGGAGTCGTGATTGCCCTTTCACTTCATCAGGCATGGGCTCTTCCCGCAGCCGGTCCACCCTGCCGGTCTTCATGCTGGCCATGCAGTTCCAGCAGTAATCGAAGCGGTCGCATACCATCTCCCCGCAATGTTTGCACCGGGAAAGGCTGATAGCATCCAGGTCCACAGCGGAAGATTCCGACAGCAGCGCCGAGGCCTTCTTTGACTTCTCCTCCGGGACCCATACCTGCGCCTCGGCGTCCTTCGCCGCGACAATCCCGAAGAAGGGATTCATCTCCTGGTTCTCGATGACCGCGTCGATCCCGTTGTTTTCAAAGAGAAACTTCACCGTGTGCGCTTCGGCGATATTGAGGGTCGAATATATTTTTACATATCCTTCTTTATTCATGGCCTTCCCGCGCGTAACATGCCGGGCCGCGGTCCGGCATGACCAATAAATGGTTGCAATTATAATATACTGACATGTTAAATGTATTCAAGCATAGGATGCGAAAAAAATGAAGCCGAAAATCATTGATATAATCAAAGCGGACCAGCCATCCAAAATCGCCCTGATCATAACGGCCGTTACCTGGGCCCTCTGCCTGTGTACGGCCATTTATCCCTTTCTGCCGGAAGGGTTCATGAACTCTTCTCCCCTGACCGGGAAGGACGCGCCCTATTACCTCAAATCGGCCCTGGGCACCACGCTTCTGGCCGCCGGCGTGATTGCCGCCCGCATCCTGTCCATCCTCGGCGTATTTAAAAACGGGGCTGAAGTCACCGGCTCCGTCAAGGTAGTGCGCATAAAAGGGTCCCGCGGCTATATCATATACACCTACAACTATGAAGGAAAAGAATACAGCAAAACCGCCAGCCTTAATTTCACAAAAAAACTGAAGGCGCTGTACCGCGAAGGCGGCCCCATCTCCCTGGCGGTCAACGCGAACAGGCCCGCCCAGTCTCTGGTCAGGGACCTCTATTTCCCGTGATATCATTTTTTCTTACCCGGCGCCCGTAATCGAAAAAAATGCTTTAAACCCGTACGGCCCTGTATATAGTTGGCACCCAGAAATATAAACCGTTGCGCAGGGACATTCCATGAAAACGAACCAGAACAAGAGACTGTACGGGAAAAGCCTCATCCGGAAAAAACCCGTCGATATCGCGAACCGCATCCTTATATTCTGCATCCTGGTCTTCCCCATCATGGCGGCAGGCGTCAACCTCACCTGCCTGATGCAGCCCCGGGATGTCGCCGTCGATCCCTACTGGAACGACGTTGCCCGCTACCTTGCCGGCATGGAAGTCCGGGAAAAAAGCGTCCTCTGGGAAAAAACGAAGGAGCCCCGGTACAGCGAACACCGGCGTTTCATGGACGGGCTCTGGGACAAGATCCAGAAATCAACCATTGACATCATTGAGCCGTGGCGCGACAGGAACGTGCCCTCGTCAGGCAGCAGGGCCACCGCCTTTTATCCCCTGAGCGGCGCCGACTTCATAAACCTCCATACCATCTTCCCCGGCTCGCGCCGCTATCTCATGATAGCCATGGAGCCCGAGGGCGACGCATCGGTGCTGAAAGACCACCAGTCCCGCAGGCTCATTGACGGCCTGGTGCCGGTCGAGAGAAGCATCTACCTGTACGGGGTCAACAACTACTTCCAGTCAAAGGTCATGTCCCAGGAGATGACCAACCGGCTCCTTCCGGGCACGGTCCCGGCGCTCCTGATCTTCATGGCCCGCATGGGCCTCGGTATAAAAAGCGTTGATAACGTTTTCATCGGCGATTCCGGGGACCTCGTGTCATTACCCGGAAGTCCCGCGGCAAAGGAAAAGGGAAAGATATACGGGATCCGCATCTTCTTCACCGGGAGGGACGGAAGCTCCCGTGAACTGGTGTATCTCTCAATGAAGATAGGACCGCGCTCAGTGGACCCGTCAACGCCGGAGGGGAAATACCTGGGCCGCCTGAACGGCATGAAGACCATGATGAAGTCAGCGGTCTACCTGCTGCACCACCGTCCCTTCGACGGCGTCCGCGACTTCATTCTGAAGCGGAGCATCATCATGGTCCAGGACGATTCCGGCATACCCTACCGCTTCTTCACCCGGGGCTGGAAGGTCTCCCTGTACGGGAAATACCGTCCCGCCATGGCGCTGAAATACTGCATGCCCGTGTCGCAGCCGGACCTGAAGGAGCAGTATGGCGCCGGCGTGCCGCCCCTTCCCTTCAATTTCGGCTACGGCATTCTCTTCGGGCCGGGACAGTCCAACATTATGGTGGCAAAGAAAATTTAACCGAATCAGCGCCGGGACGAAGTTCCTGGACCTCTTCAGCGACTGATGCGCGGCAGGTTCACCGGACATCCCAGCTCGGAGCGCTGCTTCCGGTTACGGGTATTGCCCTGCCCAGGAAGCGCGGCTTGCGGTCAACCAGGAAATCGATGAAGGCCTTCACGCAGGCGAAGTATTCACGAACCGCGTAGCGGTGACGGTAGAGGTAGCGCCGCCGGTCCGCGGGAAATCCCCAGGCCCGGAGCCCGGCCTTGCGCGCGATGTAGAGGGCGCGGGGGAGATGGAAGCGCTGGGTCACGACGATGCAGTCGTCGGCGCGAAAGACCTTCCGCGCCCGCACCATGGAACTGTACGTGTTCACCCCCGCGTGGTCCAGGAAGAGCGCCTCCCGCGGCACGCCCCTGCGCAGCATGAAGTCCCTCATCTGCCTCACCTCGTTGTAGTGAAAGGTGCTGTGGTCGCCGCTCAGCAGGAATTTCTTTACCTTTCCGGCCCGGTAGAACTCCAGGGCCTTCATCATCCGGTCATAGAGCACGTCCGAGACCCGGCCGTCCTCGTACACGGCGGCCCCCAGAACCAGGCAGGTGTAGGCCGGGGGAATGTTCCCCATATCGCTTACGATATACCGGTCCGCCACCGAATGGACATGGAGATAAATGGCGATACAGGCGGCCTGGAAAAGAATACCCATGGCGGCAGCTATCATAATGATTCGTTTCAGCTTTTTCATGACGTGCGAATATCCCCCCGCGACCGCCTCCCTGTCATTAATTATTTTTCCAGTGCTCAGCTCCCTGCCGTAGAAAAATCCGGCTTGACAGAAAAAGTATATATTTGATATACCTTACTATTAATATACATAGGATATAGACATGTCCACCAAGCACATGATACTGGGGGCCCTGATGAGCGGCCCGGCGCACGGATACAGCCTGAAATCTGAAAGCACGGTAAGGGTGATGGAGGAGTTCGGCATAAACGACGGGCAGCTCTATCCGTTACTCAAGAAAATGACTGACGAGGGCCTGATCCGAAAAGAGATCGAATTCCGCGAAACGGGACCCAACCGCCACAACTACCATATCACCGAGGCCGGAAGAGAGGAATTCATCTCCTGGCTTACCGGCGCTGAGGGCGAGGAGCGGGCCTTCCGGTACGAGATGATCCGCAAGGACGAGTTCCTGAACAAGTGCATGTACTTCCGCTTCCTGGACGCTGCCGCGACCGCGGACAAGGTCCGGGTCCAGATCAGCGAAACAGAATCGTCCATCAGGGATTTCCAGGACGCCTACGACGACATGAAGAGCCGGGATTTCGACAACCTGCACCTGATGATCGTCCGGTACTGCATCATGAGCCTGGAGACGAGGCTCAAGTGGCTCATGGAGATGGAAAACGAATTTATCAACGCTCCGAAATCAAAAAGGCGTTACTCCGGCGCCAGAAAATCAGTTTAGCGAGGTGTACCATGGGCGAATGGAAAAAAACCGGCTGTGTTCTCTGCGCGCAGAACTGCGGGCTCGAGGTCGAGGTTGAAAACAACCGGATTGTGAAGGTGAAGGGCGACAGGGACAACCCCCGGAGCAAGGGATACGTCTGCCGCAAGGGGATGAAGATCGCCCACCACCAGCACCATGAGGACCGGCTGAAATACCCCCTGAAGCGGACGGACAAGGGTTTTGAGCGCATCTCCTGGGACCAGGCCATTGATGAGATAGCCGCGAAACTGAAGGATATTGTCGGTAAGAACGGCCCCCGCTCTTATGCCTACATGGGCGGCGGCGGGCAGGGCTGTCACTTCGAGGCAGCGTCCGGCGTGACCCTGATGAAGGCCATAGGCTCGAGATATCACTACAACGCCCTCGGCCAGGAGCTGACCGGCCTCTTCTGGGCCTACGGCCGGGCAACGGGCAAACAGTACAAATTCGCCATTCCGGACGAGCACAACTGCGACATGCTCATCGGCATCGGCTGGAACGGCATGGTAAGCCACCAGATGCCGCGCGCGCCCCTGTTCCTCCGCGAGTTCGCGAAGGATCCCGACAAGCTCCTCGTGATCATCGATCCGAGAAAAAGCGAAACCGCCGAGATAGCCGACATACATCTCGCCATAAAGCCGGGGACCGACGCCCTCCTCACCAAGGCAATGATCGCCATCGTTATCAACGAGGGGTGGACTGACGAGAAATATATCAGGGACCATGTCTCCGGTTATAATGAGATCAAAGATTGGTTTGCCGGGTTTGACGCCAAGGCCGCAGTTGAATTCTGCGGCCTTGATTACGAACAGGTGAAGGAAGTCTGCCGGCAGATGAGGCTGCGGAAAGCCTGCTGCCACCCGGACCTGGGCGTGTACATGAACCGGCACAGCACCCTCACCCTCTATCTTGGAATAGTGCTGCTCGCCATCACCGGCAACCTGTGCGTCCCCGGGGGCAATGTCATTCCCGGAATGATCATGCCCATCGTGGGCCACAGCGACGAACGCGACGAGAAGACCTGGCGCACGGTCGAAACAGGTTATCCCGCCCTTGCCGCGGTTTTTCCCCCGAACGTGATGCCGGAGGAGATCATGAGCGGCAGGCCCGACCGGCTGCGCGCCGTCATGTGCACCCAGTGCAACCCCCTCCGCTCCTTCGCGGACACGGCCGCCTACGAGAAGGCCTTCTCGCAACTTGAGCTCCTGGTCGTATGCGAAGTGGCCATGACGGAAACGGCGAAGCTCGCCCATTACGTTCTCCCGGCAAGGACCGGGTACGAGTCCTGGGACGCCACCTTCTTCACCTGGACATGGCCGGAGATATACTTCCAGATGAGGCGGCCCGTGGTGGAACCCGAAGGCGAATGCCTCGAGCTCGGCGAAATACACCTACGCATCGCCGAGAAGATGGGATTCATACCGGAGATACCGGAGGCCCTGTACGCGGCGGCGAAGGAAAACCGGCTGAAGTTCGGCTTGGAGCTGATGAATTTTGCCAGGGCCAATCCCGCCGCCCTCAAGGCCATGCCGTTTATCGTGGCGAAAACCCTCGGTAAAGAGATGGGATCGGGGAACCTCGCCAATCTATGGGCCATGCTCATGGTGGCCCCCGGGAGTTTCAAGAAATGCGCGGTGCGGGCCGGTTTCGCCAAGGGACCCCTCATGGGCGAGGAGATATTCAAGGCGATTATGGACCACCCCGAGGGGCTCTGGATCGGCAAATCAGACCCGGAGGACAATTTCTCCGACCTGAGCACCGAAGACAAGAGGATCAACGTCCATGCCCCCGAGATGAAGGATTGGCTTTCGGAGATAGATACAGAGCGTGAGCGCAGGGAGCTTGAACATGACGCGCAGTTTCCCTTCATCCTCTCGTCCGGCAGGCACATGGCCTATAACGCCAACACCATCATGCGGGACCCGGCGTGGAATGAAGGCAAGCGCGCCTGCACCTGCATCATGAACCCGGCGGACGCGGAGCAGCTCGGCCTGAAGGACGGGGACATGGTACGGGTCTCAACTGAAGCGGGATCGGTGGAGATAGAACTTGAAGTGACGGACCGCACCTGCAAAAGATACGTGATGATCCCCCATGGTTTCGGCCTGGAGCACCGGGGCAAGGTCTACGGCGCCAACGCCAACAGGCTCTCAAGCAGCTCCCACAGGGACCGCTTCGCCGGAACGCCCTTCCACCGGTATATCCCCTGCAGGGTGGAGAAGGTATA